>JBQMRR010000076.1:0-30222 GCA_052174495.1 Arsenophonus sp. NC-TX2-MAG3
TTTTTATCACTTTCTAATGATTTATAAGGATCCAATTGATGAGTGGTTTTCCAGGTGATTACGGCAAGAATGATGATGATAATGATAGGAACTGTCCAACAAACTAACTCAATTTTGCTTGAATATGCCCAATCTGGCCGGTAGGTTGCTTGTTTGTTACTTGCTCGATATTTTCTGGCAAAGATAATAGCCATAAAAATAACTGGAATAACAACAATTAACATTAAACTAAGCGCAGTCAGTATCAATTTTTTTTGTTCTACCCCAATGGCACCCTTGGGATCCATTAATACCATATTGCAACCAGTTAGCAAGAAAAAAATAGCAAGTAGTGAAATGATTCCAATGCTTTCTTTATATTTTATAAGTCTCATTTAGCGATTCCAAATGAAAAGATAATTATTGTCGTTTTATTCAGTATTCATTTTACGCTAAGGTTATATTAGTGTAAACAATTGTAAGGCGCATAAATATAATTGTTATTATTTTCTGTTAAAGTGATCAGATGTAAAATTGAATTCATTATATAATAGTGAGTTATATTCATTTTTGATATATGAAGTTTCAGAGATAGTGGTGCATCCTGATAATTGATTTCATAAATGATTTCAACAACAGAGAGATCATATACCATGAAAAGGCTATCCTACAAGTATCTGTGAAACTAAATATTACCTATAATCCCCTTAACATGAACGCGTCCTTAATAATAGAGGTAGCTGATAGCACCGCTGTTAAAGGTATGGTTGAAGCCATACTGCGATAATCTGCTTAGCGACGCCTTTTATCGACGGGGGCTTATATCATCGTCCGTAACAGTTATTTGCTACAGCAAACTATACAGACTTTTTTTTGTGGGGGGTATTAACAATATTGAGATTAAAGTGCTTAAGGTCAGAGGGATTGCAGCGGTAACGGAATATGTTTCAACAGTTCATTGCTACCGTCTTATCTTAAATACGCAAAACGTCAAAGGCGCTACCATGGCTTTTGTACCTACAAGACATCTTCATCGGTGATTTTTGAAGCTTCAAGCTGTTTCTCGGTGAAAAGCACATGATATTCTTGCTAAGTGCTATCTTCAGATTGAAACAACGATAGCTTGAAGAGCATAGACAATAATAGATGTGTGATTTAAGTGATATACCTACATTTATTTCTTAGCTGATAGTATAATCATTTTGTCAGGAAAGCTGATCACCTTTTTTACCTGTTGCTCATTATCAACGTCACTGCGCATTGATGTAAGGAGCTCTATCTGCGCTTAAGGAGGGTTATTAAAAGTTAGAATCAAGCTGAGCATAACTTTTTAATGGCTAGCGAGCGCGTAACTTAACCGTACTCTCAGGCTTGCTACGAGAGATGATGCTTGGTTTTTCTTTGGAATGTAATAGCAAAACTATTCCCGAGAATGCGGCACCAATGTTCTTGGGTAGATAAATAGCTGATGTGCTACATACCCTTCTCCAAAAGTATGTAAGCAAAAGTTAATGCTGATCTGCTGTATAGGTATAGCTAGCAAAAAAACTACGATACCGCTAATAAAGCCTTTTATGCTTTATTGGTAAGGTTTTAGCATATTTTCCTAACGATAAAGAAGTTAAAGAAAGAGCAAGAAGAAACTGCTGGTATTCTTATGATACCCGGTGCGTTGATGGGCATCATAAGAATGATGGATCTGATTGAGTAGGATTTTGAATTAATAAGGTAACCTATAGAAGTATAAAACTGTACTGCTAGAAAAGCAATTTTTTATTTATATTTAATTAAGCTGCTCTAAGCTGCTCTAATTTTCATAAAAAATTATAATTGGTAAAAAAGGGGGAGAAGGACTTGACCTTACTGGTAAATAAAACGTCCAATTTAAAAATGAAGAATAGATTTTACGAAGAATCAGAGTGAAATGTACTTTAATCACCACCATGCAATAATTTTCTAATAACTCTCCTCTATTCATGAAATAAGATACTTTTACCAAAAAGTGATTTTTTCTGAAAATAGGAATTATTTAGGATACCATTTAATTATGAATCGCATGAAATGCTTGAAGTAGTGATAAATCAGTTTCATATCCAGGCTGATATACGATCATTTAAAATTTATTTGGTGATTTTTATATCCACAATGTGAAAAACTACCACTATATAACATAAAATATCTGATAATCTTCATAGCTATAAAATCAGTCATCTTTACTATTCTTCTCTCAAAGAGAGACCATTCCGTCGCAACCGCTTATTTTTATACCTTACTCTATCTACTGTTGATAGAACTGCCGCTTTTAAAGCGGAACAAAAAAAGATTAAAGAAGAACAGAAGTTATACGATCTCAATGAGGCATTGAGAGAGATATCAAAAATAAAAGTGTTATTCGATATCGCACTTTATTGTTATAATAAGGCCCTCAGGTATTGATTTTTTTTTTGAAAATTAATCGGTTTTTGTTATTAACTGGCTTTTTATAAATATTTTTTAAAATATGAATGGCGTAATGGTAGAATTACCAGTCGTACTTCTAGTTATACGGAAGATTAGATCAGCGGCGCTGTTTTTAGTTGAATCTAGGAATATTAACTATATATGAATACTAAGTATTATTTTCACAGTTTAAAGTCAAGAAGTTTTCAGAAAAAATAGCGACTAAGATGATGAATAACATTGCTTCATATTCTCCATGATTAGATGATTATTCAATCCTATACTTCCATATCCTGGGATGAAGCGCGAAAACCATTAAATGCGCGCGGCTCATCTTCTGATGAGCGACAATAATATGCAGTATAACAACGTCTTAATCTTGATCTGGACTTGATTTGTTAATATAAGTGAAATTCTCTCTATGGTCGCTACTATTTTTCATTAATGATTTATGCTAATGCTCTGAAAAGCACTGGTGACTGATACTTAGGAAATTTATAATGCATATGAATAATATTGGTATTACTCTAATTCTGGCAGAATTATTATTATCAATGGTGTATATATTTCCCAGCATAGAGGAAATTATCTTTTCATTACCCTAAAAGAGAAACTTAGGAGTCAAATTTCGTGGAAATAGGGATGCTGCATATTGCTATCCCGGTAAGCACAATAGAATAACTTAAGGAGATGTAATGCTGTTTTTACGTAAACTTGTGCTTGATGAGGTATTATCTTAATACACTTATCACGCTTTAGCTGATAAGGATTAATTTAATGAGAAAATTCTTTGATTACAGTACTTTTATGGCGAACTTTTGATAAAAACAATAATAATTACGTTCCTCCAAATATGCAATAAAAATATGCGTTGCCGGAAAATTTTTCGCCGGATATAAAAACTAATAGATAAAGATCGGGGAGCAAAAATAAAATCTAGACGGTTAAAGGTGCTGTTATTTGCAGGTTTAGTGGTAAGTTTATGAAATAAATACGTTTTCTCTTGTACCCAATAAATATAATCTTAACTTCATTAAGTAACTAATGAAACACTGTGTATCCATAAATGGATAACTATCATAGAGTGCAGGAAGCATCAATTGAGCTATCTGCTTAATATCGTTATGAACGATGAATCGGTAATCGTTGTTTTGTTATTACCCGTCTAATAGAATAACTGGCGAAATCGGATTCCCCATTAGGAATGCATAGAGAAAATGAGCTAAATATCCGGCTTTCAACGAGAGAGGCAGCGATTTTGCCTGGGTGTTCGATAAGTATCCTAATATGTTCGATATATAACCCACTTTGATAACTTTAACATCAATGAGACGGATTTTCTGAATAATGTCGATATATGTGCTGATATCGTTTTACTTACTTTACCGCATAACTCAACTCTAATTAAGAGCTATCGTCTCTTTACTTTCATGAATAAATTCTGAAAGTAGATTAGAAACCCTGTATTCAAGGAATTTACTTACACCAAGCTAAAAACTATCCGTAATTAAATGCAATGGTAGTTATATCGCTATCAAATTTTTATCTGAAATTATTAAGGATGAAATTGATCTTGTGATTATCGGAACAGTGCGCGTACACAAATTTTAACGGGTAATCCGATGGTAGATTGGAAGGATATTTTATCGATAGTATAAAATTGAGCTACAAGTGTTTGATATTTTTAAAAGACTAAGATTAATAATCCCGTCAATATGTTGTTCTAAAACTCAGATCAAACGCAATAATGTAAAATATTTTTCCGAACAGGGGGAGATTCCCGGCTTGATCTTTCAAGAATAAGAAATATATAAAGTAATGAGCGGTGATGCCATAATTTTAAAATCTCTGAATCACTTTATAGATAAGGCAGGTAACATAATGAATAACTGAACAACTTACCTTTCTAAAGCATTTTGATATAATTAATATGGTGATATATGAAATCTAAACAATTTAATATAGCAATCTTATCTTTCCTGTTGTTCAGTTTACAAACAATAGTGGGTGGTATTCCTGTTTTTGATCTGATGTTTAAAGTTGCGAAATTCCTAGGAATAGACTAAGGAAACTAAATAATGGCTTATAAACGACACAATAATTATAAAGACCAGATAGCCGTTTACAAACAGCAGCTAGCAACTGCAATAGGTATTTGTGATATTAGTATTTTGTTGATTAAATTAAAAGCCTGGAGGTTGATCTTAAAAATCTTTGCTAACAGAGAAAGGCAGTGAATAAGCTTCTGTTATTTCTAGTTCCCCTCCTGATCAGTTTAACGTATTACATGAGAAATATAAAATTTTAATACTTTCAATAATAAGGGCAATTAAAAAGATATATAAATAGCTGCAAGCAACAGCTTGTCAATAAGGCGATTCAGTTGAAACAACCGGATAAAATACAGAAGCAGGAAAGTCTTTTATTTAATAAAATTAACAAGCTTTTATAACGGTTGTGTTATCAACAGGCTTGAAAGAATTATAGGATTTGGTGAACAGTATTCAGATAAAATCTGTTATGTTTAACTATTAATGATATAATGGAAAATGGATATTGAAGCTGTAGATTAGCGAAAAATTGCTTAAAGATCAGATGATTAAACGTTAAAGTCGATGACAGCTAAAACCTATAATAGTAAATTAAATAATTTATAATCTAAATATCATCATAAAAATATTTTTATTGAGTTTAATAGTTTAAAACTTTATTTTGTAGGATGCAAAGAAGAAGTGAAATCACTAAATAGTGTAAGGAATCATTCATATGAATTAAAAATTCTTTATGAGATATATCAAAATCAGAAAATTAATCAGAAAACTATAAAAATAGAGATGAAGCTCATTATCAGTTAAATCAACTGAACACTTTAACTCCAGAGTTAAATAACTTAGAGGAGAATATATAAGTCACTCTGTTTTGTTGGTGTAAAAAAAATATCTAATAGGGGAATTTTTTGATGTCTTTTAAAAATTAATGATGCAACATTCTTCATTATGATTATAGAATTTTTTAGTTATATCAACCACAATTTTATATTGTACAATAAAGAAAAGGATATCACTCACTGAAATTTATCTATACCATCTATACCAAAAAAAGTATAATATGAGTTATCATGCGAATAACAATTCTATTATCTTGCGTAGGGAATATAAATAGTTATTTTAATAGTATTATCTGCCATCAATAGCATAAAAGATAGTTTAAGTAGTGTACTATATTAGAATTACTTAATAATTTATAGAATAAGAAAAAATCCTTGATAAAACTTTACATGACATTAATGAATTAATAATTATAAAAAATGAAGGGATATATACCGCCCAGTTTATGACTTATCAGTCTATTTATGTTAATGATTTTTTGTCTTTTATATTAATAAAGTTAAAGTAATAATCTTGTTATTAGGTACATATAACACCTCCATTCATATTTATATTTTATTTGATGTATGGGTTTGATGCTAATTATGTTTAACGATTGGTTGCAAAACATTTTTCTAGAATATTAATGATTTTATCTTCTTCATTATCTTTAAGTCTAATTATTAATTATTTTATTTACTAATAAAATTTTATTTACTAATAAAAAGTTACTACTTTGATATCTCAATTTAGTAAAATTGGATTCGATGCTTAATATGTTTAGCAGAGATATGTGCAACTCTACTTATTTATTTTAGAAATATTAGTAGTTTCTTTATCTGGAGTGAGCGCAACAATTTCTATGCAATTACTGTTCGAGATTAGTATAAGTGTAGCTGCGTTAGCAACAAAAATCTTATCAACCAGCAGGGCAAGATATGAAAAACGCAATGCTTGTAATGTTGCTAGTTTTTAGGTAAACCAAACCCATCGCGGCTCTGAGTCAGATATGATGTGAAAAAGCGATAAAATCTGCTATTGAGCAGATGATAGCAAGAAATTAAGCGCTACCAAAAGAAAAACGTCTTCTATTGAAAATAGAACCTTCTCTGAAGTAAAAAAGATTAAATAGGAAAACTATAAATTAAATGTTGTCTTTTTCAAGGTGCACTCGGATAAGAAAGGTAATATAATGCAAATCATATTATTAACAACAAGAACTGAATTTGCGTACCAACCTTTTCATCATCGCAAACAAACAATTCTAAAAATATGGAATTGAGCCTTATTGATAACATATCAGCTCAGCAGCCTGATTTTCAGGTGACTTATCGTTATTTAAAATGAATATAGGAATAAAGTGAGAGACAAAGCAGAAGCTCGCCATCTCAAGTGGGCGCAATAGCAGAAAAATTTTAGTTAGAAAGATACTGATCAAAGCAATCGCCAAGAAATTGATTCGATTCATAACAGGTAAAGAAAGTTATCAGATCGCGCCTTATTTCGTTTATAACGATAGATATTTTATCCTTAGTTTTTAATAAAAAGTTATTCCGTCTTTACTTTGCTATTTGAAAAGTAAAGAAGAGATTGTTAATAGTTTTATTAAACAAAAAATTTAACTATACCGTACCTGTTATTCACGAAACCACACTCTAGTATTGTGCTGCGTTCTATTGATACAGAATAGGGGGAGTATTACTTAAGTTTTAGTAAAATGTCAACAACTGACAAAACCATAATATCGGCATAATCAAACTGTAAAGAAGTAAATTTAAAACAATAAAGGCTAAAAATATCAAAGAAAAATAAAAAGCAGAATTATAGAATAAAAAATCGTAATTTTATCCGCACAGAATGAAAACAATATTGTCTGCTTGAAGCATGAAGCGTAAAAAACAAGAGAAGGCTCTTAAACAGGAGCAAGAAGATAAAAGTGCCATCCTATTTAATAAACGATTAATAAACTAAAAAAAGAAAATAATAATGCACACTTCCTTTCTTGCCATTATTGTGATGGCACTTATTTTATTCTATAAGTGAATAACTGGATCTATTGCAATTTTATCTGCAACCTTTTAAAAAATAACGTGAATTGGACAAGAAAAACAGTACAGACTATTGTAAATGTACTAATCTCAGGAAAATAATAAAATAAAAAAGAAAAGGCTCACAAACAACAGAAAATACGCAGAAAATAAAATAGCGTTAAATACAATAACCCTTATCTAATACTAGTTTAAATAAACGCTATTTCTAACCCGCGCAAGTAATAGTGCAACGTTACAAATACAGTAAAATCTGGCATTGATAAAATCACACTACTAATTTTATAGATGACTAAGCTTACAGAGAAAGTAGCCAATATAAAAAGAAATATATCACCCAAAGAGAAGGAAAACAAACTAATACTGGTTAACCTCATTCCCTATAAACTTGATTTGTATATTTTAAAAAAATTTCGATCACTTATTAAACGAATTATCCATTTATTTCTGACAAAATAGGAAAACTGTATTGCATAATTGCTAAAAATATATGGAATGCGAGCAGCGATAGCAAACTGATTAAAAAAATGGGGGAACGGACCGTGTTTAGATTATATCAATTTGGCGAACTGAAGCAGAATAAAGAGTAGACTTTTATTTAAAGTAACGAAGTTAATAAGGAGATACCCCCCCACTTATTTCTGTATTCCCATCTAAATATCTATGATGCTGAAGCACTTGGTGAATCGTATGTTGATAGTTGTTTTGACAATCATTTCTGGAAGTGATTGGGCCAGTTTATTAATAGTAGGGATGATTCCCAATATAAGCACTTTGGAGGCAAACAACAATCGGTAAAAAATGTAATACTGATTACAGAGAAAACAGCCGTTAAAAAATACAAAAGAATTATGCTGGAAAACACCATTAATATTACACTAAGGCTTTATAAAAATCATGGTGAAATTATTAATCTTAATCCTGGATAACATGTTGCTTTTTCAAAAGTCTATACGTTAAGAACAAAAATAACTAAAAATATTTAACTAGAATAGTAGAAACTGTATTTCTTTAGTGAGTTTCTAAATATTTAGGAATTAATAGAAATTTTAGTTAACTGTTCTAACGAATTACTTTATTAAAGTAAACGGCTAATAAAAGCAACATCGTATCAATTTTACATATGAAGAGAGTTATAATTTTGTATGTTGTTTAGCAAAAAATTATAGTAGAATACTAAAATATTAAATCGGAACTATCTACTACTCTAAAATTGGAGGGACATTATTAGGTTATAATTTCTACGACCTTATGAGAGATGTCGTATCTCCATCACCATCCACAAACCTTTAAAAGTATAAATTCCTTATTAATTCTTATATTAATACAGGATTTTATCATCGCGTTCACAGAATAAAGGAAAGAAAAAACTATGATGTAGTATTGATGAAGATCTATCTTGATGGAGGAAGAACTTCCATTCTGCGCTTAATGGAAGAGTGTATATAAGTATGACAAACTATTGCTGTTGCGCGGCTGAAAACAGCACAGATAAATAACGTACATAAATATGTTATTGACTATATTATTCTTCTGTATTTCCGTATCGTGACGATTGATAATAACGATGAAATTACGTTTAGAGCACAAAATTACGTTTATTTATTTGTCATCTGAGTTATCAAGATGAAAAGGCGGCGCCATCATAACACGCCAGCAAGTCTCTTTTATTAGAATTACCATATGAATACTGACTTCATCTTGTTAACGAAAGTTCACGGCGCAAAAGCGTGGAATTTTTTAAAATCATCTGCTCTGGATATGAAAGAAGAATAACCTCGATTTACTCGGATTCAGCAAAAGAAGCTTTGAATGATTTTATTACGTATTATTACGAGAATTTACAATATAATCAACTCTACTTCATGTTTATGTTACGTGAAGTTTTAGATAATCTGGATGTTATTGTCAGTATTCATCTTAATAGAAATATTGGCGTATGAATGATATTTATTTTCGCTAATCATATCACAAGTCGTATTAAGAGAACTTAAATGTATCTAAAGATTTTATCAACTATTTATATTTTTCCGATGCTTTAATAAGTTATTTTCATCACTATTTTAGTATACTTACTGAGGTAAGTTCTTCTGCTATTAAAATCAATAGCAGAATATCGGACTAGAAGAAACAATGTAGTTATAACGCGTTAACTCGTTATTAAGAATAATTGAGGTAAAAGCAATTTATGATTCTATGAAGAAAAGGAAAACTATCTTCTAGATGTTTACACTATGACGTAAAACCTATGCAAATCAAATTATGATATTAACTAATATATCAGAAGGTTATTTAACGTTAAACACTTATTAAGAATGCATGGATATAAAGAAGTATTGATTATCAGATTAAGTAAGGATTGTAGCCAAATCTATATTTATTTATATGAATTGATAACCTCATTGATATCCATTCTCTTCTAGTAAAGAAACAATCTAAGCGGATTCTACCTGCTAAAAAACTTGTAACTTGTAAAGGATAATTAGCAAGCCCTCAGTAAACCGCTAACGGTAATTAAACTACCGAAGATTATTAGCATTAAAAAAACTCGTCACAGACTCAGGAAAATAAATTTTCCATTCAGGATCTTCCTCATCATTACATCATAAAAAACATCTTTATTTATAAATAAGCTACTTACCTCGATGAAAGTAATAGTTAACCGAAATCTATAAAAATGGCAAATAGAAAAAGCGAGACTTTAAAAGAGATAGTGATGTAACAAGTAATAAATTGCCTTGCATCGCCTGTACTAAAAATTAGCTGGTATTCTGATAAACATCAGTCAATTATTAGATTGAGACGACATTAAAATTCATTAATAATTTTAAATCATCCGTATTATGAAGTATTTTGAATTATACTAATCAGATAGAAACCGCTTTATATGAAAACTAATATCCTACAATGTTTAGTTTTTATTAAAGATAAGCAGGTTTAAGATAAACATCTGTTTAAAAAAAATCATTAGTACTATCTTATTTTTTGTGACGGGGGTCAATAATATATTATGTATTTATTTACACATAGAACTTCTCAGGTTACTTTTCTTTAGATGCTGCTCATAAACCCCCATCATCATTGCCATGATTGTACCTATTACTCTTCTAGTATTTTGATTGATGAATATTTCCTAACTCTTTCCCTCTTCCATCTTAATCTCGTTAACAAGATGGGTATTACAGAGTTTATTTCGTTTCTAATAGAAAAGAAGTCTTCCTCTGTATTTAATAAAATTTCAGCAATTTAGGCAATTAAATTTTTTGTAATCTATTATATTTAGGCCTTGTATTGGCTTTTGTACCTTCTTCTATGTTTAATTTTGATTAATTTCCTTATCATATTATAATAAGAATTAATTAATTATTTAAATCAACACAAAGGCGTAAATATTGGCTATTTAATCTTTTTTTACTAATATCGTTATTTCCGGTTGGATTTTATTAACATCAATATTTGGTAATATCAACATACCAAAATAACAATCACCACGACCCAATAAGCAATAGAAACTGTTCACTATATTAATGCGATTAATGATCATCTCTATTACACTTTAATGTAACTAAGAATTTTAATAAAATTTTGCTAAAAATGGCGAAAATCGATATTACGAGCATTCACCCATATAAAAATTTGATTGACAGTTAGCATATTTTGTCTGGCAACCTCTTTCACTCAAATTAATGATCAGTTCTAAAAACACAAACCCATCATTCTAAGTTATTATAAAGAATTAAAAAGCATCGCTCTTGATAATAGTGAGACAGGGAGTATACAGGTTGTTAATAGCCCCTATTACAGATAGGGCGACCCTTATCTTAATTAAGGAGTATAAGAAAAAACTTAACGTTTTATCTTTTATTTATTGTTATTTTTAATATAAGTGGTTTTCCTCATTTAAAGTAATGAATTTACTTTAGTTGATCGGTACTCATTTTCATGATTGTTGGTGTCATCATCACTTCACTGATTAGATGTAATGGCTATTTTACTCTGAAAAATTATGCTTTTTCTTTATCGGGTCTAGAATTTCCTTGATTGTCTTTTTGGTAAAAGACTATACTCAATTATAATTACTATAAAAGATAATAAAAAATAAACAAATCGTTAGTAAATTTTATTTTCCTTATTTTTCTTTATTATAAATAATGTATCCCCCCTGCATTTCATTAAATGGGGTCTCACCATGCGAGGAATTTTTCTGCTGGGCCTTCACTGAAGGTAGTGGCATTATCTGATTGTACCAGAACATATCAATCAAAACATGAAGAACAGTAAGGAAACAAACGTAAAAACAAAGCAGGAGATCTAAAAACTAACTACGCTTCTGTTAATATTACCCGGACCCCTAGCAGCAATAGATTAATTAATTCCATAGTAATTATTGAATGGGTGGGGATTAAAAAACCATCTCAGATTTTGTAGCCTCTTATTAATCAAGAAGGCTCACTTAATATAGATAACATTTCTGAGCGCATTATTGTGTTTGCTGCATTTCCACCTTTAATTATGCGGAATCTATTAACGATATTGATCACAGGATATCAATAACATGGTGCTGCTATGTTCCGTCATCGAGACGGAATTATCTTACGCCTGATGCTGCTAATACTGATACAAATTTGAACAGCCTTTACTGAAACAGGGGCCCTACTGTAACTTGGCTACTAACACTATTCCCAGTTCCCAGTGGTCTTATCATATCCATAGTGCCATGAATCATTACAGCCTGCTATCTAGGCGTTGCAAACCTGGTTTTTTATGCTAAAATTCATGAATTCGCAAACCGATTATCAATTCAAAGTCGTGAATAGCACATTTAAAAGCTAATAACAGTAACGGAAGAGACAAAAATATATTTAATAGTGATGTTGTCACAGCACAATCTACCTCAACCATTAAGTCATCCTACTTGTATGTGGATTTACAAAGTACACTGGAATCGATGCTTACACCAAAACTATGGGGCATAGTTTTTTCCTCTATATGCTGGTAAATCTGATCGTCACTGATTTGCTTAGGAGTATTAAATGTAATTGCGCGCTTTATTGAAGAGTAGAACCAGTTATTAGACTGCCAAGGGTTTACGCTCAATATTGAAGCAATGAGCATTGAAAACAACAAAAAGAGCAGTTATAACTGGACTTTAACGATCTTTTTAATAAAAGACGTTTAGGTTTGTTACTAAATCAAGTCTTTAATCTGTAGTAATAACATTGAAAATAACGGATGCTCAGTTATCAATGAGCAATTACTTGGTTTAAAAATTTTTCTTAAATCCCTTGCGGAGTAGGTAAGGGTGAGTGTTGTCACCTAATAATTGAATACATCATCAATATCTTTTGTTGATTGCCAGACAGATAGCCGAACAGAAGAACTATGTAGCACAAGGTAACGATATAATCAATAGTAAATATTAAGTACCCGCTACCTCAATTCAGTCGCTACTATTACCACTGGATTTTAAATGAATCTACTATACCAACACCATGTCGAATAGCCAACAACCTACTGTTATAATTCGCTATTAGGCCCCCTCTTGAATCGACAGACTGCCATACTTTTACTTACGGAAAAGTTGAATCAAGTTATTCAATACACATCTAAAAATCTTCACCATCGCGTGAAAATAAAAATCTGCAAATACTGATTTTATCCAGTTTTCAAGAAGTTATTTAGAAAATAAGCAAACACACAGGGCGTATGAATCAAATAGGTAATTCCTTGAGTTAACTGGTTGGTTAATAGGATAAAGACGATGATCAGATGCTGCTTGACTTATTATTCCTGTTCTGTTGCAGGAGAAATAATCATGATTACAATACTGCTGTATTTACCACAATACCTATAATGCAATGGGGCACGTGTTTTTCTTGCTAGAATAGCCTAAAGCTACACTCTTGACGTTTCTAGCAGAGAAAAACCTCAAAAGTTAAAGCGGAAGACAACGAATAGCAATCTTACGTAATCAGTTACCGTAATCGAGATAGCTAAAAATTCGCAGCAACTGATATGACTCCTTAATTTTGGAAAGTTAGTCTTTCTAAAAGACTGGAAGTATAGTTATGGGTTAGTACTGCTCATCATCTAGAAACTGAAAGTTAACAACTATACAATTATTAAGATAGAGAAGATTACATTACAGCTTTATCAGCAAAATTGATGGCGTTCTGATTAACGATGTGATTGATGATATAGACAGAATAGAATACTAGTGTAAAAAATTCTCCGGTTTAATTGTAATTTATAGTGTAGTTAGCAGATTTTCGCGCCGACAGATTGGGTATCTCATAATTAACTCTTTGATTTAAACTATTTACTGACAAGGTCAAACATTCCGATAGCACACTCGTTTTCAAATCACTTCACACAAGCGGAAATAAGTATATTTTATATAAAGTAAAGTAACAGTTACGACTGCCGTATAACAAACCCACTTGGTGGCGTCTGCCTAGTAGGCGATTTTGTTTACCACATTAAATAGATTTATATTGAGTAAGCAACCCCCTATTTTAATTTTACCGGGTCAGAGGAGCGCTGATTAATTTAATCAATCAAGTGATCTTTACTATGTCGCTAGATACCTATCCCTTTACTGCATGTTAATAGCTAGATATAGCAATTAACCACATTTGTGCAACTGAGATATGCCTGTGGATTAACCTATAACAATAGAATAACCATCAGGTTCGCGCTAATGGTAAGGAATTGATTTTTCTGTGGAAAAGCTCTACTTTTCTACTAGAAACTACCATGCTATCAAGCATGTTATTTGATGAAATATACGATCTGATTTATGTCTGCATATTATCACCATCGATCAGTAGCATTTAAGTTAGCGAATAAAAATTATATGCAAAATCATAAACGTATCCTGTTTATTGCAGCAGGGTTAAGCAGCATAACTTATGCTGAAACACCACCAACTATTTTCCGCCACCATCATCAATTGCCCAGTCATAAAAGAATATACTATGCAACGATTAAAATAGATACAAACCGAAACTATCCTACTATGGAACTAAAAGAGAATGAATTAATATGCTAAGATAAAAAATTATCCTCAATAACTGCGAGAGAACCCCTGGATATTTTACCCACTCCAGAGCCTTAACATCAATTAAAAAATTTATGGAAGTGGCAAGCAGCTCATAGCGCATCTAGTGCTTTAATAGCAACTGAGCCGTACTTAGGCAGGGGAAAGAATTCTCCAGCAGCATTTTTTGATTGAGTTCATCACTGTTCACGAAGTGTTCTGCGTGCTCGATGGAAACAATAAACGCACACAGCTATTTTATTAAAAGGAAAAACATGATGCTCACATACTTTTTAACCCATTGCCATATAGCCCCGCTTTATACAGTTGTAATACAGGCTCACAGGGTACTACAATTAATATTTTTATCGTGAGCAATTATTACAAAAATTTAAGGTTTAGCATTTTATCAGATGGTACAAAAAACTTTTTTGGAAATATACCCCCCAGAAAGCCCTCTATCACTGCATGAATTGCCAACGTAGCAATAACCCATATCAAACTATATACTGATTTACAGAGAGTTAACTATAGCAACGAGTAAATTAAGCTATTTCCGTAAGGGCATTGTGCTATCATAATCTGATATAGATTTCACTATCTAGCGCAATGACTGCTTTTGTTATGTTAAATCGCATTAATTCACGGTGAACTCCAATCTCTGGAGTAGCTAGACAAGGATAAAGGAATGAGGGTAACTTCCAGCATTATTTTGTTAATGTGTAACATCATCGAAAAACGTTTTATCCAAATCTTCATAAAAATTCCTGCATTGCTAGATGATTTTAAAGTCTCTGTTTTAAGGGATATTTGGTGCATGCAAGATATATCTGCATATATCTAATTTTGATAAGCTGTAATATAGCTATGCGCCTAAATTAGGGATGATTATTTTATCCTGGTAAATTTGAATATCAAGCAAATCAAGAACGTTACGCACATCACTGGCTTCTTATCTTTTTTTATGGAGGTATGTCAATAAATTACCGACAAGACAACTTTTAACCACAGAAGATACACCAGAAAAGGCAGTATTTATGCTAGCATTCAGAGACCTATTATTACTGACAAGAAGAACACTGAGTAAATCAAGCCGCCTACACCTGTTATATTAATGATCTATCTCTTGCGTTATAATCTAGATATAACTTAAAAAGTTGATACGATTATGATTCGGGTATTCGCTGGCCTGAAAACAATGATACAAGGGATATTCTGATAATCACCCTATAACAACGCTAATAGATGGCCTTAATATCCTTCATTGATTGTAAATGCAAGGGGGGTATTAGAATAGATTACTGGCAGATTTTTAATAAGGATTAATCTGATAAGTCAACGGTTGATACACCGTTTTATGTCCATATTATAAAGCTTCCTATCTTACCGGTTTATTGATAGCTTAAGGCAGGAAGACCCGGATAGCGATCTGATTGAATTTCACTATTGATTTTAAAGGTGTTTACGTCATATTGAAGGTTGTAAATACTGTTATCGCCGGATTATCTTAAACATATTGTTGTAATTGACTAACTAATCGCCAGGACGCGCAATTTTTTAACTCTACCGAACTAAAAGTAAGGTAGCAGTAAAATCTACTGACATCGAATACTAGGTGGTATTATCCGTAATCAGCACGTATTACACTATATCCATATCGGAGAAATTAACCTGTTAGCTACGCATTTCATTTATCGATTAATAAAATAGTTATATGTTATTTCCGTTAGAAAGTTAAATCGCCTCGATCATAAGCGTTATTATTAAGCAACATGATATTTAATCACCTGCTTGATTTAGGTTGAACACCAATGGTGATCTTTCTACTGTTTTTTCTGTTCAGAAATATCATATATCATAAGTAAATTACAAGTTTAATAATGTTTTATGCAAATTCGCTTCTTGAATAGTTATCTAATATTCAAATCTGAAACTTAAGGAAAAGTACTTTTTTAATATTCTGATACAATCATTTAATCGCATCTTTACTTCGCTAGTATCCGTTTCTTCACTTTTTAGTTTACTACTAAGAGTTAACTGATTATTAAGTACAAAAATATTGAGTTTATTCTGCGTATATAACTAAGAGATGTATTTACCCCCTGCTTATCGTCATTTCAATAATACTTTTATCTTTTTGTAACAGCTTATAGGGCAAGCATATCTGCAATAAGCTTTTCATCCGTTAGATGACTAAATAAATCATCTATCTGCATAAAACAATTAGATAGCAAATAATTGATGAATACTGAAATTAGAGAAAAAGAACGATAAGTCATATTATTTTTCTTTAAATAGGAATTTAATAAAATCCTACATTCAGATTCTTTATTATAGAGAGAGTTGATATGTTTTTAAGTGCTCCCATTAAGATAAGAAAAAACAATTTTGCTCTCATTAACATCAATCATTGATTCCGTTAAACCTCGCATTTACGCAACACTGAGATGTATTTACTAAAAAATCTTTTCCGCTAAAAACCGCATTGCGTTCTACAAGATGTTAGGCTTTTCTGAATAATAAAAAATCGTTGCAGTAATCCTTTATGACTTATTGCAATGTTGTCACCGATTTCTCTGGAAACATCATCTTTTACACCTTGCTGTTGACTGATTGTTTTTCTATGCTAAATTTAGGGGGTAATGTGTATTAAAATGTTCTACTTAGAATGCATGTCGGTGTTCAGAAAGCAACCCTAGTTGACTTATAGCGTGCTCTTTAAAGTCTCTCTGAGACTCTACGGGATTCTAATAAGGTTTGTAAAGAAGGTAAAACCATATTATCTGTTCTGTCAAACGCAATAGCCAATCTATCCCTACTTTATATTAGTATCCTGGCGCTAATGTATGGATATTGGTTGTAATAAATTTATTCCAAACTGAACGATTGATACCAAGAAAAATAGGAGGATTACACCATCAGGTTACTTACCAGTATTTCCGAGTTTATGGTTAATTTTGAATAATTGCTACTATTTCAGTTACTGGTGCTAAGCAATCTTATCGTCTAATCGATATAGAATTGGATAAATCAAAAATCTCTGAATTTACCATAGTAGTTAGTGTATTTCGCCGTACAGAAATTTATTTTTATTAAATATTCGCATTGTTGCTGATCAGCATCTTACTGATACAGGTAGTGAATATACTTGATAAAACCACCAGTCCGTAGTTAAAAAGCGCATTAATGAAACTTTATATTATATAAAACATAGCGAACACTTGAGACTGATCTTAAAAGTTTCAGGCATAATTCCCCCACGGGGTATAATTAGATAATGCTATTAATCAAGGACGCAAGCGCAGAAAACAGCATTGATGAAGTATGCTAACCGTTAATTTTATCTCATTATTTACAGGTCAATAAGCCATTAGGTTATTTAACTAAACTCTGCTTCTTGTTGGTGTTTTGTTATATTCTGCTGCTAGCATCAGTGATTTAAATACTATCCTCAATTAAATTGAGGTAAAGAATAAAAAACTGTTTATAATTTTACTCGCATAAAGAGAACGTTATTAAAAAATAAGGCAACCATGCAGCGAAGATTTTTAAATCTGCAAGGAATTGAAAGGCATTGACTATTATTGCGGTTATTATTGTGTTAGGCATCAGAGCCGTCGTCTCTATTTTATTTAATAAAAGCATCATTAATAATAAAATTTCCAATTCACAAACATTAGTAACTTAAGTTTCCAGTATGTTAAACTTAATATGAATATTCATTTGCTAATGCTGCAAAAATTAGCAGTACACTGCTACAGTTTTTTGGGAGGAGGGGGAGAGCACCCCTAGAAAAATTAACATTAATGGTGATAAAATCATGGCCACAGCCAAGATTTCCAAAAGCTAGAGCAGAGAAGTGATTATTACTCGGGAAAGATCTAAAATTCAGTAAATAATAAAGGGTTTCGATGAGGTATAAATATTCCGAAAAATATCTGTATTATTATGGGCAGCAAATTTAGCCCTAACGTGCTGACACATGAGATCTTGATTCTAGTACCAGCGATATTGCTGACCATTACCACCGAAAAAATTCACTATACAATATAAATTAGATAACGGGTTGGTTGGCGTTAATATCCTTATATTAAATCTAACAATTAATTCTTCTATTCTTTTTTAATTTTTTAAACTCTTTTTATGATATGAAGAAAAAGTAAAAATTTATTTTTATGCATTTAAGAAATGTGTTATATAATGAAAATTACCACCTTTTTAATTACCATAAACTTAAACATGGCAACACAGACCTTTTGTTTTAATAAAAGTCAGAAACGATATTTCAAATTGACCTAAAACTGCTCAAAGCCATCGCTCAGAAAGAAAGCGGTCTATCAGAAAAAGGCAGAAATCTTAATCAAGATAAAAAAAATACGTTGAACACCGATTATGGACTGATGTAGGTCAACTCAACGCATACCTCAAAGCCTAAAATGAGGGGGAGTTGGATCTACAATCATCAGGATTTATTCAATCAGTTGTGCTTCAATATTAAAATCGGTACGTAGATACTGGGTGATGGCATAACCTACACATGAGTCTTGGCCTTGACTTGGTCTGCTTTGAGTCGTATAATGTGAGATTAATCCCTGTAATAAAAAAACGATTACGCTATTATGCTAAACAGTTTTATAAACACATTCTGGGCAGCGTGTGATTGAACTATAACAATAAGGAAATCGTAACCGCGATGAGTTTTATGTTGCTTATTTGGCTGTACGTGTTATTCTGCAATTCAGCGGAATTACAAGTCGTAAGCCACTTCTAGATTTTCATAATAAGCGCCTATTATTAGCTATTACTAGGAGCGTAATAGTAGTAACACTCACGTGATTTTTACCGAATTATCCACTTTCTGTAGGTCATGTTTATGCCTCTCTTCACAAAACAGAGAGCATAGTCTCTTATTTTTCTTGATTTTAGCCTTATTTATCTATTTAGCTTCGGACAGAAGGTATTTATTGCGTTATTTTACATTAAGCTTTAGTTTATAATGGGAGAAGTGTCTGATATTTTTCTATCCCAGAAGACCAGATTAATCGCCATATGCTCACCAAGTCAACGGTTTTGGTGTTTATAATATAACGTCCCTTTTCTCTTAACAGCGAGATAGCTATGTCTAATTTAGTTTAGCGATATATATTTAATGGCCAATTGAGATATATAGTTTTTTCCGACGGTACTTTGTATTATCAGTGATGCATCGTTTCAGGTACCCTCTTTTTTCTAGAAAGCAAATACCCTCACTACCTGACGATGGCAAAAATATTCACTATAGTAAAAAGTATTGTTCATATCGTTTTTATTTAGCGTGTCGACATTGTCTTATTTTGATAAAATAAGAAGTTATATTTCGGAAGTTTCTCTTAAAAATAATCAAAAAAAGTCAAAAATCTATCGCGAACTTTTCTTATCGGAAATCATAGATTTATTAGTGATTGTAGCAATCGCCGCCCTTGTTAAGTGCAGAAAAATCCAAAAATATCTGAATAAGAAGGAATGATCGGCGCCACCATATCAGTCAGTTTAATAAAGCATTAAAGTAGTATATTGATTTCTAATCATGCAAATAAATTACTACTCAATAAACTATTTTTCTATCGTATTATCTATTGTTACTAATTAAAAAGGATTATCTAGAACAGGTAGCTTATCGCCAAGAAAAATAGTTTTGATCATATAAGCACCTAACTTGGATAGCAAAGCAGCATTAAAGGCCAACCCGCGCTTCAAGTGCTTCCTTGAAGCGTACAAGGGCGATAGTCTTTTTTTTAGAAAAAAGCATGTACCTGGTATTGGTGCCAGATTACCGCTATGGGGCGATGTTATGTTAATGAAAAAGATTGCTATTGGAATTATACGGTAGATTGAAAGAGTTATTCCATGTAATTTACTCTCTACTGTTCTGTCATGGGAATATTATCATTGCGTCTTATCGTCCAAATTCTCAGAAATAGTTTCCTACAAAAAGTGACCATCTGTTTACCGTTTCAAGTAAAATATAAGTCTGAATTAAATTGGATGTACCTAGCTTTATCGATAAGAGCAGTAAAATTTTAATAATATCAATACCATTAATGCTAAAAATGGGAATTATTCAGAAGAATTAACGTAGACAGCATATAAAAACTTAAAGCAGCTAGCTGATAATATACAGCACACATAAAAGGCTGATAAATCAATTGTACGACAGCGAATTCCACATAAACGATAATAATTAGATGCACTCAATTAATAACAAAAGAATTTATAACGGTGATTAAGCTTTAAAAGGCGATACGGTCAGAACCAACTGCTATCTGTTTAGCAACTAATTTTACAGCTAAATAGAGCACCACAGAAACTCCCTGTTGAAGTTAGCAGCTCAAACAGGAGTTAAATAGCTCCCCGCAATCACGAAAGGCACTTTACTTTTATGCTAAAATTGGCACACTAACAGGGTTGCCCATTTCTCTTCATAGCCAAGTAGTCAGAGAAGAAAGAATAACCTATTTATTAACCTTATGCAACCGCGTCTGCGTTGCTCTATTGGGAAAAACTAGCAGGAAACCAGTGAAAATTTCTGAAATTTAAATCAGCCATGTTATGAGATAAGCGATATTGATCGAGAGTTAACTAGCCAATTAACCTATTGGTGGTACAGTATGATACTCTAAAACATCAAAATCTAATACTGAAAAGATAGGTGATTTGCCAATAGTAGCATTAAAAGGCTTGTATAGCATTAATTTTTAATTTTTAGAAAACTAGAATTGAAACTTAGCTTACATAAAAGCTAAACTAATTTTATCCATAATCAACCTATTTCAATTTATCTATTGAAATTTAGCTTTTAGAGATTTTTAGCAAAGATGTTATTTTTCTCGTTTTCTAGCTTAGATATATGGAAAAAGCAGCTATAGATAATTTTAACTCAGCCATTATATCAGTGGATAACAATATTCTGGATTTAGAGATATTACATCCTAGGCACTATAAAACAGCCAAAAAGTGAACCTTTAAGCGCTGCATAATTAGGTGAATCAAGAAATTACGCTTTACCTATTTTCACCATTGATATTAAATCGGAAAAATTTTTGATTAATCACTTTGAGCTGCTATCTAAATTACGTATAATAAGTAGCGGTAATGTGTTCGAGTCCAAGATTAAAACAATTATTCAATTTGATAAGTTAGTACCAAGTCCATAGATAGTGATCGATGGAAATTTTCTACTGATTGTACCCTTTGTAGGGTAGTAACGCTACAAGACAGAAATAGTACTGAAGATATTAATAAATAAATATTTTTCCATAATTTCATGTTGATTAACATCATAAATATTCACAATAAATAAATGTGATAAAATAACCTAATAATAAAGATTATTATGAATAAATAATCATAACGCTAGCATGGCTATTCCTTGCCATCAATCTTTCTTTTTTACTGATAAAGAATAACTCAGGCATCCCCGTCTACCAGTTTTGCTATGCATTTATGGAATTACATTGCTTAATAATTTAAGCAAATGAAATTAGCGAGGTTGATAAGTTTTTTATTGAGTATATTTAGCAAAATATGGCCTTAATCCATGCAAAAGGTTTATTAAATGGCGTGATTTTTAGGTAACTGTCCAATAACAAATTGGACTTCTTATCAGTAAGAAGATGAAATAATTTGCTAAAATGAAAGAATAAAATAATGAATAAATATTTTATAGATGTAATTTTCCATAGAAAAATTATTAAAAGTCACTTTGCATATAAACATTTCATAGATATTTTTGAGTATGAATTAGTATCTTTAAAAAAGACTTAGATTAAATAAAATCAATCTCTTATATTTTCTAATATTTTTTATCTTTTAATGCTTTTATTCATAATTTATAACTTAGGTAACAACTATCCTCCAGTGGCTGGGATAGAAAGTTTTCTGAATACATTAACAATAATCTGAATAGTGTAATTGAATTTACCAAGATAAATACCGACCAGATATTCTTTTCCATCCTTTTGATAAAAACTATTGTCTTTAATCTCTGGTATCCTTATATGACAATCCAATCCAGTGGATTAATTCTAATTTTCCTCTTGATTAAATCAAACAAGCTGACACACATAGCCTATAAGCCATTTATCTCTTCTTCTGTAATTTTAATTCTATTTTGGAGAATGAAATAATTTTATTTGAGCGATATCTTTAAGTATGTGCTAATTAAATTATCTATGCGAGCGAAAATGTTACTAATTAACATACTATGTAACAGTAGGATTAATATCTGCAAATCGACGATAATTAGAATCCATATTATATTTAAGTTGAATAATAAAGTTTATTATCATCTTTAAGTTCTTTTGTGTGTTATATACCCAACGTCGTGATAATTTCTATCTGCTAACTTAACTGATTAAAAGAAACTTATTGCTTCTCCTTATCCGATACAACAATCTTTCGTGTTTTTTCAGAATCATAATATAGTGGCCGGTGGACGCAGAATTATACTCTGGCATTAAAATTATAGCAAAGTAATAATAAGAGGAATTTCCAGTTTATTTCTACACAAGATAGCTATCCGTTAATTGCTCTTGCAGTTTTAAAATTTAACTTAAATATTTACTTTTAATTTTCATAATATTCTTTTGATGAAAATTCTTGCCTACTCACCAAGTAAAAATCAGTTTCTGAAAAAATAGGAGGAGATGTATAACATAGCAAAATTAATATCCACATATAGCTATGGCACGTTTCCTTGTTATCTTTTGATTTAAAATTAATACTTTTCACCTTAGACGCTTTAGAAAAATCTAAGCAATCTATAAACGTTTACCTTTTGTGCTGACAGGTATTACGACGATAACGTTCTATTGCTACGTCTGCACAACTAACTAAAGTTACTAATTGCTAGTACCTCTGCTTAAGGCTAGAGTTATACTACATACTTTCAACGAATTTGAAATAATTTTTCATGCTATTTTTCTTATCTATCTCAGAAAAATCACCTAAGTTATACAACTTGAATTAAATAAGATTTTTTACCAGTTATTCAGTTTTTAATTAATCTTTTCTTTTCGCGTAGTAGCAGCAAACTTCTGTTTTTCAAGCATGCTTGATGAAAAATACTTTTCAGTTAGTGGGATCCTTATCTTGCATCTACTTTAATGGTTAATTCCATTAAGATGGGCAAGTTAAGCAAGTTAATATCTTGATTTTCTTTCGAACTTAATTATTCTATCGAATATAGTTATTTATAGTTTTGGTAGCTATAGTTTATTACCATTAAACAATCTCGCGCTTAGAAATTAATAAATCTGATGAGTAGCTTAAGTATTGTTTGTCAGCTATCTAGATATTATTGGCTAAAATTTAATCGATATCTCTCTGAGTACTTTTGATATTTTCGCCATAAAGTTCTTATGAAAAAGTTGATAATACTGCTTACTACAAAACATAAAAAATCTTTTGATTTAACTTTATTATTCAGAATTAATAGATTTAATCATCTCAAAGCTGGTCATGGTGGGTCTTTTGGATATAAGTAGTACAAGAAGACAACATTTAAATATTTCATTGTATTTTTCTTTTGAAATAATTTTTTTTGCATAGAAAATCAGTCCATCGTAGGGATCGCCAAGTACTAACCGAATTCCTCAAAAGCTCATTTCAAATAGTTTAAGTTCAATGCGCAATTATTGCACAGCAGAATACTATTAGTATAACAAGGCCTTAACCAATATTAAGACCCATTGGGTTGAATGAGTAGTAACATGGATTTAAACAAAGCTCTTCTGTTCTAGCTAACTGTAGTTAATCAACCCCCCCCGTTTAAATATCTTTTCTTGATCGTATTTCTATCATCAGATCTGGTCATAAGGGCTTCAAATATCTCCGGCGTTCAATTTTTGAGCAGCATTGAACTTTCAAATATCTACTATCGCTATTGTATATAAATAAAATCAAAGCAGCTTTCTGTAAATCAGTAAATAGAACGGCGACATAATATTCAACTGTAATACATGTATCTGAAAATCTTTTTTTATCAACGTGTTGCATTTTTCGCTATAAATTTTCAATAACGTTATATCCTTGCCATATAACGTAACACACAGTTAGCATCCTATCGCCATTATGATAGGATTTTTATAAGTGCTTATTTTCATAGCTCAGACACTAAGGGTAGAAACAACTTCTAATATACTTCTTCTACCGTTGCCAGAAGAAGGCGTTTTTAAATTAAAATTCATTACCTATTTCTCGTTTAAGATCAGTACTCTTTATCCCGGCAGTAGTTAAGGTAACCGATCAATATTGAATAAAAATACTCATAATTAAAGTTGATTCGCTAAGTTGATAACGTGTACCATACTAAAGAGCGTCGTTTCACTTGCGACATGGCAGTGCAATTGTGTATTTTCAATATTAGTCTCATAGAGAGTTTTATTTATTTAGTTTGTCAAGATGTAAACAGTTATTAATATTTATTAATAACCAGCACACGCTGCCGTACTTGCTGGCAGCGTTATAATCAATTTTATTTACTGTCATCACTCGAACTTGTGAATTATCATTACAAATATTCATCTTGGTTAACAAATAAACAGACTTTTTGTATAATTATTAGGTTATCTTGGCAAAGTAAAGGTTTTGTTATTTTTTTTGCAGAGTGATTTGTAGTTAAATCTCTGTATTTCATTATCGTAGTTTCAAATAATCTTATATAATCTAGATATTTGATAAATAAAACGACTTTAGACTATAAAATCTATTCAGTCATCTCTTTAATCGTCTGATATAACTCTTCACATTTTGAATTTGGAGTTACTTACCAATAACTCTCTGATTGCTCATTTTTATTAGTTAATAGTAACTAATTTCATGCTTCCTGGTAAAAGTTTCGTACTATTTAACTGTTTCCGAGAAAAGGATGAACTCTTTATCGATGATCGGCTTAAAAATAACTAACACACTCACTCTGAATTAAATTTTCAATAACTTTATCGCTCATATGAACCTCCTCCTGTTGATTTCTGGCAATTAAGAGCGAGATTCATTCTTCTTTTTATCTCCTTCCCTCCCGATTTTTTAGCTTTACTATATATTAGATATAACATTTCTCTTTAAAGAAATCACGAAAAATATTTCATCAACTTCAATAATACCACTTAGTATATTTAAGTTAATTGTCGTCACTGAAGCAAGAAAACAGTGACGTCATCTAAACGCTGTTTTAAAAATTAATGTCTGTTTATTTCTTTTGATTCTCGTAAAGTCAAATTATTCAACATACATTGAAAATAACTAAAGCATTTATCCTTGTAATGTAGTTTTATCATAAAACTTCTAGTAAGATTCTTGAATATTTTCCTAGAAAATTCGGGGATTTTACGATGATATTGCTGTAACCATAATGAATTTCCACAGAAATTAACATGTTTACTGTAATAATGTAAACAGAATAAAGTAAAATAAGTTCTTTCAATAGATAAATTGAAGATATACAAGAGATTATTATCGAGTTAACTAATAAGATGTAGCTTTATACTAGTAGGTAAGTAAGAAAAGAGTTTCTCTGATCTGTATTATTCTTTACTTTTTATACCAATCTTTATAGTGAAGATCCTTTATACAGTATAAGAGATTTCTATCAATAATCTTTGCTAAGATAAGCAATCATCAACATCTTCTCTTCTCTTATCTATAAGATATAAATTTAATAATACTAAGATTTTACCATAAAATTTTTGATAAGCGTACTTCATATAAGACTTAACAATGATAACTTCCGTCATACGTTTTAATTTCTTTGCAGCTACGCTAAGATGAACACGACGTGCATTACGCATCTATAATGGTTAACGCTTAAATAAAAAGAGAGCTTAATAATCATTTGTTATCCTGATTTTGCTGAAAATAGAGTTATACTTATTTTTGGTATATGAGGTTTTAGAGATAATGTAGGATATCCTGCTGATTAATTTCGTAAATAATTACATCAACAGAGAGATGATATGTCATGAAAAATTTAGTCTAACTAGATATCCGTAAAACCAGATGTTACCTCTGATCCCTTGCATGAACTTATCCGTAATAATGGCAGATAGCTGATAGCACCGTTGCTGAGGGAGCTCGAAGTTATGTTGTGATAACATGCTAAACTCTGCCTTATCAACGGAGGTGTCCTAATCCCTTCATTTATAACAGCTATATATCACACCAAATCATGCAGACTGGTATTGGCGATATTGAGATAAAAGTCCTAAGGTTAAAAAAAGGGGGTTACAGTAACATAAGAGTATGTTTCAAGAGCTCATTGCTACTGCTTTATCTGAAGCATCCAAAAATCTTGAAAAGTCTCCTATCATGCTTGTGTACTTGTGAGGTACAGATATCGCTGATTTTTACGAAGCTCTACGTTTTCTCAGTAAAAAGCACATCATCTCTTTACCAGTACCATCCAGAAAACTGAAATAGTAATAGCTTGAAGAGGATAGGAAATGAGTGCCTGTGTAATTTAAGTAATACATCTATGTTTATTCATAGTGCGGATGAGTATTATGCCGTTCTGTTAGAGATGCTGATTACCTTTTCCTAGTAGTTATTATCAGCCTCCACTCCTTATGGACGTAATCAGCTAGCCAGAGGTCGAAATACTTATCAAAAGTTAGAATAAACTGGCTTTACTTCTGGAGATAAAGATGACCACGTAAACGATATGCCTAATTATATTTTTGTGCTTGCTATGAGGGAAATGGTCTTCTTTGTTTTTAGAAAGTAACAGCAAAGATATTTTTAAAGATATGTAGTAAAAATTCTGTTGGTATATAAAATAGCTGATATAGTGGTTTTACCAGACAAAAGTATACAACCAAAAGTTTTAAAAGGGTGAGAATTGTATGGGGCCCCCTTGAGCTAACAGAAAACCTTAATTCCTCTGATAAAACCTTTAATACTTTATTGGAAATATTTTCAGTTTATCCTGAAATAATGAGGAAGCCGAGAAAAAATCGAGAAGAAACTACTGGTATTCTGCGATTTCCTATTAACGCGCTAAGGCATCAATAAAATGACGGATCTGATTGAACTGCCTTTTACAGAAGTGGAGGGGAGATATACGAAGCTGACATGCGAAGCACTGTTGTTTCGAGGAAAGTAATCTTTGCAATACTATTTAAATTGTTTCTATTTTCTCAGAGAGAACTGGGTTGGTTAATGAAAAGTAATGCTTACCTTACTGATAAGCAATATTCAATTTAAGAATTAGAATAAGATTCACAAAGCATCAGAGTAGAATATAGTCTGACTACTAACTACTATATGTAGAGATTTTTAATAATTAACAAAATATTTATTCATGAAACTTTGAAGTGATGAAATCATGCGTTTAACGGGATTTTTATAAAAACAGTAAATCATTCAAGTACATTAATTAAATATTAAAATAAAGAATAAGAATCGAATAAAATATTCATGTATTTAATTCTATTTTATGTTTTTTTTAATAGTTTGTTTCTTTAGATATACATCATTCTACATTTTAGTATTCTTTACAGTTGCCAGATAAATAATAAGGTTTCTTTACTGTTATCTGCTTTCCCTTTTCTGGTGTTTGAATAGAGATAAATGAATTTGTCCCTTACTGATAAATACACTTCATTAAATAGTTTTAATACTTTATAAAACCATGTTGTAGATATATGTCTGAAAGCAAGTAACATCATAATTATTTTTCTGCTTATGGTATGTACTATTCATGAGCTATCTTTATTCAAAAGATAATCTTGCTGTATAGCAGCTTGTAAAAGATTCTTTCTTAGCTTTTTTAGTCAGAATCAAGTACATTCATGGGTTATAGTTAAAACTCTGGCATAGTGTGTTTCTTTCATCAACACGGTAGCACGTCTAGTTTAAAATAAGATTCAGTATCTAGGTGATTTAAATACTTCAATAGGCGTTTACTGCTTTTTTATAGTTTTGGATGTATTACTGAGTTAGAATATTAAATCATTATAAGATTCTTTATGAGATTCTTTATAAGAATAATAAAGAATTCAAAACTTTATTAATCATGAAATGTAGTTATGTGTTGCTTGTTTCGACTCTCTTCAAGTTTTATAGTTACATTACAGATTTATGGTTAGTATCAAGGATTTCCTCAATAGAAAATCCATTGTCCGTATAATTGACTTAACAAGCCAATTGGCTTGTTAAGTGCTGCTGTGTTCTCTTATCGAAACCAGCTTTTTGTGAATATGTCACTGGAAACTACTTTAAAATTAATAAATTCTATTTATATGCAACTATAAGCGTGCTTGGTATAGCTTAACTATAAGCGGATAACTCTTGTCGAATAAATAATAATTTATTATTTACTTAAAATTTTATATGAAAATAATATCGTATATATAAAATAGCTATAATTAACGTGAATATTAAAATAGAGTTTTAATAAGAAAATTAAAAAAATACACTATCCGCCCGCCACAGAAATTAATAGCTACTCTATACATACTAACTAGAATTGATAAAATTTGCGTGAACTATATATTTTATATATTTAAAAACAATATTCGTGCAATAAATATCACTTATAACAACAATATGTAACTATGAGAAAATAAAAGACACTTTTATCTTATATAGATAAATAGATAAATTCAAATCTTATAAAAAGATAAAAACAAAAAATTGACATAACATTAAATAATTATATAAAAATACCTAAAAGTAATCTTATCATTTATAAACTAAACCATATCCATAAGGATAAATGGTACGGTTTAAATCAGGTGTTTTGATATCAACCGGCAATTTACCTGTCGGTGAATTCATTAAACGCTTATTAGGGGTAAGAAAAAGGGTTCTTAGCCCACTACGAATATTGGCTTCTAAGTTATTTCCATTATTATTAGTCGCATCAAAACCTGTAATGCCATAAATAGCAATATTGGCTTTCACGTCTTGTAAATATGCAATATCATAAGGATTTTTGGTAGATATAACGATTGTTGGGATCGCATTACGATTTGCAACATTGAGTATGCGTTGAGCGTTTATAGGTGATTTTTTTAGATTATAAGTAGCTAAAATAATAAGATCAGAATGTTGAATTTCGGGAATTAATTGATTTTCAGATCTATCATCCGCCATCATTGTAACCACATTATCTCGGGTAGTAATATTAATTTTTAATTCATTAGCAATAGCAAGTAAATGTTTTTTAATTAATTGATTACGTGCTTTTTCATCTGAAAAAATGACAATCTTATTATCATATTTTAACTGGAACGGTAGTAGGTTACTGTTTTTTATTAAAGTGATCGCATGGTCTGCTAACATATTTTCAATATCTTTATCTATTTTTGCTGCAACAACTTCTTGTGCTTTTTCGACAGGCTTATCTGTTGGTGAAATTTTATTTTTTAGCTTGCTAAATACAATCCGATAAGCTGATTCGTCGATGCGGCGATTTAATTCAGGGTTGCTTTCTACTTCAGTTTTTAAATAATGATAGAGCTGTTTCAGCTTAGAAACAGCCTCAATATTATTAATTTTCAATGGCATTAAAATAATATCATTACCTGCCAATATTGCCTGTTTAACAGCCCAGTAACTATCAAAGTTATTAGCAATGGCTCCCATATCCAGTGCATCAGTGATCACTAAACCTTTATAATTCAGTTTATTACGTAATATTCCTGTCAAGATTGGCTTAGAAAGTGTTGCTGGTATACCGACTACCCGATTATCAATGGTAGTAAGTTTATGATTATCTAATGCAGGCATTACAATATGCGCTGTCATTATTGCATCGGTATTTTGCATGGTATGCATAAATGGGAGTAGTTCAAATTCACGCCATTGTTTTTGA
>JBQMRR010000077.1:0-7337 GCA_052174495.1 Arsenophonus sp. NC-TX2-MAG3
CACATGGAAAAAGATGCGCTCTTCAGAGCTATTATTTAATTTTAGTTAAAAATTTGAGATCACTCTGCATTAATATGGTTAGCTGTGCAATCAAGAGCTACCTCAAATTAATATTAAGTAGAAAAACTTCATACCGCAGTCTATAAAAGATTGGTTTTAGATTAAACCTAAATTATTTAAAAAAACTATACTATCATCTCAGATAGTCATAGAAATAATAGATTTTTATTTTTTTTAAAAATTGGTATGTCAAGTTGTTAATTGCCATAATTATCCTTCACTGTTAACATAACTATAAGGATATAATATCTATGTTTAATCAATATAATTGGCTGACATGTTCATTATTACTCACTTAAATCAGTATAAATAGGTAGAACTCATGGCTATCTTAATTAAAACAGAAGAAGATATTCAGAAAATGCGTATCGCCGGATATTTGGCAGCAGAAGTATTAGAAATTATTGAACCTTATGTAAGTCCAGGTGTTTCTACCGGTGACCTTGATCGCATCTGTTATTCACATATCGTCAAAAAACAGCAAGCTATCCCAGCCTGTTTAAATTATCATGGATTTCCTAAATCTATCTGTACATCTGTTAATGATGTTATTTGTCATGGTATTCCAAGTGACGAGAAAATTTTAAAAGAAGGTGATATCATTAATATTGATGTTACCATTATTAAAAATGGTTTTCATGGCGACACATCTAAAATGTTTATTATTGGCAAACCAACTATAAAAGCTGAACTGTTATGTAAGGTAACACAAGAAAGTCTTTATCTTGCCTTAAAAGTAATCAAACCTGGCATTCGGTTACGAACGATAGGTCAAGAAATTCAGAAATTTGTTGAACAGCATCATTTTTCTGTTGTACGTGAATATTGTGGCCATGGTATTGGTCAAGTTTTTCATGAAGAACCTCAAGTATTACATTACGATGCTGATGACGGCGGTATTATACTTCAAAAAGGCATGACATTTACTATTGAACCAATGGTAAATACCGGCGATTGTCGCATTAGAACAATAAAAGATGGTTGGACAGTAAAAACAAAAGATGGAAGTTGGTCAGCGCAATATGAACATACTTTAGCTGTTACAAATGATGGATGTGAAATTTTAACTTTACGAAAAGAAGAAGAACTATATATTTCGGCTATATTAGTGAATAGATAATATTTGATTGATCTCTATAATTTAAAAGTTTTTATGTTAACGTTTTACTAATTTCTATTTCTATTTCTATTATAGATATTATTTATTACTGATCTCTGATCTCATAATCAAATTTCTTCCAGTAATTATGCAGTTATGATATCATAATAAAAATTAGATTGCCAATCTGATCTTGAGTATTGACAAATGATTACAGCCTCTTTTGTAAATCAAAAATTTCAATCTAATTCTCTAATTAATCATTAATTGCCGTTGGTGCTTCTATGTTCAACAAGGATTACATGCTCTACAAATATAAACTTATTAATTTAAGCTAACATTATTTTCCTATTAGGATAGGATCACGACTAAGATTAGTCAATTTATTACTCTGTTGTAAACATTTAGGTGTTTGGTTCTGGATATTATATACACCTTCGTCATATAGCCCTATTCATGCTAAGATGGCTACTTAGGATTATAGTTGAGGGAAATATTATGATGATAAAGGCTCCATCATCAGATAATATAACACTTGAAATTAGTACTGTTCTCTTCAGGTAAGCAGAGAACTTGCGTTTACACTTTAAGTTAAGCATTATAGCATATCTGAATTTACCGTTACTAAATAGCAAAATAATATGATGTTGATGAAAGATCGCCTATGTTAGCAAAGATTGTTTCTTTTTTTGGCAGAGAAATTTATAGCCACGTTTGTATTTTAATTGTCGTGATTTTAAATAATTTTCTCCAATCAGATAACTCAGTAAACTAAAAGACTTCATGTTATGAAATTTACTCAGTTATTTTCTTAATTGGCTTAATATAGCTGTTCATATTTTGAATCTAGAATTCCTTACCAATAACTTTCCTGGTTACATTAGCCTTATTGGGCGACGGTGACTAATTTCATGTAGCCTAGCAAAGCTTCATACCATTAACTTCATCTGAAAATAAATAGTAAACTTTTATCGATAATCGGCTCAAAAAATATCTAATACACTCTGCATTAAACTTTTCAAGAATTTGATCGCTCACATGATATTCTTAATATCAGACAATGTAAGATCACAAACTTGTTTTTCCTTTCCCCTCCTCCTCTCCCGCATTTTCTACCTTTTACTATATGAAATATATAACGCTTCCATTTAAGGGATCAAGAAAATATTTCATTGATTTTAATAATAGCACTTAGTTATTTAAGTTTAGCTATCCCGCTAAATTAAGGAGAGAAGTAACGCTATCTAAATTCTGTTTTTAAATCAATATCTATTTATTTTGCTGATCCCTGTAAAGTTAATCTATATATAGTATTATATGTGGAAAGGCAACTACGCTGATTCAGAGACGTTTATGATCTGAATACTGTTTTATTTATATAAGTTATTAGAAAATCTGTTGTATAACAGATAGACTATTGTTCTACTCTAATGTTTCATAAATCTATTCTCCATCTTTAATTAGACATTGTTTACGCACCCACTAAAGTCAGAAAATCAACTCTCTTGATTAGGTTCTAGTTTTTCTGAGTAAACTGCAGCAGCTTTAATACCATTAAAAGGGTTGTTTTTTCTTGAACTACAGCACTTTGCGTGTCAATTTCATACCCTCACTATCACAAAAGCTGATTAAAGCAGATTCATCGTTTTATAATGCCAATGCGGCTAACTTACAAGAAGTTCCTAAAATTTCAGCCATTCTTCTCAATTATTCTTTAGATTCTTCATGGTTGATAATTTTGTTAACAAAATATCAAGAGATTTATTAACGGCATCATAGCTATTTACTAGTCAGAAACCGCCTCCTGCAATTCACCCTTAACTTTCGATTGCATACTTTTCGGGAATAAAGCCAACGTATTAGTTATTTCATGTACCAACAGGGCTTGTAGTATGTGTCTAAAAATATCTTTGGCTGCTAGATTTTAAAAATGAAAAGCACTCTCTCCCTGCAGAAAGCCTAGAAGAAAATACTCAAGCAACGCGCTTACTAGCCATTGAGGAATTCAGGAGAGTTTAATTCTAATTTTTGATAGACATCTTTGATCGCAATAAACTCCCCTTACGTCCATACATAGTCCTGCCAATGATAACTAGTGGTCAAAGGTAATTATCTTATCTAATAGAATGGAATGTAAAATGACATATGCTTTCATCCAAGAAATAAACGTAGCGCCTACTCATTAAATTATGTAGTCTCTATTGCTGATGCACTTCAAGCATTACTGTTTTAATTTACTGATACTACTAAGCAGAGAGATTATGTGCTTTTCATCGAGAACTACCTTAGAGCTTCGTAAAAATCATTCTGGATATTCCTAGCTAGTACAGGTATGAGAGTAACTTTTTCCTGCTTTTTATACGTTTCAGATAGGGCAGTAATAATGAGTTGCTGAAGTATATTTCATTGGCACAGTGATTTATTGATCTTAGTTATTTAATCTTAACATCACAAATATCCGTTTTGTAGGTTAGCAATGACAAATAACAGTTACAGACAAGGATAATCTAGGCGTCCGTCAACAAGCCGCGTTGAGCATGTTATTGTAAAATAGCTTTGATCTCATCCTCAACAACAGTGCTATCAGCTCCTGACGGCATTAGGGATAAGTTTATAAAAGTGATTATAGTAATATCTGATTTTGTGAATATCTCTAGGGTATACTTTCATGGGATATGATCTCTCTGTTGTTGAAATCATCCACGAAATCAATTAGCAGTATATGCCGACATTCATCTCAGAAATCAATATCACTAAAATGGGCATAACTTACAGTAGTAAGGATGCAAGACAAAATTTTATGAATAAAATAATAGCAAAGAGGATTTTTTATTATGATGCAACGTACGTTTTCCATTATTAAGCCAAATGCAGTTAAAAAAAATGTAATTGGTGAGATTTATAGCCGTTTTGAGAAATCTGGATTTGAAATTATTGCTGCTAAAATGGTTCGTTTAAACAAAGAACAGGCATCTGAATTTTATGTTGAGCATAAATGTAAGCCTTTTTTTTCTGGATTAGTCGAGTTTATGATTTCAGGCCCAATAATGTTGCAAATTTTAGCGGCTAATGATGCTATACAGCGTTATCGTGACTTAATTGGCGTAATGAATTGTCCCGCTAAGGGATTATTAGGGACATTACGTGCTGATTATTCAGATAGTTTTATAGAAAATGCAGTACATGGCTCAGATTCTATCATATCGGCAGAGCGAGAAATTACTTTTTTCTTTACTGAAAACGAAATTTATTCGCGATAATAAACAGAAATAGGATTTTTAGCAAAATTTAATAAGATTTATAAATTACCATACTTTGTTAAGTAATTTTTTTGCAAGATTATGGGAAGATGTAAATCTATTAAAATAATATTAGTATCAATAAATACAGTTAATTATTAAAAAATCTAAAATTTTTGTCGAAAAGTGTAAAAATAAGGCAATGAATATGTTTCAATATAAAACAATAGCACGATGTTGTGTGCCTTCTTTTTCTCCTATTAAGAAATCAGCAAAAGTAAATTTGTTGAATATGAATCGTAAACAGATGCGGCAGTTCTTTACTGATATGGGGGAAAAGGCATTTCGGGCTGATCAAATAATGAAATGGATTTATCACCATTGTTATGATGATTTTAATTTAATGACTGATATTAATAAGATATTACGGACTAAATTAAAGGCCATTGCCGAAATCCGAGCGCCTAAAATTGCGCAAGAGCGGCATTCTTCTGATGGCACGATAAAATGGGCAATAACGGTAGTTGAACAACAAGTTGAAACAGTTTATATTCCTGAAGGTAAACGGGCAACACTTTGTGTCTCTTCTCAAGTCGGCTGTGCTCTTAAGTGCAAGTTTTGTTTAACCGCACAACAAGGTTTTAATCGTAATTTACATGTTTCAGAAATTATAGGTCAGGTGTGGCGAGCCACTAAAATTATTAGCTCTTTAAAATCTAAAAGACGGCCTCCAATTACTAATGTTGTAATGATGGGAATGGGAGAGCCTTTATTAAATCTAAACAATGTTATTCCAGCAATGGAAATTATGATGGATGATTTTGGCTTTGGATTGTCAAAACGACGAGTTACTTTATCAACTTCTGGCGTTGTGCCTGCGCTTGATAAATTAGGTGATATGATTGATGTTGCGCTGGCAATTTCCTTGCATGCTCCCACTAATAAAATTCGTAACGAGATTCTACCCATTAATAAAAAATATAATATCGAAACCTTGCTGGCTAGTGTTCGGCGCTATCTAACTAAAACTAATGCAAATCAGGGACGTGTAACTGTTGAATATGTCATGCTAAATGGTATAAATGATAGTACTGAACATGCACATCAGCTAGCTGAATGTCTTAAGGACACGCCCAGCAAAATTAATTTAATTCCTTGGAATCCCATTCCTAATGCGCCTTACAACCGCAGCTCTAATAGCTGTATTGATCGTTTTGCAAAAGTATTAATAAAATATGGTTATACTACTATTGTGCGTAAAACTCGTGGTGATGATATTGATGCTGCGTGTGGTCAATTATCGGGCGATGTTATTGATCGAAGAAAGCAAGTATTGACAGTTCCTTATTAGTGAAGCACTTATATAGTAAAAGCAGTCTGAATTTTATTTATATAAATATAAAGATATTAAATATCATAATTTCTTTTATTACTAACTATTTAAATAAATAAGAGTGATATTATAATGATATATATCATTAATTTTCTATATTAATGGGTTTTATTAATAGGATATACTAGTATTAATAAATATATTGATATTGCGATTATGATATCATGGGAACAATTAGGGATTACTGATTTTATTAGTAGGGAATTATCCAGCCGAACATTATCTTCTTGAGAAGATAATGTTGAGTAAAGTCAAATGAGATGGCTAATTTAGATATGGCAATCATTATGTATTAGCATAAGCAATCAACTTTAATATTAAAATATTTTAAAATAGCAATTAGTTCATCAGTAATTAATAATATAAGTAATACTATATTACTATGTAGACTTTTTATTCTCTAGATATATCTTAAGAGATAATTAAATTAAGGAAAGAAGAAAGTATATAGTGGGCTGAATTGTAAAATATTTCAAAAATAAAGTAAGAAATATTATCGGTATGAAGATTTTTTATTAACTTATAGATGAAATTTTAAAAACCTTCATGATGTTAAAACTCAAAAAAGAACAATATTCCCACGAATGAATAGCAAACCTAAAATAGAAAAAATAGAAATCACCGTTGGTCAACGGTTATTGCAAGAACGGGAAGCGCTTGGTCTTTCACGAGAAAGCGTTGCCGAGAAACTTTGCTTAAAAGTATGCACAGTACGTAAGATAGAAGAAGATAGCAATTCCCATAGCGTTGATCCTACTTTCTTGCGTGGTTATATTCGTTCTTATGCAAAATTAGTGAATATTCCAGAAAAAGAAATTCTTGAATTATTGAACAAACATTCACCAGCAAAAGCAGTAGTAATTTCTCCTATACAAAGTTATTCTCTAGGAAAAACACGAAAGAAATGGGAAGGTTGGTTAATGAAATTTACCTGGTTAATTATTATTATTTGTATTGCTATGGTAGGTATTTGGTGGTGGCAGGATTACAAAGCACAAAAACAAGAAATTTCCACTATGGCTGAACAGAATCGCTTTAATACTTCTCAAATACAAGTAGATCCACTTTCTTATACTTCAAATGTAGTAGAAACGACTGAACAAAATAATATAAATACATTGTTGATAAAAACTAATAAGCAACCGGTAACCTCAGCGATACCCAATAATGTCACATCGTCAACATCTAAAACTACATTAACTTCTGAAACATTAAAAAATAATGATATAAATGTTAATATCGAAGTAAATCCAGCAGAAGTAAAAACAGTGGCACTGCCAGGTAGTATTGCTGCTAATAATAGTAATTTAGAACGATACAGAACAGCAGAAACTTTTGCTAATATTGATTATAAAAGAATGGAATCTTGTAATGTGGTTGTAATGAACTTTAAAGGAGAATCTTGGTTGGAAGTTAGTGATGCTAAAGGTAAGATTTTATTTAGTGGCATTAAAAATGCAGGTCAGAAACTTGAATTAAATGGTGAACTTCCTTACCAATTTAATATTGGTATACCAGCCAATGTTAATCTACTATTCAAAGGTAA
>JBQMRR010000078.1:0-870 GCA_052174495.1 Arsenophonus sp. NC-TX2-MAG3
ACATTCGTGCTCTATAATATTGAATTGAGCATCCCAATCACCTTTCGTCCATTACTTATCCTTTATTTAATTTTAATGCTAGCAATAGAATACAGAACGTGGGATTGATCAAAAAACAGAATATCTTACTAATGATCTGGATAAACTGTACATACAAGAAAAAAGTCAAAATGATCAACAATTTTTGCTACCTAGGTCCATTTTAGAAGAAGGGGGAAATTCGTATGTATAAATTAATAAAGGATAAGTAATGGACGAAAGGTGATTGGGATGCTCAATTCAATATTATAGAGCACGAATGTGATGAAAAGAACAAAAAGAATTATACTTAAGTCGATATTAGAGAGTATAGTCCTGTATGGAGCAGAGACATATAATAGACAAATAATCAGAGACGTAAAAACAAGTATTAGAGCTGAAATTATTAGAGATGGATTTCTGCAGAAGATCTGCAAGAAACTCAAGGAAAGATCATATAAGGAACATTGAAGTGATGAAGATAATGGAAGTGGAAGAAGGAATATGTGATGTGATGGATCGAAGAAAATTACAGTGGTACGGACATGTAAGAAGAATGGAGCAAAGAGGTGCAGAAGAGGAGGATGCGCAGGATCGAAGTGCATGGAGGAGCGTCTTGGAGAGATAGTGTTCAGTTCTTGTGTGGTGCTTGTTGTTATAGGTTTCCCAGTTTATTATCTTGGGCATAAAAACCTCTGTATTGAGGAAAGTATAAAAATAAAAAAGATAATATTTAGGTGTTCCATACAAAAGCTAAATCCTGATTAACTGTTATTGATAGTAAATTGCGCCATTGCCAGACAATAATTGAGCAAACAATTGCCACGCCTATTGCGATTGAAAAAACATCTT
>JBQMRR010000079.1:0-56494 GCA_052174495.1 Arsenophonus sp. NC-TX2-MAG3
AAAACTTTATATTTTATATATATAATTTATATTATTAATAATATTTTTGATAAAAATTGTAAGAAAATGTTTTCTTTTATTTTAAAAATAAGTTTTATTTTATTTCCTTTCTTAATTAGAAAGGAGAAAGTAAACTGTTGCTTTTTTATTATTGCGATAATAAGTTTTATCTAAAAATTATTGACGACTTTATCATGGCGCAGTAATATGCATATCGTTTTCGGCGAGTAGCGCAGTCTGGTAGCGCAACTGGTTTGGGACCAGTGGGTCGGAGGTTCAAATCCTCTCTCGCCGACCAATTTATTAGTGCTAATCTTATTCTAATTATTTTTTATTTCTGTCTAATTAATAATATCTACTTATTAGGTTGGTTAATTTTTTATAAGTCTAAATTTATTAGAGATAAAGTTTTAATATATTTTGACTTATTCAAAAAGTATAATAAGTAATTCTACTTTTTCTAGTTTTTATAAAAACATAATAAAATAGTTATTAATTCTGATATTTCTATTTTTAGAATATTAATTTTATTTTTTTGTTATTTTTTAGTGAAAAGAAGTTATAGACTTATTAGAAAATTTAGTATTCTCTACAGAATAGTTTTACCCTATGAAGATTTATAATCTCTTATTCATCTTTAAATTGTATGTTGTTACCACCAGAGTCAGCAGGTCAACTCTCCTTAGGCAATTTCATTTTTTTTAAAATAGACAGGGAATACCTTAAATAGCATTGAAAGGGTTATTTTAATTATCCTCATATCTGGTGTATGAAATTTCAGAGATGGTAGCGGTATCCTATTGATTAATTTTATGAATAATTTCAATAACAGAGAAATAATAACCATGAAAATATATCACAGATATTCGCGAAACCAGACATTACTTTAATCTCTTGCACGAACTATCCCTAATACTACTAGGGATCTGATAGATACCGTTGTTGAGATAGAGCTCAAATACATGTTGCAACAACATGCTCAAGCCCGCCTTATCTGCAGGTAGCCATGCTGTCGACCGTAATGATTATTTGTTATAGCAAATCATGCAGACAGGTATTGGGGAGTTGAGATTGAAGTGACTAAGATTAGGAGTAGGAGAATTGGAACGACAACAGAATATACTCCGAGAACTCATTGATATCGTTTTATCTGAAACGTGTAAAATGGCGAAGAGTTCTAGCATAGTTATTTTACTGATAACCACTGATAATTTTTATAAAGTTCTATGAACGATTCCCGGTAGAAGTAGATGGTCTCTCTGTAGAAACCTAATCAATAGAGTGAAACACCAATGCCTTGAAAAGAGTCCAAGGATTGGTAACTGGGTAATTTAAGCATATGCGTTACGTTTTTTCCTTAGCTATGAAGGCATAAGTCATTCTGTCAGGCAAGCTAATTACCTTTACCTGCTAGTTAAAGCCTCGGGGGACTACGCATAGATGTAAAAGGAGCTCGTTATTCCCGAAGATGCTTATCAAGAGTTAAAAATCTAAATTAGGACAAACTTCTCAATGGCCTGGAAACACGTGCCTTAAACGTATCTCTCAGGCTATGCCTTGCTATGGGCGAGATGCATTAGTTTTTGAAATTCAATAGTAAAGATATTTCAGTATACGTATTACCAACGGCATTAGTTACACAAAATAGCTAATGAGCTAGTTTCACTCCCAAAGGCATTCAACATCGAAAGTTAAGGTGATCTCCGAGAGATCATGACTAAAGAAGAGCGTAATGCGCTAATAAATCCTTTGATGTTTTATTAGCAAAGTTTTAGCGTATTCTGAAGCGATGAAGAAACTGAAGAAAGATTGAGAAGAATGGCAGCCATTCTACGATTTCTTATCAGTGCAGTGGATATCATAAGAACGACGAATCTAATTGAATCAGCTTTTATGAAAGTAAAACTACAAAGTTAATGTACGCGAAGCACTGTGGCTTAATAAAATAACTTTTCAATGGTACTGAAGCTGCTTAAGGAAGAGTTTACCTGCTGACTCTGGTGAGAAATACATCTAATTTAAAGATAGAGAGCAGATTTATAAAATATCAGAGTGGAACGTGGCTTGATCGTTATATATTAAATTTATTAATAACTCTTAAGTAGTTATTTTCTTTTGTTCTTATCATGCATGTATCTTTAAGTAGTGCTCAAAACTTATTTTATCTACTTGTTCAATTGTTAACTGTTTGCTAATAGAGGTCTGACGAGCATTAGTGAAGTCAGTTTCTGTTATCACTTCATAAGGTTCATTGCTTAATTGTTGATAATAGATTTTAGCTAATTGTAAACCATATTGACTAATACTCTGTTCAATCATTGGTGATAATATTTGGCCAGAATAAGTAAGCTCTGGATTTTCAAGCATTAATATCAATTGAGAACAAATTTCACGATATCGTGTATTGCCACTAACATCTAATACATTAGCAACTCTGATTAAATCATCAAATAATATCTGCCCTACCTCTTTTAAGGGTCTCATTGATTCACTGCAACCAACACCAATTATTTGTCCAGGTTTACGACCTTCAAGGATCACTCGATTCCAATTCATGCGACAACAATTTAATTCTCTTTCATCCATTACAGGTGCATCTGCTAATACACACCAGATTAAAAAGAGATCAAGAAAATGGATCTGAACTTCATCAATTCCAATGGCAGTAAATGGGTTAATATCTAAAGCTCTAATTTCAATATATTCAATTCCTTTTTTTAATAGCGTATCAGATGGCGACTCATTATCAATAAGAACTCGTTTAGGTCGAATTGGGGCATATAACTCATTTTCAATTTGCAAAATATTGGTATTCAATTGTAAATATTTGCCATCTTTATTATATATACCTAGTTTTGTAAACTCTGCTGAAGGCTGTTTTATCGCTTGTTTAAGGCCAGCAACATAAGTCGTTAGATCATTAAAGGTGATTTTTAGATCACTTTGAGATTTATTAGTATATCCAAAATCACTCATTCGTAGTGATGTTGCATAAGGTAAATAATAGATTCCTTTAGTTGTCTTCTCAAAAGGAAGATGCTTAACATTTCCGTGTAAAAAAGTACCACAAATTGCAGGCGACGCGGCAAATAAATAGGGGATAAGCCAACCAAAGCGGTAATAATTACGAATAAGTCGAAAGTAGCCAGCAGAAATTTTATCCTTACCACTTTTGGCATCCTTAACAGAAACCAAGGCTTGCCAAAATTCTATCGGTAAAGAAAAATTATAATGGATCCCTGCAATTGTTTGCATTAATGCTCCATAACGATTCTTTAATCCTTCTCGATATAAAGTTTTAAAACGACCAATATTAGAAATACCATATTGAGCTAGTTTAATGTTATCTTGGTGCTCTATAAAACAAGGCATACTTAATGGCCATATCAATTCATTATCAAGATGACGTACTGTATAACGGTGCAAGTCTCTTAAAAATGCTAAAACGTGCCAAATATTGTTATCAACTGGAGTAATGAATTCCAATAAAGCTTCAGCAAAATCAGTCGTGATCCATGGATGAGTTAATGCTTTTCCTAAACTATCAGGATGCGGAGTCTTTGCTAATCCGCCTGATGGTGTAACTCTTAGTGTTTCACGTTCAATGCCTCGATGAAGGCCATGTAATATATTAGGGCGTACCTCTAACCATGATAGTGCTTTTGATACATTCGGAATCAAATTAACCTCTCGTTATCCGTTTGTTATTTTTTCTTTTAAAAAGTTACTTTAGCGTAAATAAGCAGAATTGTCGCCCTCTAGCTCATCTAGAGGATATAATAAAAGTAATCGGTCATTTTTAATAAACATATTTTTATTTTAAAATAAAAACCCTGCCGTTGATTGGCAGGGTTTTATTATATGACGCATCCAGAAGGATTCGAACCTCCGACCGCTCGGTTCGTAGCCGAGTACTCTATCCAGCTGAGCTATGGATGCACTATCAAAATGGCGGTAAGGGAGGGATTCAAACCCTCGATGCAGCTATTAACCACATACTCCCTTAGCAGGGGAGCGCCTTCAGTCTCTCGGCCACCTTACCATAAAAATAGAAACGAGAAAATTTTAAATCATTTCTCTATTGGATGGCGCTCATATTACTTTGCCATACATAGAAGTCAAACAATTTTCTAATCTTTTTACGTTCTTTAGTTGTTTGCATATTTCACAATCAAGATGAGTAGTTTAACAATGAAATAAATAATATGCCATTGAATTATTAGAAAATATAGTATAGAGAGCTCTTAAGCCTCTCCTTCCCCTGCTCTGATACTTCATAAATCTATTCTCCATCCTTAAATTGCATGTGATTATTATCAATAATCAGAAGATGAAATCTATTTAGCTGCGGTTTAGCATTTCTTAGCAGACGCAAGATGCTTGGATAAGCATTGAAATGATTATTTTTTTGAACTACAGTACTTCATCTGTGCTTTTTATAGCCTCATTGTCATGAAAGCCGATTTAATTGGATTCCTCATTCTTATTGACGCTACAGTGCACTAACGGGAAAGCATAGAATGGCAGTTCTCCTTGATTTTTTCAGCTTTTATCGTTGTAAAATACACTAAAACTCTTACCAACCAAAACATAAAAGGATTTATTAGCGGAATCATAGTTTCTCTGTTAGCGAAACTTTCGCAGCTTCATTAACAACTTTCGGTGCTGCATGCCTTTGTGAAGCGAAACTAATTTATCACCTGTTTTGTGTAACTAATGGCGTTTAGTACTAATTATTCGTAAATATCTTTGCTATCGTATTCTAAAAATCAAAAGATCGTCTTTTCTAGTAAGCTTAGGAAATGGAGTTAAGTTACGTACTTCTGGTGATCCAGAAGTTTGGCCCAGTTTGCCTCTGACTCTTAATATCCATTTCGAGCGAAATGAAATTCTTAATATCCATTCGCAGTCCACGGCGCTTTAACCAGCAGGCGAAGGCGATCAGCTTCCTAACTGGAAGCTATATGTCTTCAGCCAAGAAAAAAGGTAACGCATATTGTTTAAATCATGTAGCTCCTATTGATTCTGTTCTTGAAGTTATTACTATTTCAGTCTTTTAATGGTGCTAGCAGAGAGATAATGTATTTTTTATCGAAAAGTACCCATAGAGAGAGCTTTATGAAAATCGTCATTGAATAATATTTCATCTCTCGCAGTTTTATGCAGCCATAGTAGCAACTCTTCGTCGATTTTGTACGTTTCAGATAAGCCAGAGGCAAGCTCTTGAAGCATATTCTGCTGTTGTTACAATTACTTAATTTTGCACTTTAATCTCAACATCACCAATAGCACTTTATATGGTTCGCTATAGCACATAACTGTTACGGATAACGAATGACATCCGTAGATAAGATGATCTTGAGCACGTTATTCTAACATAGGTTTTAGTGCAGCCTCAACAACGGTGCTATCATCTCCTTTGAATCATTATAGATGAGTTCATATACGAGAGATCAGAAATAAAATCTAATTTTGTAAAGAATACCTGTAGGTTAGAATTTTATGATATAAGTCTCTTTATTATTGAAATTGTTCACAAAATTAATAATTAGGATACGCCAGTATCTCTGAAACTCCATATACCAGAAATAAGCATAACTTTAAGTAAAAACAATTAGCTGGTCAATGATAAAAAGTAGACTCATTAATTTATGAGAATGGCAAAAATATACTAGCAAAACATCATTCAGATAGCGAATTAAAAGAAAAATGGTTAGAAGGAAAACTAATCAAAAAGCAAAAAAATTTTGCTAATTCTTCCTTAAAAAGAATTGTTTATTTATACCTCTTTAATAGCTAGTATTAATGTACAAAATTATGGCAATAGAATCTTAGTATTGACTAAATGTCTTTAACAATAGACTATTAATTAGCATTTTCTGATCCTAAAGTTATTAACTATTACTGGCAATTGATCGGTCATGGTGCACAATTATTCCGCAATTATAATTTACCTATCAGGATAAAGGGAAAATTTTAAAACTACTATCAGCTTACTGCTTGATAGCAATATGCTAGATTAAATTTAAGCATTTACGGTCTCAGTCAACTAGATTTAGGTAATAAAAGTTTGACGTAACTCTAAATTTAAAGCCGATTTAAAATTATAATATTGTTAGATGACAAAAAATTGAATCTGCACTATGGATTTTTCTGCTTTCTAGAGCACCGCGCTGACAGAAATCGATTATTATCAGTTAAAATTTAAATTGGATGATATAAAACTGGTTTCTATCCAAGATAAAAACTAATTTTGCACACTCAACTACCGTAATAATTAAACAATTTATCTGGAAGCAAATAAATATTAGTTTATTTACCTATTTTAGAGTACCAGTAACTTGAACTATTGGTAATCAATATTTAAATACGATATAATTAACTTAGTATCAAGAAAGATAAAATATCAACCGATATTAAAAAAATTAATTGCCATGCTGATTAACCCATAATAAAAATCTACGCTAACGATTAATTGCAAAGTGTTTGGTTTAATAAATTATTATAGAGACTTTTGTTGAATAGCCTTATTCATGGCAATATAGCTACTCATGGATATAGTTAAGTGTAAAATATTATGATCATGAGACTCGGCGTTGTTAGGCAACTATAACATCTAAAATTAGAGATACTTTTCAACCCAATTAAAGAAGAAACTGCGTCTACTTTTAGTAAGTGTTATGGTATATCCAAACTTATTATTACTAAAGGGAAAAATAAAATGATGCTGATATTAACTATGTTAGCGAAGGTTATTACTTTGTTCGAAGAGCAATTTGTAGTCATCTCTGTATTTTAATTATTTTATTTCAAATAATCTTTCCAGGAAAGATTATTCTGTATATAAACAAATCTCTATCTTAGAAGCTACTATCCATCCTTTTAATTAGCTAATATAATTCCAGATTTTAAATCTGAAATTCTTTATCAATAACTCTCTGATTATCTAGCCTTTTAGGCGATACTAACTAATATCCTGCTCTTCGCTAATAAAAATTTCGTACCATTTAGCTTCATCTGAAATAAAGAAGGGACTCTTTATATAGATGATTGAATTAAGAAAATGGATAACATGCTCTATATTAAATTATTCAAAATCTTATCGCTTACATTGACCCTATCAATATCGAGCAATTAAGACCGCGATTCCTTCTTTCCTTTATTTCCTACTCTCCCATATTTGCACTTTTCTATATGGAACGTAACGTTTTATTTTTAAAGGATTTATGGAAAATATTCCGTTAATTTAAATAATACCCTTACTATATTAAGTTGGTTATCTTTGCTAAAGGAAGAAAGCAGTGTCGTAATTTAAATCCTGTTTTTAAATAAATTCTTTTTATTTTACTGATTCCAGTAAAATTAAGCTATTCAACATACATCGCAGATAACTAGAGGATTTATCCTTCTTATGCAATTTCGCCAGAAAACTTCCAATCAGATTCTTAAATCTTTTCCTGTGATCGGGGATTTTATAACAATATCAGTCTAACCCTAAATGAGTATCACCATCTGGAAATATGTTTATTGTGACAATATGAGCAAGATAGATTAAGTGAGTTGATTAAATGCATGAATCTACACAATCTGATAGATTGTCGTAGATCTAACTAATAAGATGTAGTTTTATGTTGGCATGATGTAATGAGAAGTCTTTTTGATCTATATGATGAGCGTTTCCTTTTATGCCAACCTCTATATCAAAAATCCTTCATAATAGTATTATGAGATTTCTATCAACAATCTTTTGCCAAAATTGCTATAATTTTATATTATAAGGAATAAGTCATAACTTAACTGAATAGTTAAAATGCATTATCGATAATGATTTTTCCTAGTTTGATATAATATGACCAAACATTAACGCTTTATTTAAAACATTGGGAGGCCAGTAGTATGGGGAATTGGGTAACAGGAAAAATCATTAAAAATCACAAATGGACAGATTCATTATTTAGTTTAATCCTCGAAGCGCCAATTAAATCGTTTATTGCTGGGCAATATGCTAAACTTGCGCTAGAAATAAATGATCAGCGTATTCAACGCGCCTATTCTTATGTTAATGCACCCAATGATAATCAATTAGAATTTTATTTAGTCAGCGTAGCGGAAGGAAAACTAAGCCCACAATTTGAAACATTAAAACCCGGTGATTCTATCTATATCACTGAAGAGGCATCAGGTTTTTTTGTATTAAAAGAATTGCCTGATTGTGAAATTCTTTGGATGCTATCGACAGGTACCGCAATTGGACCTTTCTTATCTATTTTGCAATTTGGTGAAAATTTAGCACGATTTAAACAAATTATCCTAGTGCATGCGGTACGTTACGCTGAAGATTTGAGTTACTTACCATTAATGAAAATACTTGAAAAAAAATATCAAGGAAAATTAAAAATTCAAACCATTGTAAGTCGTGAAAAAAAAACTGGATCACTCACCGGTCATATTCCAGCACTAATTGAAAGTGGTCAGCTAGAACAGGCAGTAAAAGAAAAAATTGATCTATCAACCAGCCATGTTATGCTTTGTGGTAATCCACAAATGGTTAAAGATACCCAACAACTACTAAAAATACAAAGAGGAATGGATAAACACTTACGCCGTAAAGCAGGTCAAGTTACCAGTGAACAATATTGGTAAGCGATAGAAAGTAAAAATTAATTAACTAAGATATAGTTAATTTGCTAAATTTTGTCATAACAATTTGTTTTATCCAGACCTTTAAAACTATTGCAATATAAAATAATATAGAGAGCACCTATAAAAAAGGTAGGAGAATCGTACAGAATGTAACCCACTGCTAAAAATGGGGGTAGATAAATTAACAGCGATAGAAATCGCATAAAAATTAAAAACAACTAGCTACTAGCTTTGCTACGATCATATAAATGTTTAGTAAAAATTACTGCCAATGGATAGAGCAACAGGAGTTATTAATAAATCTGCTGCATGATAGTCAGCATTTCAGAACTCTCCTTGGCTGCGTTTCTAACTTTTCTGAGCAGACTGTAGCAACTCAGGTAGTATTAAAAGGGTTGCTTTCCTCGAACCAATAATAGTGCTTCGATATCGGATTTATAGCCTAACACTGTCACGAAAAAGCTAATTTAATTGAATTCATCGTTCTTATGATGTCTAGTGCACTAATGGGAAGCTGGAGAATACAGGCATTCTCTTCGGTCTTTTTCAGTTTCTTTATCGCTTCAGGATACTTGCTGAAAAATCTTGTAATAAAACATTAAGGGCTTTTCTCAATGGCATCAGTCCTCTTTACTAGTATAACTCCCGTAGTTGACCTTAATTTTAATTGTATGCCCTTGAAAGTGAAGCCAGCATATTAGCTATTTTATGCACCCAGCAGCATTTCTGCTGCATGTTCGAGAACATCTTTATGATTATATAATTTAAAAACTAGTGACGTAGTGCTTCCCATAGCAGCCATGGGAGATGTAGTTAAGCCATCCCTTTATCTAGTAGGGCATTAAAAAGTTAAGTTAAGTACGCTTCTGATGCTTGATAAGCATCTTTTACCGCAATAAGCTCATTATTATCCATGATCAATGATGCCGATAATGATCAGCAGGCAAAGGCGATCAGCTTGCTTAACAGAGAAACAGTATTAATGCCATTTGGCAAGAAATAAATATAGCGGTATCGCTTAAATCACACAGGCACAAACGCATTACCTATACTCTTCAAGTCATCGCTATTTTAGCATGGTGATGATACTCCAGAAAAGACCATATATTTTTTATCAAAAATCTCCCTAGAACTTAGTGAAAATAACAGATGGATATAGATAGAACAGTCATGAGAGCAACTCTTCGCCATTTTAGACGCTTAGATAAGGAGGGTAGAATGCGAGGGTGTTGAGGTATATTCCGTTGCTGCTGTAATCCCTGATCTTAGGCACTGTATTCTCAACATAGTTAATATTCATCTGTATGGTTTGCTACGGTACATAATCGTTACGATCGATAGTATAAAAAGCCGCCCGTTGACAAGATTGAACTGAGTATGTTGATCAATATAACTTTGAACTCCTTCTCAACATTAGTTCCTATAACCTTCTCCTGCCGGCATCATGGATGGTTTATGGAAAGAATCAGAGGTGATATTTTGTTTCGAAGGAATACCCGTAAATTAGACTTTTAATGATATATCATCTCTCTATTGTTAATATTACTCATAAAATTAATCAACAGGATACGCCATCCTTCTCTGAAGCTGTTTCTATACACAATTGAAAATAACTCAAATAGGTATGCAAATAGAGTAATAATAAATTTCAACTATACAATATATAGTACGGATATTAAGATGTTTAGACATCTAAATAAATAAAAATATAAATATGATACTTATTCTTATTTTAACCAATTTCAATAAAAAAGTTAAATTTAATGGAGTAATCTGGTGAGTCAAGGTATTGCAGCAATTTTTCTCGATCGTGATGGTACTATTAATTTTGATCATGGTTATATTTATAAAATAGATAATTTTCAGTTCATAGAAGGTGTAATTGAAGCGATGCTTGAATTGAAAAAAATGAATTATGCTTTGATTATTGTTACTAATCAATCAGGTATTACAAGAGGATTATTCACAGAAATACAATTCCTTGAATTGACTAAATGGATGAATTGGTCTCTTATTAATCGTGGTATTCAGCTTGATGGTATTTATTATTGTCCTCATTATCCTGATGCAGTTAAACAAAAATATAAACAAATATGTGATTGTCGAAAGCCAAAAGCTGGTCTACTATTAAAAGCGCAAAGGCAACTTAATATTAATATGACATCCTCTTATATGGTTGGCGATAAGCTTTCTGATATGCAAGCCGGGAAAAAGGCGCATATTGGTACTAATGTATTGGTAACTACAGGAAAATCTTTTACTGAAGATAATAAAAAATATGCTAATTGGATTATTAATAGTTTGGTAGATTTACCTAATAAGATAAAAATCAGCAATAAAGATAATAGTTTTATTCATAAATAAAGCAAATTTATTTTTCAATAAGTGCTTCTGTGTAAAGTTAAAATTAATCTATAACATCTCCCAGATGTCGCGATTTATTCATCAATCATCGAATATAAAAAGTAAATGTGAATTATGAATTCAGATAAAAAGTGTAATATACGCCACACCTTGCGGTTAAGATCTCATAATTTTAACAATTAATTCAGATAATCTGTATTGTATAGGTATTTTAAAAGATCATAAAAATATTTAATTTTAAAGTCTTGAATAAGAAAATAGTTAATCATATATTAATTAATAAGGTCATGTTGGTAAAGATTGTTGGTAGGAAACCCCCCCTTTATACTATATGAAGAATTTTGCTATAGCGGTTATTGCCATAAAAAGTAAATAATCATAAAGATCAAAGAGACTACTTCACTTCATTTTGACATAAAACTGCATCTTATTGGATGGCTCGGCAATAATCTATCAGATGATGTGGATTCATTCATTAAATCAACTCATTTAGTTTATCTTACCCCATATTGTCACAATGAACATATTTCTAGCTGGTAATATTCATTTAGGGTTACAGTGATATTATTGTAAAATCCTAGATCGTAGGAAAAGATTTAAGAATCTTACTGTGAATCCTATGGCAAAATTACATCACAATGGTAAATGGTTTTGTTATTTTCGATGTAGTTGAATAGCTTAAATTCACGGAAATTAGAAAACAAATAAAGATTAATTTAAAACAGCGTTTAGATTAGCATTACTGTTTCCTTGGTTCAGTGGTAATAGCTAACATAAATATACTAAGTGCTATTATTAGAATCGATGAAACATTTTTTCTTAAACCCTTTAAAGTAAAGGTTTATTTACTAATATAGGAAAGTTAGAAAATATAGGAAAAAGGAGATAAAAGAAAAAACGAATTGAGGCCTTAATCGCTCGAGATTCATATAAGGTCGTATGAGCAATGAGACATTGAAGAGTTTAATGCAGAGTGTATTAGATATTTTTTAAAGCTGATCATCGATAAAAATTCCATCCTTCGAAAGTGAATATGAAATTAGTCACCATGCCTAAATAAGGCTTGATAATTAAGAGAGTTATTAGTAAGGAAATCTATATTTAAAATATAAATAATTATATTAGTTAATTAAAAAAATGGTTGAGTAGATTTCATTATATAGGACGTTTTATTTACGAAATATCTAGTCTGGATTAGATTGTTTGAAACCAAAGGCAATTGAAGTATAAACGTAGTTATAAATTGGTTTGCGAACAAATCATAACCTTTAATAACATAGCCACTAATAAACAGTAACGCTATTTTGTCAAGCATCGGTGAAAACAATAAAACATCGGTAAGGTTAGTAGCTAAACAAGAAGGCATTATGAGTAGTCAAATCTTCTTTGAACATGAATCTTTTAATTGAAGAGTTTAATTATGGCTTAGATTGAATGCTACGGTAGGACTAACACATGCACGTTGAGTGACAATCGGAAGGAAGTTTTACTTACTTGATGACGGACAGATAAGTAAGGTATGCAGATCTGAATGCAAACCTAATGTAGCTATGTTGAGTGTATGAATAAAGCTTTCAGGTTATAAAGTACTTTAAATAGTGAAAAGAAATTATGGTCATTAACCTTAATAATTGACGTTAGCGACAGAAAAAGGATCGCTAACTTCATACCAATAGCTGCAAGTAATACGGAGGTGTGAGGATTAAATCGGAATTATTGAGAAAAGGATACCCGCCGGTGGTTAATTAAGTTGGATATGAAATCCCCTAAGTTTAATTTTAAAATAGAATTTAAGGCTGGTTAGCTTAGAGCCTGTAAGGGAGTAAAATTTTATGCGTACTTATGAAATGCATAGAAATATAAAAGAATACTAGTGACAAAGGGATAGAGACTGGAGAGAGGACTGACGCTAATGTGCGAAAAGAGTGCAAAGTAAACAGAATTAGATATCTTAGTAGTCTCAGATTGTAAATGATATCGATTTGTAGGATATAGTTTAATGTGGATGCACAACAAAGAAGTTAATTTACTCTTGAGATCTAAAAAATTATTTAAAGATAAAATGAGAGTTCTTTCTGGAGTTCTGAGATAGGTCCTTTATGGTTACCATCAGCTCGTATTGAAAAATATTGCATTAAGTCTCAGCAACTACTGTAACTATTATCTTAATTCTGGTAGCGGTTTAGTTAGGGACTTAAGAAGACGCACTACCAGTAATAAAGCGAAGAAATGTATAATGACGTAAAGAGTGTTATTATAGCTATTACGAGTTAAGTGGCTACCAAACGTATTATATAGCGTGTACAGAGAGGGTAGGGTAGCCTGCGAGGGAAACAGAATTTAGAAAGTACGTCAAAGACTGTACTAGAGTCTGCAATTCTACTCATCAAGTCGAAATCATTGATCAGCATGTGTAGTGAATACCTTCTTAAATTTTCTACATACTGCCTTTTATTCAATGGAAGTGGGTTGCAAAAGAAGTAGATAGAGTTGAATCATCTGGATGGTCTTACCACTTTCCAATTCATAACTAAGTAAAGTCGTAGTAAGGTAACCGTATAGGGAGAATCTGCCATTGAATCATTTCTTTAGCTAAATAAGTAGTAAGGTGAGTGTTCAGAGAGATTTTCTAATAAAATAGAGAGTAAATTCAATTTAAAATTGGTTGAAAACTTTATAGTTCTCTCGTCTAGAAGCCTAGGGACCTAGCATCCTTTTACGGCGGTAACAGGGTCTCAAATTCCTTATAAGGACGCAATTTCGCTAAAGTTAGAAAGATTACGCATCAACATTTTAGTGCAGCGATTGGGATATGTTTAGAAATAATTTTTTCCTTTCTAGTTATCCATTACTTAATAATAATTAAGTAAGTTCGATAAGTTGATTTAATCATAACGCTATTTAATAATCTGGAGAAAGTTAAAAATTAAAACGCATCTTAACGCATTTTATCAAAAGTCTAGAGAACTCTCAAAACTCCATTTAATTGAGTTTTTATTGTAATGATAAAAAATGTTATGAATGAACAGTCAGTAATTTAGATTTAAGATAGGCTAATTAGAACAGGAAGTGCAGCGTACATTAAATATGAGCATTGCAGAAGTCACACTACACAACAAAGAATTAGTGAACACGGATCTCTCATAATAAAAAGAAAAATATTTTTGGATTATGAGTTTAAGTGAATTAAGCGTATACAGTAGATTCCTAGGCAGATTATAGATGATAAAGAATGGATTAATCGGCGAAAATCTGCGATCAGATGAGTATGACGAAACAGTTCTAACGATATTCAATGGGAATACCCATTGTATTTATGTACTATCGTTTGATTAACTCATAATCAATGAGACGAATTGGGTAACTGAAACATCTTACTATTTCGAGAAAAGGAATCAAACGAGATTTCTCCTACGTAGTTGGTGAAAAGAACGAAGGAGAAGATCAGAATCAACATTGCTATTTACATAATAAGAATAGTATGGAAAGATTAGAGATAAAGGGTGATAGCTCGTATCTGAAGGTATTAAAGTATGTGATCTCGAAGAATAGGGCGGGGAAGATACGTGTTATCTTTTCTGAATATAAGGAACCATATTCTAAGGTTAAATACTTCTGACCGATCAATACTAAATGAGTACCGTGAGGAAAAGGTGAAAAGAACCCCCGACGAGAAGAATCAATAGAACCTGAAATCATGTATCCACAAGCAGTAAAAGTCTTATTACTTAAGATCTCGGTTTATAGAATAATAGGATATTATTCTAAACTAGCGTAGGTTTGCTAGAAAAGCTGGTTAGTTTTTATAACCCTCAAAATAGTATACTAAGGGGTATATAAGCAGTGTAAGTTAACAAAGTGGTTAAGATTGATAGGTAAGGCTAAGCGGGATATTTGAAGATAGGATGACTGCGTATCTCTTATATAAGGGATCAGCGACTTATATTTTTAGAAAAGTTAATCCCATAAGAGAGCCGTAGGGAAACCGAGTCTTAAATTTGCGTTAAGTTGCAGGTGGTATAGATCCGAAACCTGATGATCTAGTAATGAGTAGAGGTTGAAGGTTTAGTAACTCTAACTAGAGGACCGAATCGATTAATATTAAAAATTACCGAATAACTTTTAATTGTGGCGAAGGGCTAATTAAACTGTGAATTAGCTAGTTCTATCTAAAAGCTATTTAGATAGCGCCTCATGAATTCATTCTTTAGGATAGAGCATTGTTTTGGTTAGGAGGTTATTCTAACTTATCAATTCGATGCAAGATACGAATACCGAAGAATGTTATCATGATAGAACACGTCGGGTGCTAACGTCCGTCATAAAAAAGGAAACAACCCATACCGCCAGCTAATATCTCGAAATCATGATTAAGTGGGAAACGAAGTGGGAAGGCTTAGAGATCCAAAATGTTCGCTTAGAAGTAGGCGTCCTTTAAAGAAATCGTAATAGCTCACTGATCGAGTGAGCTTGAGCGGAAGATATAACGGAGGCTAATAAACCATGTACTGAAGTTTACGCATTAACACTTAGTGTTAATGCGTAAAGGGGCATTCTATAAACTATAAAAGGTGAATTGAGAGATCTCCTGGAGCTATTAGAAATTAGAATGCTAACATAAGTAACGATAAAGCGAGTGAAACTTGATTGCTGAAAACCAAGGATTACTGTTCAACGTTAATCGGGGGAGGGTAAGTCGACCGATAAGTCAAGTCTGAAAAGCGTAGTTGATGGAAAACGGATTAATATTTCCGTAATAATGATTACTATAAAGGGAAACGCAGAAGACTAAGCTATCCGGCGACGGTTGTTTCCATTTAAGAAGATAGGTGGGTAGCACAGGCAAGTCCAGACTACTATAACACTGAGATGTGATAATGAGACACTAAGGTTATGAAGTAGTTGATGCACAGCTTTCAAGAAAAGCCTCTAAGCAATAGAGAGGTAAATCATTAATTGTACTACAACTGACACAAGTGATTAGATAGAGAATGCTTAGGCGTTTAAGAGAACTCGGGTCAAGAAACTAGGTAAAAGGGCGCTATAACTTCGGGATGAAGCACGTTGGTTTTAGATAAAGAGTATTACATCTACAACTGATGTCACTCGCAGATATATCAGATGACTACAACTTTTATTAAAAACAAACACCATGCAAACATGCATGTGGGCGTATAGGCTGTGACGCCTGTCCGGTGCTGGAAGATTAATTGATGAGGTTAAGGCATAAGGCAAATCTATTGATCGAAGTCTCAATAAACGATGGCCGTAACTGTAACGGTCCTAAAAGATAGCGAAATTTCTTGTCTGGTAAGTTCTGACCTGCATGAATAGCATAATGATGGGATAGGTTATCTCCACCCGAGACTCATTGAGATTGAACTCACTGTAAAATTTAGTGTATCCACGATAAGATAGAAAAATCTCGTGAACCTTTACTTATACTTCAGACTGACATTGAGCCTTGATATGTAGGATAGGTGCGAGTCTCTGAAGTGTAGATGCTAGTCTACATGAAATCAACGTTGTGAAATACCATTATTTAATGTTTGATGTTTTAACTTAAACCAGTAATTCTGGTTAAGGATAATGTCTTATGTATAGCTTGGCTGGCAGTCTCCTACTAAAGAGTATAGAGAAGCACGAAAGTTGGCTAATCACGGTCGAACATTGTGAGGTTAGTGTAAAGGCATAAGCCAGCTTGACTATGAGAGCCTGATGGCGTGAGTGGATACGAAAGCAGGTATTAGTGATCAGCTGGTTCTGAATGGAATAGTTATCGCTCAATAGATAAAAGGTGCTCCGTTGATAATAGGCCGATACCGCCAAAGAGTCATATCGACAGTGGTGTTTGGACCCTCGAATGTTAGCTCATCACATTCTAGTACTGATGTAGGTCCCAAGGATATTATGGGTTGTTGCCATTTAAAGTGCTACGCAAGTTGAGTTTAGAACCTCATGAAACAGTTCATGTTTCTATCTGTCGTGAAAGAAGGATAGATTGAGGGCGCTATTCTTAGTACCGAGGCAACCGGAGTATACGCGCTACTGGTATACAGGTTCTTATGCCAATGATATTGTTTAGTAGACTAAGTACGGAAGAGATAACAGCTCAAAGCATCTAATTTAAGCAGAGAATTTGTTTTAAAATAAGGATTTCTAATAGAAATATTTAACTGATGTTCAAGATAAAGACGTAAATATGTTGGTATATAAACGTAGCGATATGTTGAGCTAACTAGTATTTAATGATTTAAAAGGCTCAATTTCTGATAATACTAAAGGTGTTTTAAGAGAGAAAGAATTTTAATTTGATGATTAGGAAATTAAATCTCTTTTTAAGAAAAAAGAGAAACAATATTTTTCTAAAAGCAAAAGGATCAGTTTACTTGGGTTTATTGTAAATTAAAATTTTATCGAAATACGTATTACTTAATATAATGAACTAATTTTATAGATGTTAATATTAGATTTGATTTGATAATTATTGTTATTTCATTTTATGAATTCTTTCCTTAAAAAGGTTAAATTCAATTTTTAAAAGCTATTATCTTCAGTGCCTTACTTACACATTCGGTGATAGTATGCTTCGTTTATGATTAGACAAGAAACCATAATAATACACTATAATTATAATACCTATTTGGAAGATGGAAAATATAGCACCTGAAATATTTCCCGCTATGCCACATCTCTTTTGTATTTTAGCGAAGTATATTTTTTCAATAACCTCTATTGTGCTTTCAGGGAAAGCTAACCTACTTTTCTGCCGCGAATTTACCCCAGATCAGGAAACTGCTGAAATTTATATTAGGTCATAGTTGTAAATGACACAGTAATCGAATAATAGCGCTTTGCTAGATTTTTTAGGCTGGTTTTTTGAAAAGCAACTCACAGCATATACAGCAACATGCTTAATACTTAAATTTTCACATAGTGATGCAAAAATGAGTATACGAATATTAATTGAGTTATTAACCACAAGTGTGTAAGGCATAGAGAAGATACTAATTTCGATACCCTGATTACGTGTTCACTGCAGCATAAGTGAGAGTAGCACACTAAAAAGATCGTTAAGTCGCACAAGTTAATTATTGTTAAAAAGGATAAGGAAGATGGGGATAGTGAGTGAAAGTAATATGTTTCAAGTTGCAATTGATCAAAATATGAAAATGTATGCTAACCACCGCTCGGTAGCTTTAAAACCGAATAAATTGTAGACTTTTAATTTACAACTTTAGCAGAAAAGTGACTGTGGAGAAAATTCAGAAGAATTACAGCAGTAGTTGTCCGGACGCCAGGATGACACAAATGATGCAGGCAAAGATTCGCTCTACAAATAAATGTGTTCCTAAACTAACACTTTTATCCTGTTTTAAGAAAATTATTGAGTTGTTATGAATGATGACAACAGTTTAGTTATGTAGGCATACATTTTATAAATTATCTTCTAAGTATTTATTTTAGAATTATTAGTAAATCTGGTATATAACTGTCGAATTACGTTGCACTCTGATGCTTCGTTAATCTGCTATCTATCTTTAGTTGAATGTTATTTGTAGGGTTAAATAAGATTAATCTCATTAGCCAGTTGCAGTTTTTAAGTAAACTGTAGGCAACTCAAATAGTATTGAAAGAGTTGTTTTTCTTGAAAAACACTTTTTCGCGCATCAGCTTCATAAGTTCACTATCGCAAAAGTTAATTTAATTCGAATTTATCGTTCTTATTCATACCAATGCACTAAAGGGGAAGCATAGAATTCCAGTAGCTCTTCTTAATCTTTCTCAAACTTCTTCATCGCTGCAGAATACTTCGCTAAAACTTTCCTAACAAAGCATCAAGAGCTTTATTATCAAGCAGGACAGCTCTCTACTAGTTAAGACCTCACGCAGCTCACCTTTAACTTTCGGTGTTGTATGCTTTTGGAGATTAAAACTAGCACATTAGCTATTTTGCGTACTCAACAGCATTTATGCTGCATGTCCGGGAACATCTTTATTATTATTGAATTCCAAGAAACCAAGAAAAGCGTTCTCCTGTATTAGGGGCTAGGAGATATAGTTAAATTATCCTCTAATAGGATATTGAAAAGTTCAGGAAAATTTCCTTTTGATTCTTGATAAGCATCTTCGATTAGAATTGTTTTTAAATCTATTCTTAGTAAGGCTAATAATGAACAGTAGAAAAAGGCAATCAGCTTATCTGATAGAACAGCATTATGGTCTTCAGAAAAAATAAACGTAATGCATATCACTTAAATCATGCAAGCGACTATTGCAATGCTATTCAAGTCATTGCTCTTTTAATCTGATGATGATACTTCAATAGAGATCTATGATTTTTACCAAGAATTGCACAGACCTTAGTGAAAATCATCGGTGAATATTTTTCGCCTGATACCCAATAGTAGCAACTTTTCGCTACTTTTCATGCTTCAGATAATGAAGTAGAGGCAAGTTGTTGAAGTATATTCCGTTGCCGCTGCAATTCTTGATCTTAGGCACTTTAATTTCAACATGGTTAATACCAGTCTGCATGATTACTGTGGCAGATAACCATTATGGTTAACGGATGAGATCTGTCTGACAACGTGGTGTTAAGTATGCGATCGCAGTATGGTTTTTGAGCTCCGCTTCAACATCGATGCTATAAGTTAGCCTGGTATATCAATTATGGACGAGTTCATAAAAAAAATCAAAATAATATCTAGTTTCAGAGATATCTGCCAACTAAATTTCATGGTATATATTTCTCTGTTGTTGATATCATTTACGAAATCAATTAAGCAGGATATACATCAGCATCTTCAAAATTTTATACACCAAAATGATCATAATTCACTGTTTAGTCTAAAACATTATATAGAGCCTTATCGCGCATCCCTCTTCATAAGAAGATGGCTGTTGATTGATATAGTTGATGATAAAATATCATGATAATGAGGCTGCATCGTCAGGCAACTATAAATACCTAAAATCAAGCTGCTATTAAAGTCAGCAAACAGGCTGTATCTCCTTTAGCTAAGCGTTATGGCATATCTGAATTTACTTTTGATAAAGGACAAAATGAGATCATATTGATCATCACAGTTATATTCTTCCTATTTGGTTTCTGAACGAGGCTTTTACCCGCTCAAAATTGTAGTCGTTTCTTGCGAAAAAGATTTTCTTTTTAACGAGATTTTCTGCCAGTCATGCGAGAACTGCATCGCTCTTTATGCAGGCACATAGAGAGATTTCTGTAAAATGAGGAAAGAAGAACTGAACTGAGATATTAAGTATTTAAAAGTTACGAGCCTGATTATCTCACATAGATTGAAATATCTTTCACAAATGCTAAACAAAAATTCACGATCTTATTTTTCATAAGTATATAGATTGCACTACTAGATAGATTTTTATTTATCTTTATAAGATTAAGACTGTGCTAAGTACTCCACGATTTCACGTGATCTTAATTAAGGATGACATAGCTATCTATCGGGTACTTACAGAATAGCAAAAAATTTATAGACTGATTTTTGCTCTAAAAAAAGGTTTAGCTACCGAAAAATAGAAATTTGCCCCATTTATTATACAGAGTTTGATGTAGAAAACTAACTTATCTCGACGATGCATCCTCAAATAAATAATATGATCTATCAATTTAATCTGCGCATGGAAATGCACTATAAATCTATTATTTCAATTCTTATAAAGAGTTTGAAATCACTTTATATTGATATGTTTAATTGTACAATCAGAAATATCTCAATCAGTATTAGGTAGTAAAACTCTATTGCAGTCTATGAAAGATTGGTTCAAAGTTAAAGATGAATTATTTAAAAACCATATTATCTTTCGGAGATGTAAGAGTGATCATCCTCTCATTATAAAATTTTAAGGGATAATTACAATTGTTTTTGTGCTGAATTCAGAATAAAATAACAAGATTCTGTAATTGATCAGCGTGATATCCAGAAAAACCAGTTGACTTAATTCAGTTATGTTGATTGTATTCTATTCTTTTTTATATTTAAATATTAAATAATTATTATTTAAAATTTATTAAATGGGCTGTGATAACAAAACCGATAGCAGCTTTTCATTATGTTCAGAGATGTAAACTACTAATTTTGAAATATGGATCTACTAACTTTAGTATGGCACTGAGAAAGTGATTTTATAAATTAAAATTTATTTTCTTTAATTATCAATAAAATATACTTAAATTAAGATTTAAAATAATTAATAAAACACATTTATAGTTATTTAACTATTAACTTAGACTAACTGTACGTCATTAATGTTTTTAATAATAGAAAATATTTATCATCATCCTTATTTTATTATTCAGTTAACTGTAGTTAACTTACTATTTTGCAGTCAGTTGTTTTTCAATTGCATTAAATAACATACCTGTGATTGATATATCCGAAAATACTGCTTCAATTTCACGTATACAGGTAGGACTAGTGACATTAATTTCGGTTAAGCGATCACCAATGATATCTAATCCAACAAAAATTAATCTTTTTTTTTAAAATAGGTGCAACCGTTCTAGCAATCTTCCAATCACTTTCGGTCAATGGTCTCGCTTCAGGATATCCTCCGGCGGCTAAATTTCCTCGCGTTTCACCTTCAGCCGGAATACGAGCTAAGCAATAAGGAACTGGTTCACCATCGATAACTAATACCCTTTTATCTCCTTGCTTGATAGCAGGTAAATAATTTTGAGCCATACAGAAACGCTGTTCATGTTGGGTTAATGTTTCAATAATGACACTAACATTAGGATCATCTTTCGTTAGACGAAAAATAGATGCGCCACCCATTCCATCGAGAGGTTTAAATATGACATCACCATATTTTTGATGGAATTCACGCAGTTTTTTGTTATTTCGAGTTACTAGCGTTTCAGGTGTTAATTTAGAAAACCAAGCAGTAAATAGTTTCTCGTTACAATCCCGTAGGCTTTGAGGTTTATTGACAATTAAACTACCTGCTTGTTCTGCTCTTTCAAGGATATATGTAGAATAAATATATTCAATATCAAAGGGGGGATCTTTACGCATTAAAATAACATCAAGATTCTTCAGAGGAATGTCTTGTTCAACACTAAATTTATACCATTGTGTAGTATCTTCTTTAATATTAACTAATTGTTTGGTATGTCCATATGCTTCACCTTGTGATAAATAGAGATCGTCCATTTGTATATAGTGAATTTCATATCCACGACGTTGTGCTTCTAATAGCATAGCAAAACTACTATCTTTTTTAATTTTTATGGTTGAGATGGGATCCATCACAATACCTAATTTGATCATTTTATCTCCTTAATCAAGATCGTCGAAATAAAGTTGTAATTTTGTTATTTACAGTTGACACAGTGGTTTCTGTTCTTAATATCCGAGGCTCAAAAATAGAATATTAGTAAATTGCTAATCAGTTGTCATTATGATTTTATTTAACAAAAGCCTCTCTTCTTAGCTAATGAAAAAAGAATTTTATTTAGCGGTTTCAAAAGAGTATTAATACTCTTAATTGGACTTTAAGGCAGAGATTAATTTTAATGTATTATTTTTTCTACGCATCAAGCTTTAAGAAATATAACTGGGCGAATTAAGGGATTTTATAAGTTTATATTATTCATAACTAAAAATAAGCATAACTTTCCCATTATTGTTTTTACTGATTTGTTCAGGTTTAATTTAATATTTTAGCGTTCTAAAAAAAGTGAAAAATGATATTGATATTGAGTTCTATTGATTTTAGAATAGTGAATTCTATTTTCCTTGCGAGAAATGATTTATCCAAGATTGAGATCTAATGAGAATTCTCTGTTTAAGATTGTGCCTGCTAGATCCTGAATTCCAACTGACTTTTATTAGCTTCAAGTATTTGCCTGATAAAATAGAATTAGTGCTATCAAATAACTCAATATTTTCTCATAAACTCATACGTAGAACTCGTATAACTTAGTTAGTGCTTTATCGCTTATTTTATTATTGTGCTTAAATTCTAATGGTTCAGGATGATAGATCAGAAAAACTTACATTAGTAAAACCACGCTTCCTTGAAACTTATTACTAACAAAAAATTGTCCTTATAATTAGAGATACTAAAATAAGCTAGTAATCTCTCTCGTTATCTATTGATTTTTTTTATTTTATGTACTAATTTGAAAAATTTTTCTTGTAATCGGATAATTGTTAATTATCAATTCTTGGAAGATAGTATAATTTTTATAATTCAAGTTTAACTTTAAAGTAATCCTTTATATGATTGCAATGGAGTTATTCCTAATATTTAATTTGAGTAATTTCTGATTATATAATCAAACATATCAATGTAGACTAATTTTAAGCTCCTAACTATTAATAATAGTTTTGTAGACTATCTTTTATGCACCTATATAGATTACTGAACTATACGATTTCATTTGATGATGTGTAGATAGCTTAAATCAGTATTCTATACCAAGTTCTGTACATAAACACTCTAATTCCTGTTTTCCAGTGGCTAAAAATTTTTGCAGACCAAAAAATGATTTGTAAATTCTTTTTCATTATCTGTAAGTATCTAATACATAATTATTGGATATGCTCAATAAAATCACGCAAGAAGCATCAAGCATTAATCATGGTCTTCGTATTGTAAAGATGCATAAAACCCATTGAGTGACATGATCTATGTCTATAAAAAGATAAGGTCATAAAGTTTTATTTATATTTGTGGAAGGATATTCACATTTACACATAAATAAACATGCTAGTATCTTTAACGTTTTATGTTCGGCTTCCTAATTTTTTCTCTTACTCATTTTACATAAATTTGCACTTCATAACTACATAAACAGCGATCCAGTCAGATCAAGATATAACAAAATTTAGAAATTTGCATGACTGCTAACAGATGATTAAGAGAGAAAAATATTTTTCGCAGGAAAACGCCTACAACTTCCTAAGTGGTCAAGAGAATGGTTAGTAAACGATGGAGAATATGGCTTCATTATCAGACTATATTAGTAAAGGTTATTATTTTGTTCAAAGAGGAATTTGTAGCCACCTCTACATTCAATTATTATGATTTTAAACAATCTTTTAAAGATTATATAATTCAATAAATAAAACGATTCTATACCATGGAAGCCATTCAGCCATCCTTTAATCGACTAATATAACTCTTTAGAGTTTTGAATGTAGAATTTATTTTACTAATAAATTTCTGATTATCAATATAATTAGGCGACTATGACTAACTTCATGCTCGTTGGCAAAGAGGTTTCTTATCATTTTAGCTCCAATCTAAGCAAAAATGGACTCTTTTAATAAGCTAAAGAAAACGGCTAATACACTCTGCATTAAACTCTTCAATAATCTCATTGCTCATATAACTTCTCTGTATCTTTGACGATTAAGTTCGGAATTCATTCTTTTTTATCTCCTCTCTTCTCTCACGTTTTCTACCTTTTTTATGTAGGAAACAATGCTTTCCTTTAAAAGATCAAGGAAAAATATTTCGTAAACTTTAAACAATACTATTTAATACATTTATGTTGCCTGGTCACTGTTGAATCAAGAAAATAGTGAAACCCATTTGAACGCTGTTTTAAATGAATGCCTGTATGTATTTCGCTAACTTCTATAAAGTTAAACTATTTAACATACATTGCAGATAGCTTAATCATTTATCCTTGTGATATAGTTTTATCAGAGAGCTTCTCCAGTGAGATTTTTAAATATTTTTTTGCAATAGGATATTTTATAACAAAATATAGTTCTATTCATAATGAATGTTCACAGTGGATAATATGTTTACTGCGACAATATGAGCATGATAAAAATGAGTGAGCTTCAATGTATAAATCAATATTATCCGATAGATTGTCGCTGAGCCAATTAATTAGACGCAGCTTTATGTTAGTAAGGAGCGAGAAAAGAATTTCTTTAATCTGTATGACTGTTTATGTTTTTATCGTAATCTTTGTGCTGTAGCGAAAATTCTTCATAATAGTATAAGGGATTTCTACCAATAACCTTTGCTAACATAGTCGATGATCAATATCATTTTTTTTCCTCTTTAGAAGCGGTAAGTTTGGATATCTCATAACGCTTAACTAAAGTATAATCAGGTTCTTCGCTTGCCTAAAGAACAGCTCTGATTTTGGGTGTTATAGTTGCTAACGACGGATCCTTATCATCATGATATTTGCTTCAACTTATATCAGCTTAGTAACTATATTTATGAATGAATATGGCTGTGCGATGTGGGAGGAGAAACTCCATATAATGGTTCTTGACCAAAGAATTTAGATAATTATTGATTTTTATATTAAAATAGTTAATGAGGAGATGGTGTGTCGTGTGTTTTTAAAAGCTATTTTTGCCACAATTCTTAAGGAATCATTTGATCTTTGGTAAGTATTTTAAACCTACAAAACGATTAAATCATTTCTAGAAAGGTTCTATATATCTATTTTATAGATGAGCAGTGAATTGAAATAAATAAAATATTAATAGTAAACTAGTTACTAGTAGATTAGTTATAGTTTTAATCTTTTATTTCTTGAATAGTAAATAAAGCACTGTTTTAAATTTTAAAATATTGTTATTTTATTTTAAATAAAAGATATTTTAAAATAAAAATAATAGTTATTATTTATTTAATAAAAGTTAAATAAGAAAATATAAGATTTAATAATATTAAACTCATTAAAATAAAAACTAATTTTTAATTATAAAATGATTTTATGTATTTATTAACTATTAGTTAAATATAAACTATGAAAAATAGTGATTAATCAATTTTAATTTTATTAGCTGCTAATAGCAGCTATATAAAACTATAGTTTAACATGAATTTAGTAAAGATACTTTTATAATTAAATACTTAATGAAGTCTTGACCAGTAAGATAACTTCTTAAGTTAACAACTATATTTTTTGAAAAATCTCTTTAATTAAATATAAAATAAATACCAAACTGCTGGTATAGAAGAGAAAACAATCATTATTATAGAGCTTCTTTCTAAGAGACTAAGTGGTTTATTATTATTTTGATTTTGAGCATAGAGAAAAATAAATAAGCCAGGAATATAAAGAATAACAGATAAAAGTAGATTAATTGTTTCTGAAGCATAAAGTAACCATAAACCATATAAATTGGTTACTGCACCAATAATAAGTAATTTTTTATTAGCATGTTCAAAAGAAATTTTGATTAGAAAAGCACCCACTAAAAAATAAGGAACTAAAATCATTTCTGAAGCTATTTTTAATAAAATATTGTAGTTGCTACCACTTAAGCAAATTAATATTAATACTAATTGTACGGCACCGTTTGTAAACCAAAGAGATGAGGATGGAGTGTTATTTTTATTTTGATATTTAAATATTTTAGGAAATGATCCATTGAGCGAGGAGATATAAGGAATTTCTGTTGCCATTATTGTCCAGCTTAAATAAGTACCGCAAACAGAAATAATCAAACCTGCTGCAATGATAATCTCTCCATAATTTCCCATCATATTGATCATAAGTGATACCATAGATGGATTTTTCATTTCAGAGAATTCTGATCTTGGAACGATGCCTAAGGAAAGTAAAGTAATTACTATATAAATAGTTAGGGCTGAAATTACAGCAAGTAACGTTGCTAAACCAATATCTTTACGTCTTTGAGCGCGCGCTGAAACAACCACTGCTCCTTCGATACCAATGAATACCCATAGTGTAATTAGCATAGTGTTTTTGACTTGTTGCCAAATTGGTATACCCATTTGAATACCGGTAAAATCAAATTTAAAGATATCTATCTTAAACGCCAAAATAGCTAAAGTGATAAACAGGCTAAGAGTAATTAATTTAGCTAAAGTTACTAATTTGTTGATCTCGGCAGCAGTTTGCGTACCTTTTAATACTAACCAATGAATGATCCATAGGAAGATAGATTCCCCGATCAAAGATTGCCAAGTATTACCATCACCAAAAATGATATTATCTGAATGATCAGTAAAAAAACTTAGAGCTGTAAAGACGATAACTAAATAGGAACCATTAGCGATAATAGCACATAACCAGTATCCCCAGGCTGAACAAAAACCAACTAGTTCGCCAAAGCCTTCTTTAGCATAAGAATAAATTCCTCCATCTAAATCAGGTCTAATACGTGAAAGCAATACTAAAGATATGGCAAAAAATAAAATACCGATACCTGTAATACTCCAACCTATAATAAGTGCTAATGGGCTAGCGATTTCAGCCATATTTTTCGGCAAACTAAAAACACCCGCTCCAACCATTGAGCTTAATACTAATGCGGTTAAAGCAGTCAAATTTAATTTTTTATTATTCAAAGAAATACCCTAAAATATATTTGTCATAATTTAGTTTATTTCACTAATAATAACTTTTTATTTATAAAAACCAAATTGACAAAATTAAATAGAAAAAAAAATTTTAGTAAAATTTTACGGTTATGAAATACGATATGCAATCATTAAATATACATAAAAGAAAAAATATTTGTTTTTATAAAAATTAATTATAGATTTTATCTATAATTCAAAAGACGGATCATTTAGTTCATTAAAATTTTTAGTTATTTAAGCGTAATATATTATTGTAATTTTTATTATTAATTAGAAATTAAAACTAATTATAACGCTACTATCATTATTTTGATGTTTACATAAGTTATATTAGCAAATTTGATATATGACGGTTAGACTAAGTTTTGCGATTATTCTTCATGAATCCGTTCTCCATTCTTAAGTTGAACATTATTAGTACCAGTAGCTAGCAAATCAAATCTTTTTATCCGGTTCTAGCTTTTCTGAGAAGACGAGGGAGAGATTGGCTTAAATATTATTGAAATGATTGTTTTTCTCAAAGCAAAATACTTCCTTCATCACCTTCGTAGCTTCACTGTTGCAAAAGTTAATTTAATCCGAATTTATCTTTCTTATTCATACCACTGGAATAAGGGAAGGTATAGAATTCCAGCAGCTATTCTCCCTCTTTATCCATCTTCTTCATCGCTGGATAATATCTACGAAACTTTTGCCAAGAAAATGTCAAGAGCTTTATTAGCGACATCGCGGTTCTCTGCTAGCCAGAACTCTGGCAGGTCACCCTTAACTTTCGGTTGCATGCCTTTAAGCAATGAAGCTTGCATATCATCTATTTTACTACTTAACAACATTGGTGCTGCATGCCTGAAAATATCTTTGCATTTTACATTGCACTCAAAAATTAATACTACTATCTCCCGTAGCAAGTCAGCAAATAATATGGTTAAGGCACACCGCTCGCGCGTTCATCCAGAAGTTCGCTCAGTTTCCCCCTTTTAATTTTCAATAACGATCATTGATCGCAACAAACTTTTTACATCCATCCTCAGCACCGCTAATATAACTACCAGGTAAAGGTGATCAGCTGCTTAATTGAATGACATATATGCATTCATTCAAGAAATAAATGTAGCGTGTATCGCTTAAATTATGTAGCTACCAATTACCAATGCTTTTCAAGACATTGACGTTTCAGTCTACTGATGGAGGTTTTCTGCAGAGAGACCATGTGTTTTTATCGAGAACTGCTCCAGAGCTTAATAAAAATCAGTGATGGAGATGCCTTATAAGGTGGTCAGCCATAGTAAGTAACTCTTTGCTATTTTGCGTGCTTTAGATAAGAAAACAAAGAGCTGTTAAAATATATTCTGTTATTGCTATAATTCTCTAACTTTAGGCACTTTAATCTCAAAATGTTAATATTATTCTGTATAGAGTTTGCTGTAGCACATAATTGTTACGGCAACGCCATTTTAACCCATGTGAATAAGAAGGCGGTAGAGTTTAGCATGTTATCGCAGTATAACGTCTTCGATCTCAACCTCAATAGCAACATCTATTATAACCACCTGAGACCACTCAGGAATGCGTTCATGCAAGGGATCAGAATAATATCTGGTTTTAGGGATATTTATAAAGGTAGATTTTATGACATATATCACTTTATTGTTGAGATCATCAAAAAATTAATCAGACAGAGATACCTCATCATCTTTGAAACTCAGATACTAGAATTAAGTATAACTCCATAAAAATAAACAGCACTTTTCTTAGCTTTTTTAATTAGGTCTTTGTTTCTAGATCATTATATGAATAATTATTGCACACTCCTATTCATTAAGTGTGGCTATTCATGGATATAGTTGATGGCAAGATATCCTAATGATTAGCTTCTATCGTCAACCAACTGCAATACATAAAATTATAAATTACTCTTCAAGCCAAAAACTTCTATCTACTTTAGCTAAACTAGTTAAACGTGTTATAAGTATATAAAAATTATCGTTGCTAAAAAATAAGATGATATTGGCGATCAGTTATGTTGGAAAATGTTATCGGTAGAAATCTCTTATATTACATGAAGGGTTTTTGCTACAGAGGTTGTGATAGAAAAGAAAACAGTTATAGATTAAAAATTTTTTTTCTTCACTCCCTACTAACATAAAGCTATATCTTATTAGTTGATTCGGCGATAATCTATCGGATAATCTCGATTAATGCATTGAATCAATTTATTCTACTTTATCTTTCCCAAAGATTATCACAGTGAACATGTTATCCTCTGAGTAGAGATTTATTAAGGATTACAGCGATATCATTTCAAAATTCCTGATTGTAGGAAAAATATTTAACAATCTTACTGGAAAGTTCTCTTGCGAAACTACATCAAAAGAATAAATAGTTTAGTTATCTGCAATATATCTCGAATAGTTTTACTTTGTAAGAGTCATAAAGTATATGTGAATTAAATTGAAAACAGCGTTTAAGTAGGTTATTGTTTTCTTACTTCAGCATCGACAGTCAACATAAATTCATTAAGTGGTATTTAAAAATTAACGAAATATTTCCATAAGTTTTTTTAAAGGGAATTATTATATTTCAAATAAGAAAAATAGAAAACATGGGGGAGAGGAGAAGATAAAAAGAAAGAATAAATCGCGATCTTAATTGATCCTAGATCGAACAGAGTTATGTGAGCGATCAGATTCTTGAAGAGTTTAATTCAGAGTTTATTACCCGTTTTTTAAGCTAATCATATCGATAAAAAATTCATCCTTTACTCAGATAAAGGATGATGTTATAAAATCTTTTTTAGTGAGAATGAAATTAGTCATCATCGTATATAAGATTAGCTAATCATAAAGTTTTTGATAAAAAATCCAAATTTAAAATTTATTCAGTCAATTAAAAGAATAGCTAAGTAGATTCCATTATCTAGGGTTATTTTATTTACTGATGAATTATTTTATTGGAGAAAATTATTTAAATAATAACAATTGAATGCAGATATGATTACAAAATTTTTCTGTAAAAAAAGCAATAATCTTTAACCAAGATATTCTTATTCTAATTATTAGAGTTATTAACAATAACTGTTCCAATGTTTTCTTATGAAAACACTAATTTAGTTGAATCCTAATTATTTTTGTTTTGCTAATTATTTTTATAAATTAATATCAAGTCTTAAGATATTTGACTAATATGATTTTTTGACAAAAATTAATTTTTTAAAGAAATCTGATAGATTATAGCTCGTGATTACTATTTTAGTAGGTTTCAATAATATTTTTCACTTAATATGACAGATATATATAATATAATTAGTTATGTTTGCAGGGAAGAAACATCAAGTAATTTTACTTTAAACTAGAAAGGATCATTATATATATTGGTGTATCAAAAGAAAGAATTACCAATGAAGCACGCATTGTAGTAACGACATTAACAGTAAAACAGTTAATAAAATTAGATTTCTCTATTCTCCTTGAACGAGAAGCTGGTTACTTTGCTAATTTCGAAGATGCCGCTTATGAGCAATCTGGTGCTAAAATTGTTGAGCAACAATCTTATATGGAATTAGAGATATTATTTTTAAAATTAATGCTCTTCTAGAAGCTGAAATTGTACTAATTAAAGAAGGATCAATATTGATTTGCTTCATTTGGCCAACACAACAGCCAGATTTAATGCAAAAATTAGCAGCTCGCAAAATTATCGTACTAGCAATGGATGCAGTGCCACGTATTTCTAAGGCACAGTCACTTGATGCGATAAGTTCTATGCCAAATGTTGCAGGTTATCGATCAGTATAGAATCAGCTTATCAATTTGGACGTTTTTACTGGTCAAATTACTGCAGCTGGTAAAGTACCGCCAGCTAAAGTGATGGTTATTAGTGCAGGAGTTGCCGGTTTAGCAGCAATAGCTACAGCAGATAGGCTAGGAGCTATTGTGTGTGCATTTGATACCAGGTTAGAAGTAAGAGAGCAAGTACAAAAGTATGGGAGCTGAATATTTTGAGTTGGATTTTAAACAGGAAGATCTGGCAGGTAGTGATGTTTATCTTAAAGAGATGTCTGAGGCTTTTATTCAAGCAGAAGTGTTTTTACTTGCTAAGCAAGTAAAAAGGTGGATATTATTACTACCGCATTGATACCAGGAAAACCTGCGCCAACTTTAATTACCAAAGAGATGGTTAATTCGATGAAATCTGGTAGTGTAATCGTTGATTTAGCAGCGAAGTCTGGTGGTAATTGTGAATTAACCAAGGCAGATAAATTAATAATTACTGATCATGAAGGTTAAAAATTATTGGCTATACCGATTTACCAAGTCGCTTACCAACCCAATCCTCGCAATTTTATGCGACTAATATCATTAATTTAATTAAGCTACTTTGTAAAGAAAGTAATGGTAAACTAATCATTAATTTTGATGATATTATTATACGCCCTGTCACTGTTATTTATTAAAGAAGGAGAAATTACCTGGCCATCTCCTCCTATCCCACTATCTTCAACAACCGCAAACAAAAAATCAACTGATAAAATATGAAGAAAACCGGCAGAGGAAAAAATTTCTTTTTGGTTAAAATATATCTCTCTATTCTTGACGATTATACTTTTTAGTAGTTTTGTGCAGCACCCAAAGATTTTTTTTCTCATTTTACCATATTTGTGTTGGCATGCATTGTTGGCTACTACGTAGTATGGAACGTCAGCCGTTCACTGTATACACCGCTTATGTCAGTAACCAATGCGATTTCTGGCATTATTTTAGTAGGCACATTGCTGCAAATCGGCAATGGCGGTTGGGTCATTTTCTTCTCATTTATTACAGTACTTATAGCTAACATTAATATTTTTAGTGGATTTACAGTTACACAACGTATGTTGAGAATGTTTGGTAAAGGATAAGGAGTTTAAATGATATCGAGTGGAATGGTAACAGCGGCATATATCATGGTGGCTATTCTATTTATTTTAGCCTGGCTGGCTCATCTCCTCACGAAAGTTCTAAGCGCGGTAACATATTAGGTATTATTGCAATGCTAATCGCTTTAATTACAACAATTTTAGGTCTAGATTCGCATAATATTAGCTGGGTGATTATTGCAATAATTATTGGTGGACTTATTGGCGTGCGTTTAGCAAATAAAGTAGCTATGACTGAGATTCAAGAATTAGTTGCTATTTTGCATAGTTTTATTGGTTTGTCTGCTATTTTAGTTGGTTTTAATAGTTTTATTTCCCATGATGTCTTCTTAAATAGAAGAATGGAGAATATTCATCTGATAGAAATTTTTCTGGGTATTTTTATTGGTGCGATAACGTTTACTGGTTCAATTGTTGCTTATGGTAAATTATGCGGCAAAATTGCCATTAAACCTTTAATGGTTTCTAACCGACATAAAATTAATTTATTAACGTTATTAATTTCATTAATTTTACTATTGTTTTTTATAAAAACAATAGATGCTGGATTGCAAATATTTATTTTATTAATGATGACCATCATTGCTTTAGCATTTAGCTGGCACTTAGTTTCCTCAATTGGCGGTGCAGATATGCCAGTTGTAGTATCAATGTTGAACTCTTATTCAGGATGGGCTGCTGCTACTGGTTTTATGTTGAGCAATGACTTGCTAATTATTACGGGTGCATTAGTGGGTTCTTCAGGTACGATTTTATCTTACATTATATGTAAAGCCATGAATCGTTCATTTATAAGTATTATTGCTGGCGGGTTTAGCATTAACGGGATATTAGTGAATGATAAACGTAGCCTGGAAAATTATCGTGAAACTACAGCAGATGAAGTTGCTGAACTTTTAAAAAATTCCAATTCAGTGATTATTGCTCCCGGTTATGGTATGGCGGTGCTTCAGGCTTAATACCTCATTCATGATGTTATGATAAAATCATGTTAAAAAAGGAATTAATATTCGTTTTGCTATCCGTCTTATTGTAGGACGTTTGGCTGGTCATATTAATATATTGTTAGCTGAAGCGAAAGTACCTTATGACATTGTTTTTGAACTTGATGAAATCAATAATGATTTTACTAGTACTGATAGGTATTAGTGATTGGAGCAAATGATACTGTTAATCCAGTAGCGCAAGATGAATCTAATAGCCCAATATCGGGAATGCCAGTTCTAGAGGTTTGGAAAGCGCAAAATGTTATTGTATTTAAACGCTCAATGGACACTGGCTATGCAGGGATTCAAAATTCGTTATTTTTCAAGGAAAACACCCAAATGCTATTCGGTGATGCAAAAATAAACGTAGAAGCTATTTTGCATGCTTTATAAGTTTATTAAAAATAACGGCCCTATTTATTTATAGGGTGATTTAGCTATTAATCATTTGTTAATTTTTAACCAGATAAAATTGTTCAGTTTAATGTTTAATAAATTACAATTTAACTCATCAGTAGGTTATTCAGGAGGTTTGCATAAAAATTCTGCTATGCTAAGATACCTGTTTTTCCTAAAAAACTCAATACAACAATACCTGTATGTAATTTATCATAAATTACAGAAATTTTTTCTCAGTGTATTCTTCATCATAACATGAATATATTTTTATCAATAGTATCTCTTTGCCTTAATGTCTTCATTGCAAGAATGAAGTTGCCTTCTAGGGGTATTGAATACTTAATTCATATTAAAATCAAGTAATTAACAATAATTATTAGTAAGATGCAGTAGTAAGATGCAGAATAACATGCTATAAGAAGATGAAATATATGAATTTTTAATAATTCTATAACTAATATTTTCCGTTTACTGGATTAGTTTACATTGATTTTATCATGATATCAATCTTTTTAGATAAATTAACTGAAAGAATAATGGCATCATTATTAGACTACATTTTATTCTTTATCATTTACTTAATAAACATCTACATAGTAGATATTTATTGCTGGATAGTAAACAATCATGGTATGAAAACAATCATTTTGATGCGTTATTAAAATAACGCATCATTTTTATTAGTAATAACTTATTTAATAATCACTTCATAAGATTTATTATTTCATATTACTTTGATTTCAAAGTTAATCTTATAAATAGAAGTTTGTTTGTTGTTTTATCCATACTTTTGCTGGTTAATAATATCCTTTTATATAGCGTCTTGTGTTCTTGATTATAAGATAAGGTTGTTATCTCATAAGAAATAACATTAGATGAGTAAGAAAGTCTTAATGCATGCATCATTAGCGTTCTACTATATGTTTTGCTCCAAATCCATTAGATAGATCTTCATCGCGCCCCCTATTATTGTAATGTGACTATTCAGGAATATAATTAATAGTAAAATATTATGATAATAAGGCTCCATCGTCAAGCAACTACACACCCCTAAATTAATGTTGCTCTTCAGGTCAGCAAAGAGCCTGCAGCTACTTTAGCTAAGCATTGTAGTATACCTGAACTTTACCGTTCCTAAATGATAAAAACAAGAAGATTTTAAGATCACATCCATTTCTTTATTGGTTGCTGATGACGTTGTTTTCCACTCAAAAAACTATGATCGTTTTCTACGAAACGTTTTTTTCTTTTTCCGATCTTGCTAACAGTTATACGCAGATTTCTAAATCCTGTTCTATCTTAGTATGGCCTCTAAATCGCTGTTTAAAAAGGAAATATATGAAATTTGCGTGCAATAAAAACAAAAATCATTAAAGCCTAACAATAAAGTGTTTAAAAACTACGAGACTGATTATTTGTAGGTAGATCTGAAATATCTTCTGCAAATATCAAACGGAAACTTTATGATGTTATTTTTAGTAAGTTATAAGATCGTGCTATTCAATGAGTTTTATCTATCTTTACAAGATCAATGCTAGGCGCTTTCTTATGTGTTCTTAATCAACCATCTTTAACACTATCTATCATGTATTTACACAGTGATAAAAAAATTTATAAACCACCTTTTGGTCTACGAAAAGGTTCAGTTACTGAAAAACAGAAATTCGCCAGTTTGTGTATAAGACCTTGGATAGAACGTCACCTTAGTCTATCGAGGAATTATCAAATAAATCGTATGCTGAAAAGCGATTTAATAAGAATATAGAAATATAAACTGAAAAATAATCATTTTAATTTTGCTAAAGAGGTTGATGGTTAGGAAATTGAATCGTTTTAATCGAAGATTAAAATCAATCTTTTTTGATAAAAAGAAATAGAATTGATTTACTAGATCTATATTGTAAGTTAAAGTTTTATTAGAGTGCGCATTCTTTCATCTAATGCTCTAATTTTAGAGATATTAATCTAGGTTTAGCTTAATAAGAGTCGTTTTTTACTTTATGCATTGTTTTTAACAATAATTCTATTGCCTATTTACTAAACTACGCGTTGATAAAAATAGCCTGTCCGCCACATAAAATACATTTATATACATCTATATACAGAAATACTTTCATTAGGACAACGAATCCCAGATTTTTTTCATTTTTTTACGAACCGTCATTTTCAACGCTTTTATATCTTCGATAATAAAATTCCTTATTCATGATTTTATAAGAAATTATAGTAATGCAACATTTTAGAATGCCTAGCTAGATATGGCTAATATAGCCTATGATCATCTTTTTCTGCCTTATGGTGAAATAAGGAGGTTTGCTACTGTGCAGTTTACTGTGCTAAGTCTAGTTTCCGATAATGATGATGCCTTACAATCTTGTAATACTACAGCTTCTATGCGAATATTAAGGCGTTGTTTAATATCTAAGGTATTTATGCTGACATATTCCTTTCGTTTTTAGTGAAATGCAAGTAACGTCCCGGTGTTATACCTTCAGAGAATGCTGTCACTGTTTTCTGGCACGGATATTTCCAGATCAATAAGAGTATTGAGATTTATTAGGTTATAGTTCTGATACAGCAGTTAATAGCACAGCACTTTGCTAAATTTCTCTCCCCTTTCGCTCACTCTTTATTTTTAAAACAGATCACACCATACAGTATGTTTAATACTCAGATAGTTACAGATTACGGAGATATAAACATTTTGTCCATTGATTGAGTTATTGATCAGAAGCGTGTAAGGCATAGAAGATATCAATTTTTGATATCCTGTTTGCATGATTGTTTCTAGAATAGGCACCGGGTTTGGCCGCTAAAAATAAAGCGTTGAGTAGCAAGTAGTTATTGTTGAAAGGCAAAGAAGATGAAGGATACTGAAAGTAATGTCTTGCCAGTCACAGTTGACAAAATATGAATCTGCTGTGCTAACAGCTGCTCGGTAGTTTTAAATCTGCATAAGTTGCAAGCTTTTGATGTACAGATTTACTAGAAAAACGACGGTAAAAATATTGAGAAGATGTATAGAGCAGTAGCACTAAAAACTTTTATGGCATAAAGTGCTGAAAGTATGTATTCGCTTGATAGAATCGACTGATTCATCAGTTAACATTTTCACCGTATTTTCAAGAAAGTTATTCCACAGTCATCATCAATGGTGGAAATTAGTCTAGTTGGGGAATGCATATCTGTATAAATTATCTTCTGGATATATTACCAGAGAAAGAGAAATTGTCATTTTCTCCGGAATTCGTTTATGTGTCTATTCGCTCCAGTTATTTTTATGTTTGCTATAGAGACAAACAAGAGGAAGAATTATTTATAGTTATCTATAAGTAATGAATTCATCAACAAGGATAGTTTTAGTCATTACCATTCAATGCAGTTGAATCGAGCGTTGTCAGCTTTGGTCTCTGTTCTCTGTGTTGCTTAAACCTTCGGATAACCCTGAGTATATGTGAATAATATTAGATCAATAAAAATTTAGTCAGTTATAACATGTAAGTTATGTGTTGTTTTTTTTGATTTATCCGGTTTATCTCCTCTAGGAAATTTATTTTAGAGCTATCTGCTGAATTCCTGAAAATTAATATATTGCAGAGTATAGACAGTACTCAAAGAGTATGAATATCTAAGAAGTAGCATATCTGTTTACCGCTCATAGAATAGTTTTCCTGCATTCTTTTCTTTTATCTTCTTCCTTCTTATATTTTCTACCTTTTCTATCTAGGAAGCAATACTTCCCTTTAAAAGATCAAGGAAAAATATTTTATTGACTTCAATAATACGACATAATAGATTTTTGTTGCCTGTCGATTTTGAAGTAAGGAGGCAGTGACACCATCTAAATGCTGTTTTAAAATCAATGCCTGTTTATTTCGCTGACTCCTATAAAGTTAAGCTATTTAACATACATCACAGATAACTAAACCATTTATTATTGTAATGTAATTTTGACAGAGGATTTCTAGTTAGATTTGTTAAATCTCTTTCTACAATCGGGGGATTTTGCAATGATATCGTTGTAATATTAATTAATATCCCTAGTAGATAACATACTTATTCTAACGGAATAAGTAGAATAAAGTGAAATAAGTTGCTTTAATATATGAATCGATGTCATCCGATAGATTATTATCTAGTCATCTAATAAGATGCAACTTTATCTTGAATAAAGAGTAAGGAAAAATCTCTTTAGATCTATATAATTACTTGTTTTTCATAGAAACTTCTGTAACGAAAACCCTTTATGCAAATATGAAAGATTTCTATTAATAATCTTTTCCAACATAGCCGATCATTAATATCATCTTGTTTTTGGCATTTAGCAAAGGTAAAATTCGGAAATGCCATAACACTTAGCTAAAGTAGCTGCAGCCTATTTACTATCCTGAAAATCAGTTTTTATTTTAGTGTTATAGTTGCCTGACTATAGATGCTTATTATTATGATATTTGCATTCAACTATATAAATAACTATATTTGCCATGAATATAGTTGTGCGGGAAGATTTATATAATGATCCGGGATCATATCTAGTAATAGATTAACGAGTTATCCTTATTCTAAGGTATGAGGTTTCGAAGATTCCGTCGTATCCTGATGATTAATTTTGCAGATGATTTTAAGATCAAAGAATAATATGCTATAAAATTTTTACACTATAGGTTATCAGGGAAACCAGATATTACCCTAATCTCTTTCATAAACTCATCACTAATACTAACAGGAAACTGATAGACACCGCTGTTGAACTGGAGTTAGAACCCATACTGTAATAACATACTCAATTGCTGCCTTGTCAACGTGCAGTAACTAGTCATCTGTAGCAGTTGTTTGCTATAGCTAACCTACAAGACGGATATTGATAATGTCAAAATTAAAGTGCCTAATGTCAGAGATCACAATAGTACCAGTATATGCTTCAACAGCTCATTGCTGCCGCCTTATCTGAAGGGTATAAAAAGCGGTGAAGAGTTGTTACTATACTTTTATACTTGCAAGCTTATATCCACCGATGATTTTACAAAGCTCTGGAACAGTTCTCGATAAAAACTAGATACTCTCTACAGAAAAACGCATCAGCAGACTAAAACAGCGATATTTTGAAGAGTATAGGCAAGCAGTACCTGCATAATTTACAGCGATATGCGTTACGTTTACTTCTTGACTAAAAAATATGTTCTATTTGCCAAGTATGCTGATCGGCCATTACTTACTGGTAAAATTGGGATCACTGCCCATGGAAATAAAGAACTCACTGCAATCGAAGATGGTTATTGATAACTAGAAGCAAGCTGAATCTAACATCTTAATGACCTAAAGACGCATTGTTTAACTGTATCTCTTCCAAGGATTGCTACGGAAGACAGTTCCATTTATTTTATATCATAAGAAAAGATATGTTGAGGCATGAAGCATTAATCTCTATTGGGTAAATAAAATAGCTAATATGCTAGCTTTACTCTTCAAAAACATGTAACTGAAAATTAAAGCTAAGCTCTGAGAGCTTTAGGTACCAGAGAGCTATAATGTTAATCATTATAGCTCTCGATGTTTTATTGCAATGTTTTTAGCAAAATATTCTAAAGCAATAAGGAAGCTAGAGAATAATTGAAAAAAACAGCTATGATTCTATGCCTTCTTGTCAACACACTGATATCAGTAATAACGACAAATTTGAATTGAATTGACTTTTGTGACAGTGATGGGTATAAATCTAACATGCAAACCATTTATGCTTCAAGGAAAATAACCATTTCAATGGTATTGAAGCTGCTTCCATTTTCTCAGAGAATGCTAAAACAGAAGATAAGAGGATTTGAGTTGCTTAACTCTGCTAGTTAATAAGATATAATTTAAGAATGAAGAACAGATTCTTGAAACATTAGAGCTATAGTCTGACTTTCGTATGCAAGATATTTGCTAATAACTTTTACCTGTGCTCTTCAAGGTATCACTGTTTCAGTCTGTTAATGATTTCTTAGATAGTGGGAGAGACTCCAACATGTGCTTTTGCTGTATAGCGATCCGATCTTCGTAAAATTGTGAGTGGATAATCCGTAGAACATCTATGAGAGCTATTCTTTGCCGATTTTTTAACGCTTAAGTTAAAGCAGCAATGAGTTCTTGAAGTATATTCCGTTGCCACTGTGATCTTCTTTAATCTTAAGCACTTTAATCTCAATATCGCTAATACCTATTTTATGTGCTTCGTTGTAGTAAATAAGCATTACGGATAACGGCTTGATTTATCGACAAGGCGCGTTTTTAGGATCTTTATTACAACATAGATTTGAGCTCCGCCTTAATAGTGGCGCCTATCAACTTCCTGGCACCATTATAGATAAATTAATACAAGAGAAAAGATCACCAGGTGATATCGCACTTCGCGAATAATCTTAGGGTAAATTTTATAGCATATTATTATATAATATTGAAATTATCCATAAAATCAATCAGATAATAAATACATCGCCAGTATCTCAGAAATTCCCATAAACCAGAAATAAGCATAACTCTTTCTTTCTCTTACCAGGAAAGAAAAGAATAATTGTTAGGGAGAATATATCTGTTTTAATAAACATGGATAATTTGGATCAAATAACCTAATGAATTTACACTTTCTTGCATGAAGTAATTTTATTGCAGCATAAATTGCTTTTAAATTTTTATGAGTAAATTCTATATTTTGATGGGTTGATAACCTATTACACCATAGAAAAAGTGAATTTAACATTATTAATACAATAAGATTCTCTAGAATTACAGCAGCTTGACAACTAAAAGCTGTGAGAGCATTCTCATATGTAGATATATTCGTTAAATCCATATACTGTCTAGACTTAATTGGCAATAAGTGTGTTTCATTTATAACTAATACTGTCAATCATAATGAAAAATGTCTAGAATAGGTATTAAATAATTTTTACTTTTGGATATAACTTTAAATATTTATGTCAATATTAAATATATTACATTACCCAGATAAACGTCTTCGTAAAATTGCGGAACCAGTAAAAAAAGTTGATGCAGAAATACAACGTATTATAAATGATATGTTTGAAACGATGTATAAAGAAGGGGGTATTGGTTTAGCTGCAACACAGGTTAATATTAATCAAAGAATTATTCTTGTTGACGTTTCGAAATCTCGTAATGAACAATTAATACTTATAAATCCTGTTATCTTAAAAAAATCTGGTAAAACGGGAATTAAAGAAGGTTGTCTTTCTGTACCGGAAGAGCGAGCATTTATACCTCGTTCAAAATGGCTAAAAATTAAAGCCTTAGATGTCAATGGTAAAGAATTTAAATTAGAGATAGATGATCTACTTGCTATTTGTATTCAACATGAAATAGATCATCTAAATGGCAAATTATTTATTGACTACCTTTCTAGATTAAAACGTCAATATATTAGGTGCAAAATTAAAAAGATCGAACGTTTAAAAGAAAAATAGAAAAAATAATAATTACCATCTTTTAAGATGGATATTTTTATGTGTCAGACTATCTATGAATTATTTTTATAAGCACCTTAAATTTTCAATATAACATTTAGCTGTATTATTTAATATCAAGAATAAATACTAAATTGTTGATATTCCACTAAAACCTGCTATCTAGTTAAAAGATGGAAAATTCACATCAAACAAACTAAAAACGCTAGTTAAGAAAAAAATATTTTTCAACCGACAACTTTAAAAATATTAAAAAATTAGTCCTTGCTTGAAAATCAAGGAAGGAGTGGTATCATGGTTATTGTAGCATATAGTATAATTGTATTTGAAATTATATTAAATATGCTATCAATGGGCTGCCTTATTGTCATATTATTCTGCATTGATATGTTTTGCTGTGCAATTAGGAATTATACTGATCAGTATTGGGTAGTAATATTCTATTAATCGGAAGATTAGTTCAAAATTAAATCTAAATTATTTAAAAACCCATCCTATATTCCAAGATATGAAAATTAGATATAACGGTTCTTTTTAGGGGTTGGGATAACATCCTATCATTAAAGATGGATAAATATATATTAGGATAATAATTAATAACGTAATCAAAGCATAAGATAATAAGTGATTATTATAATCTTACATACATTTATATTGTTTATTGTTGTTTTTAGGATGAGGTTTTACCTGCAATTTCGATAAGTTTATACATATCATTAATTCTGATATATTTACCTTTAACACTGAGAGTATTAGTTTTTTGAAAACGACCTAACAGACGGCTAATTGTTTCAACTGTTAATCCAAGATAATTACCAATATCACCTCGAGTCATCGTTAGCCGTAATTCTTTAGCTGAAAATCCCCGCTGAGCAAAACGGCGTGATAGATTATAAATAAAAGCAGCTAATCTTTCTTCAGCATTTTTTTTCGATAGTAGTAATATCATTTCTTGATTATCTTTAATTTTACCGCTCATTAATCTCATTATTTGCTGTCGCAAATTAGGTATTTTACCTGACAGATCATTGAGTGTTTCAAAAGGAATTTCACAAATCATTGAAGTTTCAATAGCTTGAGAAAATCTTAGATATTTATTATTAATGATAGCATCAAAACCAACAAGATCACCAGCTAAATGAAAATCGGTAATTTGTTCATCACCTTCCTCGGTAAGAGAATAACTTTTTATGGTGCCTGATCGGATACCATAAAGTAACTTTAATTCATCACCCGCTTTAAATAGCGTATGTCCTTTTTGGATTGGTTTTTTACGTTCAACAATATTATCCAATTTATGCAGTTCATGTTCATTTAAAGTATATGGAATACAAAGCTGGTTAACACTGCAGTCCTGACAGTGGATAGCGCAGCAACTAGATTGGATTAGGCGAACAATGCGTTTTTCTGGGATCATATTATTAGATTCATTATAATAATAAATATTGATTTTTATCAATTTTAATACTTACTTTATATTAAGTAAAAGAATTAATAATTAGTTATATTTTTATTTAACTAATATTATCAATATAAGTAAGTTCACTTAATAGTGATTTATTTTACTTAAGCTAATTATTATTTTTTCTATCAATATAGAATAATAAAAAAGTTATTAGCAAATCTAATATATGCGATCAAGGAAGGGGGATACGCTCTGCTCTTATCCTTCGTGAATCTGTTCTGAATCCTTAAATTGCATGTTATTTATCACTAGGATTAAAAGATCAACTCTCTTCCTTGGTCGATTCTAGTTTTTCTAAACAGATAAGAGCAGCTCAAATACTATTGAAATGATTGTTTTCTTGAACGACGCTCTTTATGCATCCGCTTCCGTATTCTAAATTATCACAAAAGCTGATACAATTAAATCATGGTTCTTATTGACGCCCAATGCGCTGACAAGAAGCCATAGAATGGTGCCGTTCCTCTCAATCTTTCTCCAACTTCTTTATCACTCCAGGATACGCTAAAAACCTTGCTAGAAAAATATCAATGGATTATTAGCGGCATTAGGGCTCTCTTGTTAACCATGATCTCTCGCAGATCACCTTAACTTTCGGTTTCATACTTTTAGGAAATGAAACCAGTGCATTAGCTATTTTGTATATACAATAGCATTGATGTTAGATATCCTGGAATATCTTTATTATTTTATTCTAAAAAATAAAGCACCGTCTTTCCGTAGCAAATCAGTAAATATAGTTAAGGAATATAATGCTCGTAGCTCATCCAGAAGTTCAGCCTAGTACCGTTTTTGACTCTTAATAAGGATTTTTACCGCAATCTAGCTGCTTACTATCGATGCAGCGTCTTCCATGATGAGCAGGAACTAAAAGCAATCAGCTTCTCTGCCAGGATAGCATAATACCTTAATAGAAGAAATAAACGTAACGTATATCGCTTAAATCACGCAGCCACCATTTTAATCTTCTTAAAGGCATTCCTATTTCAATTTACTGATGATAGTGCAGAGAAGATCATGTGCTTTTTACTAAGAATTGCCGGAGAGCTTCGTAAAATCCCCACTGGGACATGCCTTGCAGTTATCCAATAATGGTAACAACTTTTCGATATTTTTGCGCCCTTCAGATGAGGCAGTAATAATGATTTATTAAAAATATATTCTGTTACCGTTCCGATCTCCTTACATCAGGCACTTTAATCTCAATATCCCTACAATAGAGTTCTTCATGGTTTGCTTTAGAAAATAAACCGTTATGATCGACGCTATGAGTAGCCATTAAGAAGCTGGCGGCGTTAAAAGGATGTTGAATGAGTATATAAGCTTGATCTCTCCGTCTCAGCAACAGTGCTATTAGCTTCCTGCAAACCATTACAGATGAGTTAATGCCAAGAAGGGATGCTGATAATATCTGATTTTACAGATACATGTAGGCTAGACTTTTCATGACATATCATCTCTCTGTTATTGAAATCATCAATGAAATCAATCAGTAGGATACACCCGACAACATCTTCAAAACTCCATATACTAAAAATTAGAATAACTCACATATCGATATTTTATTAAAAACAATGCTTGCTATTGAAATTGTTGAATCTGCATACATGTCCGGAAAAACTTAATTCTACTAAATTATTACTAATAAAATTGCTAAAATCACATTTACTTGTTAAGGTTATTGTCGCTAGTCTCTAGTTCTCCTGATGGTTTTTAACTTATGGAGTTTATTGATCACTATTAGATATATTTCAATGCTAGAATTAGAAAATGCTGATTGGCTTTTAGTATTGAAAAGAAGGTTGCCAATATTCAAAAGACAATAAAGTTTGTGATTTAGTTGCTTGTGGCAGATATTTTGAATATTGTATGTTAAATGGAAGCTATAGTTTTATCTGTTAGTGATCTCACTTATATTGAAACGGGCAGGGGTGCTAGAAAATTTTTTATTATTTGGCTAATGGTTACAAATTTGTCAATTTAAAAATGAAACTGTTCTCGTCCATGGTAGAATTTCTAATATTTCTAGCGTTGTTATTATATAACTTATCACGTTTAGGAAGATAGTATGATTTTTAATAATCAGTTTAATTTAAATCAATTAGTCATAGACTGCTGTGGAGTTTACTACCGAATACTAATTGAGGTATTCCTGATTTATAGAGCTAAATATATCGATGCAGCGATCTCAAGCTCTTAAGAGGAATTGAAATAATGGTTTTTCTGCTCATTTATATAATGCTCTCATTATATTTCTCAACAAAACTATTTATTTGAGAATATCTCGGGTTAGTTAAAGTCGATATTATATGGAAATCTAGCATATTATACACGTAAGTAGTACAGTTATACTGTTTTAAGGATGTTTATAATTTTAGTGCTGTTTTATACTCTGCAATATAGTAATTTTATTTATGTTAGAAAAGGTTATTGCTTTGCTAATATAGTAAAGTGTAGCCACATCTGCATTTCAATTGTTGTGGATTCAATCAAGCTTTTCAAGCTAGATAATTTCATAAATAAAACAATTTTCTTATTATAGGAATTTATTTAGCCGGCTTTTAGCTGGTTGATATAACTATTTATAAATTAAATATAGAATTCCTTATTAATAACTCTTTAGTTATCTAACTATTATTAGGTAATTGTGACTAATTAATGCTAGCTGGCAAAGATTTTGTACGATTTTATGCTCTATAAAAGTTGAACTCTTTATCAATAATTAGCTAAAGAAAACAACCAATACACTCTGCATTAAACTTTTTTAAGAATCTCATTCTTCGCATGTTTTTAATCTCGGGCGATTAAAACCAAAATTTAGTTTTTTCTTTTTATCTCCTCATTTTCGTCTTTCTGACTTTCTTATATGAAATATAATGCTTCTCTTTAAAAGCTTCTGGGAAAAATATTTTGTCGATTTCAACAATATCACTTAGTGCAATTATGTTTACTGTCAACGCTGAATCAAGAAAGAAGAAGTAATGCCACTTAAACTCTGTTTTCAAATCAATGTCTGTTTATTTTTCTAACTCCTCTAATAAAAATAATCTATTAAACATACATTGAAGATAACTAAACCATTTATCTTCAAAATAATCCCGTTAGAGGACACTTTAAGTAAGATTATTAAATGTTTTCTTGGGATTGTGGATTTAAATTAAAATTGCTGTAATTATTAATGAATATCTACAGCGGATAACATGTTTACTATAACAATATCGTAAGAATAAAGTAGAATAAGTTGCTTTAATGTATAAATTGATATCATTCGAGAGATTATCACCGAGCTAACTAATGAATGAGATGCAGCTTTATATTGGCAGGAGGTAAGGAAAAGTCCCTTTGGTCTGCATAACTGTTCCTTTTTCATGGCAATTGCTATAGCAAAAATTCTTTATACAGTATAAGGAATTTCTATCAACAACCTTTGGCACAAGATAGCCAATCATTAGTAGAATCTTGCTTACCGTGTAACAACGATAAGTTTATATATATTATAAATGCTTAGGTATAAAAATTAGATGGAAGCTCTTTGCTTATCTGAAAGGCAACTCTGATTTTAGATGTTATAGCTGCCTGACGCTGAGAGACTCCTTTATCATCATGATATTTTATCCTTAATTATATTTTTCAGTATCCATCTTACCATAAATAGATCAGCGCAACGAGGATATGGGCATTTTATTCAGGACAAATAGTTAGAAAAAATTTTTGATCCTAAAATATTTACTATTATTAATTCAATAAAAAAATGAAGATGCAACTTTTGTACTGATATAGGTATTGCTATACGACAAAGATAGAAAATTTCTGAAAAATAACTGAGTATATATAAAATAAAGGGACCAAATATAGTGGTTGATCTAATTTGCTAGCGATTATTTTAATAAAAATTAGTAAATTGTTGCTAAATTTGGCTGCTTAATTTAAGCTGATTATGATGCGTGGCATCATAGCATTTAAATTTAATACCATTAATAGTTAAAACTTAGTTTTTATTGGTTCAATAATTTGAGTGAGAACTTTAGTGGAAAATAGCAAGCATAACAAGCTTAGAAATAAGCTTTGGTCATTAATTAATTTAGGTGAGATAAACTGAATGCTGCTAAAACTTACACATTAGAACAAAAATATAGAAAAGCGTATTTTTATGGAATCAAGTGCTTTAATTAGCTAATTAGTATTAATTAATAGTAATTTTATTATTGGTATTTTGATAAATTTCATTTTATTGAAGATATTCAATAATTAAATATTATATAATAACCGGTCTAGTTACATAAAATTATTTTCTTATATTATTACCTTTATCAGTTAGCTTATGATAAATAAGCTTCGTTAGAAAAGTATCCAAGCAAGATATTATAGTTTATTTCAAGTAAGCACAATAAAATATTTACTGGCATCGCTTAAAAATAAGTCGTTCTATGTATGACTAGCTATCCTAGTTGAGATTATTAAAACTATTGTTTAAAAACGATAAAACTAAAATAATAGTGCTATCTACTAAAGATCGTAGATAGGGTAGTAGAAAATATTTATTCTGTTACAGGTAATGAACAATATTTAGTTAAAAAATTTATCAAAAGGATCAAGATCTTGTTACGGTTTTAGGAAAACCTAATTATTTTATGTATTATTTAAACTAATAAAATAATAAATTATTTATTCTTTTTGAAAATGAATTAGAGTTTACTATTCTTAATAGTTAAGGGGGGGGAATTATTACGTGCCTGTAAGATTATTATTCAGCCTTAAAGTTATTATCATGTGAGAATAACAGTATTTTTGTATTTATAATTTTTCATTGGGAAAGCGATTAATAACTTTGTTAGTAATTAGCGATTCGTGTAGTTGGTGTTTATTATTTTATAATTGATATACTTAAAATAAGTTAGCGATTTCTCTTAAGAAAAATCGATTTATTCATCAATTTTTATCATATAATTATTTAATATAGGTGAAAATTATTAAATTAATAGTAAAAAAGAATTAGACATGATACTTTTATGTTTATAGTTTTATATATTAAATACATATCAAATAGAAGGGAGCACTAAAATGTCTTTAGTCAATACAAAAATTAAACCTTTTAAAATTATCGCCTTTAAGGATGGGAAATTTATCGATCTATCTGAAAAAGATATTAAAGGTAAATGGAGCATTTTTTTCTTTTATCCTGCTGATTTTACTTTTGTTTGTCCAACTGAATTAGCTGATTTAGCGGATCACTATGAAGAATTCAAGAAACTTGGTGTAGAAATTTATTCTATTTCAACGGATACTCATTTCTCTCATAAAGAGTGGCATAGTCACTCAAATACGATTGGTAAAATTAAATATACCATGATCGCCGATCCAAGTTGGATATTGACGCGTAATTTTGAAGTGATGCGCAAGTATCAAGAAAATGATGAGCAAAAAGAATTAGGATTGGCAGATCGTGGTACGTTTATTATTGATCCGAATGGTATTATTCAAGCAATTGAAATTACTACGGAAGGTATTGGACGTGATTCATCTGATTTATTACGTAAAATTAAAGCTGTGCAATATATTGCAAGCCATCCAGGAGAAGTTTGTCCAGCCAAATGGAAAGAAGGGGAAGCAACATTGTCACCTTCACTTGATTTAGTAGGAAAAATTTAATTAAAATATTGTAATTAATTTTTATTATATTCAGATGAATAGCACCCGTTTTTATGTATAGATCAATAGTTGATAGCAACATGAAATCTTAACTTAAAGTATATTTGGAAAATTGCTTCAGTCGGTTAAGTTGATATAATAATTTTAAATAAAAATGAAAAGTATTCCGAGATAAACGGACTGTCATAAGACAATATAATAGTGTTAGATAACATAACTTTTATTAAAGATAAAAGTTTAATAGGTACGTAAATATTTATTTTTAATTACTAAAATCCGGGTAAAGATAGTAGATTATAGTTTTTTATTTGTTGTTTATCTCATGATTTTACCTAATTGCTTTTAGCAATATTGCAAGTTGGGTATTCATCCTGTATAAATAAAACGCAGGATATTAAATTAGACTCGTCAATTAGATTGAAAGTTTTACTTTGAAACTTATTATTAATAGTCAAAGTATAATTATAAGGATTTTAGTAAAAATTTAAATTTAATAGCAGTTTTAAATCATAATGTATATACCATCAATTGTGCTATTTTTAGTTTGAAGTTCATAAATGAAAAATTACGGGTAGTGCCTTCCGTTATTTCTTAATGATGAAAAGTTTAAGCAGGGGGAAGCAAAAAAAAGGGGGGGTACTATAGATAATCTTAAGTGATATGGTCATTAAGATTTATCTTAATACTAAAAGTGTTGTTTAAAAACTAAACTAGCAACTGTCTTATTATCTCTTGGTTATTGATAGCGGTTAGACTGGTGCTTCAGTTTCTATATATGCAACTCATAAATATTATAGATAGCGTTATTATTAGTAAGCGTTTTAATAGCTAGATCTTAGCTGTCAATGACATTAAAAATTATATTTCTGTATTAAAATAGAGGGACCCCAAATTAGTTATTTCACTACGTGATCATCTCAATAATAATGAGATTATCGACTCATAAATGGTAGCAAAACTCATTTTTGCCGATATAAGAGTTCTCAATTAAGGTTCATAAAATTAAAATAGTATCCTGTGCTTATAATAGGCACACCTGTGCAATTATTATTGCGACAGAAGCTAAATAACGCTGGCGATAACATGAATCTACCAGAAAAAGAATATCGTACTAAAGGTATAAATTATTCCTCCATTGCGAGAGACTATTAGTTAATGGAAACTAGATTGTGATTGATGGCGGTAATTCTGGCGTTTAACCCACAATTTCTTGCTGGAGTTGTTAAGCATATTACTTGATTACAATCTGCTGCAAAAATGAGAGAAGATATAGTATTATAATAGAAACTACCAAGATTAAGTAATCTGAATATTTTTTTGTAGGGCAAAAATCTGAAAGTCAAAAAAAAGGGGGGGATGCTAGTAAGATAGCTAGCTTAGAATATAAAAATAGATTGGACTGTTTAATGCATAATTTAGCGGTTGATAGAATTTTATTCAAATTGGTCTCTTATCTAATTGTATAGATCAGGATCATTATATAGATCCGTCATATAGCTCTATTCACGTCAAGATGCCTACTTAGACAACATAGTTGAGGAAAATATCATGATGGTAAGGGTTCCTTCGTCAGATAATACAATACATAAAATCAGTACTGCTCTTAAGGAAAGTAAAGAGCATGCGTTTTTTAGTTAAACATTATGTCATATCTAAACTTATCGATTCTATATGGTAGGAATGAGATAATGTTAATGATCGTCTATATTGATAAAAAGATTATTCCTTTGCTCGCAGAGGAATAAATAGCCACATTTGTATTTCAATTATTATGATTTCAACAATTTTCTCTAAACCAGATAATTCAGTAGAAATAACCTTAACCATATAAGCTATTCAGTCATTATTAATCGGTTAAGATAACTGCTCATATTTTGAGTCTAGAATTTCTTATCAATAAATTTCTAATTATCTAATCTTATTAGGAAATGATAATTAATTTTATGCTTTCTGGAAGAATGGTTTCTTATTATTTAGCTTCCTATATAAGCAAAGGGAAGGACTCTTTATTTATTAAAATTTCAAGAAAACAACTAACTACAACACTCTGCATTAAACTCTTCAAGAATGTTATCGGTCACATAATCCTCTTAATCTCTAGCGATTAAGACCCTGATTTATTTTTCCTTTTATCTCCTCCCCTCCCGCATTTTCTACCTTGCTTATATGAAAGGTAACGTTTTCCTTTAAAGGGTTTATAAAAAATATTTTGTTTACTTCAATAAATAGTTATTTGTTTTATTACTCCAGTAAAGTTAAGCTATTTAACATATATTACAATAATTAAATAATTTATTCTTGTAATCTAGCTTTACCAGAGGACTTTAGTAAATTTCTTAAATAATTTTCTGTAATAGGAGATTTTGTAACCAATTATAACTGTAATCCTAAATAAATATCTCAGCGGTTAACATGTTCATTGTAATAATATGATCATCATGAAAAGTAAAATAAGTTACTTTAATATATGAATTGACGTCATCCGATAAATTATCACCAAGGCTAGGTAATAAATAAGATACAACTTTTATATTGGCAGGGAGTAAAAGAAAAGAGTTTTTTTTTGATTTTTATGACTATTTACTTTTCCATAATAAACACTGTAATGAAAATCCTATATACTATAGAAAGGATTTCTATCAGCAACAGTTGATAACATAACCTAATGATTACAGCTATATATTCTCTATTATTTCCAATAATACTGTTACTACCTTAAAACTACGCTAAACCGAATCATAAAAGGTTTAAAACTACGAGTTTTAGTTATTTGAACGTAAATGTGAAATATTTTCCGAAAATTCCAAACAAAACTTTACAGCGTTATTTTTATAGGTATAGATCGTGCAGCATTCAATAGATTTTATCCATCTTTAGATGGTCAATACTGCGACCAATATACTCAACACTTTTACATGATATTAAGCAAATATGTTCCATGATATTCATTTGGTATTTATAGATAATGGTAAAAAATTTATAGAACGTCTTTTTGGTGTATGAAATATTCAGCCACTGGAAAATAAGGATTTGACTGTTTATGTATAGATCTTGATATAAAATAACGATTTAGCCTGCTTAGGCATCCTAAAATAAATAGTTGGTAACCAATTTAATGTGCTCATAGAATATGAGTTTACAAAGCTCGTCATTTCAATTCTGGTGAAGAGCTTGATATCACTTAATATTGATATGTTTAGTTATACAATTAGCAATTACTCCAATTAGTATTAGTAGTAAAACTTTATTGCAGTCTATTAAAAGATTAGTTCAAATTTACCCTGAATTATTAAAAAACCATACTCTCATCCAAGATGAGACACTCAATATCAATTACTTAGATCTTGTAATAGCCCATAATTCAAATTAGCAAAATCTAAATTGATAAAAGAGATGAAACTAATATGATAGGTATATTGTTGCTGCTGATTATATAACTGTACTTTATAAATAGATCATGATTTTTGTAGTATAATGTCGAAAACTCCATTTATCATTAGTTACTATCTGATGAATGCAATGGAATGAAATTTATTTAAATAAATAAAATACATATCAACAAGATTTAACGATTTATTCTCTCGATAAGAGAATTTTTTATTAAATTTTTCACTAGTGTTTATTTTTAAATAGCATCATATCCAGGTTGGATAAATGATTTTTTAAATGTCTCGTTGCAACGATCTCTTGCGTAAATGGTTATGTCATAAGACATAATAGGAATACAGGTGGGAGTTGTATTTTCTCTATTCTGAGAAATATTACTTTCATTTTTCAAAATTATTTGATAATAAAGTGAATTAATTTGATAAGACTTTCATTAAAGTGCGGGCTTAATATTTAAGTGTTATTAAGAAGTTATTTTCGATAATAAAGAACGTTTACTAAATTATTAATAAATCTGATGTATAATGACAGTTGAGCATTATTATGATGATTCATAAATCTATTCTCCATCCTTAAATTAGACGTTATTTACCCACTAGAGTTACAACAGCTTAAATTTTTCTGAGCCGGTTTTAGATTTTTTTTAGCAGATGAAAAAAGCTCAGAAACTATTGAAATAGTTGTTTTAAACTACAGAACTTTACATATAAGCTTCGTAGCTCACTATAATAAAAGCCCGACACTTCACAAATCGGATTCGTCATTCTTATGATGCCCAGTGCGCTGACGGAAAGCCATAGAATGATCAGCACTTCTTTTTGATCTTTTAGTTTATTCATCGCTATAAGGAAATAAACTTAGCTTAAAATATTGTTAATAAATATTAAGGACTTTATCAGCAGCCTCATAGCTCTCTGCTAGCCAGAGCTCTAGCAGCTCTCCATCAACTTGTAGTTTCATACCTATGGAAAGTAAAGTGCTAGCAGATTAACTGTTTGTTTTTATACCTAACAACATTAGTACTTCGTGCCCAGGAATATCTTTACCATTGTATTTTAAAACTAAAACGCTGTCTCCCATAAGCAAGCTAAAGAAATATATGGTTTAAGGAACACTGCTTGTAGCCCATAACTAGAAGTTCAGCCTAATATCGTTTCTGACTTCCTATAAGCATCTTTTAGCGCAACTTAACTTCTTATCATCGATGCAGTGCCAACGATAATGAACAGCAGGTAAAGGCAATTAGCATCCCTAATAGGACGCGCATACGCTCTTCAGCTAAGAAACAAACGTAGTGTGTATTCATAAAATCACGCAGCACCATTGCCAATGGTCTTCAAGTCATTGCTGTTTTAGTCTGTTAATAGTACCCCCAGAGGAAAACATGTACTTTTTTATCAAAAATCCGCTCTAAAGTTTTAAAAAATCAACGATGGAGATATCTCGCCGGGGGATATAAATAGTAGCAAATCTTCTCCGCTTTTTATACGCTTAGATAAGGAAGTATAAGCAAGCTGTGAAGCATATTCTATTGTTGCTATAATTTCCGACGTTAAGAACTTTAATCTTAATATCGCCAATAGGAATCTATATGATTAGCTGTGTAGTAAATGATCGTTACAGATGAGGACATTATCCTCTGATAAGGCAGCGTTTAGCACGTTATCACAGTATGATTTCAAGCTCATTCTCAGCAGCGACGCTTATCACCTACCTAGCAGTATTATAGATGTGTTCATGCAAGGCATCAGAGAAAATATTTATTTCCCAGACATCTATATGAGTATACTTTTATGTGACATATAATTTCTCTGTAGTTAAAATCATTTATCAAATAAATCAGCAGGATACGCTAGTATCTCAAAAACTCCATATACTAGAATTGAGTGTAACTTAATATTTCTAGTAGAGAAATAAATTCTTATTATATTAAGATTTTAATAGCGAATTATAAGTAATTAGTTTTAAAGATAAATTGCCTTTATTTATTGTAAAGTTGTTGAATTAATGAAGAGTTTATTACGCGTTGCTGAAACTAATAGTTATCAATAATATAAGCTGATTCTATCAGTGAACTTATAGAATTGAAGGATTAAAATATTAATTAGCTTTAAATTATTTGATTAATATCAGTATATTATAAGCTAATTAGCTTTTTTATTGCAGCTAGATTAATAATATCTGAAAAAGCATTGGCTTTCAGTGATGCACCGCCAACTAATGCACCATCAATATCTGGTTGACTAAAAAGCTCAGCAGCATTATCAGTATTCACTGATCCTCCATACTGAATAATAACTTGTTTGGCAATAGCTGGATCTTGTTTGGAAATATGATCACGAATGAACTTATGTACTCCTTGCGCATGGGCTGGAGTGGCTGATTTCCCGGTACCAATTGCCCAAATTGGTTCATAAGCAATGACGCTATTTTCTAATGCGTTGACACCTAAGCTATCTAATACCGCATCGATTTGGCGAGCACAGGCTTGTTCAGTTTTTCCGGCGCTATTTTCTTCTTTAGATTCACCAATACAAAGGACTGGTGTTAATCCTTGCGATTTTAAGATTGCAAATTTTTTAGTAATAAATTCATCGCTTTCTTGATGGTAAATTCTACGTTCAGAATGACCGATAATAATATATTTTGCACCAATATCTTTTAGCATTTCTGCTGAAATATCACCGGTAAAAGCGCCGGATAAATTGACGTCAACATCTTGTGCCCCAAGTAGTATCTTGCTTCCAGTTAAAGCTTGTTTTGCTTGTGTTAAGTAAACCGCTGGTGGTGCAATTACGACATCACAGTCAATGAAACTATTTAATTCGTTACGCAAATTTCTAATCAGTTCCTTAACCATTTTTGTACTGCCATTGAGTTTCCAGTTTCCTATGACTAATGGATGCCGCATGTTTTCCTCGAACTAAAAAATATTTATAATTTAATGAAATAAAAAAATTATCATTATTTAGGTTATGAAATAAGAATAACATAAAGATTTTGTGATTAAATTACTTTATTTTTATCATTAATAGATAAGATAACTATTTTTAGTAAAAAAATAAACCAGTTCAATAGCAAAAATAATAATATTATTTTTATTAAAATATAACAGATAGTGCCTACTATCGTTTTATCATTTTGTATTTGATTATCTTACTTTAAGATATGATTTAATACTACGATTAAATAATGTATGTTGTTAATTGAATTAATTTTAAAAGTAATTAATAATTATTGTAATATATAACGGTCAAATAATTGTTGATTAATTTATAGCTGCTTGTATCTTTTGATGGTAGTGAAAAATAGCTGTAAACTTTTAATTTTTTACTTCCTTATTCAAGGAAGTGGAGGAGTAAATTTCTGTTAATTTTACTGGCTGTATGAATATAAGGTATAAGTTAATATGCTTGTTTTTGATTATTTTAAATTCAGCTATTCTAGATATAGCTAGATTTATTCTTATTTATATTTTTAACGAGAAATAGCAGATAGTTTTTCATTGAAAAAGCTGCATTGGATGATAAATAAGCAACTAAAACTTTTCTTTTAGGCATAATCAGTAATTCTTTTGTCAGTACTGAAATACTGTAAATGATGCATTAAATACTAAGGCTAATAGTAAATCAAATTTTTGATTATAGGTTTTTATCATCATTACTGATTAGTATGAATTTCATCATAAAGGATCTTTTAGGATAAAAGAGATGACATTACAACAATGAGCACTCTGATTTAAAGAATCAGATGGTCGAAAACTATTTAGGTTAGTATGATTATTAGTTTTTGTTAAAATGGTTAATATATTTAGTTTACAAACTTTTTTGCTATTTCTCCTTATATTTTAATGTGATTAATTATATTGTTGCTGAGTTATATCATTTCTGATCTATAGGGTTTCGGATATTATTACGTATTCTACTGATTTATTTGATAAATTATCTCAAGAACAGAGATAATAATTACTGTAAATAAGCCTACTCTAAAGGTATCCAAAAACTAGATATTACCTATGTTTTCACTCTACACAAGCTCAGCATTAATAATGCTAGGTAATTTGATAGACATTGCTGTTAAGATGAATCTCGAATTTATACTGTAAGAAGGTGCTGAATGCTATTTTATAGATGGGCGACAAACCCCGTCGTTTGTAACGGTTATTTGCTACAGCAAACCATATAGACTAGTGTTGCTGATGTTAAAATTAAAGTGTATGTGTATAAGGTTATAAAAATCACAGTGATAACGGAAATATTCTTCAACAGCTCATTGTTGCCTTATCTCAAGCCTGCAAAAGCAGCAAAGCTTGATTTTTTATCGCCTGGATATCTTCATTAAAAATACGATATTTATACACCGTGTAATGAACAAGATGATACTGTTAATAAAAGTTGATCAGGATAACTTGCCTTTAGTCGCTAATAATTGATGCGATATTTTATAGCCTATAAATCAACAAAATTCTGAATACGTTTCATGGCGCGAAATTTAAATTCAGGCAGTTGTACTGGAGGGGAGAGCTATTGTTCTTCGATAAAGAGGTTGTTAATCAATTATTGCGTAGCAGGTCAAATCGACTTAATATCTCAAAAACGGGACACTATTATACATAACGCATTAATACAATAGTTGTCAGAATGGGTTAGGGTAATTTTCTTGGTGATGATCTATCTTCATAGTTTCTTCACCTTCACTAAGAAGAAACAGTGGTAGTGCATTTATAGTCCTTGCTTATCCAAATAAATCAAATAGTCTGATAACAGTTTGGCGTAGAATCTTCTTCTCTTATCTCTTTTAATATAAAGAGATGCTAGTAATCCAATAGGGAGAGAAGGACGCTGTTATCTAAACTGCTGGTGTAATAATGTCA
>JBQMRR010000080.1:0-16234 GCA_052174495.1 Arsenophonus sp. NC-TX2-MAG3
TATTTTCTCATAAAAGCTGGAATCAACTGATGAGATTTTCTCCTATTTAACAATGTTGATAAAAATCTTTAATTTAAGTATGACAAATAGATTTATGAAGCATCAGAGTAGAAAGTAGTTATAATCTTACCATCATATACTAGATTTACTAATAATTCACCGATCAATTGAGTTAGAGGAACTTACTCAACAAAAACATAACATCTCTTCTAATACGCTATTCTTCTTTGTTACCTTTTAAAACTAACAATTATTTTTTCTCTATCATAATACTAATCTGGTATTACATCTTAAAGGAAATAAAAAACCTTAATCCTATAAAGTTACCGATTTAATAGTTATTGAATATTTACTCTTTTATGAAAATTTACAGCAAAAATATAATTCTAAAGTAATATTAATTAGCTTTTATACTAAAAAACTAACTAAATTAACTCGATAAATTAAATCTTGTTAGTTACTAAAATTTATTTTTATTGAACCATCCAGTTTTATTCTAATATCAGTAAAAGATTGCTCTTTTTCCACTCTCTGTTCTGCTATTACTATCTTTTTATTTTTATTCCCATAGGGAACTATCCTGTTATAATTCATGTTAAATAATTAACTTCCTGTCCGAATAAGTTCATCATATTGCGCCGCACCTGACAATGAGTAAAAATAACGTTCCTCTCTAGAACGATTTATCTCTATATAAAGAGAGGTAGCTGTTGATTGATATTGCCCCCATCAAACTAGTATTGATGAGAGGGGGTATAACAACCATTCTTTCATTTTAATTAAAAACATGAGGAAAATTTCATATGTCTTTAAGATATACTGGGTCATTAAATTATAGGTGATCTAAATTTTCTATTGTTTCTCTACACTCCATCATATTACGTAATCTAATGCATTAGACAACCTGTAATAAAGTTATCACATAATTGATGTAATTAGCATTAACTCATTTCTCATTTATCCAACTAAATAATTGATTAACATTTTCATCTATAGTTCAACCCATTTACTACTATTTGATATCTGGCATAACTCAGCTTTCATGATTATTATCCTATAATTAAACTTCTGACTACAAGTAGGATCTCATGTTCACTACGTGTTTGATAATTAACTAACGAATGGATAAAACGTTGTAATACCATTAAATCACGCAAGTTAAGGTTTTGTTTAAGCCTAAGAGATTAAGGTTTTGTTTAAGCCTAAGAGATAAAGAGTATATTAAATAGGATTTTTTGGTACAAATTAGCTCATTCAGATAATTTATAAATGAATTTTAGCCTAATTTCATATTTCGGTGCATTAACAATACAGAAAATGTGCTCTTGTAATTTAGACAAGTAAGTATCCACAAAAATCTTAAGATATCTTTAATATCTGAACGCAAAAAAAAGAAGTACCACTTAAAATTCGGTAAAGAATACGATTCTGTAATAATATTTTTTCAAATAGCTGTGATATTGTGATTCCACAATATAAATTGGCTTAATTTTTATATTGTGTTTTATTAATAAAATGGTTAGAATCAATTCGCTGATCATACATTCTTCATCATAATCTTCATTATTAGCGGTGATATCTTTTAAAAGATGCATAAAAGTAATAATTTATTTCAATTTAATCAAATTCAGGTAAGAGAAGTTATTTTTAGTAAAGGTAAATTTTCAGTTGAGCGCTATACCAAGAAAAAATGCATTGATTACCATCAACAATGATAAAATCTCACGCGGTTATTCACTATCAATTTAGTCAGTTGATGTCAGGTATGTTACTAGTATCTTGATATTTATCCGCTAGCAAGCGGATAATAAATCTTTTATTGCCAATGCGAACGCAGTTTTACTTCTTCTTTAATCAAGAAGATTAATTACTAATTATTTTATAAAGATCTATCATATTGCAATTTAATAAATATAATTCATAGCCCTGATAACATTCAACAAATTATTATTCTCTTTCTGATTTTACTTGCGGCATAACTTGTCTAGCAAATAATAAAACATTTTCCCCAGTCAGAGACGATTGAGGTAACTAACATAAAAATCTTTATTTTCTATCAAGAAATTAAAGGTTATCTCTTTTAACAAAACTATTTGATGATGTTCATAAAACAAAAATTACCTTTTATCTAATACACTATGTTCCCGTTTAATAATTTTCAAGGAAAATAAAGTTGAAATAGCTAATCATCTAATTTCTTTTTTCTATCATTTATTCTGCCTATCTGGCATCTCTTTAGCAGATTTATTGATAATAGTAATACCGTCAGCTAATAAGGTAATAACCATTATAACGAATAAAGTAGGCTATTTTATTAATAAAAATTATACGAGGTTTACTCGACCCCCCTATAGCTCAGCTTAAATAAGAAGCCGTTAACATATTTAATCATTTATTGTTGATTGTAATTTAATTACTTAACACATTAACTAAGTATTTTTATTGCTTATTATAAGTTATATTATATCAGAAAAAATCAGTGAAAATGTCATAAAACTCCCATTATTAAGTGATTGAGAGTTATTAGAAAATCTAATGTAGAACTGTCAGGCTACGTCTATTTTAATGTTTTGTAAATCTATTCTCCATCCTTAAATTAGACGTTATTTACCACTGATGATTAAGGCTAAAATTCCCTTAGAGACGGTTCTAGTTATTCTAATAGACGTGAGTAGATTAAATGCCATTGAAATTATTGTTTTTCGAACTATAGTGTTTCGATAATTCTTCGTGCGTTAGCTTTGTAGTCTCACTATCATTAAAAACCGATTCAATCGCATTCATCGTTCTTATTAACGCTAAAGTGCACTACGGAAAGGCATAGAATGCCAGTTCTTCTTGATCTTTCTCCAGATTATGCATCTCTTTTAAGATGCGTTAAAAATCTTGCCAGAAATATTAAGGACTTTATTTATAACATCGCTATTCTTTGGTATGGATACTTCCTGTAGCTTATCTCTAACTTTCGGTATTGCATGCCTTTGTGGAGTGAATGGTAGTGTATTTGCTATTTTGTGTAGCTAATGTCGTTGATGCTATATCTCCAGGAATATCTTTGCCATTGAATCATAAAAACTAAGGGCAGAGTCTTTCGTGGCAATCCTTGTAGGTAGCCGCTTAAATAATGCATTCATAGACCATAAAAAAATTGAAATCAGTTTGCTTCTGACTATTGATAAGCATCTTTAACCACAATCAAGTCTTTAAATCCATGCCGCAGTGCCGTCAATACTAATTAATAAGCAATAACCGATCAGCTTCTCTGATGAAATGATATATAGCTCATCAAGCAAGAAATAAATATAGCAGGTATTGCTAAATCATATAGCTACTATTGCCTGCGCTCTTTAACCCATTGCTGTTTCAGTCTGCTGAGAGCACACTCTCAGAGGAGATCATCTGCTTTTCACCGAGAATCGTTCTAAATCTTCGTGAAAATCAGCGGTAGAGATATCTTGTAGATATAGGAATGCCAGCAATTCTTCAACCTTCTTATATCATTGAGATAAGGAAGTAATAACGATCTCTTGAAGAAGATTCTGTTTCTATTGGTGATCGGGAATTCCCCCTTAATCTTAAACACTTTAATTTCAATATCATTAATAGGAGTGTGTATAAATTCACTTAGATAAATAACTGCTATAAATGACGACATAACCTGTCGCAATGGATATTTATTATATATCTAGCATGGTTTTGAATTTCAGTTAAACAGTGATCCTATCAGCTCCCGTCAAGTATTATTAATAAATTCATATAAGAAATTGAAGCTAATATCTAGTTTTTATGGATATCTCTATAGTAAATTTAATGGAATATTATCTCTCTGTTATTGAAATTATTCATGAAATTAATCAGCAGGATAGGGCAGATCATCTCAGAAATTCATACGCTAGAATGAGCATGATTCAAGTAAAAATAAAGTTGAGATTCATAGTTAATACATTAATATATCTAATATTTTACCTGATAGTAATCAGATTAAAATTTATTGTCTTTTTACTTGCTGATCCGAAAGAGATAAGACTGTTAATCGGGCAGAAAAGTTAAATAAAAATCTTAATAACTTATTTATAATAAAATAATTTGATTGCCAATTTAAATGGCGTCTAATTAGCAGTCTATTGATATTTATTTAAAATAATATCAACAGTGTACTTACCAAAATGCTACATGAATATTGATATTTTAGGCTGCCAAACTATCGTTATTTTTAATAACGACTAAAATGCCATTAGAATTAAAAATGAGTGTTAGCGTTTGCTGTTTTACCTTTTTATATTTGAGTTCTTGACGGAAAATATAATACCAAATTTGCTGGCCAAATAGTTCCTTTAACGTTGGTGTTCCTAATATATAGGCTACTTGCTGTTGCGTCATTCCTTTTTTAATTTTTGCAATATCAGCGGCAGAAAGATAGTTTCCTTGATTAATAACAGGACGATAAATAAACCGTTCTGTCATAGAGCAACCTGCTATTAAAACAACAACAGACATAGCAACAATTAATAATTTACAACGCATGGTTATATATTCCTTTAAGAGTTAAAATATCGATGATTAATCGAGATTGATGAAGTTGAAAACTTTTGCTCATTTTCTATAACTATAATTTACAATAAAGTTAAATATGTTTTTAAGTAGTAAGTAGATCTATTTCCACTAAACCACCCTTACCAAATATTTTTATTACTTCACTAGCGCCACCAAGTAAGCAAACAGGCAATTCCTTGTAAACTAGTTTTTATCTAAAAATTATATTTACATTTCTATTTTATAATTATTAGTTCGTTTACTAACAATAAGATAAAATATCTAGACCCTATAAACTTAAGGCAAATAGATAATGCACATATAACTTAAATTGAATTGCCTAATTTACATAACAATTTTCAATCACCACGCAGTCTAGGAGCACCAATACCAAAATCCAGTTCATCAAAATATAATAGCAGAGATATCCATTTTTTTGCTGTAATCACTTATATGCCTAGTTCAATACATGAAAGCTTCTCACCCTGAAGCAACTTTTATTAATGATTGATATTAATGCCTAGGATTAGTTATAATATTAAAATGTACATAATTTATACTATTATTTTATAAATATTCAGGATATAAAATTATATCAACCGTAAATAACCATAAAGTATTAAAGGTTAATGCAGACTGTTGTTGATTTAATTTTTCTTTTTCTGACAATAGTTATTAATGTAATTAAAGCAATAATTCGGTGGATCGAAGGAATTTCCGCAATGCGCAATGTTTACGTTCTAAATTGACATATTTGCCATATGTTATTCTAATTCAAATAATTGACTAAGATAATCTAAGTTTATTCGATAGCCATCGTGACGAAATTCATTACTAACTTCATTAATTTAACTTAACGCTTTTTTAAGCATATTAACTAAATAACTAAATTAACTACTAATAGTAGTTAGATTATTAATTTTTATTTTTAGATAATTTTAGCATACTGCTAATATTTCTTTCTCATTCTGATTAAAAATTTATAATAGATTTTATTTAAGATAAGAAATTATTCACAATTAAGTAACTTTTATACTCTTGCTCTAATTTTAATATTCATTAGTTTCTTATATGGTAGTATCAATTCATTTAATTATTTAGAAGGTATTTAATTAGTTGTTGGCACAATGGGCGTTCAATTGTTTGTTATTAACATTTTATTAATTCTTGAAAACTTTGATACCATTTTTCAAGTTAATTTTATTTCAGCTAAGACAGCGTTTTTGTTTGCATAAGTACCTAGTAGGTATTGAGATCCTGATTATCTAATAATAATTTGTGAACGCGTTGGATATCTAGTTCAAAGTAAATGTCTCCAATTCACGTAATTGTGATAAAGAAACCGATCTACAATTAATAAAACATATGAACGTAATCAGTAGTGATTGTTCTACGTAGTAACCATTCATTATGATTGCTTAACTGGTAATTTTGATTACCTTTAAGAAAGGTTGATAGAAATCTCTTATATTACATGAAGGTTTTTGCTATAAATATTGCTATAAAAACAAATAATTATAGATCAAAGAGACTCTTTTTCAGTCTCTGCCAATATAAAGCTGCATTTCATTAGTTCCATTGGTAATTAATCTGGTAGGGATGATCATCTCTATTCATAGATTGAATCAATTTATTCTACTTTATTTTCTCCATATATTGCATAATAATGAACATATTATCCGCTGAAAAGCGGTTTTTTTAGGATTATAACGATATCATTACAAAATCCTCTAATTGGAGGAAAATATTTAATAATCTCACTAGAAGTCTACTACTGAAATTACATTAAAAAAATAAATGGTTTGGTTATCTGCGATTTATCTTAAATAGTTTTATTTTATTAAAGTCATAAAATATATATTCATTGATTTAAAAATAACGTTTAGATGGGTCGCTGCCTCTTTGTTTAATCAGGGGCAGTTAATATAAATACCCAAGTGGTATTTTTTAAATTAACGAAACATTTTCCTCTAAGTTCTTTAAAGAGAAGCGTTATATTCTACATAGAAAAGGTGGAAAATTCAGGAGAAGAAGGAGATAAAAGAAAAAAAGGAATTACGATTTTAATTAGCGATATCGATAGAGTCCACGTGAACGATCAGATTTTTGGGGAGTTTAATGCAGAGTGTATTAACTATTTTCTTAAGTCAATTATAAATAAAAAGTCTATCCTTTATTTTGATGGAGGAGTTATTAAAATTAAAAGGTTTTCTTTGACCACCCTAATTTTGAGTTTAATATATTGAAATAATTATAATTTTTTGGGTGAATGAGATTAAGTTTTTTATTACTTCGCTTGATTAAAATTTCATCACCATCTTGAATAGGTAAAATAATTTGGCTATCACAGCTGATTTCATAATTAATGTTTTTTTCTCTAAATTTTAATTTGATACTACTATCACTACTGATGACTAGCGGGCGCGATGAAAGGGTATGAGGAAACATAGGGACTAGCGCGATAGCCTCAAGATTTGGGGTAAGTATTGGGCCACCGGCAGAGAGTGAATAAGCAGTTGAGCCAGTTGGAGTAGTAATAATTAGTCCATCAGAACGTTGAGAAAAAGCAAAGTGATCATCAATATATACTTCAAATTCAATTATATGAGCTACTTTTCCGGGATGTAAAATAACTTCATTAATTGCAGTACTAATGCGAGTTTTATGATTTTTTTTGCTAATCTGAGTTTCCAGTAAGAAACGTTGTTCTTCATAGAAATGGCCAGCTAATACTTCAGTTAGTTGTTGCAGAGCATTATCTGGCCAAAGATCAGTTAAAAAACCAAGGTTACCGCGATTGATGCCAATAACTTTATTTTCATATCGTGATAGGACACGAGCAGCGCTGAGCATATTACCGTCACCACCAACAACAATAATTAAATCAGCTATTTTACTAATTTCCATTAGTCTACCGATGGTAGTATTTTTTAATTTAAGCTGTTTAGCAATTTGTTGTTCAACAATAACTTTATATTTTTGCGCTCGAAGCCAATTATAAAGTTGTTTATGGGTTGCTAATGCCTCTGGATGTCGAGGATGACCAACAATGCCAATATATTTAAATAATATCTTTTTTTCTGATTTTCTGATCAGCATAATTTATTTCCTCTTACAGGTTAACGTGTTTCTCTTGAATCCTGAACTTTTATCCCCATATTAAGCTAATAATCTAAATTAATGCTAAAAAGAATGTGGAGATACTCATGAGTAATAAAAATCATAAAGTGTATGATGAGCATACTTCTAAACAAAAAGAATTAATAAAATCAGAAAAAAATGAGGTAAAAGAAGAAGGAATTGAAGCTGAACAACCAGTAAGTTCTACTGAAGAAATATTAATTGATCCACGTATTACTGAATTAGAGCAGAAATTGCTTGAAGTGCAAAAACGTGAGCGTGAAATGCTACTACGTGCCAAAGCTGAAGTGGAAAATATTCGTCGCCGTACTGAACAAGATATTGAAAAAGCACATAAGTTTGCCCTGGAGCGGTTTGCTAATGAATTGTTACCTGTTATTGATAATTTGGAGAGAACAATTGAAGTTATTGATCGGGAAAATACTGAATCGATATCAATACTTGAAGGGCTTGAACTAACTTTAAAATCTTTTTTAGCTACCGTTGGTAAATATGGCATTAAGGTGGTAGCGGATAAGAATGTTCCTTTTAATCCAGAACTGCATCAAGCTATGACAATGATTGATTCTCAAGAACATGAACCTAATCAAGTTATTGATGTTATGCAGAAAGGTTATACTTTAAACGCTCGCTTATTACGCCCTGCAATGGTGATCGTGTCAAAAACAAAATAAACTGAAATACCACCATTTTAATGGTGGTAAATTTAGATTATTATTTTGGGATGATCGGCACCCAATTAATGGGCCTTAATCCTTGTTTTATGAGTGTTTCATTTGTTTTAGAAAAATGCCGGCAACCAAAGAAGCCTCTATGCGCTGAAAGCGGAGAAGGATGAGGCGCTTTAAGAACTAAATGTTTTTGATTATCGATAAATTTGCCTTTTTTCTGCGCATGTGATCCCCATAATAAAAAAATAACACCAACACAATATTGATTAATTACTGTAATAACCTTATCTGTAAATATTTCCCAGCCAAGATGCATATGTGAATGTGCTTTTCCTTGTTCAACAGTTAAAACTGAGTTCAATAAAAATACCCCTTGTTGCCCCCAACTGACAAGATAACCATGATCGGGATATTGGAAATCAACAATATCTTTTGATAGTTCTTTGTACATATTAACCAAAGAAGGCGGTGCAGGAATTCTTGGACGAACTGAAAAAGAGAGTCCATGAGCTTGATTAGGTCCATGGTAAGGGTCTTGTCCTAGGATAACAACTTTTATTTCACTCAGTTCAGTATAACGGAAAACATTAAAAACATCTTTTTGTGGTGGATAGATTATTGTACCTTTTTGACGTTCTCTGTCAACATAAGCCAGAGTATTACGGAAGTAATTTTGTTCTTTTTCTAGACCGATGACATCGTGCCATCTTGGTAAAAAGGACATAGGCTATTCCTTTAAGTTTTGATTAATATCATATTTAACATGATATCTACGTTATGTAAGATAAAGTTTAAAAACGGAAATTGATTGTTTTTCATTACACATTTTCATATTAAAAATATTCGTTAATAATCCTTATTTATTAAATAAATTGATTGATTTAAAATAAAAATCTACCAATTTTATTATTAATAATTTCTTAAAATTATTGATTAATATTAATGAATTTTTAATATATAATTATTATATAGTTTATAACGTAGCATACTATGATGTGAGCTAAGCAACTAGCCACGGTTTCGAGGATATTCACAATCTGAATACTGTTTTACACTCTCCAATATACTAATTTTTCAGGAATTCATATTAGAGATACCTCAGAATGAACTTCCTAAAGAGCGTAAATCAGCTAAACTAAAAAAAGATAAAATACAACTTCACTTTTTTATACCTACCTGTTTATCTTAAACGATTTATAATATCTTTCTAAAATAATTTAAGACAGACTCGACTAAATTTATGATAATCTAAAAGAGGTCAAGCCAATGATGCTGGATACAACTCCATTTAAGGGGGGTAATGATGAAAGTATTCTTCCAAATGAATTTATCATATATAGGGAACTAAGGATAATCTACGCCTCCTTCAACTACTGAAATAAACACAAAAATAACTGGACCGATAGATTTGACAAATGCGGAGATGACAACGATTTTTTCTCTGGTAAAATATTTAACGATTTTTTCTCTGGTAAAATATTTAAAGAGAGTAACTTATTCAGACATATATCCCTCCTAACTAAACTGGTTTTCAGCATTAGATAATAGCTAAAATAACTTTTCTAAAATACGATAAAAGTGTTAACTTGACAGAACCCTATTTGTAGAGTGAATATTTATCTGCCTCATTTGTGTAATAAGATGTTCGGACGACTACTGTTATTATTATCCTGAATGATTCCATTCAGTCATTTTTTGCTGAAGTTATAAATTAAAAGCATGCAGTTCATGCGGTATCAAAGTTACCGAGCAGTAAATTAGCACAATAAATTTATATTTACCTAACTGTAACTGCCAACACATTATTTTCACTATCTCCATCTTCTTCTTTGGACTTTCAGCACTAACTGACTTGTGGAACTCAATGCTCTATTTGAGCTTCCGCCTGAACTTATGCTGCAGTAAGTATGCAAACAGGATATTGCAATTAGCATCATCTGCGCCTTACATACTTATCTAAACAATTTAATTAACATCTCTACATGTTCATGTCTCTGTCACCTGCCTAGTGATCTGGATATTAAATTATTCTATATTGACGTGAGCTGTTTTTCAAAAAACCCGGTTGAAAAAATCTTGCGAGGCGCTATCATCCGGCTTTTACGTTACAACTTTAATTTGATATAAATCCAACTGTCTTCCGGTTCTTGTGTACATATCCCCCATAGGAAGCAGTAGAACCGCATATACTAAAAGTAGAAGTAGAGAAAAATGTTACTGAAGAAAGTGCACTTCGTTAAAAGTATGAAAGGGGCATGGTAGCGTGAAATATCTCTAGCGCTACCTTAAAGGCTCACTGGTATCTACCAAAACTTCAGCATTATCGAGAAAAGGAGGGTTATACATCATTATTATAATAGCGAACTAAGCAGTTTACTGACGGCGGATCCTGATACAAAAAGAGATGATCGGGCTCTATATTTAGGCATATTACAGTTAAGCATTTTATTATTTAGTTTTACTAGAGAATTTCCAGTATTATTGTTACATGTTTTTCTTAAATCCAGGATTTTACAATGTTGTCGCTGTATAACTCTAATAAATATTCCAGCGGGTTAATATATTTACTATAACAATATGGACAAGATGAAATGGGGGTGAGTTATTTCAATACATAGATTGACATCATCTAACAGATGATCATCAAGCTAAATAATAAAATACATATTTATGTTAGCATGGAGTGAGAAAAAATCTCTTTGATTGTACAGTTGTTTGCTTTTTCATTGTAAACGCTATAGCGAAAATCCTTCATATTATATGAAGGATTTCTACTAACAACTTTTACTAAAATAAATAACCTAAAATATTTATTAGTTGTTATCAGTTTTCTTTACTGATGGTTTTCGACGTTTACCAATATTTTTAATGTCGCGATGGCGTTCTTTAATTTTTCTCTTTTTTTTGTTGATTATTTTTTCTTTTCTTGCCGTTTTAACTGAATTTTTTAATAGCTTGGGTTTACGTAGTAAACTTTTAGCCGGTATTTGCTGATTGATCGAGGGATATCTATAAGGCATATTTTAATAGTTCTTTAAGATAACAGTTAATTTTATCTAAATATCGGTTGATCATGAGCTTCGACTAAGCTAATTGCAATCTCTTTTTTGCCTACCGCGTACGGTTCCTACCAATACGGTGCAGATAAACATCAATAGTACGTGGTAATTGAAATTGAATCATGACTAATACCGTCAATATCGAGGTCACGTGAGGAGGAAATCAGTTAGAACGAATACGTTTATTTCCCACTATTTTAGACATTTAATAACTTCAGCTTGTTTTGCCTGAACTATTACTCCTTCAAGTAACTAGCTTTTTATTTTATCTTCCTGTAACCATTGAATCAACTACTCATGCACTCTTTTGCGTTTACGGATAAAAATAATAGATTTGGTAATATTTGATTACCTTAATAGGTGACAAAGTAATGCAGTTTTATATTTAAGGTTATCATTGCTATAATATTATTATTGAATCTTTTTTTGTTCACGCCTTAAAGGATTAGCATCAATTTGATAAGGATTATTCAGTAATCGATTAGCAAAATCGTGAATAACGCCATTTTCTAATGTTGCTGAAATAGTATAGTTTGTTTATGTCAGCGTGTTTCTTCGCAATAGTTTTAATGTTGTTAATAAACCCCTATATGAAGCATTCGATTGACTTCATCTAAAATTAATATCTCAATTTATCCGACAATAAAATCTTTTATTCTGTAGTGAAGGCCCTGTAGTTGCAACGATAATATCTTGATTTTCACTGAAAATTTCAGCGTGGTTAATATAGGGTACTCCTTTATTGATGGTTATCATATAAAGATGGTATATTTAAGTAATTCTTTTACTTATTCAGCTACTTGAATTGCCAGCTCTCGGGGTGACGAAAGAAGAAGAATACGTGCTTGTCTAGATTGTTTACGTAGAAAATTAAGTAAATGTTGGATTAGCATCAATAAGTAAGCAACAGTTTTATCTGTTTCTGTAGATAATGAAGCTAAAATATCACGTCATTTTATAGGAGCACGAATAGTTGCAAGTTAAATAGTTGTAGGGCGTTTATAGCCTTTTTTATTTAGCGCATCATTAAGATGACTTTAGTTTAACTCAAGTTCAGAAAATATAGTTTTAATCATTGCATAGCATTACTTAGGCAATGAATTATATGTCACATCCAAAAAAATAGTATAGTTTTAAAAAAATAGTATAGTTTTTGAATAATTTCGGTTTAGTTTTAAACTAATTTTTTATAAACTGCAATGGAGTTTACTACTCAATGCTAACTAGAGTACCTCCTGATTATACAGGTAAATAATTGATGTAAAGTGATCTCAAGATTTTTACTAGAATTAAAATGATAGATTTGCAGTCCAGCCTTCTATGCGCCAATTAAATAGATCGATCATTTCATTTGTTTGAGTATGAATAAGGGGGGCTAAAATCGATGTTCTATATCAATCTCTGTACACAAATAAATAAATCTCTATTTTTAGTGGATAAACATTTTTGCAGAACAAAAGACGGTCTATAAATTATTTGCTATTCTATAAGTACCTGATGGATAGCCATAGACACGCTTTGTTAAGCTCTTCTAAAAAACATTGAGCAGTTAACGTAATCTTAGCCTTTTAAAGGCATACAAAACTCATTAATAGGCGCAATCTCTTATAGATATGAAAAGATAACATCATGAAGTTTTATTTGGCATTTGTAGAAGATATTTTGCACTACGTGCAAATAAGCAGTCGTGTAGCTTTTTAAACGCTTTATTATTCGGATTTAGTACTTTTCCCTGCCTCATTTCACGCAAATTTCTTCTCCAGGACTACATAAATAGCTATCTAACTAGATTAAAGTACTACGAGGTTTAAAATTTATGTATAACTGCCAGTAGATTGTTAAGAAGGAGAAAATATTTTTTCACAGGGAAACGACTATGGCTTCCTGAGCAAGCGATAGCGTCATCGATAAATAATGGGGGAGATGGCTATGATTATCGAAGCCATGTTTTAGCAAAGGTTGTTACTTTAGTTGCAGAGCAATTTATAATCACATCTATATTTCAATTTTTAATTATTCTGATTTCAAACAATCTTCTCCAGGATAGAAAAAATTTAATAATAAACAACTCTACACTATGAATCACTTAATACTTAGCTATTCTTTTCTTAGTTATTCTTTTAATCAAATGATATGACTGTTCTTATTTTAAATATAAAATCTTTTATCAATAACTTTATGATTATCTAACATTATTAGTGGATAGTGACTAATTTTATACTCGTTAACAAAGGTTTCATATCATTTAGATTCATCCAAATAAAGATGAACTCTAATCAATAATTGATAATTGATAATTAATAATCGATAATCGAGTCAACAAAAGAGTCAACATTATGAATTAAGCTCTACAAGAATCTCATCGCTCAGATAACCCTGTTGTGATTTCTGGCGATTAAGTTCGAAATTTATTCTTTCTTTTGTCTCCTTCTCTCTTGCGTTTTCTACCTTTTCTATATAGCATAGAACGCTTCTATTTAAGTATTAGAGAAAATGTTTTATTTATTTTAACAATACTACTTAGCTATTTATGTTGTCTATCAGCGTTGAAGCAAGAAAAGAGTAATCCTATCTAAACGCTATTTTTAAATCGATAGTTGTTTATTTCATTAACTCCCGTAAAGTTAATTTATTCAACATAGATCGCAGATAACTAAAACATTTTTCATTGCGATATAGTTCCCTAAAGAACTTTTAGTAAAATTGTTAAATATTTCCTGCAATAAGAAGTTTTAGAGTTATCCTAATTTCTAGCCTATAGATTTCGGAGATGAAAACGCATCTTGCTATTTATTTATATAAATGATTTCAATAAAATTGAAATGATATGCTATGAAAAGTCTACTCTACTGGATATCTTCAAAGCCAGATATTACATCTGACCTCTTGCATGAACTCACCTATAATCTTAACAGTTAATTGATAGGAACCGCTGTTGAAGTTAGATCTCGAAGCCGTATTACGATAACATCTTAAATTCTGCCTTGTTAGCAGGCATCAACCAGTCATCCGTAACTGTTATTTGCAACAGAGAACTATATAAATTGGTATTAGCGATGTTAAAATTAAAGTACTTAAAGTTAGGAATCATAGACATAGCTATTAAGGATAAGCTCAAAGCTATTCTGGACCAAGATGCTGAATACCGCTTTGTTGATTAGCGTTATGCCGTCATCCGTAACGGTTATTTGTCACCGCGAATGATATAAGACTGGTAATAGGCGATGTTGTTGAAATTAAAGTGCTTAAGGTAAGAGGATCACAGCTACAACGAAATTTGTTTACAGATGGTTATCACCACTTTATTTGAATTGTATAAAAACCTCAAAAAGACTACATGTCTATATCTGTGATGGGAGGGGTATTATCCACTACCAATTTGACGAAGCCCTAAAGGCGCTTCTTATTGAAAGAACATATGCTCTCCTACTTTAAGATCATCAATAGACTGAAACAAGAAATGGCTTGAAGAGCACGGGCAATGGTAGACTGTGTCCATTTTAAACGATACACGCTATATTTATTTATTGGCTTAAGGCATATCTCACATTCTGTTAGGCAATCTGATCGCCTTTGCCTTCTGCTTCATTACTTAGATCATTGCATGGAAATAAAGAGCTCATTTCAGTCAAAAATGGTTATCTAGAGTCAGAAGCACACAAGGTCAAACTTTTCAATAGCTAGCAAGCGCAGAGCTTAACCGTATTTTCAGGTTTGCTACGGGGGAGATAGTACTCTTGGTTTTTAGAATGGCATACAAAGATATTTCCGAACATTATGATACTAATGTTATTTGATATATAAAATAGCTCATGGTGCTACCTTTGCTCCATAAAGCATGTAATTAAAAGTTAAAGTTGAGCTGTAGGAATTTCTAGGTAGCAAAGAGCCGCAATTCTTCTGATGAAGCTCTTGATATTTTTTGCAAGGTTTTTAGCGTATCCTAAAACGATGAGGAAGCTGTATAAAGAGCCAGAAAATAACTGGCATTCTATGCCTTACTATCAGCATAATTGGTCGTCACATAAGAACGACAAATTTAATTAAATTAGGTTTTTAGACAGTAAGTCTATAAAAGCTGTCTTATGAAAATTGTACTTTAAGAATAACAATTCTTTTAATGATATTTAAGCGAGTACAGTCTACTCAGAAAAGCTGGAACCGGCTAAGAGGATTTTATCTGTTAACTTTAATAATAAATAATGTCTAATTTAAAATTCAAAAATAAATGCACAAAGCATCAGAGAGTGAAATCTACCTTAACTACCATGCAGCAGATTTGCTAATAACTTTAAATTTATTTAATTAATTAAGTTGTTAATAAAAGCATCTTTTAGTTATTTAAGATGTGGTTTTAACAAAAAATAATTTTATTATTTAATAGTTATCTGTTTTCTTGAGAAATTACTATATCTAATTATAAGATAACTTTTCTTTAAAATTATAAAAATAAAATAGAAAGGGGGGATTTACGGAATGCGTATTATTTTGCTCGGCGCGCCAGGCACAGGTAAGGGAACTCAGGCAGAATTCATTATGTCAAAATATGGTATCCCACAAATTTCTACCGGTAATATATTACGTACTACTATAAAAACAAGTACAGAATTAGGTTTAAAAATAAAAGAATTAATGGATAACGGTAAGCTTGTTACTAACGAATTAGTAATTGCTTTAGTTAAACAACGTATAGCACGAAATGATTGCCAAAACGGTTTTTTATTAGATGGATTCCCTCGTACCATCCAACAAGCAGACGCAATGAGAAATGCAGGTATTGCAGTGGATTATGTATTCGAATTTGATGTGCCAGATAAAATTATTCTTGAA
>JBQMRR010000081.1:0-704 GCA_052174495.1 Arsenophonus sp. NC-TX2-MAG3
TATCAGCAGTACCAGTCATACCCGCAAGTTTTTCGTATAGCCGAAAATAATTTTGGAAGGTAATTGATGCTAATGTTTGATTCTCATTTTGAATTTCAACACCCATTTTTTCCTGGTGTAATGCTGATCATCTGTTCTCATATGCCACAGGCAGAGGAAGCAGGAATATTTGGTGTAGCCACCTTGAAGCCCCAGAAGAAATCATAACATCTTAAAATCACCACAAACATCCCATTTATAACATTCATGTTTTAGATTTTTCCAAGAGCAGCTTGATATTTTCATAACTCTTTAAGTTGTACAGAATGAGTTACTGGTATGGGCGGAAACTTATTCCCCTTGTGCAGTAGGACAGTGTTGAGACTTCTACTTGATCTGTCTATAAACAGATGACATTGATCTAGTTCATGAGGAATTTTAATGTGCTCAAAGAAACCATTAACATCATTACAAAAATAAAGATTTTCATCCATTTGGCAGAAGCACAAAAATCCTTATGACTTACCCAATACTTTGTTATTTTGCAGGATTTATCAAGCAAGTTGTATTCCTTATTCCTTAGACAGGATGCAAGCAGTTCAGCCTTTGCTTTGGTTAGTTGCAACTCCCTTACAAGGTCATCCAATTTTTGTTGAGTAAAGAGTTGTGGTTCCAAACTCTCATGACTAAAACTATTTTCACTGTCTCCACTTGAAGTCTTTATT
>JBQMRR010000082.1:0-1733 GCA_052174495.1 Arsenophonus sp. NC-TX2-MAG3
TGATGGCGGTGAGTTCGTGACGTCCAATGGGACTGTGGATTCAGCTAGCCAAACAGTAACCCGACTGTCAGTTGTGGAAGTAAAAAAAAGGCAGTCCCATGCGTAGAGCCAATCACATTATCTTATTTCTGTACTTGTTATCTGTACTTGTTCTGTATTTGTTATACTTAAAAAAGAAATCTATCCTACTCTCGTTTAAAGCTTATAAACTTTAACAGTACAAAATGGGTTCCTTCTTCTGCCATCTGACCAGGGATTTAATCCTACATACAGTTAAGCTGATAATTATTTACATATAATGTTACGTATTATCATACAACTGTGAAATTACCGTTTACATTGTCCAACTGTTGAGTTAAAAAATTGTAAAGTAAAATAAAATGTGCGTGTAAATAGTTATATCCAGAAAGTCATATTCGAATCGGGGTCGTTACTGTAATAATATAATCTGATGTAATCCTAATCAATAAAAGTATATAATAAACCTGCAGCAAAATATACAAATAAACCAGTCCAATAAATATAACAAATTTTATATCGTTAAGTCTAATCAGATTCAATTGTTTCGTATACTTTATCGGTAAAACCTTTCAACGAACCGACAATTCTTGTACCTAGACAGATTTCGCTCATACGGATTACGTGTGTTGCGAAATCAATCGTCAGCTGATTATTATTAAAGAGGCACAGAAAACGCGTGGCAACGAGATGAGCGCCGTGAGCGGCCCCAAGGTGGCGCAGTCGTCGACGTGTCCGAGATTCCTGTCTGGTTTCGGTTGACGTCAAGGACGCCTCGGCGCGGATTTACGTATTTATCGCAACGTGGCGTGCGTAACATTAATTACTAATAGATTGCCAATTTCTGTCCTCTCATCTTGAATCAGTAAAAGACTAGTATAAATAAGTTGACAGAGGCGCTTATGCTCGACATACCCATACACCACATTCTCTTGTTGTATCAGAATGTCTGGACACAACATGAAAAAGCGTTAGTGCAGTCTAGCCTTGACTCTTTGTGTCCCATAAACACCACTAAATATTAACAGGGTGTTTCTTCTTTCGTCACTAATGACCATTCGAAGAGCGCGTTTGAACTTGTCATTCGGATTGATGTTTTTTTGCCTCTTCACCTCCCAAAATCTCTTCACGGATTCGTTATTTGTTTCTTGCATTCTTCTATCCATTGTTTACCAGATTTCTTATTAATTTTCTCCGCGAATCTGAGCTTAGCCACCTTTGGTGAGATTGTTGCTGTATATTGTAGAAATATCTCCACATAATTTCAGACGTCTCCTGCGTACGGCATCAGTGAACTTGTCTGTTGCAGTGTAGAGGTCTGCAGTTTTCCTTTACACGAGTGCGACGGATATTTTCCTAAGAAATTGTCGTTCTTCCTTTTAAGCAACGACATTCCCATTGGGATGTTACTTACGAATTTTAATTAAATTTTCAAGTATTGTAAGTAAAACAACGCTTATGTAAATAAAACAACTATTGCACGTGAAGAAATTTAGAAAATTATTTCTAGTAATGTGACTTTGAGTGGAGTGCGTTATCCATTAATTGGATAATGGTACCTCCCTGCATATACTTGTGGCGCGTGTGTGTTTTCAGATTCTCTCACAGGTATATGGCCACTTAAGGGAAGGCAAAATAGTTCACTCTCTGAACAATTAGAACATCTTTTACATCCTTGGGTTGCTTATTTAATTTTACCATTATTTGCATTTGCT
>JBQMRR010000083.1:0-524 GCA_052174495.1 Arsenophonus sp. NC-TX2-MAG3
TAACTATAGCAAAAGTAGCCGCGATGATATCATCTAACATAATACCTAACCCGCCATCTATTTGATGATCAAACCAACTAATAGGCCAAGGTTTTAAGATATCAAAAAATCGAAAAAGCACTAACTCACATTAATTTTCAACAGTGTAAGTGAAATTGAGTGCAAGTAAGGTGGGAATGACTATGCTGCTAGCACATGCACATCTCCTGAAATATATAAACACAGGAACAATAAAAGATTCATTTACTGATTCACTGAACTGTACATCATTGGAATGCTTTCACATACCATAATGGAACAAGACAATATACAACAGAGAACCAGGAAAATTTATGGAATTTTAAATACTCAAAATTTCTGTAACAGCACATAGGACACATGCTATTTTTTGGGTAGCATTTAAATGAGAAAAGTGTGTCTTATATGCCAGCAAATTTTGAGTATTTAAAATTCCATAAATTTTCCTGGTTCTCTGTTGTATATTGTCTTGTTCCATTATGGTATGTGAAAGCATTCCAATGATG
>JBQMRR010000084.1:0-123272 GCA_052174495.1 Arsenophonus sp. NC-TX2-MAG3
AAGGTAAGATTTTATTTAGTGGCATTAAAAATGCAGGTCAGAAACTTGAATTAAATGGTGAACTTCCTTACCAATTTAATATTGGTATACCAGCCAATGTTAATCTACTATTCAAAGGTAACTCTATTGATTTAAATCACTTTATTAAAGTTAACCGCCCAGCCAAGTTTAAATTACCTGGATTGTGAATAAATATTGTAAGGCAACGTCTATAAATAGTGATAAATTTTTAACAAATAAAAAGCCATCGTTAATTCGATGACTTTAATTACAGAAATAATGTTATATATTAAATATGGGTATGTTGTAGGGAGAGTGCATGAATAATCAATTACCAATAAAAAGGCGTAAATCAACGTGTATTTATGTAGGTAATGTTCCCATTGGTAATGGTGCACCAATTACAGTACAATCTATGACAAATACACGGACAACGGATGTTGCAGCTACAGTTAAACAGATTAAATCTTTAGAACAAGTGGGTGTTGATATTGTACGTGTTTCTGTTCCTACAATAGATGCAGCTAAAGCGTTTAAGCTTATCAAACAGCAAGTTAATGTTCCTGTTATTGCTGATATTCATTTTGATTATCGTATTGCACTAAAAGTTGCTGAATATGGTGTGGATTGCTTACGCATTAATCCGGGGAATATTGGTAATAAAGAGCGTATTCGTCAGGTTGTTGACTGCGCCCGTGATAAAAATTTCCCGATTCGGATTGGCGTTAATAGTGGTTCATTAGAAAAAGATATTCAAAAAAAATATGGTAAGTCCACGCCAGAAGCGTTAGTTGAATCAGCTATGCGGCATGTAGATATATTAGATAGATTAAATTTTCATCAGTTTAAAATTAGCGTGAAAGCTTCAGATGTTTTTTTAGCTGTAGGTGCATATCGTTTACTGGCCAATAAAATTGATCAACCTTTGCACTTAGGTATTACTGAAGCTGGTGGAGCACGTGCAGGTTCAGTAAAATCTGCTATTGGACTGGGAATATTATTATCTGAGGGAATTGGTGATACATTACGTATCTCATTATCTGCTGACCCGATTGAAGAAGTTAAAGTTGGTTTTGATATTTTAAAATCTCTTCATATCCGCTCGCGAGGTATTAATTTTATTACTTGTCCAACCTGTTCACGTCAAGAGTTTGATGTTATTGGTACCGTTAATACACTAGAAGAGCGGTTAAAAGATATCATTACTCCAATGGACGTTTCAATTATTGGTTGTGTTGTTAATGGTCCTGGTGAGGCAGAGGTTTCTACCATTGGCGTAACAGGGGCAAGAGTAAAGAGTGGATTTTATGAAGATGGTGTTCGTCAAAAAGAACGTTTAGATAATGTTAATATAATCGATCAATTTGAAGCTAAAATTCGGGCAAAAGCCATTATGTTGGACAAAAATCGGCAGATTGATATCAAAAAATTAGATAAGTAATTTAATCATCTTAACTCATAAAAGAACTATTAATAAATCTGTTGTATGACAGTCAGGCTAATGTTCCACTTTGATATTTCGTGAATTTATTCTCCATTCTTAAATTAGACGGAATTTACCAGAAAAAGTCGCAGTAGATTAAATTTGCTTAACTAATTCCATCTTTTCTAAGCAGACTAGAAAAGATCAGAAACTCTTGAAAAGATTGTTTTTCTAGAACTATAGTACTTTTTTCGCATCAGATTCGTAGGTTTACTGTCACAAAATCCAATTTAATTAAATTGATTATTCTTATTGATCCCCATGCGCTTGCCGGGAAGGCATAGAATGCCAGCAGTTATTTCGCTGTTTCTTCAGCTTCTTAATCGCTGTATTGATACTTATGCTGATAATTTTCTAATAAAAATATTAATAACTTTATTAGTAGCATCAGGGATCTCTGATAACAAGATCTCTCATGCAGCTAATCCACTTTAGCTTTTAGTTGCATCACTTTTTGTAGTGAAAGTGGTACATTAGTTATTTTGTATAGCTAATGGCGATCCTGCGCGCTTAGAATATCTTTGCCATTGCATTTCAAAAACAAGCACCGTCGTCTCTCGTAACAAGAGAGTGGAGAGACAGTTAAGTAACAAGCTCAGCTTGTTTCTAACATTAAATAACCATAATTGATCGTAACAACCTCTTTACATCCATACACAGTGATGCAGACAGTAATCAGAATGTAAAGACAATCAGGTTGTCTGAAATAACGGTATATGCTTTTAGCCAAGGTATAAATCTAATGCGTATCGCTTAAATCACGCAAGGTTCAACACCACATTGGCTGTATTATTTAAGATATTTCTGTTTCAGTCTGCTGATAGCACTGACAGAGAAGATCATATTTTCTTGATAAGAGAAAATTTAAAGTTTCGTGAAAATCATCGGTGGATATGATAACTTGTCGAATACCCCTAGAGTAGTAACTCTTTGTGTTTTTATAAACTTTAGATAAAGCAACAATAAGCTTTTGAAGGATTATTCTATTGCGATTCGATTCCATTATTTTAGTTACTTTAATCTCAATATCACTAATATCTCCCCCATCTATATGAGTTAGTTTTGGCAAGTAACCGTTACGGATGACGATCATGATACTCGTTGAGAAGTCAGTATTCATCATGCCTTCAAGCTACGCTTTGACAGTAGTGTCTATTAGATCTCTGGTATAATTATGGATAAGTTCATGCAAAGAATCACAGATAATATTTAGTTTTAAAGATTATTTCTAAGATAGGCTTTCATGGCATAAAGTATCTTTTTATTAAAATTATTTATAAATTAATCACCAGAATACTCTACAATCTCAGAACCCGATCACCAGAAATAAGCGTAACTCTGTTCTATTCCTATTCTTGATAAAAAGAAATTAAAAGGCTTTTTATGTTAACTGTTAATACTCATCAATTTAGTATAAGATTTAAATAATATAGATAATATAGCTAATTTGTTAAGAATTATGTTACTTATAGTGCTATCTATCGGTTTTATTCTAACTAATATCATATAGATAGATAATAATACATTAGCCAATAATTTAAATTTAATGATTTATTTTTAATCTAATAATAATATTGATTCTAATGCAATTTCAACCATATTATTAAATGTATTTTGTCGTTCTATTGAAGTTGTCTTTTCGCAACGACGAATATGATCAGAAACCGTACAAATAGTTAGTGCTTTTATACCATATTCTGCCGCAATGCTATACATACCAGCAGCTTCCATTTCTACCCCTAAAATTCCATATTTTTCCATTGTATAAAATACTTGCATTTGAGATGTATAAAAAAGATCAGTAGAAAAAATATTACCTACTCGAACGTTGAAATTTTTTGCTTTAGCTGCAGTAACAGCATTATGAACCAGATCATAATCAGCAATAGCTGAAAAATCATTATCATCAAATTTTAGACGATTAACTTTAGAATCAGTACATGCTCCAAGACCGATAATAATGTCGTGTAACTTTACTTGCTGACTAATAGCACCGCAGGATCCTACTCGTATTATCACTTTAACACCAAAATCAGTAATTAATTCTTTCATGTAAATTGAACAAGAAGGAATTCCCATACCATGTCCCATTACTGAAATACTACGGCCTTGATAATTGCCAGTAAAACCTAACATACCACGAACATTATTTACCTGACGGCTATCTGTGAAATAATTTTCTGCAATATGTTTTGCGCGTAAAGGATCTCCTGGCATCAATATAACTTCCGCAAAATCGCCCATATCAGCATTAATATGTGGGGTGCCCATAAATAAATTTCCTTATATTACTTATTAATAAAACTGAGAATATAAACAAACATTTTCTATCATACTTAAAATAGCGTTTTACTTGTAGAGTATAAATTAAATAGAAATATTTTCTTTGTATATTATCAGTTTCTGACCAGATGGTATCTCAATCATGATCAGTGCTAATAATTAAACTATTCTAGTTCTCAATTAATACCAAAATTTTAGAAAAACGACCATTAAATAACTCTAGTGCAACTACATAACCCGTAAGATTTCAACGAATCTATATGAAAAATTAAAATTTATAAAATTAGTAAATACCATGTTAGCGTCTATCGATTTTTAATCTTCTTAAGATTAGTATAGTATATAGTATTCCAATACTGATTGCTTTACTTCCTTACTATAAAAATGTCGACATTGGTATGAATACCTATAATTTTAATAAGTGAAAGACTATCTGGCCAGCTTTTTCTTCAACTAGTTTTCAATATAAGTTGTTGCTATAGGTTGTTTAATAAAATAATCTCAACAACTACTACTAGTATGCTTAAAACAACTAGTTTTTTCATTGATGAAAAGACGAGCAATAAACGCACCTTATGTTATAAGCATCTTCATGCAGCACTTTTTCGCTATTTAACAAAGCTGATAAGTATTTTTATCTGAAATTTTCTCATGGATACTATTTGAAAAACTGAATCTCTTGAAATAAATAGATTATCTATTTTCATGTTCTTCACCTAATTAATTTAGGCGTATTCTGCTGAATAGTGATAATTACTAAGATAACCTAGAAATTACCATTTGTTATAACTATCTGATATAGTTAACAGAGTGGTATGGTTTTTTTTGAATAATTCAGATTTAACTTTGAACTAATCTTTCATAGACTTGAAATGGAGTTTTATTACCAAATATATTGATTTCGGTAATTTCTGATTGTATAGTTAATATTATTGATGCAGAGTAATCTCAAACTCTTGAGCAGAATTAAATGATGGCTTTCCATCCTATTCTTCCATATGCTAATTGAATCTTTCGACCATATACCGTTTTATTTTAGTATACATCATCGGGCTAAGTCAGAGTTCTATAGCAAATGCCCCTCTGTGTGCAAACGGATAATTTATATTTTTCGTTTGCTGAATATTTTCGCAGACCAAATGCGGTATATAAATTATTTTCTATTATCTTTAAATACCATGAATAACTATGGGAAATATTTAGTTAAGAGCACGTAAGAAATATTCAGTATTGTTCATCTTTTGACTTACAAAGATAGATAAAGTCCATCAAAGATAGACCAGCCTATTTTATATATCTTAAAGATAATGTCTTGAATTTTGTTTGTCTTTTTTAAAAGATATTTTATATCTTAACGGAAATGAGAATTAGGCTTGTAGCCTTTAAACACTTTATTCTTAAATTTTTCTGTGTTTTCTTCCTGATTTTACATAGTTCCTCTTTACTAGGAGGAGAGAGGATTTGTAGGGATTCAAAAATAATTTGTATATGATTGACTAACAGAATCCATCGAGAGAAAGAAACGTTTTTTCAGAAAAAACTACGGTCTTTGATTAGATCAAAGTGTTTATCGTCTGTAAGCCATGGAGAATATGGCTATGGTTATTAACTTGTATTAGTAAAGCTTCTTGCTGTTCTCAGAGAGAAATTTATAATCACATTAATATTTTTAATTATTGTGCTTTAAATAATCCTCTTAAAGTCAGATATTTAGCTAAATAAAACAATTCCGTATCATGGAATCTACTCAGTTATCCTTTTAAGTTATCCTTTTAATTTGCTGAATAACTGTTCATGATTTAAATGTAGAATTTATTTTAATAAAAACTCTTTGGTTACCCAACATTATTAGTCGATTGTGGTAATTTCATGATTGCTATCAAATGAGTTTTTTATCTTTTAAATCCCATCTTAGCAAAGATGGACTCTTTATTTATGATAATTTCAAGAAGAAATCCTACTTTAATATTCTGTATTAAACTGTTCAAGAATTTTTATCACTCATATATGACCCTATCAATCTCAGGTGGTTAAGACGCAACTTATTTTTTACTTTTATTTCCTCCCCTCCCGCATTTTCTAGCTTTTTTATCTGAAAAATAAGAATTTCCCTTTAAAACCTTTAGGAAAATATTTCATTAATTTCAACAATACCTTGCTGCATTTATATTGGCTGTCGTTGCTGAAGTAAGGAATCAATGATGGAATATGAACGCTATTTTAAATCAATTCCTGTTTTATTTTGTTGATTCCCATAAAGTCAATTTATTCAAATAGATCATAGATAACTAAAGTACTTATCCTTGTAATGTAATTTTTGCTATAAGCATCCTTACAGTAAGATTATTAAATATTTTTTGCAATTAGTGATTTTATAACGATATTACTGTGTAACCTTAAATGAATATCTCCAGTAAATAACATGTTCACTATGACAATATGTGGTAGATTAAAGCGCAATGAGTTATCTCAATGTATGAATCGATATTATTCGATAGATTATCATCGAAGAAACTAATGAAGTGCAGCTTCATATTTTCAAGAAGTGAAGAAAGAGCCTCTTTGATCTTTATGATTCCTTGCTTTTTTATGGCAACCTTGTCGTAAAAATTCTCTATACAGTATAAAAGATTTATCCAACAGTTTTTGCCAACATAACTGATAATAAACATCATCTTATTTTTTACTATTTTAGCAACGATAATTCGAATAAAAACTAACGTTTAGCTAAAGTAGACGCAACTTCTTACTTTTCTGAAGAGCAGCTTTAATTTTAAATATTGTAGTTGCCTGATTATGGAGTCTTATTAAAATGATAATTTGCTATCAACTTTATCCTCAGTAGCTATCTTGTTATAAACATATCCTTATGCGACGAAGATTTATATAATGGTCCTTTTGATTAAAACTTAGTCAATAAATATTGCAGAAAAGTATTTTTCCTATTGAAAATATCTTCATTCAAATAAAAATGGGTAAATTCCTTGAATAATCTATTTCTGATCTGGATGGGATACTTTTATCGATAAAATAACTAACTTGCATGAACATACTAATTAATAATTTCAGTATCTTCATCTTAGTCCAATTGAAATATTCCTGTGCCTATTTAGCAGTTTCTCCTAATCTAAAATGCAATAGATTAAGCAAAGAGTTTGTCTTACAATCCTTATTATTTTTTCTTTTTACCTAAATGTAATCAGTTCTACTGTGTTCCTAAAGTATTTACACTAGCATCGCTAAATCTATCAGGATCCGTTAATAGTTTTAAACCAAAATAATATATTCTATTATCTAAGTCGATAATAACTAATTATTATCTCTTATAATATAAAATTACAATAAATATAATTATTAAAACTCTTTTATTTAAAGATAATTTTACAGATTTTTAAAAAAAATATTTTTATTTTCTGCATATCAACAATTACTAAAACAGTGCATAAAAATATCAATAAAGTTAATAGTTATCAGTTAAAATTGTCTATTTGTATCTTTATTTATTTAATAAAATATAGAATAAGCTTGATATAATTCAGAAAAATAAAAATAATGAATATTAGTCTATTCATTTTCCATGAAATAGATACCAGTCATCTTATAATTTATGTGATTAGAAAATTTTATATATCGAATAATCTTAAATATAATTCAATCTTCTATAATGTATATTTATTATAATCTTATTTATTGATATCTTAAGAAAATTAACACAGCTAGCAATAGCAATTTCTGTTACCTGTAAAATAAGGATTTTATTGCTTTAATTTAGTAAATTCAATAATTACTTTCAGTAAAATACCTTTTCAATAGATAAATTTTATCTGATTTAACCAGATTAAAAGCAATTTGCTTATTACCGGGTTATTAATTCTTAATAAGAAGAAATAATATTAACTTGATCTGTACTATAAGTGTTATCAGTTTGTATTTTAGTAATTCAATAGCAATATTATCCTCGTTTAATAAAAAATTAATTACTGTGGTAATGCGAATATTTGTGGTGTTTTATTTAGTTAAAATCTTCCGTATATATTAAATATAAGCAAGGATATATACATATATTGTAGCAGTAATATTATGAAGTTTTGCTTAAATAGCATCATATCTTAATTTTCATCAATATCGTGATCATTTAGTAAAGTTAAATCCATCACATTTAATGTGCATTATCTAGTTAGTTTTAATTCTATCATGTAATTCTATAAAGTTTAATATTGTTGTTTTAGCGATAAACAACCGTTTAATGTTTAATATAGAAAATTAAATTAAGTTATATTGTTGCTAAGGATAAAAAGAATCCAGCAATGGTGGCACTCATTAGATTAGATAATGAACCGGCTAATACCGCTTTCAAACCTAATTGAGCAACATCTTTACGACGGTTTGGTGCAATTCCACCTAAACCCCCCAATAGTATGGCGACTGATGACAGATTAGCAAAACCACACAATGCAAAAGAAATTATGGCCTTAGTATGTTTAGAAAGTACTTGTTTACCTGCAGTAATACCCTCATTATCAGGTTTTAAGTATTCGCCAAAATTCATATAAGCAACAAATTCATTGATAACTAACTTTTGACCAATAAACGAACCGGCAATTGATGCTTCATGCCATGGTATACCAATCAAATAGGCAATTGGCGCAAAGATCCAGCCTAAGATCAATTCTAATGATAATCCTGGTATATGGATCCAGCCACCAATCACCGCTAAAATACCATTAAGTAATGCTATCAATGCAACAAATGCCAACAACATCGCCCCGACATTTAAAGCAAGTTGCATGCCGGAAGAAGCACCGGTAGCAGCAGCATCAATAATGTTAACTGGACGCTCTTCACCACTCGCTACACTGATCATATTTACTGTATCACAAGTTTTCTCTGTTTCTGGTACCATTAATTTGGCAAATAACAATCCCCCTGGTGCCGCCATAAAAGATGCCGCAATCAGATATTCCATTGGAACCCCCATTTGCGCATAGCCGGCTAATACAGAACCAGCAACCGAAGCTAGTCCACCACACATAACAGCAAATAGCTCAGAGTTTGTCATTATGGCTATATAGGGTCTAACAACTAAAGGGGCTTCTGTATGACCGACAAAAATATTAGCGGTCGCCGATAACGATTCAGTGCGTGAGGTACCCAATATCCATTGCAATAGTCCACCTAAAATTTTAATAAAAAACTGCATAATACCAAGATAATAAAGTACAGCAATTAATGATGAGAAGAAAATAATAACCGGTAAAACACGAAAGGCAAAAATAAAACCATTACCGCCAAACAACTCAAACATTTTATTAGAAACTAAGGGACCAAAGATAAAATCCATCCCAACTTCCCCATAACCAATTACGGCAGAGACTGCATCAGATACACTTTTCAAAGTGCGATGTCCTGCAGGAATGTAAAGAACAAACGCGCCAATTGTCATTTGAATAACAAAAGCGCCAAATACAGTACGGAATTTAATTGCTCGATGGTTACTGGAAAAAATGATAGCGATAAAAATCAATACTGCCATTCCCAACAGGCTCATAATGAGTTGCATGAATATATCCCTGTATATTTATATCAAATAAAAATTTCTATACTTTAAAAATAAATTTCTAGTCTAATGCTTATATATTATAAAGATTTCGCATTAAAAACTGACATTCCAGATCATAAATAATCATGATAAAAATCACGAAAAAATAAATTTTATAATACATATCACTTATAAAAACGATTTTGCGATAAAAATTATCTAAATAAACATCATATTTATGATTAAATAACTTTGATATAATGGTAATCCATACCAGACTCTTGAATTATTAGCAAATCTAGTGTATGTTGGTCAGGTTACATTCTGCTTTGATACTTCATAAATCTACTTTCCATCCTTGAATTGGACGTTATTATCACAAGGATTAGTAGGTTAAATTCTATTAGCCTGAATTCTAATTTCCCCTGAGAAGATGAAAACAGCTTAAATACCATTTAAAGGATTATTTTTTTTGAAGTCATCTGCTTGTACATAAGTTTCATATCCTCATTGTCACAAAAGTTTAGTCAATCGGATTCGTCGTTCTTATTGACATCAAATCCTCCTGACTAACAGAAGCCATAGAATGCTCACATGATTGGCTTTATTATAGCATCTTGGCTTTCTGTAGATAGAGTTCCTGTAGCTTAATCTTAATTTTCCGTGATGCATGACACTTTGGATAGTAAATCCAGCACATTAGCTTTTTTATATACTCAATAATATTGAAGCACGATCTCTAATTTTCAGCACTTTAATCTTAACATCCGCCAATACCAGTCTATATAGTTCTCTGTGGAAATAACCGCTACAGATGACTGGTTGACGCCCATCAAACAAGACGGAGTTCAGTGCATTATCATAGCATGAACTTCAAATTCAGCCTCAACAACAGTGCTATCAGCTCTCCTTGTTGACGCATTACACTATTATGGATGAGTTTATGTGAAGAAATCATAAGTAATATTTGATTTTGCGGATATCTCTGTAGGCTAATTTTCATGGCATATCATTTCTCTGTTATTGAAGTCATTTATGAAATCAATCAGGCAGCATACGTCACCATCTCCGAAACATCATAGATTAGAAATCATTATAACTCACAATAACTAACTACAACTCCAACGCTTTGTTTGGCATTGTTATCCCCTATCATACTGTGCTATGGGCACGGAAAATAAGGGTATCTAAATTAGTATCCTCTATGCCTTTCACACTTGTGGTTGATAAATCAATAAACATCCATATATTTATATCTCCGCCACTCCCTTGAAGTCTAAATATTAAGAATTCTGTAGCGTGAGCTATTTTTTAAAAAGAGCGTTGAAAATCTAGCAATACGCTATCATCTAACGACTGCGTAACAGGTATAACCTGATAAATTCTAATAGCCTTCTTTTTTACTCTATCCCATAACTTCGCTAGTAAGCGGTGAGATATCGTTACTTAAAAGCAGAATACAGTGGCGTTACTAGAAAATACACTTCGCTGAAAAGCTAAAAAATTTGCTGCTGGTATAGCATAAAATATCTCTGACGCTAGACTTTAACCGGCTAACTGGTATATTTGCGTTAAAAACTGCAGCATTTATCGAATGTATAGGAGGTTCTATATCATTAGATAATTAACAGACTAATCAGTACCGGCAACAGATCCTAACGAAGGAAGAAATGATTGAGTGCTATATTAAGCATATTCTAACGAGGCATTTTGAAATAGTGCATTACTCTTTGTTTCTTATCTAAGCGTAAGCAAGGCGCACTATTACCGAAGGTATATAAGGCACTGGAGATAATAACGGCTTGCAAAAAACTAGAAAAACCATGGTTTCCCGTTTTTATAAAAGAATTCTTTTCACAAATACGTATAAATGGATTCTGTATGGTGATAGATTACTTTTATTGACGATTATCTTAACAAACAGGAAAAGGGGGAATTATCATAAGAAAGAATGCATAAAATAGAAAAATAATGCTTATTAAGTCAAGCTTAAGGGTTTTAATATTTCTAAAATTAGAGCGCTTTAGTTTAAAGAATATAGAGTTTAATAAAATTTTAATTTAAATAGAGATTTACCAGTAAAACCATCCCTATTTTCTATTAGAAAATAGGGATGGTTTTTGATATTTTCTTAAAGAATAAAATTAAGTTCCTAACTATATTTATTGGTTCTATTCTAGAATCAATCGTTAATAATAAAATAACAGAGATAATTGATATTTTTCTTAATGCCAGTAATAAATATAGCGCTAGAGAGTTATATCTTAACAAGATTTTATTGATAATAGATTTACTTAAATTAAGCAAATTAAAATTAATATTATTACTATTGATCTAATGATGTGCTAATGTAACTATTAATGCTCAACATGAAAAATTACTATCTATTTTGCAGGGTTTAGGGAATCACTCCGTTCTATCAATGATGCGAGTGAAAAGTTTATACCTTTAATAATAGAGGTAAAATTGTAATTGGCTATGTAAAAAAGTTTTTGATAAAAATCCTTATGCTATATAAAAGATTTTGCTACAGAAGTTACACCATTAAAAAAGTAAACAGCAATACAGATCAAAAAACTCTTTCTTCACTTATTAAGAAGTGAAGCAATATATTAGTTTTTTGGTAAAAAATGGATTATTATTGATAATATATTGAATCAACTTAATAGATCTTATCCTGCCAATATGATAAAAGTAAAGATGTTATCTGTTGAAATATTCATGTTAGAGGGGTTCCAGCAATATCGTTGTAAAATCCATGATTAGAGGAAAACATTTATCAATCTTATTAGAAGATTGATAGGAAAACTACATTAGAAGGATAAATGGTTTAATTATCTCCAATGTATGCTGAATAGCTTAACTTTAAGAGAGTAAGCGAATTCTTTGGTGGAGATAAATAATAAAAAATCTTTGCCAGCAATCATAAATTAGTTACTATTATCTAATAATGGTGGTAATAAGAAAGTTGTTAGTAAGGAATTCTACATTAAAACTATAAACAGTTATATCATCCAATTAAAGAATGATGGATGAGTAGATTTTATAAATAGGAGTTTTTATTTATTGAATTATCTGAGCTATAATAAATTGTTTGAAAGAGTAATAATTGAAATACAGAGATGAGTTACATATTACTCTGTAAACAAAGTAATAACCTTCGCTAATATAATCTTATAATTACTGTTTGAGAATTAAAATGGATTAAGGTAATCCATGCTGATTTAATTGTATATAACAGAATTAAATCTGATTGAAATTATAGCCAATCAGTGTCGTTAGTCAGATCAGACTGATTGTTTTACCTTAACGCTAAACAATCTGATAGGGGGTTCAGTAGTGCTTTTTACTAATAAATTACTCAATTAGGCATTAAGTTTATAATAGGGAGGATATTTTAAAATCTCAGTTTTACTGTATAAAAAGCACTTATCTAAATAAGTTTATTAGCAGTCGATGGATATGCTATTTTCTTCCGTCAATAAATAAGGCAGAGGTTGAATAGTTAGCTTGCTATTAATTTCTCCATTCAAACGAAAAATACTCTCTTTATCCATGTTATTATTCATGACAACCTGAAGACTAATTAAACCCTTTGTCAAGCTAGCAGTAGCTAATACTGTTCCAGTACGTCGCCAGTTATCACCTATTTTCCACTCGATAGATTCTCCAGATTTTGGTAGAGAATTTCCTGTCCCTGCTAACCAAAACATGGCACGTTTGTTGGAACCGCGATATTTTGCTCTAGCGACTGTTTCTTGCCCACTATAGCAGCCTTTCTGAAAACTAATACTTGCGGGTAATGCTTGTAGATTAACGGCATGAGGAGTAAATTGTTCACTATTCTCAATATCAATATTAGCAATGCCAGCAGCAATATCTAAAGCTAGCCATTGCTGACTATCACCATGTTGAGGAAAATATTTTGTCAGTTCAGTAGCAGTTACACTATCAGTAACAATTAAAAAACGTTCAAACGGTAAACTAAAATACAGTAAAATTGTTTTCTCAAGATAAATAATAGATTTTTCCCGATCGGGTAAAAGAGAAAAGTGGTTGTTCAATGCATTGCGAGCTCCTTCTCCAGCAATACCTAACAACATAATATTTGACTTCTGGCTGAGTATTATTTTCGAGAAAACCGCATATTTTTTCAATTCAGTTAATTGTTTTACTGCAACACTAGTACGTAAAATATAACCGAAGCCTTCGTTATAGTGAAATAAACGAAGTGTGCTCCAAATTTTTCCCTTAGCATTACAGTGAGCAGTAAATATATGTTGTTTCGCAGTTAATGCAGTAATATCTGCAGTTAATTGACCCTGTAGATATTTTTCAGCATCAATCCCTGTTGCTGTGATAAAACTCCAGTCATTAAGTGACATTAATGTTAATGGTAATTGATGGTTTATTTCGTAAGTTGCTGGTATAAATTTATTTGAGTTTGTCATGTATTTATTCGTTAGTAACTTGCATAAAAGTAGTGATAATGTTAAAGTAACTATCTGACAAAGCAAGCAATTTTATTAAAATTAACTAATTAAATTAATGTTAAATAATTTATTTATATAAGAAAGATTTTAGTTAGTGGTTAATTATAGTTTTTATTAAAATGTAATTTACATTATTTCGATAATAATAAGAAATTTCTATGTTAAATTCTCATATAAATTAGAAATTATTTACAAAAATTTTTAAGGTTACTTAATTGTATGATATCAATAATAAACCTATAACTTACTAAGTTTCTTGCAGAGGAAAGTGAGAGTTAGATATCGGCATTATAGCTTTTTTAAGTATAAAATAATTTTCTTACAGAAGATAAAAAATATCTGTTTATTAGTTTACTAGAATGTTCAGATCCTGATTTGTTCAATTAATTAATGTAAATCATGCGAATTCTAATGACGATGGACTTTATCATATGATTGATTGATACGCAGTAAAAATAAGCAACATACTCCTTTGGAAATTTAATATCAATATTTGTAGCTAATACAGTTTTTTAACGAGTGTTCATGTGCAAATTGTTTTATTAATTTTCTTTTTATCTTAACTGCCAAGGTAATCTATTCACTTGATTGAATAATAATTTTATTAATGTAACAAATTTTTTGTAAGGAAATTAAAATATAAATCATTGTAAAAATAGTTTAGAGTTTTACTTAATGGTGAAACCATAATAAAAAAAGAATGATTGGTTATTATTAAATAACCTTGGTTTTTTAAAAACCACTAAAAATGCAACACCTAATCAGCGTAAAGTTAACGGCAAAATACTCACTCAAGATATGCAGTTAATCGCTACAGATATATATGCGGTTACCCAGAAATATTACGTCTAGAAATTCATGCTGATGTTTTTTCTTATCTGATTGAAAACTATCCTCAGGTTGGTTTATTTAAAACAATCATACTTTTGATTAGCAAAAGTATTTGTTATTAGAGTAACTTAATCTTCAGAGAAACTCCATGATTTATGTAGTAAATTTATTCGCAGTTAGGATGGAAGACATAATATAAAGAATAACTAGCGCCATACAAAAAATTTTGGCGCAGTGGACCACTATGGATGACCAAATTATTAACTCAAATTTCCTGCTAAAAAGCGGGTTTTATTGTGATTCCCGGTATAGGTTGAGTTAGCTACGATATACTTTACTATTTGATATTTGGCGGAATATAAATGCCATTTTAATTTATTGCGTATAACAAGAATTGCCAAAGAAATCTATCCGTGACCTGTTGCCTTTAACTATATTATTAGGGCAGCTTAATTTTTATTTTTTTACTCTACTTTCTGCAGAGTCTTTATCTAGTTAATATATAGTAGATGATAACAGTCTGCCTATTTAACAGCATACAATATTTTTTCTTAATCTAGTAGTAAAGATTTTTATATTACGTTGATATGTTAAGGTCTACTGTATCTTGCAAAAGAGCAATAATTTTTGTTCCTTTTGAAAGTAACTGACTCTGCTCTACTCTTGCCTGCTCCTATAATTCATTAGAGGTATAAATACATTTAATAACTTACTGATCATGAAAAAGCATTCCCTATTACGGTATTGATTTTTCTGGAAAGATATTCGACTTCAACCCAATAAATTCTTCTATATATAAAGAAGATATATCTTAGATAATACTTTGTATAATACTGTTTTCAGCATTGCCATTACATCTTTTTTAAAGATGGAGTAACTTAAAACAGTTTCCATCTTTTTTATCAATAAAAATACTGATTACATCAGAAAAAAAGCTTATCAGAAATCTATAGACGTATATTAATAAGTTAATGTTATCACTCTAAAATTGTAACTAATTGATTATTATCTATATTTAAAATTCAAGTATATTACTAACAATTTAATTGTCACTATCACTTTTAGCAGAAGTGATGATGATACAGTTATCTGAAGTATAAAATCTATCACAAAAACTCTCAGTTATCTGTTTTGCACTTAGTTATGACATCAAAATACACGGTTCTTAACATAATCATAGGAAGCGAGACATTATTCATAGTATTATCCACCCAGCATTTAGATGCCTGCACTAGAATAGCCAATAAATATCGCCATTCTCTTGATAAGTTACAGTTCTACTTCGTATATAAGATGGTTAATTCTGTCTAAAGGTGATTACCTTTATTGACGGTTCTACCCGTGCGTTTATTTAGTACATTTTTAGTACAATCTATAGTTTCTAACTTAAAAATTGCATGACGTTTTATAAGATACCTTGGTTATTCCTGATGGCCTGTAGAAACTTGTTCAGGATATCTAAATCAGATGGTATTTTTAATAACTCTATTCAGTTAGTAATTGATCGAATTAGATATGCGTGCAGCAGTTATTTAGTTCTCGCTGTGCGGAGTGCTATTTAACTGTATCCATGTTGGCAAAGGTAGTTTTTGGTAGACATCCATTATACTGAAAATAATGAAAGATTTTTACTACAAGCAGTTACCATAAAAACAAACAGTCATATAGTTCAAATAAACTATTTCTTAACTCTCTGTTAACATAAAACTGCATTTCATTGGTTTAGCTTGAGGATAATCTGAGAATGATGTCGATCTATTCATTAAAGTAACTCATTCCACTTTATCCTACTTATATTGTCACAGTGAATATGTTTTCCTCTAGAGGAAAATTCATTATAATTTACTAATATTGTTATAAAATACTCAATAACAGGAAAAGATTTAACAATCTAATTGGAAGTCTTCTAGCAAAACTGCATCACAAGGATAACTATTTTAGTTATCTGCATGTATATTGAATATCTTTTTTAAGGAATCACCGAAATAAAGAGGCATTGATTTAAAAACAGTGTTTGATGGATCGCTGTTTTCTTACTTCAGTGACGACAATTAATTTAAATGTATGTAGTATTGTTGAAGTTAATAAAATATTTTTCTTTACTCCTTTAAAAGAGTATTGTTATATCTGATATATATGAAAGCCAGAAAATGCGAGAGAAGAGGAGATGAAAGTAAAAAATAAATCGCAGTCTTAATTACCCGAGATTAACATGGTGATGTGAGCGATCAGATTTTTAAAGAGTTTAATGCAAAGTATATGAACCATTTTCTTGATCCAATTATCGATAAGAGTCCATCATTTTTTAGGTGAAGTTAAATAGTATAAAATATTTACTAGTAAACATGAAATTATTTAGCATCGTTTAATAAAATTAGACGATCAGAAATTTATTGGTAAGGAGTTTCTCATATTAAAAATGCAAATTTTGATCTTTTTAAAAACGATTATAAGTTTCTAGCTATTTAAGAAACTTAACGCATGTTTTAATTTAGATGTTTCTGGTCTGTTTTTCATTGATTTTTTTATAAAATATTGCTATCAATTTGAATAAATTAATAATTTTTGCTATAAATCTATGTTTAGATATTTTTTTAACACTATTAGATAATCTATTTTACTATTTAGTATTTATCTTCCGTCTGAAAACTTTGTATTGCTGATTTTGATTAAAATCTTACATAAATTTTAAATTTAAAAAAAATCAAAAGTTTTTTGGAAATGATAAATTTTACTAAAATACAATATCTAATTAGCATAAAATTAATGATAAAATATTAATTCAAGATCTGCATTCAGCTAACTGTCCATAAATCTTTATGCTGTTACACTCAAAATATTGCATGTAGAAATTCTAGTAACTGTGTTGCTTTGACGTGGTTTAGAAAAAGAGCGGAACGCTTTTATTTATCTATAACGCTGATCTATTCAATATGAGAATAGATCCGCTATTAGTACTTATCTGTCCATCAGATAAACTCCCTTATTCACGCACTAAAATCATTGGTGGTTAGGGAGGAATACTTAGAATAAATTAAATAATAGCTGCAAGATATTACGTGAACAAAGCATGATAGAATTCAAAATTCACGGAACAAATAATCAGAGTTTAACTTGTTGAGTAATCAACAAGTAACGAAATATTTAAAAATGAAAAAACTGGGAAAATAGCATCACTTAAATAGAAAGTGGCGTACTTTTATCAATTGTTCAGAAAATTTCAGTCTAGTTTAAGAACATTCTTAGAAACTAGATCGAGAAATGTGATGTTTAACTATATTGTTAGGGATTTTATAACGTTTAATTAATAGCAAGCTAACTCCCATCTTCTTTACGATTCAATCATTATTCTGGTGTAATCATCAGCACTGATAATTAATGATTTTACTAGCTAATTCGACATATCTGCTTAAATTATGCCCTGGAGCATTAATTTTATATTTTACGTCATGGTTCCCAAAAATAGAATAAGAGAGACAGTATAAAGTAAAGATATGGTATAAATCTATTCGGCATTAAGTAGTGTTATACACCATAATTGCTTGATAAATATAATATTATTATATCTTAACCATCTGTTGATGATAAGATGAGCAGTATTTTATATCTTTTATATTGACGATTATTGCTTTCTGACTTTCCTATATAAGCGCCAATATTCCCTTCTAGTATATTGATATTTCCAATACCATTAAAGGTTAATATCAGCAATTTTCTAACCGTTTTAGGTGAGTTTCCGATAAAAAAATTACTATTAATATTAACATGATTAATATATTAAAAATCTGTTTATTAGTGCCTATGTTGGCAAAAGTTGTTGCTTTGCTCACAAAAGTTTATAACTATATTTGTATTTCAATTGTTATGTATTCAATTAATCTTCTCCAGGCCAGATAATTCGGTAAAACAACTTTACATCATGGAATCTACTCAGCCATTCCTTTAATCGGCTAATATAGCTATTCACATTTTAAATATGCAATTCATTAGCAAATAATTCTATAGTTACCTTCATTATTAGACTATTGTATTAATTTTATGGATTACTATGGAAAAGTTTTCGTACTATTTAGCTCCATCTGAACAAAGGATGAACTCTTTATCAAAGATCAGGTTAAGAGAATAGCTAATACACTGTAAATTAAATTCTTCAAGAATCTTATTGTTCGCGTAACTCTGTTAATTTCAAGCTATTAAAAATCGCAATTTATTTTTTCTTTCACTCCCATTCTCCCGTATTTATAGCTTTCTTATGTGAAAATATAACGCTTCTATTTAAAGAGTTCAAGAAAAATGTTTTATCGATTTTAAAATGCACTTAGTGCATTTAAGTTAGATATCGCCGCTAAAGCAATAAGTAGTAATGCAATCTAGACGCTGTCTTTAAATCAATTTTTTTTTTACTTGTTTCTCTGATTTTATCTCGTAAAGTCAAACTATTTAACATGCATTAAAGATAAGTAAACTATTTATCTTTCTGATATATTTTCGCTAGAGGATTTCCAGTGCATTTGTTAAATAGTTTTCTATAATGAAGGATTTTATAACGATATTATTGTAACCTTAATGGGGGCTGCTTCTCTTCTTAGCGGATAATATCTTACTGTAAGAAGATTGCCAAGATAAGGTAGAATGAATCGCTTTAATGTATGAATTAGCATCCATTCGATAGAATATCATCGAACTAACTAATGAGATCTAGATTTATATTGATATGGAGTGAGAAAAGAGTTTCTTGATCTATATAATTATTTTATTTTCAGAGTAATCTCTATAACGAAAATTCTTCATACAGTATAAAGAATTTCTATCAACACCTTTGCTAACATACCAAAATGTACTATCTATATAATATTATATTTATATTAAAATAAGTGTGCCGCTGGTATTTAGGAGGTAGCTATGAAAACCAAATTAGATAAGTTATTAGAGTTCCCTTGCTTATTTACCTATAAAGTGATGGGGCTTGCTAAACCTGAGTTAACTGATCAAATTGTTGAGCTGGTTCAACGGTATGTTCCAGGTAATTATCTACCATTAGTTAAACCAAGTAGTAAGGGTAATTTTTTTTCAGTATCAATTACTATCATAGCAAATAATATTGAACAAATAGAAAAATTGTATGAAGAATTAGCTAAATTAGAATTAGTTCATATGGTGTTATAGATATAAATTATAACTTTAAGGGTCACATTAACTATGTTAGCAAAAATGATTTATATAGGTTATATTTCATAAATATTGTGTATCCGCACTATCAATGGCAGGGAAATATTATTAAAAAAACTATTATTTTACGTCAATTTGGATTACAGGTTTATTATATTATTTCTAATAAAATGCATCATTTTACTAAAAAACGTACGATTAATACACTAGATGAGCTTTGGCTAGTGGAACACTATCCTGTTTTTACTCAAGGTCAAGCAGGTAAAAAAGAACACCTACTCGCTCCTGGAAATATTCCAGTTATCCGATCTGATCGTGGCGGACAAATTACCTACCATGGTCCTGGTCAGCAAATAATGTATATTTTATTAGACTTAAAGCGTAATCAAATTAGTGTGAGAGAGCTGATTACTGTACTGGAAATTACAGTAATTAATACTTTGTCTGAATTTAGCATTACCGCTTATTCTCAGCGCGAAGCTCCCGGTGTTTATGTTAAGCAAAAAAAAATATGCTCTCTCGGATTACGTATTCATAAAGGTTGTTCGTTTCATGGTCTAGCATTAAATATTAATATGGATCTTACACCTTTTCAGCGTATTAATCCGTGTGGCTATGCCGGTATGCAAATGACGCAACTTAATGATTTAGTTCCTTGCAGCCAAGTTAAGGATGTTAAACCTTTATTAATAAAACATTTCTGCAACCTATTAGAATTTCACCTTGCAGAATAAATTGTCATAATTTTTTAATGATTTTTAAGAAAAAATTTAAACATAACATAAATAATAATTTATATCTTATAAGATATATGTATATCTATTATTGAGCCGGAGTAAGAAGAAATCCCTAATGGAATTAGCAAATTATGAGTAGATCAATTCAAATAAAAGGTGGTCTTAAATATCACGACGTTGATAAAATAGCACTGATCCCTATTAAAACAATAGGGGCGGATCATACAAAAATTTTACCTAAACCTGAGTGGATAAAAGTAAAACTTCCTGCTGATTTCAGCAGGATAAAAGAAATAAAAAATGCAATACGTAAGAATAGCTTACACACAGTTTGTGAAGAAGCTTCTTGTCCGAACCTCGCTGAATGTTATAATCACGGTACCGCTACTTTTATGATTTTAGGAGCTATCTGCACTCGTCGCTGTTCATTCTGTGATGTTGCACATGGACGACCTAATGCTCCTGATTCCAATGAACCAGGAAAATTAGCAGAAACCATTAAAAATATGGAATTAAAATATGTTGTTATTACTTCTGTGAATCGTGATGATCTACGCGATGGCGGAGCCAAGCATTTTGCTAATAGCATCACCGCTATTCGAGAAAAAAATCCAAATATCAAAATAGAAACGTTAGTACCTGATTTTCGCGGTTGCATGGATCGCGCCTTAACAATTTTGGCTACTGCGCCACCTGATGTTTTTAATCATAATATTGAAAGTGTTCCACGTATTTATCACCAAGTACGTCCTGGCGCTAATTACAAATGGTCATTACAGCTACTAGCAAAATTCAAGCAAATGCATTCTAAAATACCGACAAAATCAGGATTAATGGTTGGGCTAGGCGAAACTAATAAAGAAATAGTTGATGTTATGCGTGATTTACGCCGGCATGGTGTAACAATGCTAACCTTGGGACAATATCTTCAACCTAGTCGACATCATTTATCAATAAAACGTTACGTAAGCCAAAAAGAATTTGAAGATATGAGAAATAAAGCAATAGCAATGGGTTTTATACACGCGGCGTGTAGTCCATTAGTACGCTCATCTTATCATGCAGATTTGCAAGCAAAATTTATAAATGACTCTTATTAATAGAAACAGACTATTATAAATATTTATGATAAAGTAAATAGCAATAATGTTTATACAAATGGTTCTTTCTCCTATTCAGGAGAACAAACTTAACTTTTTGATTTTCGAAAAGAGTCTTAAAATGTTTGGTTTAATAGAACTAAAGTGAATAAATACGTCTTTACTATCACTTCTGGAATGATAAAAATAAAATATTTTAATTCTTTTAACTACTTAACTCTATCTTTAACTTTAGATATCAAAATTACCTTTATATAAATAAAGGATACAGTTTATATATTGTATAATACAGAAAAATTTTTCTTACTGATCTACTACTAAGATCATAAAATTAATTTAAAATTTAAATATAGATTAATGATTTGAAGAAATCAAAAAACTAATAATATGGTTTATTAATAATTATTAATATAGTTTTATTTAATTTTAACTATTTCTATTATTTTTAAGCTAAAACTAGCTTTTCTATTAATTCTTATCCTGTATCTAAGCTAGAAATTTACTATTATGGTTAATTATTATGGTTAATAACACGATCATAACATAGAATAATAAGCGCATAAGTTGCTGTTTTTATAATTCTAATATTTTTCATAAGGAATTTTATTAAGTTACTGCTAAACTCTTTTTTGAAATAGAGTAAATAAAGAGGATTCAATTTGACAGAAAAATTGTTTTTTTACTAGTAAAAGACTTCTTTTATTTTATATACTATTTGATATAAGCATTATTACTTTATTTTCATCTGTTTTTAATAAAATTAACACCAATGGATTCTATTATTATCAGTGCCAACAATGCATAAGAGGTTTTAGAAAACATATTGGAGTAGAAAATAATAATAGTTTATATATAACAACTTTTTTAAAATAGTTCATCATTTTAATGATTCATTTTAAGGAAAATGAATTATCATTCCTATTGAAATATTTGTTAATATATAATATAAATAGTTATTTTTATTTATTATTAAATAATTAAATTAGATATAATTTCTATTATAAATTAGATGACACTATTAATATAGTTAAATAAATTAAGATATAGTAGATATGATAATTGATCAATCATAATTCTGATTATTACTAGATTGAATTAAAAAGTAATAATAAATTTATGTTTTACAATATGCAATATTGTGTAGATTGCAATCTAGCCTGTCTAGTATTAAAATATAAAAAACTTATTTTATTGATGTCATAGATTTAATCTATAATAATGAAATATTACGTTTTATTATCAGATTGGGTTATAAACAAGTACTATTGTTATAGCAGGTAAACAACTTTAGTTAGGCTGCTAAGGCTCCCTACTTGATGCTTTATAAATCTATTCTCTATCCTTAAATTGGATGTTTTTAACACCAGAGTCAAAAGCTAAATATACTTAGTCTAGTTTCAGTTTTCTGAAAAGACAGAAAACTGGTTAAATACTAAATAGTTTTTTCTCGAATTACTGTGATTCGAGCATTAGTTTCATAACCTCACACTATTAAGTAAAAGTCGATATTCAAATTATATTTATTATTGTTATTGACGACCAGTGCGCTGACAGGAAGTTATAAAATATCAGCTATTATTCTTAATCTTTATCCAATTCCTTTATCGTTGCAGGAGATATTCGCTGAAGCTCATTACCAATAAAACATCAAGAAATTTATTAACAACATTATAGCTCTCTGATATCCAAATCTCCAAAAAGCTCACCTTTAACTTTTGGTGGATTCCTTTATAGTGGAGGAATGCCAGAGTATTAGCTATTTTGAATACTCAACAGCGTTGATCCTGCATATTCGAGAATACTTTGCTATTGCATTCTAAAAATTAATGTCACCTGTTCTTTATGGAAAGATTGAAGATGCGGTCAAACCATGCGCTCATCAGCTATTGAAAAGTTATCTCCAGTTTCTTCTAACTTTTAATAAACTTCTTCGAACGCAGCTCGAAGCTTATGGCTATACCCAGTATTGTTAATAATGAAGCATCAGGCAAAAGGCAACCAACTTACCTGATAGAACAAGCATATGCCTTCAGCCAAGAAGGAACGTAGTGGTATTTTAAATCACGGAAGCAGCAGATCTATACTTTTTTCTCGAGAAGCGTTATTATGGCTTTGTAAAAATCATCGATAAAGATAATTTATAGGTATATAGTCGTGGTAGAAACTCTTTAATGTTTTTTATACGTTTGAGATAAACTGAATCAAGGAGATTTAAAAGTATATTCCGTTACCGATGCAAGCCCCCCATTAAACCTTTATGAATTTTAATATGAATATTGCCAATAGCCGTCGTCTTATTTGCCTCGCTGAGCAAATAATCGTTTATGATCGACGGTATGGGCTTCGCCCATCAATAAAGCGGTATTGAGTATGCTCTTGTAGTATGTATTTCGAGTTTAACCTTAATAGGTGGCACTTATCAGCTTATTGGCATCATTATGAATAAATTTATATAAAGGGTCAGAGGTATAATCTGATTTTGCAGATACTTATAGTAAATTTTTCATATATATCATCTCAATATTATTGGATGATATATAAAATTAATAAGCTGGATATATCAGTTTTTCCGAAAATCCATATACAAAAATAAGTATAGCTCCTGTTTTATCTTAATAGTATAAAACATCAAAGATATTGCTACCATACCTGTATACCCATGAGTTATCTTTATGGATGATTTTCATGAAACTATTGTGTCGTTTTTTGGAAAAAAGTACAGATCATTGGTGCTTGCGTGATTTAAGCGATATGCGTTACGTTTATTTCTGGGCCGGTATTATATAACCTTTTCCCTATTAGGAAGAAGCTGATCGCCTTGTCTACTGCTGATTATCGGCATCAGTATCTATGGACGTAAGGGGAGCTCATTGCAGTCGAAAATGATTATCGAAAGTTGAAGCGAGTTTTGATTAAACTTCTCAATACTATGAGAGAGCATTGCTTAATCATATTTTCGGGATTACTACTGAGAACTGTTCTTATTTTTTTGAATATAATGGAAAAGATGTTCCAGATACGAAATATCAATGCTGTTTGATATACAAAATGGCTCATATGCTTTTTTATTCTTCAAAGACATTCAATACTGAAAGTTAAAGTTTAGCTGCGAAGAAATGTCTTTCTAGTAGAAAGATGTAATTCTGATAACAAAATCTTTGATATTTTCTTGGCAAGGTTTGCAGCGTATCTTAAAGAGATGAAGAAGCTGAAGAAAGAACAAAAAGAACGGTTGATATTCTATGATTTTCCGTTAGTGCACTGACGTCAATAAGATAATCAATCAGATTAAATAAGTTCTTATATTTTAGTTTTATAACTTGCTGCTACATCTCCTCCTTTCATGAGCAGGAGAAATGGAGAGTGTAGTACTATCTGAAGCTAGGAACCTGGTGCTAATTTTAATAATCTTGCTAATTTTTTCTATTATCAAAAAATTTTGATCTTGCCTTGATCATTACATCCTTATTAATTTTAAAGGCAGGAGATTCTTCCCGCCAGTTTTACTGGTTCTACAAAGGGTGATTAATTATAATATCGAAACATTATTTTTAATTACAGTTTTTTCGTCTATAACGAAATCTGTTGCGTGATCAAGCAACACCTAAGGAATATTGTTCCAGAATATATATCAACATCAAAATAGATAAATATCTAACTTTGCAAATAAGTTGGTAATTCTTGCAATCTACTTTTATAGTTAATTACTGATATAATAATTTTGTAGAGTATAAAAAACTTTTAAATATAATAAAAGAATTTAATATTTATCATCTGTTAGATTATGTTGCACAATGGCTTTAAGATCATGAGTAACATAAGCGATAATTTATTTATGTTTATAGGCAATTTTGGTAAATAGAAATTACTAAGATAGTGGGAGGAATATTTAACTTATCTACTAAAATATATTTAAGTAAATTACTAAGATTATTATAGTTAAGAAGTGTATCGTATCAAAAACTAGTTAATATTAGTTCAATAATTAGGTAAGATTTAGTCTTCTTGCTTTTATTATGATTTAAATTTCTTCGAATTACTATCATGACGTCATGACGTTCACATTCTATTAATTTTAAGTAATTAAAAGTAGGTGTATTATTTAATTTCATCTTTAGTTTTCCGACTAAGTAATGTATCTGCCGCTTCGAGTACATTTTTATTACCATATAGAACTTGATAAATTTGCTCAGTAATTGGCATTTCTACATCAACACGTTGTGCTAATGTACGAACTTCTTTAGTATTTAAGTAACCTTCAATAACCTGACCAATCTGTTTTTTTGCTTCTTCAATCTGCATGCCTTGAGCGACCAGTAGACCAAATCGGCGATTACGCGATTGATTATCAGTGCATGTCAAAACTAAATCTCCTAAACCAGCCATTCCCATAAATGTAGATGGTTTTGCACCCATAGCAATGCCTAACCGGCTAATTTCAGCTAATCCTCTGGTGATCAACGCTGTCCGAGCATTAGCACCAAATCCCATACCATCGGACATGCCTGCACCAATTGCGATTACGTTCTTAACTGCTCCACCTAACTGAACACCGATCATATCTGGATTTTTATAAACTCGAAAGCTCTTACCGTAATGGAAAAGTTGCTGCAGCTCTTCACTAAATTCTGCATTAGTAGCAGCTACTACAATAGCAGTTGGTAAGCCGGAAGCCAGTTCTTTAGCAAAAGTTGGACCAGAAAGAACAGCAAGTGGAATTTTATCTCCAAGCGTTTCGTTAGCAACATCTTGTAAGAGACGTCCAGTACCGTGTTCTAGTCCTTTTGTTGCCCAAATAATGCGTGAGTGTTGCGTTAAGTAGGGTTGGATGTTTTTTAAAACTTCATTAAATGCATGGCTTGGTACGACAATCAATATATTACGACTTGCAGTTATTGCCGTCTTCAAGCAAGCTTCAGGTAATAAATTTTCTGGAAATGGAATGTTAGGTAAAAATGCTTGGTTGCACCGGTCTTGTTGTAATTTTTTAATATGCTGAGGACTATGTCCCCAAAGCAAAACGCGATGACCGTTACGGGCAAGTATAATAGTTAATGAGGTACCATAAGAACCAGCACCGATAACTGTCATTGAAACAGTTTTCATTAAAATTCCTAATGAGTTTCCGAATTTTCAGTTTTAGCAGTATGCTGTTGTTTTAGGTAGTTCATAAACAATGCATCAAAATTAACAGGTGCTAAATTTAGTTGAGGAAAAGTTCCACGATTAACTAAATTAGTAATACATTCACGCGAATATGGAAATAAAATATTTGGGCAGTAAACACCTAAACAATGAGCCATTTGGTTTTTTTTAATACCATCGATAAAGAAAATGCCTGATTGTTGCACTTCACACAGGAAAGCGATTTCATTAACGATGCTAGCGGTAACAGTAACGCGTAAGATAACTTCATAAACATGCTCAGCTAATTTACTAGACGATGTATCTAAATCTAATTGGACTTTTGGTTGCCACTCTTGCTGAAAAATATTAGGGGCATTTGGTATTTCAAATGAAATATCTTTAGTATAAATTCGTTGAATTTGGAATACCAGCTCTTCATGACTTTTTTCTGACATAATATTAATTACCTTTTAAATGTCCTTATGACATCGAATTATATAAATATAATTTCTGTTATATCTGATCAATTACTTTTTGCCGCGGACTAGAGGTAAATTTTTGCTAGACCAGCCATTAATTCCTTCTTTTAGGATAAAAACACGTTTAAAATCATATTGCAGCAGTTGTTCAGCAGGTTTAAATGCTTTCATGCCATTTTCTGAAACAATAATAATTGGTTTTTTCTTATTTTTTTCGAATTCAATAATATTATTGCCTTTAATTTTTGATAAAGGCAGGTTGATTGAATCAATAATGTGTCCTTTACAAAAATCGTCATGAGAACGTAAATCGATAGTAATCGCTTCTTCTTTATTAATCAATTGTATGGCTTGAGTAGGGGTGATACTTTTTATTTTGGAGAACAAGCTATTAAAGATTAAGATAATTATAGCAATAAACAAAGCTATCCAAGTCAGACTAAGTATTGGATGTCGGCTAATAAATTGCATGATTTCATGAATCATGTGGAATAATTACTCCCGTAGTTAGTATATAGATAGATTTAAGTTGCAAAATATATATTGTTGCTGTATAATTACAGTTATTTTTCAAAAAATTGAGCAAATTTTTTTGCGAATTAAGGTTTATACCAATGATATTTATCAGCATTATCAGTTAATTGATACTACTTTAAAAATAGCTAAATAAAAGCAGTATTAAATAATATTATATGGTTATTTTAGGTTATGTTGAGAAAGGTTGTTGCTTTATTCACAGAGAAATTTCTAATCACATCTTTATTTTAGCTGTCGTGATTTTAAATAATCTTCTCTATACCAGATAATTCGCAAATAAAAATAACATTATGATATGTGTAATCTATTCAGTCATCCCTTTAATCGTCTCATATAACTCTTCACATTTTAAATATGGAATTCCTTACTAATAAATCTCTGGTTACTTAATCTTATTAAGCGATGATGCCCTAATATTTCATGCTCGCTAGCAAAGCTTTGTATCATTTACATTCCAAATCTCTACGGACAAAGAGATGACTCTTTATTTATGATAAACTCAAGAAAAGGGATAATTAAACACTCTACATTAAACTCTTTAAGAATCTCATCGTTCATATGACCTTTTTTTGATCTCTGGCAATTAAGACCGAGATTTGTTCTTTCCTTTTATTTGCTTATCTTTCATATTTTTTGCTTTTCCTATGTTAGAAACAACACTTTCTTTAAAAGGATTAAGAGAAATGTTTTGTCGACTTTAACAAAATAGCACTTAGTACATTTAAGTTACTTATCGCTGCTAAAGCAAGGAAAAACGATGCTCATCTAAACGCTGTTTTTAAACTAATACCTGTTTGTTTTGTTAACTTCTCGTAAAGTTAACTTATTCAAGATACATAATGATTAAATGATTTATGCTTGTAATCTAGTCTCCCTAGAGGGCTTCTAATTAGATTGTTATATGTTTTCTTACAATCGTGGATTTTACGATGATATTGCTATAACCCTAATGAGCTGGTTCCCAGCAAAACATATTCATTGTGACAATGTGAGCATTATGAAATGGAATAGTTACTTCCATGCATGAATCAACATTACCTGCTCGATTATTATCGAGTCAATTAGTGAATGAGGCACAGATTTATGTTGTTAGGAAGTAAAGAAAGAGTTTTTTTGAACTATATTACTGTTTTCTTTTCATGGCAACTTTTAATAGCAAAAATTCTTTTTATAAGATAAGAGATTTATATCAAAAACCTTTTTAAAATATCCTCATTTTATGATTTTTTATACAAATAAAGAAATTAAGTTTCTTCAGTATTCTTCTATAAAGAAGCTGAAATGTTTACTAATTGTGGTAATTATCAATAATTTTAAATAATATTGTTTCAGGATGCTGAACTAATATGAATAATATTAGCCGATATGGTTTAATCCTAATCCTTTTGGCTATACTAAAGAGAATAGTGGTTAAGTTGTCACTTTTTGTTTCGCTATTTTTTATCTGGCCATTGATTACTATTGCCAATCCTATTAGTGATAATAAAATAAAACTAAAAGATCTTTTATTAAATATTATAGAAAAAGAGAGAAGTATTAAGCAGCAGAAAGCTGAGAGAAATCATTTAATTGAGCAATTAAAAAAACAAGAAAAAAATATTGGTATTGCTGGACAAGCCTTATATGAAATACGTGAAAAACTTTCTCAATTAGAAAAAGAGCTTACTGAATTAAATAAAAATATTAGCTGGTTACAACAGCAAAAACAGATCCATCAATTATTACTAGCTAAACAGCTTGATGCTGTATTTCGATTAGGTAAGCAAAAAAGGATTAAATTATTATTTAAAGGTGAACAAGAACAACAAAAAGAGCGTATTTTAGCCTATTATAGTTATTTAAATGCTGCCAGAGAGAAAACGATTATTAAATTGCAGCAAACAACCAGCATACTTGCTGAACAAAAAAAACAGAAGCAACAAAAACAATTAGAAAAGAAAAAAAACTTAGCTAAACAAAATCAAAAAAAGAAAATACTAGATTCGGCACAGGATGTTAGAAAGAAAATCTTGTTATCATTGGAATCAACTTTAAAAGCCGATCAAAAAAATTTGGTAACGATGAAACGTAACGAAACACTGTTGCGTAGTAAAATTGCTGGAGCTAAAAGAGAATTAAAAGTTAGGGTGGAAAAAGAAGCGAAAGAGGCAGTGCGTATTCGAGAAAAAGAAAGGCAAGCACAGCAAAAGGGAGCTACTTATATTTCAACTGAAGATGAGTTAGCTTTGATGGCGCGTACAGGTGGTTTAGGTCATCCTGTCGGTCAGGCTTTATGGCCTGTTAACGGAGAAATCCTTCATCACTATGGTGAAAGTATTTCCGATGAATTGCTCTGGAATGGTATGGTGATCAATGCCTCTGAAGGAACAGAGGTTAAAGCTATTTCTGCTGGCCGTGTTTTACTTGCTGATTGGCTACGAGGTTATGGTTTGGTGGTGGTTATTGATCATGGTCAGGGAGATATGAGTTTATATGGTTATAACCAGAGTGCATTGGTGAATATTGGTCAACAAGTTCGCTCAGGTCAGCCTGTTGCGTTAGTAGGTAGTAGTGGTGGACAGCAATGTTTCTCGCTTTATTTTGAGATCCGTCGTCAAGGTAAAACGGTTAATCCGCAGCTTTGGTTAAGGAGACAATAGTGTTAAAATGGATTATTTAATAATCATGAGTCTATTATTGGTTATCATCGAACACAAGTTGTTTTTGGCAACTTAGACATTATGATTGAATGATATTGGTTATTATAAAAATAAAACGGAAGATAATCAAGCATTAGTTTTTCCAGTGAGAATTTCTATTGCTATTTTACTTGAGTTCTCTTAAGAGAGAAAAATAGCTAAAAAATTTATTAACTAAGGATAAGAAAATTCAATTCACATGCTAATGAAGTTGATTATTCATATCAAGATCTAAAAAAATATCTTAATGCCTCAGATGAGTATCAGTGAAATATAGCAGAATATTATTTTTACAATTAAGTAAGCCATTTTATGCTAAAGATAAAAATAATCATATAGGTAGTGTAATGACAATTAATTTAATAGATGATAAACGTTATGCGAGTCTTTTCTCATTATGATCTTTATCTCTCAATAAAGTAATGATAGTAAATACTAAGATTACTGAAGCGGCAAAAGTTTTATGTTGCTAACTTTATGTAGTAAAGTTTTTTAGATTATGCAAAAGTAAAAGCGTAAATTCGTAAACAGTTTGTCATATTATTTTATTTGATTATAAGAAAAGAGTATTATTGTTATTGACTACCCTTATCATCATACTATTGAAGTATTACAAGAAAGATTTTTTGAATTACCTACTAATATTAAATTAGTAGCGGTGTGTTAGTACACTATTTAATTGTTTGATTTTGGATTATTATATGGATTCTTATCGCACAGTTTGTTTATGATAAAATAGCTATTAATGAATATATTGGTGGTAAAATATCTTAATAATAAGACTCCATCGTCAGGCAATTATAATACCTAAAATCAGAGCTATTTCAGGTTAGAAATAGCGTCTATGTCTATTTTAAGTTAATTGTTATTAGATATTGAATAACTGAACTTTATTGTTCCTAAAGAGGAACAACGAGATTATGTTGATGATTACAGCCATATTTCTAATCTTTTTCAGACAACATTATTGTCCGATAAAATAAAACGTGATCGTTTCTTGTGAAAAATGATTTTTCTTTCTCTCATTAATCTACTAGTAGTCGTACGATAATTCTTAAACCCTGTTGTATCTAAATCTGCCCTTGATGATCTCTGTTTAATAAAAGAGAGGAGGGTGGAAATTTTTGTAAAATAAAGCAAGGCAAGCTTTTAATCTAAAGATTAAAACGTTTAAAAGATACGAGAGAAGGCGCCTGGTCATCATTTTACATCTACGTGGAAAATATCTTCCAAAAATGCTAAATGAAACTTTTGCAATGTTATTTTCTATAAAATAATATTAAGTATAATACTCGATGAGTTTTGTCCGTCTTTACAAGACCAAGATAGTACCCAATATTGACGTTTCTTATGTGATCTTAACCGGATCACGCCAGATAGCTATATATCAGATACTTACAGATAATGGCAAAGGATAGATTATTAATAAATCTAGGGTAGCCTTACTACTAGGCGCCAGATTTTTTAATAATTCTATAATAGATTATATTTATTTTAATTTAACCAGGTCCAGTTTGAGGAACTTTAATATCCTTTTCAGTCCATGGGCATCAAAAGAATGATTCGACTTTTTTCAGCATAAAATAATTAAATTATTGTAAAATAATTCATCTAAGACACCTAAAATAAAATGACTAATAATTGCCTTCATTAACAAATTCGAGCCGTTTATGTTAATCTCAATTTAATTGACGGGAAATAATATTCCGAAAACAAAGATGTAAAAAAGAAGTGTACTCCATCATATCAAGTAAAAATTTAATTTTTTTATCTTAATATTTATTATCAGTACTGATACTGATATCAGGAGATATTAATCTCTTTTAAAAGAGATATATTTCCCTTCAATAGACGCAATTTTAAACGGTATTTTCGTTTTATGACTTAAGTTTACACTTCAAGTTGATTACGATATTAAGTAATTTACGGAAAAGATGTAGTTCAATAATGCAAATACGATGACAAGTACTATTATTGCGCTTATGGCTATAAATACTAATCTTTAGTAGTCGTTTTATATACTTCCTCTAATAAGAAGAAGTTAGCATGATAATCTTTCAGTATCTTAATTACATTATAACGACATAAAACTATTCCTGAAGCAACGACTAAATTATTGGAAATTAATAATATGATTTATATGAACAATTTCCAATAAAAGCTCATAGCAGGCTGTTTCTACTGATTTTTACTATTCTTTTATATTGATAAATTAAGCATTCAACACATAGAATATGTTAAAGGTTCTCATGCATTCTTTTGAATGTTATCTCCATTAAGTTCTTAAATGAAAAAAACTATTAATGGTAATTTTAATGCAATTTTTTAATAAAGATTATTTTAATGATGTCAAAATATCGACACAATTGTGCTTAGGATAAAAGCATATTAATAAAATCGATAATAATACTCACACCCCTCCTTTATCAAGTTAAATAACCTTAACTGTTTTTCCATAGTTCTTTAGGCTTCAATATCAATATTAAAATACTCTATTTCATGTTAAAGTAATTAATAAAAGAATTAGTATTAATATCAATTGGGTATCATATCTTAGATTGATTATTAATAAGATAACTACATAATTTAATTCAACTTTACGTTCTAAAGCGTATTTGATCTTTTTTAGCATTATAAAAATCTATTATTAATAATGACCCTTAATACAGTTAAGGTTTACTGTTATTTCAAGGACATATTTATTAATAAAGTATTTCAATAAAATAAAAATCATTTTTGAATTGCACAGATTTGATCTAATGAAGTATCGTAAAGTCACGAATAATACGATGTACTAAAGCTAGTTTAGTATAAATCTGAATACGAGAGACTATTTTACATTTTTACGTTCAATAATTTTAGCTAAAAGATAATTTAAGAAAGCTGAATCTTGAGTAAATTCACTATCACCGTTCCCTTTATTCTGTAGTACAAATAATCAAGCCACTATTTTCATTATAAAAATAGTTCAATAATATTTTTAAGCGTTTTCGTTATTTTTACCTCCAATACATTGGAAACCTTGACATGAGAAGTGAGGACATAAAAGCAGATAACAAGATTATAATATGATATCTGTTGTTAAATGAGTGCCTTTTGTTCTTATGAATCTTTAATCATCTATACCATAATATTTGCCATTGCCGAAGCTAGTTAGTTAATTTATGTATATGAAAGTTTGTTTATTACCGAAAATGCATTTGATATGGAGTATAAATTAGAGATATAAAGAAAAGCAGATTTTCTAATCTAATATCAAAAAAGGCTACCTATATACTTACCTTGATAAGCTCGATTTATACGCCTTTATAAATAATTATCTACAATACCTATTTTAAGTTCACGCTAAATATTAATTCTTAAATATGATACCCATCAATATAAGCCATTGATCTTTTAGAGAGAGTTATATTAACTACTAATTCAGTTATCATAGTTTTCTTTTTATTATTTAATTTTAGAAATTTAGTCAATAATTTATCTATTCAACTAACGGTAACCTTATTACGAGTGATCTTATGATAATAATCTGCTTAACAAAATAACCATCTTTATGCTGAGTAGCATAAAATTTTTCCTTATTTATCAGTTCACCCGATAAGATCTATTGATTTATTTTTTATTTATTAAATATGTCCCAATACTACTTTGGTAATAATTAGATTATATAATATCTTTTGTTTATCTGATAATGCGATTGTAGTTATAACTCGGTGTGTTTTGCTTGAAAGTTATCGAAATATACGCATAGCGTGATGATTTTTATCTTTAGAGCTTACCTAATATTGTTATTATTTATAATAACAATTATCCGCACTGAACATTGGATAGGATTTTGCTGTAGTATTAATACTACTTTGAGATTCTTACATGCTATGTGAAGAATATATACACTCGGTACCTTTTCTTTATGCAATCGTTTATATATATCAGGGATAATGATATTAAATAACTATTCTAGTTATTCAATTAACTTAGATCTTTTTGATGAAGCTGATCTAAATAAATTCTATTAAAATAGAAAATTTTCATAGAAAGTAGACAATTAATTGTTCGTTTTAACGAACTAAAAACTGGCGTCGAACTTTGCGTAGCAATAAAAACATCCCAGGCCACAAGATGGCATTAATTAAGCAGTTCCAGAATAATTTTGGATGAAATAATGCAAAAGAAGAAAGAAACTCCGTCCAGAATATTATAAAGTTCATAACTACTGATAATCCCGCAATAAAAAGAGATTGTTGCCATAGTGGCATAATACGAAGAATCTGATGTTTATATGATGCTAAATAACAAAGTATGCTATAAGCTAATGGATGCACTCCAAGTGCTGAACCTTGAATTAAATCTATTAAGATACCCAAAAAAAATCCCGTGCCTACGCTAATTCGATGTGGCAAAGCAATAACCCAATAAATTAAAGTTAATGCTAACCATGTTGGCCGATAATAACTAAATTGATCAGGCCAGGGTACTTGTTCTAGGATTATTGCAATTAAAAAGCACAGGAAAATAATTCACTCTCTATTACCACGGTAATGATTCATTCTATGTTTCCTTTAGTTGACTTAATTTCACAACAGAATATTCCTACTGAATAACCAAAGAAGATTGCTCTAGATTTTTTGTTTTATTCATGGTAATTGCGGCCATTGAATCTCATTTTGATTAGGAAATACTTGGGGTAGAATCTTCATTAAACGCTCATTTGCTACATGATATACTTCTGATGGAGATAAAGGATAAGAAGGATCTCTAGAGTTTTCCCATAATAATAAGAGATAGCGTAGTCTTTTTAAATCTGCACTAGGTCGCGCATGGATAATCGTATAAGCGCGTTGAATATCATGTTTTACGGAAGAAACAATCGCAACTGGATAACCTTCAGGAAAACGCCTGCCTAAACCAGAAGTAACTATCATATCACCAATACGTATATCAATATTATCTGGTAAAGGTTCAAGTTGAAGATTATTCTTGCATCCTGTACCCACCGCAATAACCCGAATATCATTACGTAATACTTGTATAGGTAATGCATGTGTTGTGTCACAAATCAATAAAACACGACTATTAAAGTGGCTAACTGCGATAACCTGCCCAACAACACCTTTATCACTAATAACAGGCTGTCCTTCATAAACACCATCATGCAAACCTTTATCAATCACAATTTGATCACGATAAGGTGTATTTGCACCTGAAAGCACTTGAGTAACCATCATGTTTTCATCCTGACGTAGAGGTGAACCCAATAGCTGACGTAATCTAGTATTTTCCTGTTTAAGTTGTCCAAGCAATAAATTATCTGCTTTTTTTAATAAAATCTCTTTTTTCAATTCTTTATTTTCAAAAAGAAGTTGATCTTTTCTTGCCAATGCATCTGAAATATTATTAAGCAGTTCTCGTGGACTATTTGCTAAAAAGTAAAAAGGACTAATAGCTATATCTAAATAACTACGTATTTTATTAAAAAAATAAAATTGACGATCAAAAATAATCAATACGATTGCAATAACGATCGCAATGATAATACGTGATTGTATGGATGGCCCTTGATTAAAAATTGGTTTCATAATTTTTTGATAAAAATAAATAAACATTAAATATTAACATTACTTTGTTTAAAATAAGCAGAAAAGTGCCATTCTTATGTTTCTCTCTCTGTTGGTTAACGTCTAGTCATCACTAAACAGATCACCGCCATGCATATCAATCATTTCCAATGCCTTGCCGCCACCACGTGCAACACAAGTTAGCGGATCTTCAGCAAGAATAACGGGAATTCCTGTTTCTTCCATTAATAGGCGATCCAGATTACGCAATAACGCACCGCCACCAGTTAACACCATACCTCGTTCAGAGATATCAGAAGCTAATTCTGGTGGACATTGTTCCAAAGCTAACATAACAGCACTAACAATACCGGTTAAAGGTTCTTGTAATGCCTCAAGAATTTCATTCGAATTAAGAGTAAAACCACGAGGTACACCTTCAGCTAGATTACGACCGCGCACTTCAATTTCGTACACTTGATCTGTAGGATAGGCTGAACCGATTTCATGTTTAATTCGCTCAGCAGTTGCTTCACCAATTAGTGAACCATAATTACGACGAACATAATTAATGATCGCTTCATCAAACCGATCACCACCGATACGTACCGATGACGAATAAACAACGCCATTTAGTGAAATAACAGCAACTTCTGTCGTTCCACCACCAATATCAACCACCATTGAACCCGTTGCTTCAGAAACAGGTAACCCGGCACCAATTGCAGCTGACATTGGCTCTTCAATTAAGAAGACTTCGCGAGCTCCAGCACTAAGTGCTGACTCTCGGATCGCTCTACGCTCTACCTGGGTTGCACCAACAGGCACACAAACTAAGACACGTGGACTTGGGCGCATAAAGCTATTGCTATGAACTTGTTTGATAAAATACTGTAACATTTTTTCAGTAACATAAAAATCAGCAATTACGCCATCTTTCATTGGACGAATAGCCGCGATATTACCCGGAGTCCGGCCTAGCATCTGTTTTGCTTCATGACCTACTGCAGCAACACTTTTAGGTGATCCTGCACGATCTTGACGAATAGCGACAACTGAGGGTTCATCTAATACAATACCTTGTCCTTTTACATAGATTAAAGTATTGGCGGTACCTAAATCAATAGACAGGTCGTTGGAAAACATGCCCCGAATTTTTTTAAACATAACAAAAGAATAATCCTGCAAGCTAGAAACGAATGAAAATTGATCTACTTTACCAACCATATGAAGTAACGACAATAAGTTAATTAAATCGTTTCAATGAAAAGTAGCCAATTTTTATATTACAATAATCACATTATTACTGCTTATTTCTGTAATTAATTACAGTTAAAGTAACAATACCTTTATCAAAATCATTTAATATATTTAATAAAAACTTTTTAAACAATAAAAAACTATTTTATATTAAAATATACTATTGTATAAGTTTATATAACGCTACATATAATTATTAGTTGATATACGATTTATGTCACTTCTAGGAAGATAGTATAGTTTTTTTTGAATAATTCAATTTTAACTTTGAACTAATCTTTTATAGATTGCAAAGAAATGTTACTCCAATATTGATTGGATAATTCTTGATTGTACAATCAAACATATCAATGCAGAGTGATCTTAAACTCTTTATCAGTATTGAAATGAAAGTTTTCCAGCTCATCTTTTATATATGCTATATATGCATTGAACGCTCGACCATACCATTCCCGTTTGAGGATGGATTGGTGGGCTTAGGAGTTGGTATTTTATACCAAGTTCTGCACACGCAAACTATTAAATTTCTTTTTCCGGTAGAGGAACCGTTTTTAGTAGATCAAAAAGTCGCTGTAAATTCTTTACCATTGTGTAAGTGCCATAATGAGTAGCCATGGACATATTTGGCTAAGATCACGTAAAAAATGTCGAGTATTAGGTGCAGTCTTAGTATTGTAAAAAACAAATAAAAACCCATCGAGTAGCGCACTCTATACTATACTAACAAAAGATAACGTCGTTAAGCTCCGTTTGGCATTCGTAGTATATAGCTCTTTTACATCTACGTGCAGGTGTAAAATCCCAGGCTCGTAGTTTTTAAACGCTTTATGCTTTGCTTTCGGTACTTTCAGTCATATTTCATGAATGCTCCCATAGTCAGTACCTGAATGAATAGTGATCTAGACCAGATCAAGATGCAAAAACGGAGTTCAGGAATTCGCGTACGACTCCAGTAGATCCGTCGAGATGGAGAAAAACGTTTTTCTCAGGAAAAAACTAGACTTCCTGAGTGCAGGGGGTAGTATCGTTAATAAACGATGGGGAAATATGGCTATAATCATAAATATTATCTCGTTTTGTCCGTTAAGGCATGATAAGGTAGAATACCTACATAACGCTTAGCTAAAGTATAAGCAGGCCCTTTCCTAACTTGAGAGCAGTGAAGACAGTTCTAATTTTAGGTGTTATAATTACCTAATCATAGAGGTAATGATAATAATATTCTGCATTAACTATATCCCTAGTAGCTATCTTAGCATGAATAGTTCTACCAACAAGAGTCTACATAATGATCCGGGATGAAATAAGTAATTATAAAAATAATTTAAATGTAATCAGTAGAATACTGTATCTTTTTATAAAAAATTTTTTTAAATAAGTTAATATTTTGATTGATAATGACACTATTACCGTTAGTAAATATGTTATAATTTATTTATTATTGAGTTTTTATGTCCTAAAAACGAAAAATAATTTTATTAACCATTCTTATGTAAATTTAAATGCCATAAATTGTGAATGCTTTGCTATTTTGCTATTATTTAGCGCAAGAAAATTAAGTATTAAAAGCTAGCATAAAATCCATCTATGATATACTTTTACCCTCTGGAGACCTTACTGTAGATATTTATTGTTCTAAACTAAACTATAAAAAAGACAGTTTAGTTAATATCAGTAAAAAATACCTGCTAGTTCCTGATAGTGTAACAAGTATCGATTTTTTGAAGTATCATTAACTTTTTAATAGATATAAAATTTAAAGTTGGCCAATAAGATTTATTAACCGGTTGCGGAGTGTTGATGAAAACTATTGAGAGGATTAAACAAAATAAGCGTGAGTACTAGATAAATGGTTAATAGTTGTTTTTGATAAAATGACGATTCTCGTAAGAAACGAGAATCAACACTGTTGATTTACAGCTATGCTAGCTATGCTCTGTATAATGATTTTAGAAGAAAATGAAACAACCAATTGATAAAAGATAACATTCTTATGACAATGTCCTATAGAAGTGTAGGTGTAGTACCGCAATATAACTTTTATAAACCTATTTATTCCGTTAAAGCAGTAACTGCTATAATTAGCAATATCGATTATTTAAAGATACTTGATAGTTAGGAAATTACTCTTTTTAAGAGAAAAGAGGATATCTCTCTTATTCTTAAGAGAGGGGATGAAATCGATTTATTGTGAATTTATTGTAAGTTAAGATTTTATTAAAGTTTCTAGTTTTTAACTTAATGCACTAATCTTAGAAAGATTAAGCTAAGTATTAGCTTAATAACTCTTATTTTTATTTTATAAATTCTTTTTTTTAATAATTCCGTTATCTGTCTTAACAGGATGAGTGTTAATAAAAAGTAGTTTGTAGTCACTCACAGAGAATGCATTTGTATAAATCTATGCGCAGAAATCTTTTATCAGAACGGAGAATCTAAGTTTTTTCCTATTTTTTGTAAGCTCATCACCTTAAGCGCCTTTACAACTTCGGTAAAGGCGTGCTCGTTTATGTTTCAACAAAAAACTATAGTAATGCAGCGTCTTAAAATTCCTTACCGGAATATAGTTTTTATATACCACTAAATCATCTTTTCCTGCTTCAGTGGATTTGCTGCTGGTATTATTTACTCTGATGGTTATAGTAATAGTATATAACACCTTTTCTTGATTTGGTAATGTTAAATTTTGATATGGATACTGAGCTCGTTTAAGGTGTAGCGCTATAGCTATTTTACGTTATGCTACACCATTCGTCTTTTTTAACAAAGTACACTTTTCCAGTAATACCTGTACTGTAGCTTTGGAGTACTCTGATACACTTTCCTGGATCGGATATGCCAAAGAGTAGAAAATCTAGGATTTATTAGATCATCCCTGTAAATGCACTAGTCGAATGATAATACCTTATCAGATTTGCGTCCGCTTGTCCTTTCTTTTAAAGAACACATCACCTCATTATAGCATGTTTAATATTTAGGCTGATATGAGTGATGGAGGTGTAAACATGCAGATGTTGATTGAGTTGTCAAGCATAAGTATGCAAGGCATAATAAAAATAGCAATTTTTTAATGCCTTATTTTGCGTGCTAACTTACAGCCTAGCTTACTAGGAGACGCAAAACAGAGGATTGATTATCCAAAAAGTCAGTTATTTTAAAAAAGGGCATAGAAGATGAGGTATTAATGAAAGTAATGTGTTGCCAGTTGCAATTGAGCAAATATAAATTTATTGTGCTAATTTACTGCTCGATAGCTTTAAAATCACATGAGCTATAGGATTTTTTTACAGCTATGCAAAAAATAACAATGTAAATCTTTAGGAAAGGTGCAGTTAATAGCTAGAGAAGATAAACTACATGACACAAAGTACTGTAGTAAAACAGTCGCTTAACAGATATAGACGCATTTATAAGTTTACCGTTTTTGCCATGTTTCAAAAAATTTATTCCAGTTGTCATCAATGCTGAAAACCAGTTAGTTGATCTGAGAAAATATATATCTAGTAAATTACTTTTGCATCTTTTTCTAGAGAAAAGATGTCATTCTGTCCGTATTTATAAGGGTCTCTCTGCCTAGTTATCATTCTGTTTATTCTAGGAGTAAGCAGAGAAGAATTATCCATATTTCTCTATAAGTAATAAATTTATTGAAAAGCATACTTTAGTTATTTCCATCAATTCAATCGTATCCAAAATTATTAACTTGGGGTCTGGATCGTTGATCAAAACTCCGAATAATAGTAACTATAAGCGATAATACTTATATGTCTAGAAAAATTGAGAACCGAGAGCCCGGATCCAATTGTTGCACACCGTATTTTGAGTATCATAAAAATTTAGTCGGTCTGTCATCATTAATTTCATGAGAGAGATTAAAGCCTTTTAGATAAACAGGAGGTGTAATATGTAAATCGTATATTGTCTTCCTGATTTACTTAATTGTCGCTTTCTAGGAGACTTATTCTGAACTATCTGGTTGAATTCCTAAAATTAAGATATCGAAGAATAAAAATAGTATTTAGATCATGAATATGCAAAAACAGTTCAGCTGTTCCGCTCTCACCATAGTGAGTTAGGTGGTTTGCCCTAAACAAGTGCTACTGCTAGATAAAGAATTTACTAAATATCTCACCCTTTAAAAGGTGAGAGTAAACAGGAACTATAGATACTATTGAGGCAATATAATAGTAACTATTATTTCACAAATATGCTATTCAGGTACAGCAGCAGCATTTACAGCAACAGCATTTAGTTCTAGACACCAATATTATGTTATCGGTAATAGTGATCTCGTATCTTCTGCATAAGATGCGATTACAAGAATTAACTCTGTGATTATTCTAATAATAAAACGCTTACAGATATAACAACGGTTAGCTAATTTATTCAGTAGTTTTTATCAATTAAGAAAAAAAAAGAGAGACATCCCATTAAAAAATAATTTATTATGCCGATAAATTAATTAATAACCAAATAACCAGCCGAGAAGATTCTCCCCCCTCTCTATCACTGGTAAAATAGATAAATTTTTAAAAATTTAGATAATTTTACTGCTAATTGCAATGAAATATTTATAATTTCCCGTATGTATTAAAATAAACATCTTTTATAAGAAAAAGATGACAAATTATTAGCATCAAGTTATGATAACTGATTTATCAATCGGGAGATATCTGCAAAATGGAAAAAATTTTTCATATTTTGCTGCTAAATGGTCCAAATTTAAATATGCTGGGGACAAGAGAGACGGCATTCTACGGCGCTTTTACCCTCCAGGATATTGTTAACAAAACAAGTCAAAAAGCAAAACAATTAGGAGTTAAATTAAGTCATTTTCAATCTAATGCAGAACATGAGCTTATTAATGAAATCCATAAAATTCAAAGAAAAATTGACTTTATATTGATTAATCCAGCAGCATTAACGCATACTAGTGTAGCATTACGAGATGCTATATTAAGCGTTAACATTCCTTTTTATGAAATTCATATTACTAATATTCATGCACGTGAACCATTTAGACGTCATTCCTATATCTCTGATATAGCAAATGGGGTCATCTGTGGTTTCCATTATGATGGTTATATTTTTGCATTAGAGTCTGCAGTTAAATTCTTATTAAGAATTAAAGAATTAGCAACCATTAATGAACCCCCAATTTAATAAATATAAAGAATAAAATATGGAATTAACTTTATGGATATTCGTAAAATTAAAAAATTGATTGAGCTTGTTGAAGAATCTAGCATTTCTGAACTAGAAATTTCGGAAGGTGAAGAATCAGTGCGTATAAGCCGTACAATCGTACAAAATTTACCAACTATACAGAAGTATATGACAACATCAACTTCGCATCAACCCGCTTTAGCAAACGCCATAGCACCTTCTCAAATTTTACCTAAAACAGTAAATGAGAAAAAACCAGAAATCACTGGTTATACTGTTCGTTCGTCAATGGTAGGTACCTTTTATCGAGGGATAAGTCCAGAAGCAAAACCATTTATTGAAGTAGGCCAAACAGTTAAAATAGGAGATCCTCTATGTATTATTGAAGCGATGAAAATGATGAATCAGATCGAAGCAGATAAAGCGGGTATAGTTAAAGCAATCCTGCTGAAAAATGGAGAAGCAGTTGAATTTGACGAGCCGTTAGTTATTATTGAATAACGAGGCATCTTATGCTTAAAAAAATTGTTATCGCCAATCGTGGCGAAATTGCTTTACGCATTTTACGTGCCTGTAAAGAACTAAAAATAAAAACCGTTGCCGTGCATTCTATCGCTGATCGTAACTTAAAACATGTATTACTTGCTGATGAAACTGTCTGTATTGGTTCTGCCGCTTTAGCTGAAAGCTATCTTAATATTCCAGCAATCATTTCGGCAGCAGAAATTACTGCTGCAGAAGCCATTCATCCTGGCTATGGGTTTCTCTCTGAGAATGCCGACTTCGCTGAAAAAGTAGAGCGCTCTGGTTTTATATTTATTGGTCCTAAACCAGAAACTATTCGACTCATGGGTGATAAAATTTTAGCCATTGAAGCTATGAAAAAGGCTTGTATTTCTTGTATTCCTGGCTCAGATGGGGCTTTAGGAGTGGACATAAAAATTAATAAAACAATTGCTAATCAAATTGGCTACCCGGTTATTATTAAAGCATCCGGTGGCGGTGGTGGTCGCGGTATGCGGGTTGTTCGTAATGAAAGTGATCTAGAACAGGCTATTATACTTACTTGCATTGAAGCAAAAGCTGTCTTTAATAATAGTATCGTTTATATGGAAAAGTTTTTGGAGAATCCGCGGCATATTGAGATTCAAGTACTTGCTGATGGTAAAGGTAATGCGATTTATTTAGGTGAACGTGATTGCTCAATACAACGTCGTCATCAAAAAGTAGTTGAAGAAGCGCCTGCACCAGGTATAAAAGTTGATATGCGTAAAAGTATTGGTGAACACTGCGTAAAAACTTCTCTTGATATTAATTATCGTAGTGCCGGAACCTTTGAGTTCCTTTATGAAAATGGTGAATTTTACTTTATTGAAATGAATACGCGCATTCAAGTTGAGCATCCTGTAACAGAAATGATCACTGGGGTTGATCTAATTAAAGAGCAGTTAAGGATCGCATCCGGTTTGCCCTTATCCATTAAACAAAAAGATATTAAAATTCATTGGCATGCAATAGAATGTCGAATTAATGCGGAAGATGCAGATACCTTTTTGCCAAGTCCGGGTAAAATTACTCGCCTTCATATTCCTGGTGGTTTTGGAATACGGTGGGAATCACATATTTATGCAGGCTACACTGTTCCACCTTACTATGATTCTATGATAGGTAAGCTGATTACTTATGGTGAAACTCGAGAAATTGCTATCCTTCGAATGAAAAATGCCTTATCTGAATTAATTATTGATGGCATTAAAACTAATATAAAATTACAACAAAAAATTATGGATGATAGCAATTTTTTAAAAGGTGGCATCAACATTCATTACTTAGAACAAAAGCTTGGCTTACAAGAATAAAACTTTTCTATTTACATTTCTTTATAATAGAGAAAAGAAAGTACCTTTGTTTTTAATAAACTCCTGAAGATATTTTTTAAATAAGATGCAATCTCTCAGATTAAGCTTTTATTACTAGGTGGGAGAGCCAATAAACAAATTTTTTCTTTAATTCAAGAAGAAAACTTGTTCATCGGTTTTTCTCTTGCTTATTTATATAGTTGGATTATGACTGTTTATATCCTAATTGAAGGATATAAATAACAGAGATTCCATTATGGATGAACTTTCATATTTATACTTTACTTATGATTTTTTATTTTATATTTTTATAATTAAATTTTTTAAATAAAATTACTGGAATATATAGATGCAAATTGAAATTCTCTTACCACTTATTAGTTATTTATTATTAAATTGTTTATTATCTATTTATGTGATGTCAAAAAAGTAAATTTTGTATGAATACTTTCTGTATAATTTCTATATTGGTAGGCTTGTTTTGGCGATGACAAACACTGCAACCCTATATCAGTGCTAGTTTTCATAGGTAGTCCTAGTGCAATTATATATGCACTAGGGCTGGGTGCTAATTTACCTTAATTCAGGTGTAAACTATTTGCTATCTCTTAGCGTATTAGAGAAAATTCACCATCCTAGTAGCCATTACTATAATACGGTGACACTTAATAATATGTTATAGCTCGTTTCAAACTTATTTATTGGTATGGATTGCTAGTATTGTTTTGCTCGTCCGCTTTTTTAGTTGGTATTATGATAGTTCAATTTATTGGTGAAGCTTGTTTATTAGAAGCTGGACAAGTATCCCCCTATGAATAGGGTTATTAATATTTTATATCACTATTGTTCTTTTGATGGTTTTAGGGCTTTTTTTTAAAAAATAATTTGCAAGGCTTTGTTTAAGTTATTGGAACTATTATTCTATTGGTTGCAACTATTTATAAGACGTAGGGATAGGGGGGACCTTGCACAGCAATTAAGACATTAAAATTAAGTGATCTAAAATTAATCATGCCACAAGGCCCTAATAATATATTTAGAATATTATTTATAGTTTCCTTCTGAGGATTAGTTTATTTTTTGGTTATTAGCTTACCACATCTCTGCCGCCAGCTATCTTTCTTATTAAAGAAAGATAAGCGATGCACCGTTGGATTATTATCAGGACAATAATAATGGTGATTTTAATACTTAAAATGTATTTAATAGCTGTATTAGATCTGGCTATTTTTACCAAATTTAACGATCTTATATGAGATGATCATAATATTAATGATTACAGTTTTACCTCTCTTCGCCGAAGAAGATTTTATCTACTTCAATGGTTGTGATTATTTTAATAATTAATTCACAATTGATTTAATCTTCAGTAATTATCATAAAAAATCTATATATAAATATTACACCAAAAGAGATAAAATAAAAATTAATTTAAATCTCAAGTGTGTTTTTACTCTTATTTTTAGCATTTTATTGTTATAAGTTGTTTAGCAATCACTTCAAATGATTATTTAGTTAAAATTACTGGATTTTGGTGAATTACAAACTGTTTTTGCCAATTAAAACTCGGACTTTAATGCCAAAAATCAAACCGTTTTAATTAATTAAGTTCAATGAACTTCAGTGCTATCTCTTGCACATTATTTTTCGCCTTTGATGGTAAAATTTTAAATTTTATCCTATCTTGGGATCCTCAGATAATCCCATTAATATTATTGAGCTTGCTTGCTTTTTTAATAAGTAGTCTTATTGGTGAGAAAAAATTATTATCTACATCGATAAAATAAGCTAATAATCAAAGATTTTAAAAATATTTATGCTCTAGATACAAATACGTCTAAATTTTTAGCAACTGAGCAGGCTGCTTTTAGCCTTAAGTGATATATTAATAGGAAATATAGAGAGATGGTGTTTTCTCTCATCTTTTAGATAGATATGATAATACTTTTTTTTGAAAATCCATACTGGGGAATTTGTCTTTGGTGAGGATACAGCAGATATTATTAAGTTTATTGAGAAGGTTATTAGTCAATTTGAAAATTATTCTTTACCCTATAAAATTTGTACATAAAATTGAACAAATAGAAGATAAAGAGATTAGTAACGTGAATAGATAGATAATTTTCATCTCATATATTTTGGTAAGAATTATAGATTCCCCCAGCTAGTGTGATACACCTGATTTCAATGTAGTTAATTTACTTTAAAGTAGTTAATTTACTTTAAATCTTAGCTTGGTGTTTGATACTGGGCACCAATACTAGTACTCTATCATATTACTATGTTTAGTGTAGCTAGATAGCCTAAATTTAAAAAAATAAAACAGTTATCGATTTTAATTATAGCTTAGTGAATACTGGTTATTTCTTCCATTTAAGTTATGCATAAAAAAAGTTATTGGCATTGATATCGAGATTTAAGCTTATTGATCTGGCTAGCTAAAAGAACAGTAAGTAAAATAATGTTGCTGATAAATTAGTTTTTTATTTGGCTAAATATCAACCTGAAGATCTAGAGGCGAATTATTATTTAGTATCTTAGCTGAGCTCCATTACATAAATTAGCTGGTGCTATCTGGAATTATGAACTAAAATAGTTTATTTAAACTGTCCAGAATATTAGCTAATCAGTAAAAATCAGTTATAATTATCTGTTAATAACAAGATGAATATTGAGCTAATAATAGAATAAAGAAGGATTATCTTAATAATTAAAATAAAAAAGCGGATTTAACTTAAGCAGGATTAGCATAATACATACGTTAATTTTAGTAATAAATTTATGTGAATAATCTTTTAATAAAAGATTATAAAATAATAAGTATTATAAATTTAAAATTTATATTTTTATATAAAAAAATTTCCATTAACCATAATAAATAGTTATCAAAATTAATTTTTGATACTATCAAGATAGGTTATTTAACCTAATAAAAATTTTTTTTAAAATAAGAATAAAATATTTTAAATAAATATTTTTAGTCAAAATTTATCTTTTTATATCTCGTAAAAAACGTAAGATAAGCTATCTTATAAGTCACATAGGGTAGTTACCTATGGGTTATAAATTTTAGAAAACCTGGTTAATTATAGCGCCAATGGCGGGTGTTAGTTTGTCATCTATAGATTTTTAAATCATTAAATTACTGAATGAGTGATAATATCATAATTATTAAAATTCTGTTTCCCACCCTCATATCTAAAAAATAGATAAACCTAGATAGAATGATTTGTATTAATAGATCAGATATTCATTCTGTACAAATTATAGGTAATGTGATTTAGATGAAATGGCAGCAGCCATATAAATTAATTATTTAGTTTCAGATATTCATTATATAGGTCCTAGTTATATAGCTCTATTTATGAAAAGATGATGGTTACTGAAGAATATAAGTTTAGAGTAAAGTATGATGATGAAGCTTTATCATCAAGAAACTACAACACCTAAAATTGGTGCTTTTTAGGAAGAAAAAACAGTATACATCTACTTTGGTAAGGGTTAGATAGGATATCCGAATTTACCGTTTTGTTAAAAATCAAAAACAAGATGATCTTAATAAGATCACAGCCATATTCCCATTGATTGCTGACGATACTGTCTCCTACTCAGGAGACTATAGGAATTTTCCTGCGAAAAATATTTTTTCTTTTTCTAAGATCTGCTGGTAGAGTTGTCTCCCCTCGTACATGAATCCTAAAAGCGGTTCTATCTTAATCTGGCCTGGATCACTGTTTATTCAGGTACGAGTAGGAATTTGCGTGAAATTGAAGAAGAAAAATACTTAAGTTAAAGTATAAATGGTTTAAAACTATGAGCTTGATTATCTCACATAGATTGAAATATCTTCTGCAAATATCAAATGAAATTTTACGATATTATTTTTTGTAGATATATCTCAGGGCACTTGATAGATATTTATTCGTCTTTATTAAGACGAATCCTCAACGCTTCTTAGCTGATACTGAGAAAAGTTATACTAATTTTGGTATATGAAATTTCAAAGATGGGTGGCAATATCCTCTGCATGATTGTTTTTGTAGATAATTTCAAGAACATAGAGACGGTATACTTATAAAAAGTCTAGCCTATAAGCTATTCGCAAAACCAGATATTACCCTAGTGTTCTTTATATAAACTCATTTATAATAATGTCAGGTAGTTGATAGGCACCACTGTTGAGAAGGGAGCTCGAATCTATGTTGCAACAACATGCTGAACGCTCTCCTTTTTATAGATCGACGTGTCATACTGTTATCTGTAACGGTTAATTGCTATAGTCAACCTAGAAGATACGGGTATTGACGATGTTGAGATTACAGTCGCGAAAACAATCCTTTCAATAGTATTTAAGTTGCTTCCGTGTACTCAAAAAATCTAGAACCACCTAAAGGGATTTGATTCTGCTAACTCTGGTGATAAAGAACATCTAATTTAAGGATAAAGAAAAGATTCATAAAGAATCAAAGTGGAACGTAATCTGACCAACTATATATCAGATTTACTGGTAACTCTTTTTATTAGAATAAAAAGATAAAGATTATAGCCAAGAAAATTTTATTCGGATCTTAAAACATTACCCATGATTTACTAATCAGAACTAAATGCTGATCTGCAATCAATATATTTAAGATTTATTGCACCAAACAAAAAGTATTATTATAGAATAATTTCTATCTATATTAATGTAAGCTTGACAGCTTTAGTAAAGCTAATTTAAGCTTAATCGAGCAAGTTACATTGTTTGTTTAAACCTTATCTATTAAATAGATAGATAAAAATTTTACTATTTATTCTTTATTATTAAAGCCAAACGTTGGAAGACTTCATCTGGTTTAATTTTTTCCATATTGCCATCAGTTGAAATAATTGCTTGTTGTGATTCACCATAACCACCGATTAATAGAGGATCAGTAGGACCATAGAGGGTAATATTGGGTTTGTTTAGTGCAGCGGTTAAATGGCTTAATCCTGTATCAACAGAAACGACTGCTTTAGCTGCGATAATTTGTTGAGCTATTTCATCTAATGAAAGCTTAGGTAATACTTCCACATTCTTAAAACCATTAGCTAGGTTCATAGCGCGTTGATATTCAAGATTAGTTTCCCACGGTAATTTAACTTTTAAGCCTTTAACTTGTATATCGGTGATCAGTTGTCGCCAATGAGATTCAGGCCAATGCTTTTCATTACGTGTAGTGCCATGAAAAAAAATAATATAAGGATCGTTTTCTTTGTCTAAAGCCAATAGTGAAAAATATGGTGCAATACCATAATCACCAGTAATAGTTGGTTTATGATAATGTAAACTGTCGGCAAATAATTGTCGGGTTCGTTCAACCGCGTGCAGCTGTTTATTAACTCTATAGTGAGAATTAGAAAATAGACTAGCTAAAGGCTCGCGAGCACTTTTCCAATCATAGCCATGGCTTACACCACGAGCTAAACGTGTGATTAAAAAAGCACTTTTTAATAATCCTTGTGCATCGATCACTGCATCATATTTATACTGTTGTAATTGAGCACGAAAAACTGCTCTTTGCTGTCTGACAGATTTTACTAGCCAGTTTTTTCGCCACTGACGAAAATCTACCGAAATAACTTCCTTAACAGCATAATGCCAGTTTGGAATTTCAGCGAAATTATCTTCAATAACCCAATCAAACTGAATATCAGGATAATGTATAACTGCATCTGTCAGTGCAGGTAAAGTATGCAATATATCACCCATCGATGAAATTTTAATGATCAATACTTTCATAGCTATTAATTTCCTGTCAATAACTTAGTTAATGCAGTAATTACGCGTTCAGGTTTTATATCAATCAAACTTTGATGATAACCACTCTCTGTGCTTCCTTTTCTTATCTTATGATAACCGGTTATTAAACGGATAATTTCTACATTATTTGATAATGGTGGCGTAAAATTAGGATTACTTGGCCCATAAATTGCAACTAAAGGTCGATTTAATGCAGCCGCAATATGCATTAACCCTGAATCATTGGTCACTACAGCTTGGCAAGATGCTAGTAAATTAACTGCTTGTTCAAGGGTTGTTTTACCTACTAGATTAAAACAATACTGTTTACAATCTATAGAAAGCGATTGCCGAATATTTTCACCGATACAACTATCTTTTTGCGAGCCAAATATTAAAAGTTGATAACCATGAGTAGCTAATAATAATTGAGCTAACTTAGCATAGTGATAAGTTGGCCAGCGTTTAGCTGGACCAAATTCTGATCCTGGACAAAAACCGATAATTGGTAACTGTTTTGGAATATGAAAAATATATTTACTCTGGACAATTTCTGTTTCTGTTACGAAAAGTTGTGGCCATAAAATTGGTTTAGGGATTTCATCGCCGTTGTTAACTGAATCTTTTTCGTAAGCTAATGCAACATAACGCTGAACCATTTGCGGAAAAGCGTCTTCGTCTAATAGACGAATATCATTAAGCAACCAATAACGCATTTCACCACGCCATCCTGTCCGTATAGGTATTCGAGAAAAAAAAGGTATAAGCGCAGATTTAAAAGAATTGGGTAATATATAGGCTTTATTATAACATTCAGTACCTAAATGAATAGCAAGCTGACGACGCAAACTGATAGCTAAATATCCATGATTTAAAGGCATTAATATGGACTGGCTTACTTCAGGCATTTTATTTAAAAGTGGCCGGCAGAAATCAGGTGCCATAACATTAATTTCTGCGTTTGAGTGTAGGGTTTTTAAAGTACGATAAAGACTCTGCGACATCATCATATCGCCCACCCATGAGGGACCAATAACCAGTATCTTCATGCTATTTTCATTTAATCATTGCAATTTAGCCATTGCATATAGTCAGAAATTCCTTCTGTCACAGTTTTAAACGGTTTATTGTAACCCGCGGCTCGTAATTTAGTGAGATCTGCTTCGGTAAATGTCTGATAACAACCTTTTAATTTATCAGGAAAGACAGTATATTCTACTACTAGTTTCTTTTTTTGATGAAAAGCTATTACCTCATCAGCTATCGCCTGAAAAGAATTAGCCTTACCAGTACCACAGTTATATATGCCGGAGATTTTATTTTGCCAACACCATAAATTAACTGCTGCTACATCGCTCACATGAATAAAATCACGCTTGAATTTCTTACTACCAGCAAAAAGTTTTGGATTTTGACCTTGATTAATTTGTGTATTTAAATGAAAAGCAATACTGGCCATACTTCCTTTATGACTTTCACGCGGACCATAAACATTAAAGTAACGGAATCCAGATACTTGTGAAGTGATTTGTAATAAAATTCCACGAACATATTGATCAAATAAAAATTTAGAATACCCATATACATTTAATGCTTTTTCATATTTTCGTTCTTCAATAAAATAATCATTGCGCTTACCATAAGTTGCAGCTGAAGAAGCATACAAAAATGAGATATTTCGTTCAATACAGTAATGAAGTAACTTTTTTGAATATTCATAGTTATTATTCATCATATACTGACCATTCCACTCAGTGGTTGATGAACAAGCGCCTTCATGAAAAATCACATCAATATCGCCAAGATTGTCACCAGCGATAATACTTTTGATGAAATCTTTTTTGTTGATATAATCTACAATATTTAAATCAACTAAATTGATAAATTTAGAGCCATTTTTAAGATTATCTACTACGATAACATCGCTACGCCCTATATCATTTAGTGCTTTAATAATATTACTGCCAATAAAACCAGCTCCACCAGTCACTATGATCATTGGATTTACCTATATTTAATCAAGATCATTGTTACTTATATTAGATGATAATAATATTTATTCTATATTAACCCATAGTGCATAACTTATTACGATGTATTTAAAAGTAATAAACTTACTTGCACAAGTATACTATACTATTTTAATTATTATTTAATTATTTAATCCTGGATCATTATATAGATATTTATCGTACACTCCTATTCATCAAGTGTAACTATTCATGGATATAGTTGATAGTAAAAATATCATAATTATTACGTTCCATAGTCAAGCAACTATAATATATAAAGTTATAGGTCCTATCCAAGCCAACAAAGAGATTCTATCTACTTTGACTAAGCGTTATGATATACTCGAATTTGCTGTTGCTAGATATCGAAAACGAAATGATGTTCATGATCGCAGACATATTTCTCTATTTTTACCAACGGAGAGGGGAGTCTGTTTTTGTCCGTTTAGGAAGTTAAAGTTGTTTTTTGTAAAAAACGTTTTCCTCTTGTTAATCTGCTTGTAGAAGTGTCTTTTTCCGTACACAAATTTCTAAACTAATTACATATTAATCTGACTTGAATCGCTATTTATGCAGGCTTAAACGGGAAATTTATATAAAATTAGGTAGGAAATCTTAAAGCTGAAACATAAAATCATTTAAAAGCTACAAGCTTTTTTATTTTACGTAAATATAAAATTTTTTACAAAAACATGAAATAAAACTTTACGACGTATTTTTTATAGGTATAGAGGTATAGATCGAAAAATTTGATGGGTTTTATTGGTCTTTACAAGGTTAAAGATGGAGTCAATGCTTAACCATTCTGACGTGATCTTAATTAAGCATATCCAATAACTATCTATTGGTGCTTACAGATAAATAGCAAAAAAATATACAGATTGCCTTTTTAGTTTGCAAAACGTTCATTTACTGTAAAAACAGTAGTTAGAGTGCTTATGTATAGAGCTTTGTATATAACGTTGAGTCAGTCCTCTGATGGGGATATTAAAATGAATGTTTGGTTAATCGATTTAATGTACGCATAGATGGCTATAAAGCTGTTATTTTAACTCTAATCAAGAAATTAAAATTACTCTCTTCATCAACATATTTGGTTGTATAATTAAAAATTATCCAATCAGTATTGGGCATGTTTGATCCAAATTCTTATATAGTCTTTGTAAGACCTCACACTATTCATGGAAAGATAGATGCAAGATATAAGTTGATAAAAAATATTATAATTATGGGGCATGTCATCAAAAAACTACAACACCTAAAAGTAACCCCCCTCTTCAAGGAGTATAAAGAGAATAGAACACTATAGTGTGAACGGAGCACCTGCGTTGATTCAGAGACGTTTATGATCTGAATACTATTTTGTATTATATAATATCTTGATTTTCAAGAATTATCTAAATGTCTCAAAATAATATCCTAGAAAGAGTAAACTAAGTAAAATCAGGAAGACAATATACAAAATTAGGTGTTAAATCGCTTATTTATCAACAACACTTTATTATCTTACTTCCGGGATAAGTAAGAACAGATTGACTAAATTTTATAGATCTCTAAAGAGTACATTAGAGAGATGCGTTTAACTCTTGATTCACAATTTTCTTAACACGCAAGTATTATTCGCCACTAATCACGATTATTTAAAGTTTTAAGTAATATGCATTTAGGTTGAGTCGATAACGCTGAATATAAACTAGATTCATGGCAATAACTGATATTATGCTTGCTATAAATTCATATCACCTAGTTCCCTATAAGTGATGATCCTAGTCTCTTTAGGGTAACCCTTAGGACGAATAAAAAAATAACCGGGATCAATAAACCTAAAGAAATTCGGACAGGATGACATTTCTATTCTTCTGGTAAGAAGAAGAGAGGGTATTTTATTCAGATATAAATTCTCATATCAACTAAACTGCTTTTCAGTATTAATAGCGAATAGAATAAATTTTTTGAAATACTCTGAAAGTATTAAGTGATGTAACCGTATAGCTGTTAAACAAGCACTTGACTGCAGCACTTGTCTCACTGTAGGTGACCAGGGAGACGCTACTGCTGTGCCTATACTGAATGTTTCTAGTTCCGTTTTCCTATAACTATAAGTAAAAAGTTGTAATTCATATGGCATTAAAGATACTGAGCAGTGGTTGGAATGCTAGTTTTATATTTTACCAGACCACCGTGAGTAGCAAAATATTTTTTTTACTATTCCTATCTCCTTTAGCCTATTTCAACAATAACTAGCCACCACCCGTACTATGTTGCATTTGAATACGTAAACAGGATATTGAAATTGGTATCTTCTATGCTTTTTACACTTATGTTCAATAACTCAATGGACATCCCCATATTATCTCTCCATCACTAGTGATCTAGCTAGATATTAAATATTCTGCTATATGGCATGAGCAGTGTTCTTTAAAAAGTAGTCGAAGAAATCTGATAAGACATTAACATTCGACTCCTATGTTACAATTATGACTTAATAAATTATAGTGTCTTATTATTGTTGTGCATATATCCGCGTACCAGAGAAAAAGTGATAACGTTACCTGAAGACATAATACAGGTGTTACTGGAAAAAGTGCATTTTATTAAAAATGTAAAATGAACGTGGCATAGCATTAAATGCTTCTATTGTGTTACGTTATTAAACGCCAATATTGCCACTCAACTGTGGCATTACTAAGAGGGAACTGATTGTATGTCATTATAATGATATCTGACTGAAAAAGTAGTATTAGCAGCAACCCATTCTTATGCAGAAGAGATGATTTATCGGTATATTAGCTATATTTTTGCGAGGTATTTTAAGATGCTGTGTTACTATGATTTCTTATTAAATTGTAAACAAGGTAGACTATTACCGAAGGTGTATAAGGCGCTAAAATAACGATTCATAAAAAATTAGAAAATCAGAGTATTAATAGTTCTCATAAAAGAATTCCTGTGCACGTATTCATACAAAATGTCATTCTCTGTGGCATTAAGCCGCTTTTATCGATGGTTAGGTTAGCAACCAGACAATGGAATTATTAATAAAAATGCATAAAATAGGAAAATAATAGTTATTAAGCCAAGCTTAAGGTTAATTTTCTAAAATTAGAGCGCATTAGATCAAAGAATATATACACTCCAATAAAATCTTAAGTTGTAATAAACCTACAGTAAACTATCCTATTTGCTTTTAGCAGAAGGCTGGCTATTGCTCTTCATTTAGAAAACAATTTAATTTCTGATCATCAAGGTTAAGGCAGTGTCAAATGCTAGACACTTTTTGCGTGATCTTAACTAAGGTTGTTTCAATCCTATGGTTATCCATCAGGTACTTACAGAGAATATCAAAGAATTTATATAACGCCTTTTTGATCTGAGAGGCGTTCAACCACTAAAAATATTAATTCAATCGTTTATGTATAGAGCTTGATATAGAACATCAACATATTCTGCCGCTGCATCCTCAAATAAATGATATAGTCTAGCGATTCAATGGGTGTTATAGTAGATAAACTGTGAATTCATTATTTTAAATTCTAGTCAAGAATTTAAGATCACTCTTTATTAATATATTTTGCTATACAATCAGGAATTACCAGAATTACTATTAGATAGTAAAACTACATTGCAGTTTATTAAAGATTGGTTCAAGGTTAAACTTAAATTATTTAAAGTATACTATTTTCGGGATGCGACAGATAGTTTAGTTTTCTATATCAAGCTCTACATACAAATGAGCGAATTCATATTTTTAATGACTGAACATTTTGTAGATCAAAAAACGGTATGTAACTCTTTTTTAAAGTTATGCTAATGTTTAGCATATAGATTTTAAAGATGCTGTCTATCCTGTTGATCAATTTCATGGATAATTTTAACAATCTAAAGTATCCACCAAATCAGATATTACCTTCGATCCCTTTCATAAACTCATCCATAATACTGCTCGGTAGCTCATAAGGTACCGCTATTGAAAAAGAGCTATAAACTATCTTAGACAACATGCTGAATTTCGCACATTATCTATGAATTGTTATCTGTTATTCGTAATGGTTATTTGCTACAGCTAACCATATAGATTGCTATTCTTGATGTTGAGATTAAAGTAGCTAAGGTTAGAAATTGTAGCACCAACGTAATATCTTTTTTAAAGCTCCTTGCGTCGCCTTATCGAAAGCGTGCAAAAACTTTAAATAGTTTCTACCATAGTTACCAACGAAAGTATCTCCATCATCGGTGATTTTCATAAATCTCTTTTGGCGATTCTCTATTTGTTAAAAAAGCACATTCTCTCCCTTCAATAGCATTAGCAGACTAAAATAGCAATAGCTTAAAGATCCCATGAAATGGTATTTTGCTTCATTTAAGCTATGCTATCTTTATTTTCGGGACGATGATATATAATCGTTTTATCAAGTAGGTGATCACCTTTGTCTGTTTTATTATTGATATCACTGCATAGATGGTAAGAAGTTTGTTGGGCTAGCCGATGCTTATCAAGAATTAGAAGGCAAACTAGGCCAAACTTATCAATGATATCTAAGCGCGTAGCTTAATCGTATCTATCAGGCTTGTTATCAAAAACTTAGTTTCCTTGGTTTTTGGAATGTAATAGCAGAGATCTTTTCTAGATATGTAGGATCAACACTGTTGGGTATCGAAATAACTCATGCGTTACCTTGGCTCCCTAAAAGATATGTAACTAAAAATTAAGGGTAATCTTGGGGAATATTTGGGCAGTAGAGAATCGTAATGCCACTGATTAAGCCCTTGTGTTTTATTGGTAATGGGTTTCAGCAAATATCCTGCAGCGATGAAGAAGGTGGAGAAAAGAGCAATAAGAACGGTGGCATTTTATGCTTTTCATTAGCGCACTAGGGATCATAAGAGCGACAATTTTGATTAAATTAAATTTTTGCGACAATATGAAACTACGAAGCCGACGTGCAAAGTACTATGGCTAGAGAAAACAACCTTTCAATACTATTTAAGATGCGTCCGTCTCCTCCTCAGAAAGCTGTAACCTAGACTAAGGGGATTTTAGCTACTGATAATCTAGTGTTAAACAACATCTAATTTAAGGATGGAAACACATTTACAAGTTTTAGAGTAAAATGTAGCCTGACGACCGGCATATAATAAATTTATTAATAACTCAGTTAATATCTTAAAATTACTGCTGCATTGAGAAAAACCATAAAATATTAATGATCTTCTAATAACATCATTAATTCATTCTCATTAATAATTTTTATTCCTAACTCATTTGCTTTTTTCAATTTAGAACTAACAGTTTTACCAGCGATCACCAGATTTGTTTTTTTAGAAACACTGCCCGTTACCTTTGCGCCAAGTAATATTAATTTAGCTTTAAGCTCATTACGTGTTAAGTAATTTAATGTACCGGTTAAAACTAGCGTTTTACCGGTAAATGGACTATTCGTTTTCTTAGTCACTATCGTCGGCCAACTAATATCAATTTCATTTACTAGTTCATTAATCATATTACAATTATATTGTTCGTGAAAAAAATTTATAACATGCTTAGCAACTGTTTCGCCAACACCAGGTACCATTTTTAGAGATTTCATATCTGTTACCATGAGTGAAGTTAACGTCACATAATGTATCGCTAAATTTCTAGCTATTACTTCACCAACCTCTCTAATACCTAACGCATAAATAAAACGAGCTAATGTAGTTCGTTTTGATTTATTAAGCGTATTAATTAGATTTTGCGCAGATTTTAGACCTATATGCTCTAATTTAGCTAAAATATTAATATTTAAATGGTAAAGATCAGCTGCTGTCGTTACATATTTTTTATCAACCAATTGATCAATAATTTTACTTCCCATCCCCTTAATATTCATTGCTCGGCATGAAACAAAGTGCTTCAAGGCGCCTTTACGTTGTTCGGCACAAGTCAAACCGCCAGTACAACGGATCACCGTCTCACCTTCAATACGTTCAATCGTTGAACCGCAAGCAGGACAGTGAACAGGAAACCGAATTTTTTGGCTATTAGGAGAACGTCTTTCAGTAAGAACATTAATAATCTGTGGGATCACATCACCCGATCTACGAATAATAACGGTATCTCCAATACGTATCCCTAAACGTTCTATCTCATTAGCATTATGCAATGTTGCATTGCTTATAGTGACGCCTGCAACCTGAACAGGCTCTAATCGGGCAACCGGTGTAATAACGCCGGTACGTCCCACCTGAAATTCAACATCATGTAATAAAGTAATTTGTTCTTGAGCAGGAAATTTAAATGCCGTAGCCCAACGAGGAGCTCGAGCAACAAAACCTAGCTCTTCTTGCAGCGACAATAGATCTACTTTAACAACGACACCATCAATATCAAAGCCTAAACTTAAACGCTGATGCTTAACTTGATGATAATAATCTAAAACTTGTTGGCTATTTTTGCAAAGTGCGATCTTATCACTAACAGGTAATCCCCATTTTTTAAACTGTATTAGACATTTATATTGGCTAGGAGGCAATTTTCCTCCAGCTAATAAGCCGAAACCATAACAAAAAAAGGTTAATGGCCTTTTCGCTGTAATACAAGGATCAAGCTGACGTAATGAACCGGCTGCGGCGTTACGTGGATTAGAAAAAATTTTACCATCATTACGCCGAGCTTCTTCATTTAATTTTTTAAAACCTCGATGAGTCATAAAAACTTCACCGCGAATTTCGATACGCGCAGGAATATTATCGCTAATTAAACGAAGCGGAATTGCTCGAATAGTACGAATATTAGTCGTAATATTTTCACCTGTTGTACCATCACCACGTGTTGCTGCCTGAACTAGTTTACCTTGTTCATATAACAAGGTAACTGCCAAACCATCTAATTTAAGCTCGCAACAAAATGTTAATGGAGTATTTTTTTTTAAACGATCATGTACTCGTTTATCAAATGCTAAATAACTCTCTTCATCAAAAACGTTATCTAATGATAGCATCGGTATTTTATGATGCACTTGCTTAAAAGTCTTTAATGGCGGAGCACCAACACGTTGTGTTGGTGAATCACCAGTAATCCATTCTGGATGATCAGCCTCTATTTTTTTTAATTCCTGCATCATTCGATCATATTCTGCATCAGATATTTTCGGGGTATTTAATACATGATAAAAATATTCATGATCATGTAATTGCTGTTTGAGTCGTGCAAGATAATTTTGTTGCTTTTTCATTATTCACTATTTTATTAAAAATAAAGCCTTCGCTATCATAGCGGTCGATTACTAATTATCTAATATTTAAATTAATGTTTTTCTAATTCGGCTATGATATTCTTTTATCATTTGAGGTGTTAGCATTTTGCGATGTTCATCAAGTACGACACCACCAACATCATCGGCAATACGTTGTGCTGCTTGCAACATCAATTTGAAATTTTGTGCTGAGTTACCATACGAAGGTAAGATCATAAATATAGATATACCCGGTGTGCTGAAAACAGACATAGCCTCTGGCTCAAAAGAACCTGGTTTTACCATATTAACTAAGCTAAATAAAATCTTCTCAGAATCAAAAGGATCAACATAACGATGAAATATCTCTCTTTTACCAAACTGAAAACCCGATTGAAAAATACTTTGTAACAATAAAGTACCGCCTAAAACTTTACCTTGCAGTGCCGCAACATGCAAAACAATAACAATATCCTTTTTATTAGCTTCATCAGCTAAATTACTTTGTTGTTTTTCACTATTAGGATGTTTATGGTCACAAATAACTTGTTGGCTGCTTTGTGCTATATTTGTTACAAAAGATGTTTCTCTTTCTTCACTATTAATTAAATTTAACATAGGATCAGAAATTTCAAGTTCAAGCTGCTTAATCTGAACACTTTTTTTTTGTTTAGAACGAAATCTAATTTCTACTTCAGTTTTAGCTAAAAAAAGATGATCGTTAGGTGTTTTAACTACATTAGATGATTTAGACTTTTGAGAGGCAAATTGTTTATTTGTCTTCTTATTAGTTACTTCAGATCCTGATTGTTGTGCATTCATTACTTTATTGACAATAGGTGGATCGCCTGTGTTCTCATGAGCATTCTGATTATGTTGCTTACAGCTCTTCATGGGCCGATCTTTAAATAGCTTCGAACTCTCTTTACGACTTGTCCAAAACCCATATAACAGTAAAGTTATTATTGCTACTGTACAAACGATCACTAATATTGGACGCAAATCCTGCATCGTTCTATCTCTGTTGTTTGAAAATAATTGCCACTATGGCGGTATCATTATATTAAGAGTATTTAGGAATAACGTTAAGTGCAACCCTCTACATAATTTTCTTATAAAAAGTTAAATATTTATTATTTTTTCGCTGTTTTAACCAAAAAAATACTAGCCAGCTAAAAATCCTATCTATATCATACAAGATTAAATTTTAAGGAGATCATATAAAATATGATTAATTCAATAAAATCACTAAAAACTGCGAATGGTTTCTATTATTTTTTTCAAGGATGCCAGCTAGTTACTCGCCTAAATATAAGGCGTTTTATTATTTTACCTCTATTAGCAAATATTATTTTACTCAGTAGTGCCTTTTGGTGGCTTTATAGTAAATTAGGTGACTGGATTCAAACATTACTTTCTTATTTTTCTAGTTGGATGCACTGGTTAAGTTATCTAATATGGCCTGTTTTGGTGATCTCTATTTTACTTGTATTTAGCTACTTCTTTAGTACCATCGCTAATTTTATTGCTTCTCCTTTTAATGGCTGGTTAGCAGAAAAATTGGAAGCCGAATTAATGGGAACACCAACAGCAGATACCAGTTTTTCAGCATTTATTGTAGACATACCGCGAATCTTAGTGCGGGAAGCAACTAAATTATATTACTATTTTACTCGTCTTATTCCGTTGTTTATCTTATTTTTTATTCCAGGTATTGGTCAAACAATCGCACCAATTTTATGGTTTTTATTTGGTGCCTGGATGATGACAATTCAATATTGTGATTATCCTTTTGATAATCATAAAGTAAAATTTAATGAAATGAAGTTAGCGCTTGCTAATAATCGAACAATCAGTATCCAGTTTGGAGCATTAGTCAATTTACTAACAATGATCCCGATTATAAATTTAGTTATTATGCCTGTTGCAATCTGTGGTGCAACAGCAATGTGGGTTGATCTTTATCGTTTTCGATATGGCAACCATTAACAGAAATTCTGAGGTTAACTAAAATTTTTTAGCACTAACTTCAGCTATTCTAAGATATTAATAATAATTAAAAATAATTGTGGCATATTTGATGTTGATAACCACAATCAAAATAAAATAAGCTTAATTATTTGCTTTCATATTATTATATGATCTATTCGCGCAATCCTATTTATACCAATAGGACTAAGGAACAATTTCGAGGAAATATTATAATGATTAGGCATCTTTTTACTAAAGAATAGAATGGTTTTTTTTGAATAATTTAGGTTTAGTTTTTAACTAACCTTTACAGATTGCACTGGAGTTTTACTACCAAATACACTGATTAGATAGTTCCTAACTATCTAGCCAAACATATTGATGCAAATGTGATCTCAAACTCTTGATCAGAATTGAAATGATAGCTTTAAGCTACTATATATGTACCTATTAAATCACTTGATCAATCATTTTTTTGAAAATGCCTCAGCGAGCTAAGTCAGTTTTTATACTAAGCTATGTATAAAAACAGTTGAATTCTTGTTTTCTAGTAATTAAATATTTTTATAGACTGAAAGGTAGTCTGTAAATTCTTTCCTATTATCTATTAAGTATGATGGATATTCATAGACTGTTCGATTAAGATGACATGAGAAGTATTGAGAATTGGGCGTAATTTTAGACTTGTAAAGGCATATAAAAACCTATTAAGTATCGTGATCTATAGATAGAAAAAGATAACATCGTAAAATTTTGTTTAGAATTTGCAGAAAACATTTTGCACTAGCTGTAGATAAACAAGCTCGTAACTTTTAAGCACTTTATGTTTGAGCTTAGATTTCTTTTTTCCTGCTTTATTTCATGCAAATCTTTACCTCTATTCTGCGCAAACAGAGATTTAGATCAGATCAAGATATAACAGGATTTAAGAATTCACGTATGACGACTGCTAGCAGATCATCGAGAGGAGAAAAACGTTTTTCGTAAGAAAACTACTATGACTTCTTGAGCGGGCAACAGCGTCATCAGCAAATAATTGGAAATATAATTATAATCATCAGTGTATTTTAAAAAAAGGTTATTAGTAGAAATCTATTTATTATGTAAAGGATTTTTACTACAGCGGTTCCCATAAAAAAGCGAACAATCATACAGATTAAATAAACTATTTCCTTACTCCATGCTAATATAAGGCTGCATATCATTAGTGTTAGCTCAGCAATAATTTGTTGGATGATGTTAATTCATACATTCAAGCAACTCATTTTGCTTTATTCTACTCATATTATTACAGTGAATATGTTAATTACTGCAGATCATTCATTATGGTTATAGATATATCATTGGAAAATTCTGATTACAAAAAAGATTTAACAAAATTATTAAAAGTCCTCTGGCAAAAACTACATTGCAAGAATAAATGCTTTATTTATCTGTGGTGTATGTTAAATAGTTTAACTTTACGGGAGTAAACAAAACAAACAGACATTTATAAAAAACGTTTATATGGTGTCACTGTTTCCTCTCTTCAGCAGAGAAAGTTAATATAAATGCACTAAGTGATATTGTTAAAATGAATGGAAATATTTTTCCTTGAATCTTTTAAATGGAAGCACCATATCTCAATATAGAAAAAGTAGAAATGAGGGTGTGGAAAAAGATAAAAAGAACAAATCATGTTTTAAATCCTCTGAGATCAATAAGTTCAGATAAGCAATTAAACTTTTGAAAAGTTTAATGCATAGAATGTCTTGGTTGTTTTCTTGAGCTGATCCTCTATAAGAATTCATCCTTTATTCGGATGGAGTTAAATGGTATGTAACCTTTACTAGCGAGCATGAAATTGGTTACAATCATCTAATAAGGATGAATGATTACAAAGTTATTAGTAAGAAAATTTTATATTAAAATATAAATTATACAATCCTATTGAAAGGGATAGCTGAATAGATTTTCATAGATAGGAGTCTTTATTTACTAAATTAGTTGACCTGTAGTAATTTGTTTGAAATCTCAACAATTAAGATATAGAGATAGTTATAAATTGTTCTATGAGCAAAGCGCGAGCTTTATTAATATAGATGATATCAATATCATCTTGTTTTTGCCCTTACCAGAGAGTTTGGACATACCATAACGTTTACTAAAAGTGGAGGCAAGTTCTTTTATACTGGTTGAAAGAGAATCTTTGATTTTATCTGTTCTAGTTTCCTGATGATGAAGATAATTCATCATTATATTTCTCAATATATTCCTTAGAGCCATATTGCTATGAATATGGCTGTATGATGAGGATCTAGATAATAATCCAGGACCAAAGACTCACTAAAAATTGAATCATATAATCCTATTTTTAGTATAAAATGATATATTGGAGCGAATATAATTTTAGGATCCCCAAAAAGGTCTGTTAGCTTTTAAATTACTCAAATTAACAACCAATAAATTTTAATTAAGCCAACTGGTGATAATACTGAGATTGCTCTGGATTACATTGCTGGCACGTTACGGATATAAGCTTGCTTTACTATGCCTAAAGCAATAAATATTAAGTGCCATAAATTATTAAAATCGCTTACTGCTAATCTAGTTTTAAACTGAAAATCTAAGGGAATGAATGGCAGCATTGAAAGCAATCAAAATTATTTCCATTACTGCTCCTCCTGATCATTATTTTCTTTTACAATAACTTAAAACTCACCTATCCTGAATTTTACCAAAAACGAGTGGTACCAAAATTTGATAAGATACTGATGATTAAATCGCTGCTGTTGCATTTGAAGTTAATGTTAGTGGTTGCCTTATTGGTATTAGCGTTAGCTAAAAATAGCAGGCGATGAGGCTATTTAAATAGTATTGTCGAATTAGCTATTATTATCAATAATAAGTTAGTCATATTGGGTGACTAAGAAATAAAAGCTTCCTAACTCAAAATCTAAGATATAGAGGTGCTAGTTTTATCTCTGATAATTTAGACCTTTCTCTTATTGATGATATATTGTTATTAGTGATGACGAAGCGATATGAATCGCTCGTCTAAATTATACAGAAAGAAGGTATTTTGCAGGTACATCATTAGGGGCTGCAGTTTTTACGGCAGCTAAATTAGCAGAAAAGCCATAGAATTTTAAATAAAAATATTTTGGTTGTTTTACTTTTTCCAGTAAATTTTATTAAAATACAGATTTATTTTTGTTGCTAGATTAAGTTATTAAACATTTTATGAACAATTAATTAAAAATTACTTTATAAAGTGCTTTTTATGTTGTAGATCAAAGTTTAGTACGTGTATTAAGATGATTTCTTAAAACGAGTTTAATATTTAAGTTATTAATTATCTCAACAATCTAAATTTATTAAAATAAATAGTATATATTTACAAAATAAGACATAAAATAGGAAAATTATAATGTTTCCCTATAATGTTCTATATGCATAAAATTTATGATTGCTAATGTAGGAAAAATATTTTTCTTTTATTTTTACTGAAAAGTAGTACACAAATTTAGATTATTTCAGCTAAAATACTTTAGGTTTACTAATAAAAATATTAAATTTGTTGAGGGAAATGATATGTTCCAACAAGAAGTTACTATCACAGCACCTAATGGTCTTCACACTCGCCCTGCGGCTCAGTTTGTCAAAGAGGCAAAAAATTTTTCTTCTGAAATTACACTTTCCTATAATGGAAAGTCCGCAAGTGCTAAAAGTTTATTTAAACTACAAACACTTGGCTTAACTCAAGGAACTGTTATCACTATTTCTGCTGAAGGTGAAGATGAGCAGAAAGCAGTAGAAGATCTAGTTAAGCTAATGGCTGAATTGAAGTAACGAAATACGGGCAATGTAATATTTATCCTCTATTTTTTAATCCCTGGATACCTTTATTTGGGGATATCTATTTAACTATAAATATTAAAGCTAGTCATATGAGGTAATTATTTTTTGTTCATTGCTAGTAAGGTAATAATTATGATTTCAGGAATTTCAGTATCACCAGGTATCGCCTTCGGTAAGGCATTAATTCTTAAAGAAGCACAAATTGTTGTTAATCAAAAGAAAATTTCTGATGACCAAATTAACACTGAAATTAATCGATTTATCGAAGGACGCGAAAAAGCAATAGCGCAATTAAAAATAATAAAAAAAACCGCAGAAAAAAATCTTGGTAAAGAAAAAGCAGAAATATTTGAAGGTCATATAATGCTGCTTGAAGATAAAGAACTTGAAGAAGAAATTTTTTCTTTCATAAAAAAAGAGCACAAAACTGCAGATTCAGCAGCCCAAAAAGTAATTGAAGAACAAGCCATAGTATTAGAAGAATTAAATGACAAATATCTTAAGGAGCGTGCTGCTGATGTCAGAGATATTGGTAAACGTCTACTAAAAAATATTTTAAGGATGTCTATTGTTGATCTTGGTTCAATTACTGAAGAAGTCATTTTGGTTGCAGTAGATCTTACCCCCTCTGAAACAGCACAATTAAACTTGAAGAAAGTTCTTGGCTTTATTACCGATAAAGGCGGACGCACTTCTCATACTTCAATTATGGCTAGATCGCTGGAAATTCCGGCTATTATTAGCACAAGCAATGCAACGAAGAATATCCAATCAAACGATTATATTGTTTTAGATGCTATTAATAATCATATTTATCAAAATCCAACTGATAGCGAAATTGATAAGCTTAAGCAAATTAGAAGAGAATATTTACGTAAAAAAAATAACCTGACAAAATTGAAAGATTTGCCAGCAATAACTTTAGATGGTCATCAAGTTGAAGTTTGTGCAAATATTGCTACTGTACGTGATCTAGAAAGTGCTGAGCGTAATGGTGCTGAAGGTGTCGGCCTATATCGTACTGAATTTCTCTTTATGGATCGTAATAATTTACCTAGCGAAGAAGAGCAATTTGAGGCTTATAAAGCAGTCGCAGAAGCCATAGAGCCACAAGCTATCATTATTCGTACTATGGATATTGGTGGGGATAAAGATCTTCCCTATATGAACCTACCCAAAGAAGAAAATCCATTTCTTGGTTGGCGAGCAATTCGCATTTCTCTTTATCGCAAAGAAATCCTACATGCTCAATTGCGTGCTATCTTAAGAGCATCTGCTTTTGGTCAGCTACGTATTATGTTTCCCATGGTTATTTCTGTAGAAGAGATTCGTACTTTGAAAGAAGAGTTAGGAATACTTAAGCAGCAGTTAATCAAGGAAAAGCACGCTTTCGATAAATCAATTGAAGTTGGGATAATGATTGAAACACCAGCAGCTGCAGTTATTGCACATCATTTAGCAAAAGAAGTTGATTTTTTTAGTATTGGAACTAATGATCTAACACAATATACCTTAGCTGTTGATCGTGGAAATAATTTAATTTCTCATCTTTATAATCCAATGTCTCCTTCTGTATTAAAACTTATTAAACAAGTTATTGATGCTTCTCATTCAGAAGCTAAATGGACAGGTATGTGTGGTGAACTTGCTGGTGATGAACGTGCTACACTATTATTACTTGGTATGGGATTAGATGAGTTTAGTATGAGTGCAATCTCAATTCCAAATATTAAAAAAATTATCCGAAATGCAAATTATATAGATGCAAAAATATTAGCAGAACAAGCTCTTAATAAACCAACAGCAAAGGAATTGATGGATTTGGTTGAAATATTTATTAAAGAAAAAACACTTTGTTAAAGTTATCAACTAACTCTTGATCTTATAAGAAAATAATTAATTAGGAGAAGATCTATGGGTCTGTTTAACAAACTTAAATTACTGGTTTTAGATGATAAAAATAACATTGCTAATATTGATATTGTTGCTCCAATTTCAGGTAAAATTGTTAATATAGAAGATGTTCCAGACGTTGTTTTTTCTGAGAAAATTGTTGGTGATGGCGTTGCCATTAAGCCTACTGGTAATAAAATTGTTGCTCCAGTTGATGGGATTATTGGTAAAATATTTGAAACAAACCATGCATTTTCTATTGAATCAGATACTGGTATTGAATTATTTGTCCATTTTGGTATTGATACAGTTGAATTAAAAGGTAAAGGATTTACCTGTCTAGCAGAGGAAGGGCAAAAAGTAAAAAAAGGCGATTTAGTGCTCGAACTTGATCTTGCATTATTAGAAGAAAAATCAAAATCAACATTAACACCTGTGGTTATTTCTAATATGGATAAAATAAAAGAGCTAACTAAACTAACTGGTTCTGTTCTTGTAGGTCATACCGTTATTATGCAGATAAAAAAATAAACTACTTATTCTTCTCTTCATTAATTATTTATAAAAAATTTTTTTAGTTAATAGGAAGGATTCTATCCTAGAAATACTTATTTAGTTTGAGTTATTAACATATCTGTTGTATACCGATCAAACTACGTTCTATGTAGTTCTTTATAAATCTATTCTCTATCCTTAAATTAGATATTCTCTATTACCATAGTTAACAGATAAAACCTACTTATCCAGATTCCAGCTCTTCTGAGCAGACAGGAGAGCTCAGAAACCATTTGAAACGGTTGTTTTTCAAACTATATCCCTCTTCGCGCGTCAGCTTCATAGCCTCACTATCACAAAAATCGACTTCAATTAGATTAGTTGCTCTTATTGATGCCCAGTGCACTGATAAAAAATTGTAGAATCTCAGACATTCTTCTCGCTCTTTCTCCAGCATTTTCATCGCTGTGTAGAATACACTAAAAACCTTACAGAAAATATCAAGAGTTTTATTAGTGGCATCACGGCTCTTTGGTAGTCATATTTTCCTTGCAGTCTCTTCTTACCAAGAACTCTCAGTTTCATATTTATAAAAAGTAAAGTACCAGCACATTAGCTATTTGTTTTTATGTATCTAATAAGATTGATGGTGCGTATCTTGGAATATCTTTCCTATTACATTCTAAAAATTAAAACATTGTTTTTCATGCCAAGCTAAGGAAATATATGGTTAAGGAACACCACTCACGCGGTCATCCAGAAGTTCGGATCAGTGCGATTTTGACTCTTGGTAATCACTTTTGACTGTACCTATCTCCTTACTTTCATGCAGTGATACCGATAATGAGCAAGAGATAAAGACGATTAGCTTGACTAAGAAAACGGTATATGCTTTTTGCTAAAAAATAAACGTAACGCGTATCGCTAAATCACGCAGACGTTATTATTTATGCTCTTCAAGCTTATTAGTGTTTTAATCTACTAATAGTACTAGCAGAGAGGAGAGATCATGTGCTTCTCATCGAAAAATCCCCCTTTAGGGCTTTGTGTAATCACCGGTGCCTATTCCTCGCAGGTATATGGGCATGAAAAGCAACTCTTTGTAACTTTTTCACATTTCAGGTAAGGTGTACCAAGAAGATCTTGAAGGATATTCTGTTGTTCTTGCAATTCTTGACCTTAGTCACATTAATCTCAATATCACCAATAGCAATTTGTATAGTTCGTTATGGCAATAAATAACCATTATGGATTGGGCGTCTAGATTCTCACTATTAGTAGGATACGTCAGCATCTCAAAAACTTGATTACCAAGAAGTGAGTATAACTTATCACGTATTGCTAATTGTAAATATGAATGAATTCATTAATAATAATACATGTAAATATAATTTACTAAAGATATATTATGATACTATCAATTAGATGCTTTAAAAGCATGTAACTGGTTTACTGCTTTATCAACCCCTTCATTAAGCAAGATCGAAGTGCAACGTATTGCTTCATTAATGCTCTTATCGATTAATTTTTGTTCTTGTAAAGTAGGTTTATTTAACACAAAACTGACAACTTTATTTTTATCACCTGGATGACCAATACCGATGCGTAAACGGTAAAAATTAGGATTGTTGCCCAGTTTGTTTTGAATATCTTTAAGACCATTGTGCCCGCCATTGTTGCCGCCTAATTTTATTTTAGCGCTTCCTGGCATTAAATCTAATTCATCATGAGAAACAAGAATTTCAGATGGTTTTATGCTATAAAAATTAGCTAATGCTAACACTGATTTTCCACTAAAATTCATATATGTTGTCGGTATTAGTAATCGAATATCATTATTCGCTAAGTTAATACTACCAGTATAACCAAAAAATTTATTTTCTTTTTTTAGTAATTGATTACATTGCTTGGCTAATAATTCGACGTACCAGGCACCAGCATTATGCCGAGTCAGTATATATTCAGAATCTGGGTTAGCCAGACCGACAATTAATTTTATTTTATTTATCATATTCTTTCACTATTTAGTGGTTTTAATTAAAAAATATACTTTACCTTTTCTAACAACCGAGTACAAAGTTATGTTCATTTCTAGTGCATGCAGTTTCGGAGATGCTGATGTATCTTGTTGATTGATATTGTTAATGATTTCAACATCAGAGAGATGATATGGCATGAAAATTATCCTACAGATTTTCCTGAAACTGAATATTACCATGATCTCTTGCATGGACGCATCCGTAATAATGCTATCTATCTGATAGGCACCCCTGTTGAGATGAAGCTCGAATTTATGTTACAGGAATATCCTCAAAATACTGTCTTCTCTAAAGCGGTCTCTTATATGGCTCTGTTCATAACACTTATTTGTTACTTCGAATAATAGACTGGTATTTTGTCTTTTTGAGATTAAAATACCCAAGATTAAGGAATCCCAGCAATAACAAAATATTTTTTATAGTTCGTTCCTAGTGTTTTATCTGAAGCGTACAAAATATCGAAAAGTTCTTACTATGGGATATCATCTGGCAAGGCATATACATCAGTAATTTTCACTAATCTCTGGGGGATTATCGATAAAATCACACACTCTTTCTCTGGAGTATCATCAGTAAACTGAAACGGAAATCGATTGAAGAGGATAGACAATGGTGGCTACTTAATTTAAGCGATACACTTATGTTTATTTCTTTCCTGATGGAAAACTCTTTTGTTTAGGAACCTGATCGCCATCGCCTGCTAGTTATATCGGGTCTTGGGCCTGTGCATAAACGCAAGGAGACCTAATTATAAGTTGAAAATATTTATCAAAACCAGAAGTAAACTCATCTGAACTTTCTTAATAAGCCTTGTAAGTGGGTATTGTTTAAGCATATCTCACAGGCTTCCTGCGAAGATAGGGTGCCTTTAGTTTTAGAAGGAAATAGTTAAATATATACTCTAGAGCATGTAGCGCAAACGCTATTAGCTACATAAATAGCTAATGTGCTAACTTTACTCCTAAAGGCATAGAATTAAAATTAAGGATCAGTTGCGGAAGATTTAGGCAACTGAGAGCCGTGATTCCTCTAATAAAAACCTTTGATGCTTTATTAACGAGGTTTCAACGTATTCCGTAGCGATGAAGAAGTTTGAGAAAGATCGAACAAGAACACCTGCTGTTTTATGGCTTTCTGTAAGTTACATTGAAATCACAAGAATGACGAATTCAATTGAATTAGCTTTTATGATAATGAAGCTATAAAGCCGATGTGCTAAAAGCGCTATGGTTCGAAAAACAACCTTTCAATCCTATTTAAATTGCTAAAGTCTGCTCAGAATAACTGGAACCAACTCTCAGGGGTTTAACCTGTTATGACTCTGTTGGTAAATAACATCTAATTTAAGAATAGAGAACAGATTAATGAAGCATCAGAGCAGAGTCTGACCCATCATACATTATATTTTTAATAACTCTTGAGTATAAAAAATTAAATTTTATGACAGTAAAATAAATTAATCAGATTAGCTATATAAAACCTACTTTTTTTAAAAATACTTTTGTGCATAAATTGATAATTTACATCACATCTAATGTGAGTGGGCTCTCCCCCTCAATCTTTATTGGAAAAATATTACTCTAATATAGATTACTTCTTATAAGAAAGAATGGTTTTTAAACGATCTAAATTTAACTTAGAGGTAATCTTTCATAGACTGTAATAGAGTTTTACTACCTCAATTCTGATTGGGTAATTTCTGATTATATAGCCAAATATATTGATGCAGCCTTGATATCAAGCTCTTGAGCAGAATTAAATGATGGTTTTGTAGATTTTTATGTGTCATTAAATAAATCTCTCGACCATATAATTCATTTGAATATGAATGAGCTGGTGGTAGGCTAAAATTAGTGTTCTATGTCAAGTTTTGTACACAAATAGTTAAATTCCTGTTTTCGGTTGCTGAATGTTTTCGTAGCCTAAAAGGCGGCCTGTAAGTTCTTTGCCATTTTGTAAGTACTCGATGGATAGCCATGTGCATTCTCGGTTAAAATCAGGTAAGAAGCATCGAATATTGGCTGTAGTATTAGACTTATAAAGATAAGTAAAAACCTATTTAGTTGCGTAATTTATATCTATAAAAAGATGACGTTATGAAATTTCTCATTTACCATTTGCAGAAGGATATTTCATATATATGTCTAGATTAAGTAGATTTCTATCTATAAATACTTTATAATTTTGGTTTTGATCCTTTTCTTGCCTTATTTTATGTAAATTTTCCTGTGCCTGAATAAACAGTAATTTAAATTAAACGTGATCAATACAGGATTTAAGAATTCGCATAAAGGGGGCCTCTACTAGCAGAGCATGGAGAGGAGGAAAAATATTTTTTGCAAGAAAATAACTATGACTTCTTGAACAAGAAGTCAGCGTCATCTCCAAATGATAGAGAATATAGTTGTAATCTTAGAGTATTTTAGCAAAAGTTGTTAGTAGAAATTTCATATCTTATATCAAGGATTTTCGCTACAGCGGTTAGCATGAAAAAGAAAACAGTCATACGAATAAAAGAGATTTTTCTCCATTCCTGAGGACATAAAGAAGTACCTCATTAGTTAATTTGATAGTAATCTGTTGGATTATATGAATTCATAGATTTAATCAACTCATTTAGTTTATTATGCCAAATATTCTTATAATGAACATATTATTTCATTGGAGAGAGTACTCCACTACGTATTCATTAATATTAAAACAATATTGTTATAAAATTCAAGATCATATAAAAAATTTAACAATTTTTATTAGAAATCTGCTAAAGAAACTACATCACAAGGATAATGGTTTTAGTTGTTTGTGACATATGTTAAATAACTTTACTTCACGAGAGTCAGTAAAGTAAATAGGCATTAATTTTTAAAACAACATTTAGATGGGCATTCCTGCTTTGTTTCTTCAGCAGCAACAGCTAACTTAAGTATATTAAGTGGTATTATTGAAGTTTACGAAATAATTCCTCTAAATCATTTTAAAAAAGCGTTATATTTTTATATAAGAAAGCTAAAAAATATTCAAGAATAGTAAATAAAAGGAAAGAACGAATTTCACTATTGATCGCTCAAAATTGCCATGGTCATGTGAGAAATGAGATTTTTGAAAAGTTTAATGAAAATGCATTAGTTATTTTTTTAATCAACCATAAATAAAGAGTCAATCTTTTACTTGGATGGAGGAAAATAGTATGAAATCTTTGCCAGCAAGCATGAAAATAGTTATCTTTTTCCAAATAAGATTAGACTATTAAAAAGTTATTGATAAGAAATTCTAGATTTAAAATGTGAACAGTTATATCAGCCAATTAAGAGGTTAGCTGAGTAAATTCCATGGTGTAGAATCGCTTTATTTACCGAATTATCTCTCCTAGAGAAGATTTTTAAAATTACAACAATTAAAATATAGAGGTAGCTATAAATTTCTCTGTGAGAAAAACAACAATCTCTACCAACATAGACGATCATCAACATCATTTTGTTTTACTATTTAGCAACGGTAAATTTGGAAATGCTATAATCCTTAATCATAATAGATAAGGCTCATTTCTTATCTGAAAGAGTAACACTGATTTTAGATGTTGTACCTATCTGAAGATAAAGACTCATCATCATATTTTCCATCAATTATATTCCTATATAGCTATCTTTCCATGAAGATAGCTGTGCCGCCCAAGATCTATAATTATCCTGAATTAAATAGTTAGGTTCTGCTAGACTATTTAGGAGAATACCATTAATCAATATTTTTATTGGTGTTCTGATTTGGTTAGATAGTTTCCCATGATTAGTAGTCATGAAGGTATTATTGATTGTTATTGATGGTTGCAAAATTTTGATAAACATCGTCACTGACGAACGTGTCTTGTGTAAATAAAGCTCCATGATAATATCAAAGGATTTTTAGTAATAGTAAGTTAATAAATATAGTTATTAAAAATTTAACTAAACGTAGTTATTATTTAGTGTTCAAACATCGCTGAGATTGACTCTTCATTACTAATCCGGCGAATAGCTTCAGCTAACATCCCTGATAGTGTTAAAGAACGAACCTTATTGAGTTGTTTAATTTCAGTTGATAAGGGAATAGTGTCACAAACAATAATCTCATCAATGACTGAATCTTTAATATTAGCGACAGCATTTCGGGAAAATATGGGATGGGTAGCATAAGCAAAAACTCGTTTAGCTCCTCGTTCCTTAAGTGCTTCAGCAGCTTTACATAAAGTACCCCCAGTATCGATCATATCATCAACCAATACACAGTCTCGATTAGCTACATCACCAATGATATGCATAACTTGGGAAACGTTTTCTCTTGGCCGACGTTTATCAATAATGGCCATATCGGTATCATTTAATAATTTAGCAATGGCACGGGCACGTACAACGCCGCCTATATCTGGTGAAACGACAATGGGATTATTTAGATTTTGTTGTAGCATATCTTCTAATAAAATCGGACTACCAAAAACATTATCTACTGGAACATCAAAAAACCCCTGGATTTGCTCGGCATGGAGATCGACAGTTAAGACACGGTCAACGCCAACACTGGAAAGAAAATCGGCCACTACTTTAGCTGTAATAGGCACGCGCGCTGAACGTACACGCCGATCTTGACGTGCATAACCAAAATAGGGAATGACAGCAGTGATCCGAGCGGCAGATGCACGACGTAGTGCATCTGCCATGACAACAAGCTCTATTAAATTGTCGTTTGTTGGGGCACATGTTGATTGTATGATGAAAATATCACCACCACGGACATTTTCATTAATTTGTACATTAACTTCACCATCATTAAAACGACCAACCATAGCGCTTCCAAGACTAGTATAAAGTCGATTGGCAACACGTTGAGCAAGTTTTGGTGTTGCATTACCAGCAAAAAGTTTTATATCAGGCACGTAAAAACCTCAAGATTTCGTCTATAAATATATTATCAACCAAAATATTATTATATTGATTTAATATCTGGAAATCTCAGCGCGGAATGTATGTAAAGGAGACTGGTTAACGCCTTGAGAAACGAATCCCTGCACCCACTCTGGAGCTTTATTTAACACTTTACTAGCAGCAGCTTCAGTTTTAAATTCAGCAAAAATGCAAGAACCTGTGCCGGTAAGACGTGATGATGAATATTTTAGTAGCCATAAAATAAGCTCCTCAACCTCAGGGAAATGTTTTATTGCAATTGGTTCACAATCATTTTTGAATGGCTTTTGTAATAAAGTACTTAACAAGCGTTTTTCTGAATTTCTTTTTAATTCCGGATCAGAAAAAATTTGTTTAGTAGGAATATTTATTCCGGGGTGGACCACTAAATACCATTTTTCTTTCGGATTAGCTGGAAAAAGTTGATCACCGATGCCTTCTGCAAAAGCGGCATAACCGGTTACGAATACTGGAACATCTGCACCGAGTTGACGGGAAAGATCGGCTAACATATTATCATCAATATGAGTTTTCCAATAGTAATTTAAAGCAATTAATGTAGTTGCTGCGTTAGACGAGGCACCACCTAATCCAGCACCCGTTGGTAATCTTTTATTAACATAAATATCCGCACCTTGATGATCATTAGCGCAGCCTATTTCAAGGCAATAACGCTGTAATAAACGGGCTGCTTTAACAATAAGGTTATTTTCTTCTGGTAAATCAATAAAAGGTGTAAGTAGTCGAATTTGATTATCTTTACGTGGTTTAATCGTAATTTCATCAGCATAATTAAGAAATTGAAATAGGGTCTGAAGTTGATGGTAGCCATCAGCTCTGCGTCCGATAATATAGAGAAATAAGTTAAGCTTTGCTGGTGAAGGCCAGGTTAATATCATTCGTTTAGTCTCCAATGTCTATTTTTAACTAATTCGTTGTTTATCTTGCGTTAATTCAATATGACTTAATAATTTAAGTTGACTGTTTTTGATGATAAGTAAAGTAGTTTAATTTTTTTAAGTTTCGCTATTTTGCCTATATTTGATGCTTTTAACAACTCATTTCATATAATATGAATCATGTAGCGTTAGGTTAGTAAACCAATTAACCAATATGGTAGATTTTTAATTAGGATGTTTATATCTGTTAATTGATGAATCATCTATGTTGAATGATGATTAACACATTTTTTATATTCTTTATTTATTAGCGAGGAATATTAGGTGTTATATTGAGCTCTAATTTTGTTGTTACTAACGGATTGGTTAGTAACAGACGATAATTAGATAACGTATATTATTGCAAAAATATTTGGCATAGCTTTTATTATCAGTGTCAATATAGGGAAAAGAGAACCACGGGTTTGAATTTTTTTAGTTGTTAATTGTTCATTAAATATACAAGCAATCAAAAATAGCAAGTAGTGGAATAAATTTCCAATAATAGTGACGTAAACTGGCAAATTTTTTGGCAAGGAGTATCATTAAATATGTCCTACTTAGACAAGTGATATTAATTGGTTAATATCGATCAGAATATTATTAATGTAAATATAATTAAAATTAGGTAACATATCCCTTATTTATTAAATTCCCTAGTTTAACATTTTAATTGTCTATTTGAATAAAGTAGAATACTACTTTAAAATTTTTTTTATTAAAGTTATTGGTTTTATTTTTATGTGTTTAACAGATTATTAAAAATAAGTTAAGTTATTTAATTTAGTAAACATGACATTATTTGCGTTAGGTATAAACTATAAAACTGCGCCTATAACATTACGTAATAATCAATTTTAGGCTAAAAAAATTAAATACGCACTGAATAATTTATTTTAGCAGTTACTTGTTAATAACTGTGTTATACTTTCTACAGGTAACACTATAATAAGCTTCACCTATACGTTGATTTATAAGAGTCCTTATAAGATCAATTAATTAATTGATTATGTAACTACTATTATAATTTAAATTTAAATGACGTTAGAGCAAGTATTTATTGACACCAAAATAATACTACTATTATCCATTTAATGCGTATTGCGAGTGAATTAGATTCATTAGTTTTATAGGTGAGTCGCAATTTTAGATTAAATTAACAAGCATTTTTAAAATGTCAGGATTATAAAAAATTATCTAAGTTGAAGGGTTTATTCAACTCTTATTATTCAATTCCTAAACGTATTAATACGGAAACAGAAATTGGAGCTAATCAAGTTTCTATTGCTTTTATTGCATGTACACTAGCTCATCAGATTTTTTAAATCACTATATGAGTTTCATATTTTACTAGTAGGTTCTGCTAAACGATTGAACCGACTGCACGTTATCTGCGTGAACATCGTATTAAGTGTTTGATTATAGCTAATCGACTCATTAACGTGTTGCATATTTTGTTAATTAATTTTGTATAGAAATTATTACTTTAGCTGGAATTAATACTCATTTAGCGGATAAGGATATTGTTATTAGTTTTACTGCTATCCTTTACTAATTTTTAGTAAAGAGATGGTTGAACGGGAAATGAAAGCCCGGTATAATAATCCAATGTTACTGGTTGAATAACCTTGTTCTACGAGATATTGAATTAGATATTGATAAATTAAATAATAATTATCTATATAATATTAATGATTTGTATGAGATTGCGCAACACAATATAGAACAACAAAAAATGGAAGCAGTCCAGAAAATACTTCTTATTGATAAAGAAAGTGCTTATTTTATAGAATGGTTGCATTCTCAGTCATCTATCAATACAATTTGCGATTATAGTAGTCAAGCAGAGAAAATTATGGCTAAAATATTAGAAAAAGCTCTTTGTTTCTCTGGGAAATGGTGCAGATAGCGTGCAAGTGATCAATAACTTGATCTATCAGTTAGTGAATTGCTTGGTCTATTTACCAACTAAATCACTCCAGCAAGGAGTGATAGATGATGATATTTATCGTTTTAATCTTTTAAAAATAGCTTAAGGGAGTGGGAGCAAAATTAAACTATCCTTAGTAAGGATTAACATAACGAATGAAGTTTTCAATAGTTGCTAAGTTAAAAGCAATGCAGGAACGCTACGAAGAGATTGAAGCTCATCTTGTTGATTCTGAGGTGATCATGAATCAAGAGCGTTTTCAAGCCTTATCTAAGGAGTATGCGCAGTTAGCTGATGTAACCAAATATTTTCAGTTATGGCGCGCTGTTCAGCGGGATATTGAATCGGCTGAAATATTACTGCATGATTCTGAAATGCGTGAGATAGCTCAAGAAGAATTAAAAGAAGCAAAAAAACGTAATGAAGAATTTGAACAACAATTACAGATTTTATTATTACCCAAAGATCCAGATGATAAAAAAAATTGTTTTTTAGAAATTAGAGCTGGTACTGGTGGTGATGAGGCGGCAATATTTGCTGGTGATCTTTTTAGAATGTATAATTATTATGCCGAATCTCGTCGCTGGCGTATTAAAATTATAAATGCAACTGAAGGAGAACACGGTGGATACAAAGAAATTATTGCCAAAGTTTCTGGTGAAAGTGTATATGGTCGTCTAAAATTTGAATCAGGGGGGCATCGTGTTCAGCGAGTACCGGAAACAGAATCTCAAGGACGTATTCATACCTCTGCTTGTACAATAGCCATCCTGGCTGAAATTCCGGAAACAGAACTATCTGATATCAATCCTAGTGACTTAAGAATTGATACTTTTCGTTCATCAGGTGCAGGCGGACAACACGTTAATACCACTGATTCCGCGATCCGTATTACCCATATTCCAACCGGAATTGTAGTAGAATGTCAAGATGAACGTTCTCAGCATAAAAATAAAGCCAAAGCATTATCGGTTTTAGCAGCCCGTATTCATGCATTAGAAGTGCAGAAACGCCGCGAAATAAAAGCATCTGAGCGCCGTAATCTACTCGGATCAGGTGATCGTTCCGATAGGATCAGAACTTATAATTTTCCCCAGGGGCGAATTACTGATCATCGTATCAATTTAACTCTCTATCGTTTAGATGAAGTGATAGAAGGAAAATTAGATATGTTAATCCAACCTATTATTAATGAATATCAAGCAGATCAATTTTCTGCTTTATCAGAGTAAGATTAATGAATTATCAGCATTGGTTAGCTTATGCGACTAATAAGCTTTGCTATAGTAATAGTGCAAAATATGATGCTGAAATTTTATTGCAATATATAACAGGAAAAACACGGACTTTCTTTATTGTATTTGGTAAAACAGAGTTAACCGTTAAGCAACAACAACAGCTTGAGCATCTATTAACTCGTCGGGCTAATGGCGAGCCTATCGCCTACATAGTAGGCGAAAAAGAGTTTTGGTCGTTATCAATAAAAGTTTCATCTGTAACGTTAATACCTCGTGCGGATACAGAGTGCTTAGTTGAAAGAGGATTACAATTATTATCGAAAAAGCGAGAAGTAAAAATATTAGATTTAGGGACGGGTACCGGTGCTGTGGCATTAGCTTTAGCATCAGAGCGTCCAGAAGCAAAAATAATCGGTGTTGATGTTAGTGATGCTGCAATTATACTTGCTCAACTTAATGCAAATAAGTTGATGATTAATAATATCAAATTTTGTAAAAGTAATTGGTTTGCTTCACTACCTATTCAGAAATTTGATATGATTATCAGTAATCCACCTTATATTGATGAAAGTGATCCCCATTTACAACAAGGTGATGTGCGTTTTGAACCTAAAACAGCATTAATATCGACTAATCATGGGTTGGCTGATATTCAATTGATAATTCAACAATCACGTAACTATTTAATTAATAATGGATGGCTTTTACTTGAACATGGATGGTTGCAGGGAAGGAAAGTACGGCGATTATTTTCCTGTTATCATTATCAGCAGATAATAACTTTTCAAGATTATGCTGGTAATGATCGTATCACAGTTGGTCAATGGAAATATGATAAAAATAATAACTGATTTAAATTTAATAAAAAATCATTGAGTAAAGTACTATAGATGTTTCATGGATTACTTATCCATGATTGTTCGGTTAAATAAATTAATACAGAACTTAAGCTTTTCTAGTTACTGAAGTAAAAGAAACAATACAAGCTAAGAATAATATAAAAATATAAATATTTTTATTAAAAAATATTTATTAGAACTGATTTTTAGAGGTATATAAAAAAGGGGGAGGTTATTTGCTTTCTGAAGTACTTTTGGTTGGATGTAAATTGTTAATAAGCAAGATAAGGGAGCCATCTTTCATTAAGGGAAAATTTTTACATGTTGCTACTCAATTATAGTTGGCAATTATGGCAATTAGTTTCTAACTCAATTTATTCTATACGTTCATCGAGAAGATGGTACTTTTAGTAAATTAACCCAATAAATGATGAGACGCTTACTAATAAGACGCTTGGTTTATTGGTCAAGAAACAATTAGTTATTTTCTCATCTGACTTAAAAAGATATAGGAGAAACTTCATATTGAATTTTTATACGAAAAATATTTTAAATAATAAAAGCAGCATTGATGGAAGAAAAAAATGGAACAAGTAATAAAAGTTTGCAAAATATTATTAATATTTGATCCGAAAAATCTATATGAAATATGATAGAGAACTTATTTTTACTCATCTTTGATTTTATCAAATCTCTATTTTTGATTTAAATTATTTTTGAGCAATCTCCAGAAGATCCTATTTCTAAAATGAAAGAAATAGAACTCTACTTATTAGTAAGAAGCAGTATGTTATATTACAATGATCATCAAAAATTGTAACTAATTTACTGTTTAAAGAAAGGGTAAAAGGATGCAATATAAAGTAGTCGCCATTGATGATATTAAAGTGGCAAATAATCTACCATTTGTTTTATTTGGTGGTATGAATATACTTGAATCACGTGATCTGGCAATGAAAATTTGTGAACATTATGTCACCATAACACAGAAGCTTAATATTTCTTATGTTTTTAAGGCTTCCTTCGATAAAGCCAATCGTTCTTCGATTCATTCCTATCGTGGCCCTGGCCTTGAAGAAGGAATGAAAATTTTTCAAGAAATCAAACAAACATTTGGCGTTAAGATAATTACTGATGTTCATGAGCCAACGCAAGCGGTAACGGTTGCTGAGGTAGTTGACGTTATTCAACTACCGGCTTTTTTAGCTAGACAAACTGACCTGGTTGAAGCAATGGCTAAAACCGGTGCAGTTATTAATATTAAAAAACCCCAATTTATTAGCCCTGTACAAATAGGAAATATTATTGAAAAATTTAAAGAAGCAGGTAATGAGAAGGTTATTCTCTGTGATCGTGGGGTAAACTTTGGTTATGATAATTTAGTTGTTGATATGTTAGGATTTAATGTCATGGTAAATGTATCAAATGGTTCTCCGGTAATCTTTGATGTTACTCATGCATTGCAATGCCGTGATCCTTTTGGTTCTGTTTCCGACGGTCGTCGTGCACAAATTAGTGAGTTAGCAAGAGCGGGTATAGCAGTCGGTTTAGCAGGATTATTTCTTGAAGCGCATCCTGATCCGGATAATGCAAAATGTGATGGACCATCGGCACTACAGTTAGGAAAATTAGCACCTTTTCTTAAACAAGTTAAAGCTATAGATGATTTGGTAAAAAGTTTTTCCCAATTAGATACTACTAATTAATTATTATCTTGTTCAATTAAATGATTTTATTACTATATTTTGATCTGATTTTAGTAACGCTAAAGTGAAGAAAATAATAAAATCAGTTTACATCTTTCTTTTAACTATTTAAATTGTTATAGATTGTTAGGATGTAGTTGTTCTACCCTTTATAAGGTTACCAATTTTGATGGAAAAATAGAAGAAATTTTCCATTCAGTAGCAGATTGCGCAAAAAGTAAAATAAACGCATCGTTTTCAGCAATATCTATTCTACTTTCAAGTTATATAAATATTTATTCTGAGGTTTCTATCATAAAACCTTATTTCAATAGAAATAAAATTAACTCAATATTATTAGACTTTATTTTGGAACATTAACCCGGTTAGATTTGTCCTCTCAACTGGTATGAGATATATTGGTAGAATGTCAACAGCAAGGATATTAAATTTAGTAAAACCGAATTTTATAAGCCTATGTAGGCAAAGGTTATTGTTTTGTTCATAGAGAAATTTATAATCATATTTATATTTTAATTGTTTTTGTTTCAAAAATTTACTCCTAGGCCAGATAGTTCGGCAAATAAAATAATCCCCCCATAGTATGGGGCCTACTTAGTTCTCCTTATTAATCGGCTGATATAACTGTTCAGATTTAAAATCTGGAATTTATTAATAACTATATGATTATCTAATCTTATTAGACTATGTTTACTAATTTCATCTTTAATGCTCGCTAGCAAAGATTTTATAGCATTTAACTTAATATGAGCAAAAGGAATGAGCTCTTTATCGATAATCAGCTTAAAGAAGAGCCTGATTACTCTCTGTATTAAACTCTTGAACGTAATTTTCGCTATAGGCGAAGACCGATGCAGGTACGCTGCGATTCTTGAAAATTTATATCTAAGTACTATTTGTACTTTACAATATGTTAATCTTTCAAGATTAACTAGATGACTTTGGGTGAATATACAAAAAAGCGTAAACCACGTAAAATTAGGAAGACAAATACGTAATTCATATATTACACCGCATCTTTGTTATTATCCAAAACGCTTTAACTCCCCTTACTGAAATTAATGTTGATATAAATCAACTGAATTTTCATAACACCACAAATAGACTATATAGAAATGTGTCCAACTCAGTCTTCAATTTTTCTATATATACAAGTAATTATTCGTCTTTACTTACAATTATCCTTTTTTTAAACAAGCGCAACCCCCTCGCAGTAGGGGGGCTCAAGGAAAATTCGATGATACTGGATACAACTGTCATTAAGAAAAAATTAATAAAAGTATTCTTGTAATGAATACATTACTTATAGGAAATTAGAAATAATCCTTGTCTCTTTTACTCCTAGAACAAATACAAAAATGGCTGGGTAGATAAATCTGATGAATGCAAATCTATACAAGATAACCATTTTTGCTTTAGTAGCAAAAGAGACATAAATTAGTTTACTTCAATATTATCTGCATCCTCTTAAATTGCTTTGTTATCATTAATATAGTTGTATAAAAATTTTTGAAAACACGCTGAAAGCATTAGTTTCTGGATAGTGTATATCTGTAGAGCGCATATCCTTGTCTACGTCACTTGTTTGCCTATATAGGTTTTTATTTGGTATTAATTTGCTGTGCCTCTCGTAAATGATTCCCACTGCGCCGTTTTTCTGACAAAGCTGTAGTTATTTAAAAGCCTGCAGTTCATGGAACTTTAAAGCTACTGAACAATGATTCGAGCATAGCAGATTTATATTTTATAAACTAAAACTATTAATGTAGTATTTTACTATCCTCATCTTATTTACTCTGTTTTTAAGAATAATTAGATGCTACTTAAATTCCTATTTCTCACCGCTACCCGAATTTATTTCCTAGTGTAGATATGGCAAATATGATATCAAAATTTATATTTTTTGTCCCTTTCATGCTATGATCAACAACTCAATCAATATTTGTAATTCATGTTTCTTTCATCAGTAATGCTCTGTATATTAAATATACTGTATGATGTTGAGTTGTTATTTAAAAAAGAGTATTCGCAAAAATTTAGCAAAGCGTTCTCATCAGGCTACTGCATCACAACTATAATCTGATAAATCCTAGTGTTTTATGATATTAGGAATATCTGTACCTAAAAATAGTGACAGTATTATTTGAACATACAGATATAGACGTTGCTGTAAAGTACATTTTGTTAAAAAAACAAAATGAGATCCGCTTGTCGATAGCGTGAACTACCTCTGGTGCTGCCTTAAACACGACCACTGCTATTTTTCTAAAAAATATGCCATTACATTGAAACGAAGAGTGTTGTATATCATTATTATGATCAGCAGATTAACAATACCATCAGTAGACTCTAAAACAGGAAAAGATGATCGAGTGCTATATTGGCCATATTCCGGTAATGTAATTTAATTTGCTAAGTTATTATAGTTTCTGATTAAATTATAAATAAGGTATACTATTGCTGAAGTTGTATAAAGCGCTGAAGATGATAATTCATAAAAACCTAACTTACTATTCTGATTAAAGAAGAATATTCCTTGGCGCACAGATCTATGCAAATGTATTCCTAATATAGCAACATCTTACTTTTCATCAACGTCAGCTTAGCAAGCATATAACGAAATTGTTATCAAAAAGAATGAATAAAATAAAAAAATGAGAATTATTGATTTAAATCTAGGATTAATGTCGCTAAAATTAGCGCATTAGATCAAAAAATAAATACTCTGATGAAATTTTAACTTACAATACATTAAGTAAATCAATTTCTATCTGCTTTTGTCAATAAGGAATAGTTTTTGATATCTTTTAAAGAGAGATTTAATTTCTAACTATTAAGAATATCATATGCTCGCATATGATCCTGCCTATCTTAGGCAATTAAGGTTGAGATTTTTTCTTTATTTTTACCTCATCATCTCCCGCTTTTCTACCTTTTCTATGTGAAAAGGAATACTTTCCTTTTAAAGGCTCAGAAAAAATATTTTGTCGACTTTAACAAAGTAACCCTTGCTGCATTTATATTGGCTCTCGACATTGAATCGCAAGGAAGTAATGATGCCAATCTAAACGTTATTTTAAAGTGAATCCCTATTTGTTTTGTTAACTTCTGTAGAATTAAGCTATTGATATATATCGAAGATAACTAAATTATTTATTTTTATGATGTAGTTTTTTAGCAGACTTCCCCTCTTTTCTAGTATGGTTGTTAAATATTTTCCTATAATCTAGGATTTTGCAATGATATAATTTAATATTAACAAATCGAGATCATTTGACAGATTGTCATTAATTCAACTAATGAGATCCAACTTTATCTTGAAATAAAGTGAGAAAAAATTGCCTTGATCTGTATGAGTGTTTGCTTTTTTATAGCAACCGCTTCTAGCGGAAATCCTTTTTATAGTATATAAAATTCTTATTAATAACTTTTTAATATAAAGCTATTTATAAAAATTTGATAATAAAAACCTAAAAAGATCAATCGGAGATAACAAGATTTTTCTAACTATAAAATTGTAAAAATTTCATACAATAAGGGATTAAATATTAATGTTCACAAAATTATTGGTCTTCTGGTAAGTAAAATAATTAAATAAAATCTGCAAATAATGTCTTGTGTTATTCATACCACTGAATTGTTAGTATAACATTGCATTCAATATATATTATTAATGGTAATATAATTTCCAAAGCTTAATATGTATAGCGTTTATTATCATTGAAATTAATTGAGTACGTGAAATGATCGAAGAAATGATCCATTTTAGATTAAAATATCATTATCGTCGTATTCCCCCCATAATGCCTGTAAGCTAACATTGTTCGCATTAGATTGATATACAAATAGTTGGTTTAAGCATGAATCTTTTATATCAATATATCTATATAACTACTAGTTTGCGAGTTATTTTACCAAATATGCTCGTATGGTGGTCAGAGTAGGTTCTGCTCTAATGCTTCATAAATCTGTTCTGAATTCTTAATTAAACCTTATTTACCAGTAGCGTCAAGGAAGTCAAATTTTATTAGCCGGTTTTAAGCTTTTCTTAGCAATCTATAGTAACTAAGATACCATTGAAATAGTTGTTTTTCCAAACTTACATTGCTTCACATATTGGCTTCATAGCTTCACTACCATAAAACTAGATTCAATTAGATTCGTTGTTTTTATTAACGCCCAGTACAGTGTCCTAACAGGAAGGTATAGAATATAGCTATTATTCTCACTTTTTTTTAACTTCTTCATCGCTGCAGAACGCTTCTATAAAAATATTACTAATAAACAACAAAGGTTTTATTAGCGGTATCACAATTTGCTACTAGATAGAGACTACCTCAGCTTACACTTAATTTTTGATGTTACATGCATTTAGGGAATGAAATCGTTAACATATTAACTGTTTTGTATACTTTATAACTACCCAAGAGCGTTGTAGCTACATATCCGGGAATATCTTTATTCATTTAGATTTCAACAACTAAGCACCGCGTCCTCCTTTGTTCCAAGCTCTGGAAGATACGGTTAAGTCTCGCACTTACAGGCTCTTAAGAAGTTCGACCCCCCCTCCAGTGCGTTTCTGACTCTTAATAACCATATTTGATCGTAATGAGCTTTTTAATATCTATCCAGTGCCGATAGTAATGAAGCAGCAGGCAAAGACGATGAGCTTGCCTAACAGCATAGCATATTCTATCGTTCCAAAAAATAAAAACAATGTATATCGCTTAAATCATGCAGCTATCATTGCCTGTGCTCTTTAAGCCATGCTGTTTCGGTATGCTAATGGACTTTAAGTGGAGAGACCGTGTGCTTTCACCGAAAAGTGCCTATAGCTTTGTGAAAATAACGGGTGGAGATGTGCTACCAAGTACGAGCTATGGTCGGAACTCTTTGCCGCTTTTTTATGCTTCAGATAATGCGAAATGAGCTATTAAAAGATATTTTATTTTGCTACAATTTTTGGTCTTAATTACTTTAATCTCAACATCGCCAATACCAGTCTGTATGATATTCGTTACCCAAATAACTATTATAGATGTGTGGGTTGACAGTAGCCAATAAGGTGTGGCGTTAAGCATCTTATTGCAACCATGCCTTCAAGTTCTCCCTCAATAATGAGGGAGTCTATTTATTGTCTCTGTCACTATTATGAATGAGTTAATATAATCGATCAGGGTAATATATGGTTTTACGGATATATGTAAGGGTAGACTTTTCATGACATATCATCTCTCTGTTATTGAAGTAATATACAAAATCAATCAGAAGGATACACTAGCATCTGTAAAATCCGCATACACCAGAAATGAACATAATATCAGTTTGGCGATCAGGGTTGACTTCTGTAGTATAAATTTACGAGAAACTAAATGGTTTCCTGGAAGATATTTCATATGGCGGTGAAGGAGGGATTCGAACCCTCGATATGCTTTTACATATACACACTTTCCAGGTGTGCTCCTTCAGCCACTCGGACACTTCACCGATCATCATGCTAATTTAATATTATATTAAAATTATGGAATTCTCCTATCCTATAGGAGAAAAAGACTAACCATTAATAATATATTACAGCTTTTCTCTTTCTAATATATAATATAAATAAAAGAATAATTTATTGAAGATATATTTGATATTACCGTCAATATCTTATACTAATTATTAGTAAATAAAATTATTAAATGCATAATATAAGTTAGAAATGATAATGAATGAATTTTCTGTAAAAATGCTGATTTTAGGAACATTAATTTAATTGTTTTCAAAAAAATTATTTAACTAAACTTTTATTGATTAATCATTAAAAATCAATTCAAATTATCTTGACATTTATAATAAAATAAATTAGTAATCTAAAATTACTTGCTAGTAGCTATGATTTTTGGCGTTAGTAATTAAGACTTAATTAATTTTTAATAAAAAATGAAATGCTGTTATCAGCAGAAACAATGATTGTTTTGGTGCTTTATTATTGGCAGAATTTTGGTTTAAAGATAATGTAGAGCATGATCTCTTATTAACATAAATTCAGTTATTTGATCACTTTATTTTATTTATGAGTAAATTATTTTTAATCAAGTGATAAACTCTATCTAGAGAGTAATTAAGTATTTTACTAAAGTAAAAATAACGCGTAAAGATTTAGTTATCTTAGCCGAAGAGTTGACTATGAATTAGTGATTATAGTTGTTAATTTACATAAAAATCTAACAGGTAAGTTAGATATATTTATTATAGTCTATTGATTGATTAATGATTGGTAATTTATTTATTCTACTAATGAAATAACTAACTTACCCGGTTTGACTTCAAGTCCTTTAACTATTTTTTTAGCTAATGCTTCTGCTTTATTTTTTTCTGGTTGCAATAAATACACAGGATTTTTTTCAAAATAGGATTTTAATGAATTATTAAGAATAGGAATTATTGGAGAGATGATTGAGGTTATTTTTTCTGGTATAATTTTATTATTAGAAATTATTAACTCTTTTAAATAGATAGCACCAGAAGCTACGTCAAAATAGGGTAGTGAAGTAATAGATAAGGAGACTTCTGCATGCGTTGAACATAATAGTGTTTTAATCTTAATTTTAGCTATTCCAGTTAAGGTAATTTTATTTGGTTCAATTTGCCCTATTTGAGTAGAAAGATTAGCTATATCGATATTGGCATTAGCAATTCCAATAATGCCTATTTTTTTGCTATAGTGGATGTGTTTGGCGAGATAGTGATTAATGTTATCTTCACTGATATTAAATTCGGTTAATTGATTGCATCCAGCTATAAATCCGCATAGTAATAATAGTGTTCCTGTAAAAAAGTGCTTCATATTTTATTTCTCATATATTTTTGATAGTTAGATTGCATCTAATTATTCATCATTACAAATAATAGTTTTTCTGCTGATTAAACTGCTGGTATAAAACTCATAAGGTTATTAACCTTATAAGGTTAATAGATATTATCTGTGATATATGTTGAATATCTTGACTTTACGAGAATAAGTAAAACAAACAAACATTGATTTTAAACAGTGATTAGATTGACATAACTGTCTTCTTGCTTCAGCGACGATAAGCTACTTAAATATACTAATTGGTATTGTTGAAGTTAATGAAAAATTTTTTCTGAATCCTTTAAAGAAATTGTTATATCTGACATATAGGAAAGATAAAAATAAAAGAAAATAGGAAATAAAAGTAAAGAAGGAATCACGGTCTTAATTCCTTGAGATTAATAAGGGATCATATTAGGAAGAGATTCTTAAAGAGTTTAATGCAAAATATGTTAGTCGTTTTCTTAGTTAATTATTGATAAAGAGTCTCTATCTTTTTCTCCAATGAAACAAAATTATATGAATTGTTGCTAATAAGCATGAAATTAGTCACCCATTGCCTAAATAAGGTTGGATAATCAGAGATTATTTATAAGTAATTTTACATTTAAAATATGAAAAGTTATATCAGCTGATTAAAAGGATAGACTAAATAGATTCCATGGCGAAGGATTTTTTTTATTTATCAAATGATAAGCATTAGAGAAGTTTATTTAAACTACACAATTAAATTATAGAAGTGACTACAAATTGACTATGCGAGCAAAGCAACAATCTTTGTTATCATAGCTGATAATCAATATCAGGATCTTGCTTTACTCTTACTTTAGGGGTTAAGTATAGCGCTTAGCTATAGTAGACACAGGTTCTTTTTGCTTTCCTGAAAAACAAGACTAATCTTAGGTATTGGAGTTATCTGACGATAAGAGCCTCATTATCATGATATTTCCTTAACTTATATACCTGATAGTCATATTAGTATGATTAGGGTTCTACGATGAGCTCTATATAATTATTCGAGACAAAACCGATATACCTTTTTAAAAACTATATGGATATACGAAAGCTTATTTATAAAATATACATGAATAGGGATCATATTTTAATGTTTTTGATCTAAAACAATGAGAATAAATTTTGCAAATAAAACCAAAATAATAATGATCAATTTTATCTGCTAGTTTAGCGAAAATAGTTATTTTAACTCATGGTAGTGCTTACGACTCGCTGATACGCTTTATTAATTTATAATAACCGCTATCAAGAAAGATATTATATGAATCTACTCAAATCCTTAGCAGTAATAAGTTCTATAACTATGTTTTCCAGAATACTAGGATTTATTCGCGATGTGATCATCGCGCGTTTTTTTGGCGCTGGTGCGCCGACAGACGCTTTTTTTGTTGCTTTTCGATTACCAAATCTTTTACGTCGAATTTTTGCTGAAGGCGCATTTTCGCAAATATTTATTCCTATCCTTAGCGAATATAAAAATCAGAAAGGTGACGAAGCTACTCGCACTTTTATTGCTTACGTTTCTGGTTTATTGACATTCATTTTGGCCATCATTACATTATCTGGAATATTAGCTGCACCTTGGATTATTTATATTACAGCTCCAGGTTTTATTGATATATCAAATAAGTTTGATTTAACCGTTCGTTTATTAAGAATTACTTTTCCTTATATTTTATTAATCTCTTTAGTATCATTGGCTGGTGCTATTTTGAATACTTGGAACCGGTTTTTTGTTCCTGCTTTAGCACCTAGTTTACTTAATATCAGTATCATTATGTCAGTACTGTTGTTAGCACCATATTGTGAACCGCCTATTATAGCGGTAGCATGGGGGGTTTTTGTCGGCGGCATTTTACAGTTGCTGTATCAATTACCTTTTTTACAAAAAATTGGTATGTTAGTTTTACCGCGTATCTCTTTTTGTGATAGCGGTGTGTTGCGAGTAATGAAGTTAATGGGGCCGGCAATTATTGGTGTTTCTTTAAGCCAGATTTCTTTTATAATTAATATTATTTTTGCCTCATTTCTACAATCAGGCTCTGTCTCATGGATGTATTATGCTGACCGATTAATGGAGCTCCCTACCGGTGTTTTAGGGGTGACACTTGGTACTATCTTATTACCTGCTTTAGCAAAAAGTTTTTCAACCGGTGATAATAAAGAATATCAACGCTTGATGGACTTGGGGTTACGGCTTTGCTTTTTATTAGCGCTACCTTGTAGTATTGGACTAGCTATTTTAGCTCAGCCATTGACTATATCACTTTTTCAGTATGGCAACTTTACCGCTTACGATGCAATAATGACCCAATGGGCATTAATTGCCTACTGCATCGGTTTAATGGGGTTAATTATCGTTAAGGTATTAACGCCAGGATTCTATGCAAGACAAGATATTCAAACACCAGTAAAAATCGCAATTATTACTTTAATTTTAACACAATTAATGAACATTGCCTTTATTGGTCCGCTGAAACATGCTGGATTAGCCTTATCAATCAGCCTAGCGGCATACTTTAATGCTCTGATGCTTTATTGGCAATTACGTTGTCAGGCAATTTTTATCCCCTTAGCTGGATGGGGGAAATTTTTACTCAAATTAATTGCTGCTTTAATTGTTATGGTAATGGTATTATTGTTGCTATTAAATTTTATGCCGCCGTGGGAATATGGAAATATGTTGATGCGGATCACTCGATTGTTATTGGTAGTTTTTGCCGGAGCAATAAGTTATTTTGCTGCATTATTTGTTTTTGGTTTTCGTTTGAAAGACTTTTTTTATAACAGGCTATTTAATTAATTTAATGATAAATAAATCTGATTAAGTGATGATTAGTAAGGTGAAAAGTATAAACACGTTCTTCATTACCAAACAAAACTGGTAAGCTCCACTGATTTTTCAATTTAAAAATAGCATTGACACTAGACAGACTTGATGCGTCCGAGTGGACTCGAACCACTGATCCCCACCATGTCAAGGTGGTGCTCTAACCAACTGAGCTACGGACGCAATAAAAATTTTATTGCAATAATGTAGAAAAGGATATTAATGGGTAGTTTCCATTCTAGCAAGAGAAAAATATAATTTGCCTCTATCTGCTCGTACTTAATGCTGTTCAGCATAAAAGAAATTTTTTTTAATAGTTAGGAAATTGAATCGCAATTTAATTTAATATCAAAGCTATTTTTTAATAAAAGGAAATAGAACTACTTTATTTAGTTGGGTTTGGTATAAGTGAAAAGTTTATCAGATAGTGTGGGTTTTAATCTAATCCCTAATTTATAGACATTAATTCTAGTAGTTGGCTTAGTAACTTTTATTTTTTCTATTTCATGTTGTCTTTCTGCCAACAATTCTGTTGCCTATTTCGCCTATAAATATTGGTGAAAAGTAAATCTGGTTGCCACACAGAATATATTTATATGGAGTTTAGTACGCAGGGACTCTTTTATCAGCAGAAGGAAAATTCTATTTCTCAGATTTTTTATGGGTCTTCATCTCTAGCGTTTTATATACCTTCGGTATATAAGTGCGCTTTGTTTATAATTTAAAAGAAATTTATAGTAATGGACAATTTTAAAATGTTTAATCAGAATATTGTTCATGATATATAGTGCCTTATCATTTCTTCTTGTGTTAGTGTCTACTTCTAATCTTATCAAGCTAATCTTATCAAGAACAGTGATCATAGTAATGACAAGACACTCCTCTGTAATGTCGAAGTTTTGATGCAGATACCGAGGAGTTTAAAGTAGCGATACAGGTATTTTATCCTATATAAGGCTCATTTTATCTTTTTAGTGAACTTGCAGTTCCAGTAATATCCTTACTATTTTTCAGATAACGCTGCACTACTTCCTGACGTAGATATACCAAAGACTAGGAAACATGGGTTTTATCAGGTCATCACTGTAATATATTAGTGAAATGATAGCGCCTCGCCAGATTTTTGGCCCCTCTTTTTTAGAGTAATTTACGCTATACAGAATATTTAATATCCAGATCAACACAGAGTTGACGAAAACATGAGTAGGTAGATATTGATTGAGTTGTTGACCATAAATATGAAATGCATAAAAAATACCAATTTCGATACCTCTTGTTTGTATGCCTACTTCAGTCTAGCACGGATACCGGTACGAAACAGAGCCTTGAATAGCAGCCACAACTTATTATTGAAAAAGGTCAAAAAAATAGGTATGCTGAAAATAATGTCTTCCTAGTTATAACAGTCGGAGAAAATATGAACCTGCTGTACTAATCACTTTTTTGATTTTTAAAGCTATATGAGCCGCAAATTTTTGATTTATACTTTTAGAAAAAAGTGGTGAAAAACACATTCAGAATAGGCACAACAGTTAGTGCCGGACAAAACTCTATGACATAAAATTGCCGCATGCAAGGATTCTTTGTGCTCTATAGATAGGAGGCGTCCAAGAGCTGATGTTTTTAGCATTTTTTAAGGAATTTATTCCAGTCATCGTTAATAGTAAAAACAGTTTATCAGAACGAGATAAAGCGATATAAAATTGGAATAAATAAAACCCTAGAGTCTATTCATCTCCTAATGAAGCAAAAAATGATCATCGTGTCCAAATCCGTATTCCTAAGCTTTATTAAGCCTAATTATTTGTGTATTTGTTTCATGGAGCAAAAGAAATGGGAATAATCCCAATTCTATATAGGTATGAATTTATTGGTAAGTATACTTTTAATTATTATTTCTTAATATAGTCATATCCAGCGTTATCGGCTTAGGCTAGGTTGAGATTTGCTCAAAACTACTGATAATATACCAGTGTTAGCAGGATAATATTGTGTGATAAAAATAGATCATAAAGAGCTTTGAATAATCATGCAATATAACAGAAGGAAGAAATTAAGAGTGAGTCACTTTGATTTGCCGGTTTTAGGTTTTATGGGGCTTGTTCGATATATTTAGATTAATTCTTGAAAATTAGGCTATGATAATAAAGGTTGTTAATTTTCTTATAGAGCAATTTATAGCTACTTATATATTTGAATTGTTGTAGTTAAAATAATCTTCTCTAAGCCAGATAACCTGATAAATAAAACGATCCTCTACCATGGAATCTATTTAGTCCATTTTTTTAATCGTTTAATATAACTGTTTATATTTTAAATGTAGAATTTTTTAACAATAAATATTTGCTTATCTAAGCTTTATTAGCTTATGATAACTGATTTATACACGCTAGAGAAGGTTTAGTACCATGGTTCCATCTAAAAAGATGGACTCTTTATCGATGACCAGCTCAAGAAAACAGTCAACATAATCTGCATTAAACTCTTTAATAATCTCATAGATCATACATGACCCTGTTGGTCTCTAGCGATTAAGATCGCAATTTATTTTTCTTTTTATCTTTTCCTTTTTTTATTTTTTAGCTTTTTAATGTTAGATATAACGCTTCTCTTTAAAGAATTTTTGAAAAATATTTGTTGACTTTACAATACCACTTAATGTATTTATATTGGTTGTCATCGTTAAATCTAGATGGATTCTAGAATAATATATAAATATTTTAAAATATGTTGGTATATTATATATATGTTTCTAACAATAGATATCCTACCTTACATATGTTAAGTTAGTTTCTAACTCAATTGGATAAAATATTTGTTTAATAATTACTATTGTATAAAGTATGAATTATCATATGCAATATGTATCAATTATTTAAGAATATTCAACGTTAATTTATTATTAAATAATTTTTACTATGCATAAATGATTAGATTTTAAAAAACTAATACTATTTTTTATCATTTAAAGGTGTTGTGTAGTACTTAATTATTGGTTTTAATTACTAAAAATAGCTTCTTAATAGATATGCTTAATTAACTAGATAATTGAATAAAGGCTTTGTTATGAATGTTAATTATTTAGTCCTGAATCATTATATAAAGCCATACCCTCGTCACCACCTCTATTTATAGAATAGAGAGCTACTAAGGAATATAGTTAAGGGCAAAATTATCATGATGAGACTCCATCATCATGTAACTCAAATACCTAAAATTAGAGTTGCTATTCAGACAGCATAGCACTTTCGTTTACTTTAACTAAACGTTTATGACATACTTAAACTTTAGCTTTTCTAAATGCCAAAAACAAGATGATATTGATATCATAGTCATATCTTCATTGTTTGCCGATGATGCTGTCGGTCACTCAAGAAGTCGTAGTAGTTTTCATGCAAAAAATATTTTTTTCTTTTATTTTTTCTTTGTCTGGATGACAAACCTATGTAAATTCTTTATCCTGTTGTATCTTAATATACAATGGATTGCTGTTTATGCTATAAAAAGGAGGCATAATTTTAATAAAACTTTCGTTAAATTAGGCAAATAAGGACTAAAAGTTGTCATATAAAGTGTTAAAAGTTACGAGCTAGGTTATCCTGTACATAAATGTAAATATCTTCTGAAAATACCAAATAAAACTTCACAACGTTATCTTTTCATGGAAAGATAATCACGCCATTCGTTGAGTTTTTATCCGTCTTTATAAGTGCAAGATTGCGATCAATGTTAGATGCTTCTTACCTGATTTTAGCTGAGCATATCTAATGGATATGTACTGGTATTTATAGACAATAGCAAAGAATTTATAACCGCCTTTTTGTCTATGAAAACGTTCAGTTACCGAAAAACGGAAATTTGGCAATTTGTATGCAGAGTTTGATTATATAGAATATGAACTTAGTTCGCCGATGCATCCTCAAATAAATGGTATTCCCTAGCGCGATTTAATCGATGCATAGAGAGGATGATGGACTGCAAATCCATCATTTCAATTTTAGCCAAAAGGTTGAGATCACTCTGCATTAGTATGTTTTAGAGTACAACCAGGAATTATCTCAATTAATAATTAGCTAATAAAACTCTATTTTAGTTTATGAAATAATTGCTTTAAAGTTAAATTTTTTTCTTTATTTAAAGAACCTTTTATCCTCCGAGGAAGTAATAGATAGTGATTTTGGCATTTAGAGGTAAACGTGTTACGTTGGATATTTATTCAGATATTGCAAAATCTATCTAAGTCTTTAACACTAATTAAACGGATTAAATTTTATATTTAAGACTGATGGATAGTATTAAATACTCAAATATTAAAAATGAAATTACAGTGCACTAATATTCAAGAAATAGTCATATTAATGTTGATGTAATTTTTAAATTAAACTATCACAAATAACCAGGTCAGAATTGAATTTATAATCCTGCGACCTCAACCGTTAGTTTATGACTGAAATATAAAAATTAAATTATATTCAAAGTTAATAATCAAAAATTAGTTAGAAAGTTATAAAAATAGTTTTATTAATTGGAGAGATATTATATTTAAAATTCTAGTTAATAAATTGTTTTATTAATATTTTATAAGGATATTAGTAATTTATTACAATTAATCTTAAAGGATATAAGTAGTATTATAAGTATAATAAGTATTATAAGTACAAAAGGAATGTATATTAATCTATAATAGAAAATAAAAATGATAAAATATTTTTATCAATAATTAGTATTTACTTACTACTTAAAGATTAAACTTTTTAGAGTTAAATAATAGTTATCTAGATGCAGTTAACTTGCTAAGGATCATAATCTTTATTTTATAGCCATGTATGATTAAAGTAAGAAATAGATCGCTTTATTTATCTTTAGATAAAAAATATATTTATTTTTTATTAGTTAATTTTTTAAAAAATTTAGCTTAAATAAAAATAATATTTTTAGTATTCAATGGTAGGATGTATAAAAGAATGACTATTTTATAAAACTTCTTGCTTTACTTGAAGTAAAGATTTGTAGACAGGTCTATATTTTAATTGTTATGGATTAAATTATCTATTCTAGACTAGATAATTTGGTAAATAAAAATGATCCCACCCCATGGGATATTTACTCAGTTATCCTTTTAATTAGTTAAAATAACTATTCATTTTTTGAATATGAAATACCTTAGAAATAAATTTTTAATTACATAATCTTATTATGTGATGCTGACTAATTTTATACTTACTGGGAAAAGTTTTGTACTATTTAATCCACCCAAGTAAAGGATGAGCTTTGATAGATGATCAACTCAAAAAAATAACTCATACTCTATATTAAACCCTACAAGAATCTAATCTCTACATGACCTTCTTAATCTCTGCCTCATTAAGACCGCGATTTGTTCTTTCTTTTTATTTCTTTCTCTCCTACCTTTCTTATGTAGAATAAGACGCTTACTTTTAAAGGATTTATAGAAAATATTCCGTTATATTTAATAATACTACTTAATTCATTTAATATGCCTATTGCTTCTTGGGTAAAGAAACCAGCAATTATGCTAATTTCTGATATATGAAAATTGGAGACTCCTGGCTTATCTTACGAATTGATTTCGTGGATGATCTCAACAACAGAGAAGAGATATTATGTACATAAAAGTCTACCCTAGAGATACCCAAAAATTAGATATTATCTGTGGCTCTATATGAACTCATTCGTAAACCTACTAGGAATGTGATAGACATCGCTGTTGAATCGGAACTCGAAGCCATGAGTGCGATAATATGCTCAAACAGCCATCTTGTCGATGGACGTCATGCATCATCCGTAACGATTACTTGTACAATGAATAATATAGATAAGTATTTGCGATCTTGAATTAGAGTGCATAAGGTTTATGAAGGGATAACAGTGGTAACAGAATATACTTCAACAACTAGCGTCTTATCTTCTTACCTAAGCGTGCAAAGATATCGAGAAGTTACTACTATAGAGGTTTGTGCCACAAGTAAGAAAGCATTATCCATCAGTGATTTTCACGAAGCTATAAAGGGATTCTCGATAAGAAGGTGCATGATCTTCTCTGCCAAAGGCCATCAGCAAGATTAAAGCAGCAATGCCTTGAAGAGTGCAGGGAATTGTATTTGTGTAATTTAAGCAATATATATATTACGTTTATTTTTCTTCCCCCCAATGGCATATTCCCTGCTAGAAAAGCTGATCACCTTAGCTGCTGATAAAATCGGCGGCACAGTGCACATGGACGCAAGGAGTTCGTTGTGATTAAAGATGGTTATTAAGAGTCAGGAGCGCACTGTGCGAACTTCTTAATTTCTTGCGAGCGCGGACTTAACTATATTTCTCAAGCTTAATTGGGCATGTTTCTGCCATTAGTTTTTGAATTCAATAAGAAAAATGTTCCCGGATATGTAACAGCAAGGCTATTGGGATAATGTGAATACAGAAAATAGCTAATGGCTAACTTCACTCCCCAAAGGCATTCAATATCGAAGGTTAAGTGTGTGCTGCTGGAGTTTTGGTAGCAGATAGCCATGATTCCGCTAATAAAGCCTTTAATATTTTATTAGCAAGGCTTCAGTGTATTCTTCAGCGATAGAAAAGTTAAAGAAAATATAAATAAGAGTTGATGGTATTTTTGCCTTTTCATTAGCACAGTGTGGATTAAAATAATAACGCTGAATTCGATTGAACTGGCTTTTGCGATAGTGTAGAGGCTGTAAAACTGATGCGCGAAGCACTGTTTTTCGAGAAAATAACCTTTTCAATAGTATTTAAGTTAATTCCTACTAAGAGATCTGGAGTTAGCTAAAAGGGTGTTGACATCTTTTATGAGAGAGGAACATTTCCTCATTCCTGGTTGGTAACCAGTATAAAATTTTAAGGATAGAGAACAGCTTTACGAAGCATCAGAGGAGAGTCTGATTCCTATCCACTTATATTTACTAATAACTCGACAGAGATAATATCTAGTTTTCGGAGATATCTATAGATTATCTTTTTTATGCCATATTATCTTTTTTTATTAAAATTATCCATGAAATTAATCAGAAGGGATATGCTTGGTATCTCCAATATCTTATACACCAGAAATGAGCATAACTGTTGACAATATAGCGATAATTGCTAATATTATTAATTAGCAATTTTCATATTAGTATATTATTTATTTTTGTGATGAAATAAAAGTAACCTTTTATGAGTTAAAAAATGGCTTGGCCAACTATTCTAATTTTTGATTCTGGTGTTGGTGGGTTATCTGTTTATCGTGAAGTTAAACAGTTATTGCCAAATCTATGTTATATTTATGCTTTTGATAATGATGGTTTTCCTTATGGAGAAAAAAACGCAGAATTTATTATTAAACGTATTATCCGTTTAATCGAGAAAATTCAACAAAAACATGCCTTATCAATAGCAATAGTTGCTTGTAATACGGCAAGCACGGTCAGTTTGCCTGTTTTAAGAGCGTATTTTAAATTTCCAATTGTTGGAGTTGTTCCTGCAATAAAACCAGCAACGAAATTAACACGCAATAGGATTATTGGATTATTAGCAACCAAGGTAACTGTTAATGAAAACTATACTAAAGAACTTATCAAACGATTTGCCGTTGATTGTAAAGTTGAGATGATTGCTTCATCAGAATTAGTTGAATTAGCAGAAAAAAAACTTCATGGTCAAATAATTTCAAAAGAAGCGCTATTGCATATTGTAAAACCGTGGTTAAAAATGAAAAAACCCCCTGATACCATTGTGCTCGGGTGTACGCACTTCCCGTTATTGTCTGGAGAACTAAAAGAAGTGTTGTTTGAAGAGACTACACTCATTGATTCTGGCGCTGCAATTGCCAGACGAGCAGTTTGGTTAATCAATAATCATCAAAATTTAATTTTGACAAAAAATAAAAATATCAGTTATTGCACTAAAATGGATATTGAAGCTGAAAAGCTTATCTCTGTACTGATAAATGAAGGCTTTAATCAATTAAAAAAAATTTCTATTTAAGCTGATTTATTGAAATATAAATTAAATCAGATAATTTTTTAAAATAATGATTGTTAGCGCGGCATAAAAGTATTTATAATGTAGATACTTTTCCACCACTATTAAAGATTATTAAAGATAATAATTAGATTTTTAGTCAGAAAAGTTAATAAAAAGAAAAATAAAAATAACTATTGTATACACTTTATAGTATAGCTAAAAGTGAATTATATTCTACTTAATAACTAAAGTCGTATATTATTTAATAATTAATTTGACAATCTATAATCTATATGAAGTACTGCTTCGCAAGACAAATACCATCAAAAATATTTAACTTTAAACTCTTGAAGAGAAATAAAATAATTAGCTCATATATGAGCTAATAAAGCTAATAAGCAGTAACGCTACTTTGGATAGCGTACTGGCAATTGCAATAAAATGTTAATAAATTAGCTGAACTAAAAAGCCTTTTATAACCACTTAATCATTTTTAAGCATCAAGTTTTTGATTGAAAAGTTTAATTATGTTTTAGATTAAATGTTAACACCAGTAGCCTCTTGTAACATAAGGAAATTGAGCGGGGGAATTAGGGAAAGCTTGTTTTTTCGATGATCAGCGGAAAGGACAGGTGAATTAAGGTATAATCTATCCAAAAGAGACGGGTAGATAACTATCAGAGTAGTAATTAACAAGGATTATAATCTATTAAGGAATATAAAATAGATAGGGTATATTTAGCCTAATATCTTCATATATTAACTCATATGAGATTAAATAAATAGGTGAAAAAACTTTAGCTAAGCGAACGATCTTTTAAATGATCTGGATAAGATCATTTAGCCGTATTGTGTGACTATGAGACGCAATCACAGGGCTCTTACGGGGAGGTTGCAGTGGGAAATATTGCAATAAAGTGTGGTAAGCCTTTATTGCAGGGATGCCGAGTGTATTGTATCAAAGAAGACCTTTAAATTGTAAAGTGATTTTAATTATTAAAAAGTAAAAGAATTATAATTTTAGCAATTGATATTAGCGATAAAAACACTGACAGGGAGATGGTACTCTGGTGCTAACTTCGTGTTAGCAGCCCATAATATACAGAGGATGCAAGGATTAATCGAAATTACTGAGCGTAAAGGAAAATGGTGCGCAGTGGTTAATTAAGATTAGATTATAAAATTCCCTAGTTTAACCTTAGGGAGGAATTAAGATTGGTTAGTTAGAGTCTTTGTATAGGGGGGGTAAAAATTCCATATGTAGTGAAAAAATCCTCTAGAGATACGAGAGGAATATTGATGTTAATATTAATGTTTAAGAAGAAAGAAAACAAAATTAAATATCCTATTATCAGGATATAAACAATATTGATTTGGAGGCTGGAACTTGTGCTTTAGAACTACGGTAAATTAGTAGTTAACGTGTTAAATCGACAACCTGGAATTACGGATGTTGATTAAAACTTAAATAAGTTGACTAGTAACCCAATCCTAAGCCATTCAAGATGTGCTTAATTTTTATGCAAAGCTAAAAATCTTATATACTCTTACATATCTAGAGTAGTCTATTAGAAATAGAGGACTATCTCCAGAGGTGCTGAGATAGGTGTTGCACAGTTGCAGTTATCTTGTGTTGTGAAATATTGAGTTAAGCTTCATAACAAGCAACTCTTAGTTTTTTGTTGCCATTGATACTGTTGCTAGTGATTCGGTTTGGAATTCTAAAGAAGACTGCCAATGATTAAGGCAGGTGGGATAAATCAAGCCTATTATGGCTTATGATTAGTACTTACTTATGCCATATAACGTATATAAAGAGATAGAAGCGGAACTTAGAAAGTGGTCGAAAAGTCTGGATCGGAAATTTAAAACTTAACTTTCTGAAGTTTCTGAAGTTGAATTGTTAGTAATTGCATATCAGCATGTTGTAGTAAATATGTAACTAGATATTATACATACCGCCAGTTATGTTATAGACGTGATTGCAAAAGAAGTAGATAAACTCAACCCTTTTGAGTGGTCATTTACTATGTTGTAACTCAATGACTGGAGTGAGCTTGTAATAAGGTAGGCAATAAGGAAATCTGTGATTGGTAATATCCTATTAGATAAATAGGAAGTGAGTACATGCAGATTATCTGATAAAAATAGAGAATAAAGCTAATTTAAAATTGATTAAAAGCCTTGTAGTCCCCTTCGTCTAGAGGACTAGGACATCGCCCTTTCACGGCGGTAACAGGGGTTCGAATCCCCTAGGGGACGCCACTTTGGTAAAGTTAGTAAAGAGGGTTACGTATCAAGATTTTAGTGCGGTGATTGTGGTGATTGCGATGCTTTTAGAAATAATTTTTCTTTCTGACTATGCATTACTTAATAATAATTAAGTTACTTCAATAAGTTGGTTTAAGCATAATGCTCTTTAACAATATGGGAAAGTTAAACATTGAAACATACACTATTAGAATAGAAGTGTGAAAATTCTTAAAACTCTAATTAGTTGGGTTTTATTATAATCAGGAAAAGTATTATGAACGAGTAGTTAGCAATTCAGCTTTAATATGGATTAAACGCACAGAAAGTACACATACATTAAACGTGAGCATTGTAGAGTACAACTCTACAATAAAGAGTTAATAAACACACATCCATAATAAAAAATACTTTTAGATTATAAGTTTAAGTGAATTAAGCGTATACAGTAGATTTCTAGGCAGATCATAGACGATGAAAAACGGACTAATCTGCAAAATTTACGGTCAGATAAGTATGATACAAAACAGCTCTGACGATGTTTAATAGGAACATCCATTGCATTTGTGTGCAATCGTTTGATTAACTGATAATCAAATGAGACGAATTGGGTAACTGAAACATCTTACTATTTCGAGAGAAGAAATTAAAGGAGATTTTACTACGGTAGTGGAGAAGAAAACGAGGGAGAAGATCAGAATCAACATTGTCATTTAGATAAATAGAAATAAAAGGTGGTAGCTCGTATCTGAAGGTATTAAAGTAGAGTGATCTCTAAGAGTAGGACTGGGGAATTACGTAATGGTCGATTCATGTTTAAATTAACTCATCCCCCTTTATTTTACTTATATTCTCAGAGTCAGAGTAAATGTGCAATTGCAAAATTTCCAATTACAGAAAAACATTTAACAATATTACTGAGAAGTCCTCTTGCAAAATTATATCACAAGGATAAATAGTTTAGTTATTTTCGATGTATATTGAATAGTTTGATTTTATGTATAGTCAGGGAAACAAACAAGTATTAATTTGAAACAATTTTTAAATATCGGCATATCAGGATTGATTTCTTGCTTCAGCGACAATAGCAGCATAAGTGCACTAATTGCTATTGTTAAAATCGATAAAATATTTTTTCTGATTCTTTAAAGGAAGTATTTATACACCATCTAGAAAAGGTGGTGAACGCGGAAGAGAAGAGAAATTAAAAATAAAGAAGAAATCGTGTCTTTAATCGTTCGGAATCAATAGAGTTATGGTGAGAAATAAGATTCTTAAGAATCTAATGCAAAGCATATTAGTTGTTTTCTTGAACACGTCAATAAAAAAGAGTCCATGTTTTGCTTAACATGACCTCTAAAATGATACGAAATATTTGCTAGCGAGCATGAAATTAGTCACTATTCTTCTTAAGAAAGAAGAAATCAGAGAGTTATTGATAAGGAATTCCATATTAAGAATATGGATAGTTATATCAGACGATTATAAAGATAACTTAATAGTTCCCATGGGATGGAGCTCATTTTACTTTACTGAAATATTTTCCTTGTAAAAATATGAAATAATAATAATTGAAATACAAACGTCGCTACAAATTCTCCTATCTAGGAGAAGGAGAAAATATTTAGTATATAGAGCTAGAAATTAACATATTGTAAAGTATAAAATAGTACTAAGTTCATTAATATCTCCGAAGTAAAACCTGCTTGTATCGCTCACGTATAGCGTACTATGTTCTTTTGAGATTAGATTCTAAGAATTTATCTAAGAGAGTAAGACGAACTGAGGTATGTAAGGGGGGGAATGAAAAAAATCGATATAGACAGGAAAATAAAATAGAATAAATAAAAATTTATTAGGGACCAGCAAGTACGGTTCTATTCCACCTAATAACCCCATGTTAAATTCAAAAATAAGATGCTGCAAAAGCTTATAGATAATTTGTTGAGGTGTGTTATTTCCATCTAAGGATAGGAAGAGCTATTAGTTTTTAAATTAAAGTCTAGTAGAAGAAGAACATTAGTGGAATAAATTCAGGTGGTGCGGTAGTTAAGTTGATTAGAATATTAACCTAATATTCTGGAGGTGTCCTCCATGTTATGGGTTTGATCCCCCCGTCTAGTTACCTACTACATTCCACCTATTAGGGGCGTAGTTCAATTGGTAGAGCACCGGTCTCCAAAACCGGGTGTTGGGAGTTCGAGTCTCTCCGCCCCTGCCATTTATTGATTTATGATAATTTTATTAAAGATAAGAAATCTCAGTTAGTTAACTAAGATTTTATGACCTGTCTAAAATTATTTAGATGTTTAGTTATTAAAACTAATGTATTTTATCCTATTTTTATAAATGATAAAATTAAATATAAAAAGACTATCATTCTTTTATACTTTTTAGTTATGAAAAATTTTTTGTTAATGATTGGTAATGTAATTAAAAGTTATATTTTTATTTATTAAAAGTTAGTTATATTTAATAAATGTTTTTTATATTAGTTTGTAGCTAAATACCATAAATTAATTTCCTATACATAACTTTTGATAGCGTCTCTAATTCTTAATGTGTATTAAGTCAATGAATTTGTAAGACATCATGGATTTTATTTAGTATAAAAGCTACCTGTGTAAAATTAGGTGATGTTGTTAGTTTAGTGTTGGAAGTTTTTAATTAAAAATAATTTTTAGTGATATTAAAATCAAAATTCCAATTCAAGTTTGGTGTAATTGCATCTTGACAGAATTAATTTTTTATTTATTTTTAATTGAAATTTAATTTCATCAATGAAAATGCTTTTAAATTCATCTATTTTATGGGTTTCGATTGCGATAAATAAATGAAGTTTCCGTGAATGAAAGAAGCTGTTTCTGTTAAGAAACAGAGGTAGGGAGATACCCTTTTATTATGAGGGGTATATTAAAAATTTTCTATTTAAGAATAGATCTAGTATTCACGCAATTTCCAAAATTTTAATCTTAACGATTTAAATATTTTGTTTTTATAGAATGTGATTGCTAACTAATACTGCTAGCCATAATAAGTATGGCATTGGAAAGATGCAGTGTTCTAGATGATAGAAAACTTTATCACAATAATTATTTTTATAAAATAATCCTTAAGTTTTATTCTTGTTATGGTAATTTACTATTAAAAGAAGCTCAGTTATTAGAATGTTGAGATAAAGTTTTCAATGAACTTGATTTAGTTAATCGTCAACTTCAAACAGAAAAAGAAAATTTTTATCATTATATACCATAGTGAATATTAACCTATAACAACAGAAGAAAAGTATGCTTTAAGCGTATGATTTGTATTATCCTCCTTAAATTTTTCCTATCTAACCTGGTTAGATATCTATAATTGAACTTCCTTTAGAAAATATATTAATAATGATGATTATTATTATCATAGATCTAAAAATGGTTTTAATATCCATTTATTATTTAATATATTTTTAATTATAGTTATATTTTTTGATGAACGAGATTTTTGAAGATGCTGTCGTATCCTGCTGATTCATTTTATAGATGATTTTAATAACAGAGAGATAATATATCATAAAAGTTAAAGTTTATTCTAATAGGTATCCGCAAAATCAAATATTATCTATAATCCCTTCTACCTTCTATGAAGGGATCCGTAATAGTCATAGGTAGTTGATAGTAACGCTATTTAACTGAGTAGCCTTCTCAACGCGGCATAAAACTGTAAAAACATAACTCAAAGAGTGGATCGATCCACCCCGGCCCCTTATAGACAAGCATCATTATACTGTTATTTGTAACGGTCATTTATTACAACAACCTATAAGACGGGTATTAGCGATGTTGAGAGCATAAAGTGCTTTAAGGTCAGGAAGATATTAAAACCGGCAACAGAATATATTTCAACAGCTCGTTGGTGCCTTTCTGAAACGCATAAAAGCGTCAAAGAGATTCTACCATGCCTATCTAAATTCCTAGGAAAATTTCTCCCACCAGCAATTTTACAAACCCTGGGTTTTTCTCTATGAAAGCATATGATTTCCTGATAGTGGTCTTATCAGGAGATTTAAAACAGCAATAGCTTAAAAAGCTCAGGCAATGGCGGCTACGTGATTTAAGCGATACTCCTAACGTTTATTTATTGCCTTAAGGTTATAAATAACCTACTTATATTGTCAAGTAAGCTGATCGCGTATGTTTAATGTTTAATTATTGGTGGCACTGCACATAGACGTAAATATTTTGTTGTAGTTAAGAATGGTTATTAGAGTTTTATTAGTAAAACTGGTGTATGGTGTAGTTGTCAAGCAAGCTGCATTTAACTCTGATACTTCATAAATCTATTCTCCATCCTTAAATTTACGTTGTTTACAGCCAAAGGCGGAAACTCAAAATCCACTTAGCTGATTTCAGCTCTTCTTAGTTGAAGAAGTCAGATAAGATACTATAAATAGTTATCTTTCCTAAAGCATAGTGGCGCTTATTAAATTGACTTCATGACTTCACTGTCACAAAAAGTTGATTTAATGAGATTTTTTATTCTTATTAATACTTATTGCGCTAATGGAAAATCGTAGAATACCAGCTGTTTTTTAATTTTCTCCGGCATTGTCCTTGTTGTAAAATATACTTTATTGAAAACTTTACCAGTAAAGCATCAATAGCTTTGTTATAAACATTGCGAATCTTTATTAGAAAAACTTCTGGTAGCTCATTCTTAACTTTCAGTTTCATGCTTTTCGCAGTGAAGGTAGCATATCAGCTATTTATCCATCCAATAATATTAGCGCTTGCGTGCCCAGGAATATCTTTATTATTGCATTCTAAAAATAAGAACCGTGCCCCGTACCGCAAATCTATGAAATACGGTTAAGCTCCGCGCTCAAAGCAATTAAGAAGTTTAGTTCAGTGTTTCCCCCCATTTTAATTTTCAATAACCATCTTCTACTGTAAGAAAACTCTTTTATGGCCATACGCAGTGACACCAATAATGAGCAGCAGGAAAAAAGCGATCAGCTTTATTGATAAAATGGTATTATGCCCTTAAGTTAAGAAATAAACATAGCGATATCGCTTAAATCACGTAATCGCTATTTTCCATTCCATTAAAGGCATCAATGTTTTAATTTTGCTAATAGCGATTTTGAGACCGTGTGGTTTCATCAAGAATCCCGCAATATTTACGTAAAAATCATAAGTGAGATGATTAGTAGGTATGTAGGCATGGTATAGCAACTATTTAATGTTTTATACTATCAGGTATAAAAGTAGAATAAGCTGCTGAAGTATATTCCATTGTTGCCGCAATCTCTAATCTTACGAACCTTTAAATATAAACATCACTTTTTAATTACCAGTCTATATGGTTTGCGGTGGTAAATAACCGTTATGTCGTCGATAAGGGGGCATTCAGTATCTACTAGCAATATAGCTTTTAAGCTAGACTTTAATAGAAGTGCTATCAGTTGGCCTGCAGCATTATATATAAGTTTATGCAATGAATTAGAATGATATCTCATTTGCAGATCTTTTATATAAACTTTCATGGAATATCATCTCTTTATTATTAAAATCATTTATGAAATTAACCAGTGGATACGCCCACACATCATCTCTAAAATCATATAAATTAGAAATTATCATAACTTAACTAAATTAGTAAATAGTAAAATACTTATAATATAATGATAAACGAAAAATATATTACGTCTAGAAAAACACAATCGTTTCCATAGTTTAAATTTTAGAACATAGTATTTAATTAAAACAAATGAATTAACACTAAATTCTGTTAATGTTTAACTCTGTAGTGAACTATTGATTAATATTAATTGATTAATATTAATTGCTGTTTTTTTAAAAAAGCGTTAAATTAATTCTAGTATCATATAATGATAATTATTATTATAATAATTATCATTAATTTTACTATTGGTTTGGTATCCATTTGTGGTGCTATCTTTGTTTTATCTCTATAGTGGAAGTGTCCATGTCAATTCTTCCTAATCATCGATATAGAATTATTGGATTTTCAACAAAAATAAATCCTGCTTACCGTCAAAAGTTACTTTCTTTAGGCATGTTACCTGGGTCTTTTTTTAATGTTATTCGTATAGCACCGCTTGGTGATCCTATTCAAATTGAAACTCACCGTATGAATTTGATTTTAAGAAAAAAAGATCTTGCTTTACTGAATTTAGAGGACGATATCGACAACAAAATGATGTAAAAATATTTTTTTGATAACTAAATAGCTATTGCTTATTACTCATCTGATATAAAAACTATGAAATTATTAACTATTAGCCTTATTGGCAACCCTAACGCCGGTAAAACAACACTTTTTAATCAATTAACAGGCGCACGTCAACGTGTTGGAAATTGGGCCGGTGTTACTGTTGAGCGAAAGGTTGGTGGTTTTGCAACCTCGAAATATGATATTGAATTAGTTGATCTGCCTGGGATATATTCACTGACTACTATTTCAGAACAGACATCACTTGATGAGCAAATTGCCTGTCATTTTATTCTGAGTAGCAAATCGGATATGTTGATCAATGTTATCAATGCCGCTAATCTCGAACGTAATCTTTATCTAACATTACAACTTACTGAATTGGGTGCACCATGTATTGTTGCACTTAATATGTTAGATATTGCCGAAAACCAAAATATTTATATTAATATTGAAGAACTTCAAACACGTTTAGGTTGTCCGGTTATTCCTTTAATTTCGACTCGCGCAAAAGGTATTGAAAAATTAAAACAAGCGATTGATGAACATAGCAATAATCTTACTTCAATCATTACCCACTATCCCGATATTTTTCTCACTGAAGTAGAAAAATTAATTAAAATTATTGACAATAATAAATTTAATTATCAACAGCGCCGTTGGATGGCATTACAAATATTAGAAGGGGATATACATACCCTTGAACGTACTGTTATTTCCAGTGATAAATTAGATAAAATTAAAGCTAATTTACAATCTAAACAACAAGAAGAGCCTGAACTTATCATCGCTGATGCGCGTTATCAAACTATTGCAACTATTTGCGAAGCAGTTATTGATACTAAAACAGCAAAACTAAATACCTTAACACAATTTATTGATAATATACTACTTAATCGCTGGTTTGGGGTTCCTATATTTCTTTTTATTATGTATTTAATGTTCATCTTTGCTATTAATATTGGTGGTGCGTTACAACCCCTCTTTGAGGGTGGCTCAGAAGCCATTTTTATTCATGGAATTCAATGGATTGGCTATACTTTCAATTTGCAAAAATGGTTAATAGTTTTTCTTGCTCAAGGGGTAGGCGCTGGTATTAATACTGTATTAACATTAGTTCCACAAATTGGTTTAATGTATTTATTCCTTTCTGTATTAGAAGACTCAGGTTATATGGCACGTGCGGCATTTGTCATGGACAGGCTAATGCAGGCACTAGGTCTACCGGGTAAATCTTTTGTTCCTTTGATTGTTGGTTTTGGTTGTAATGTCCCTGCTATTATGGGAACACGGATATTAGATACTCATCGCGAACGATTAATTACCGTTTTAATGGCACCTTTTATGTCTTGTGGTGCAAGACTGGCTATTTTTGCTGTCTTTGCAGCTGCTTTTTTTGGGAAAAATGGTCAAAGAATTGTTTTTTCTCTTTATTTATTAGGGATAATCATTGCAATCCTAACTGGATTACTATTGAAATATACTATTGCACGAGGTTCATCCTCCCCATTCATAATGGAATTACCGGTTTACCATGTACCACATTTAAAAACATTACTATTACAGACTTGGCAAAGATTAAAAGGTTTTGTCTTGAGAGCTGGGAAAGTGATTGTTATTTCTAGTATGATTATAGGAGCACTTAATAGTTTTTCTTTATCTGGCAAAGTTGTTGATAATATTAACCACTCAACATTAGCGTCAATAAGCAAAACTGTTACCCCGTTATTGGAACCTATCGGCATCAATAACGATAATTGGCAAGCAACCGTTGGACTTATTACGGGTGCATTAGCTAAAGAAGTAGTTATTGGTACATTGAATGTTCTGTACACAGCCGAAAATATTACTCAATCACCTTTTAATGCAGAGCAATTTAATCTATTAGATGAATTAAAAAATACAGTTAATAAAACTTGGAATAATTTAAAAGAGGTATTCAGCTTAAGTGTCTTATCTAATCCAATTGAAGCGAGCAAAAGTGATAGTGATATGGATAGTGGTACAATGGGTACCATGGCGATACGATTCGGATCGACTGTATCTGCCTATAGCTATCTAATCTTTGTTCTACTTTATGTTCCTTGTATTTCTGTATTAGGTGCTATTGCTCGTGAAAGTAATCGAAATTGGATGATATTTTCTATTCTATGGGGCTTGAATATTGCTTATTCTGTTTCTGCCTTGTTTTACCAAATATCTACTTTCTCACAACATACACAATATAGTACGTGGGTTATTGGGATGATCGTCGTGTTTGATCTATTGCTAATTATATTATTACGTCATTCACGTAAACGCATAACACTAAAACTTCATCATAACGTTCATAACTATAATAATAACCAAAGTGGTCCATACCACTACAGATAATGAGATGATCAATTTAATTACAGTCGCGATATGGTTGTGCTGTATGATAAAAATAGATGCTTATCAAGTAAGTCAAAAATTCTTTTTTCATTATTTATGAATGAACCTATGTTAGCTAAATTAGCTGCCATGGAAAATTAAAATAAATTAATCAATAATACTGATTAACAGTATATAGTTGTAAGGAATGCTCGGAATAAAAAAGTATAACTAAAATTTATGAATATAGAACATACTATGGTGTAACCGATAAAGTTATTCTATTTTTACAATCTTCATAATCTGAGTACTGTTTTATACTTTGTAAAATATTAATTTCAGAAATTAATCTAGATGACTCGAAATAAATCTCTAAAAGCGTAAATCTGATATCTTAGAAAGATAATACGTGACTTCATGTGTTGTCTTTTTGATTTACACGAAGCGCTTTATGATCTCTACCTTAAAATTAATAATAACATCAGATGGAGTGATTTTTTATGATAGCAAAAGAGCCCATAAGCAATGCGTCCAATTTGATCTTCATTTTTTTGGCAATAAGTATTATGCCCGACTCTAATTACAACTATCTTGAGTTTTTTACAACGCTCAGACCAAGCCTGATAATACTGGACACAACTGTATTGAGTGGCAGTGAATAGAGCTGATAAAATCCGGACAGGATGAAAATCCTTGTTTTCTTGTAAGAAAAATAGAAAATAATTTACTCAGATGTATATCTCTTAATTAAACTACTTTTACTATTGGTCATATCTGAATTAAATTTCTTAAAAATATAGTAAAAGTATAAACTTATGGACACCCGTCCTATTTATCAAGCGAATATTTAACTGAAGTACTTGTGCAATAGATTCTTAGCGATACTGCTTATTGCCTATTCTGAATATTATCACCCTCATTTTTTGCCCAAACTATAAATCAAAAGCTTGTGGCTCGTATGGCTTAAAACTACTAAGAAGTAATTAGTATAACAAGTTCATATTTTTCAATTATTATTGTAAGTAGTAAGATATTATTTTATTATATAGGGCCACTATTTCTTTTTGTTTTCTTCAATAATAAATGACTGCTCCTCAAGTCTTTGTTTAGTGCCGTTACTCGTGCTATTCTGGAATAACCACGCAAACAGGGTATCAAATTAGTATTTTCTGTTAACTTTTGCGCACTTATATAAATAATTAAATCAACATAGCTATGTTTATAGCTCTGCTAACTTCTTGCCCTTGACTAGATATTAAAGATATTACATGAATTTGGCTATTCTTAAAAAAGTAAGAAAAGAAATCTAGCGAGATGTTCCTTATTTGGCTTCTACGTTATATCTATGACCTAATAGATCCCAATATTTCTTGTCTCATGATATTTTTCTCCAGAAATCGACGGCATCGTTATTTAAAAGTGCAAATAGGAGGTATTACTGAAAATAGATCACTTCGCTATATAAAAACAAAAGGTGAGTATGAACGCAGCCTAAAATACATCGAGTGTTATATTAGCTATATTTTGGCAAGTCATTTAAGGGTAAATACATTACCATGATTTTTTATTAAATCGTAAACAAGGTATACTATTACTAAAGGTATATAAATAATAAAATGACGTCTCGCAAAAATTTGAAAAATCATAATTCGTTGTTCTGACAAAAGAATTCCTACGCATAGATCTACATAAAAACGTATTTTGTGTGCTATTATAAGTTGTTTTATCAATGTTCAGTATAAGTAAACAGATAATGGAATTATAGTTAGAAAGAATACATAAAATAAAAAACGATTATTACTAAGCTAAAAACCCTATGATTAACATTGCTAATATTAGCGTATTAGGCAAAAGAATACCCACTCTAATCAAAATTTAACTTATAATAGATCAAGTAAACAGATTCTTCTATCTCATTCTATCTATAGAAAATACCTTTTCTTCTTTTAAGAAGCGATTTAATTTCTTATCATCAAATTACTTTTCTTTATTTTAGCAAATAAGTGAGATAATCTTTAATAAAAGATCTCGTTTACTTCCTAAATAATCTTTTTAATTTTGTTCTGACTTTTATATTAATTCCCAATTAAAAGAAAAATCAACTAATAATTGAATAAACTGATTAGAATCAGAAATAAATTGAGGATAGTCAGCATATTTTTTAGTATTGAAATGTAAATTTCGTAACTATTTATGCAGAAATTGATACTATTTTTGGTATTAAGCACTATAAAAGTTATCATAGATACGTAAAAGGTTTATTTAATTTTGATAAATATTGGCATAGATTAGTTGTTCAGAAGATTTTTAACTTGTATTTAATACAGGAATATTAAGGGTAATATCTATTCTAGTATTTACCTATTCTAACAATCGTATGTTGCTATTAATTATTTTAGTGTCTTGTATTTTCAATACAAGAAAACATTTTTTAGTATGATGAAAGTCAGCCTGTGTAATTATTCCTTAAAACTCCCAAATACTGTAAGTTAATGTTTACTAATTTTTCTGTTGTCCAAAACAGAGAAATAAAGATAGTGTTATTAAATAGTTATATTGGAAAGGTTATTGGTAGAAATTATACCATATGAAAGATTTTCGCTACATCGGTTAACACAAAAAGCAAACAATTATGTAGTTAAAGAGATTTATTTCACTTTATTCTGTTTTATTATTAGAGTGAATATATGTTATTCGCTGTAGACATTCATTAGAAATACAGCGATTTTATTATAAAATCTATGGTTGCAGGAAAAGATTTAATAATCTTACTAGGAAGTTATTAACAAATCTAGTGTTATGCTAGTTAGACTTCACTCTGATGCTTCATAAATCTTTTCTTCATCCTTAAATTAGGTGTTGTTTAGCACCCATGATCAAGGCTAAAATTCTATCAGTTGCTTATAGTTTTTTAAGCAGAAGGGAAACAGCTTAAATACTATTGAAAGGATTATTTTTAAACTATAATATTTCGTATGTCAACTTTATAACTTCATCATTGCAAATGATGATTTAATCAGATTCGTCGTTCTTAATAACGCCCAATGCTCTGACGAGAAGTAATAGAAGATGCCAGATATTCTTCTTGATTTTTCTCTAGCTTCTACATCGATGCAGTATGCTCGCTAAAAATTTTCCCAACAAAACATAAAGGGTTTTATTATGGATATCAGGGTTCTTTGCTATCCAAATCTTCTGCAGCTTATTCTTAACTTCGGTTATATACCTTTTAGAGTGAAAATAATGCATTAGCTATTTTGTGTAGATAATGGCGTTGATACACATATATAAAAATATCTTTAGCCATTCTATTCTAAAAAACCAAGAGGACCATCTCCATGGTAAGCATAGGATACGGTCAAGTAATGCGGCTCGCAGGCCCATTAAAAAATTCAGATCAGCTTGCTTCTAACTTTTAATAACTATTTTTTACTAAAACGAGATCCTTAGATGGCAGCACCGCCAATAATGAGGAACAAGCAAAGGTGATCAGCTTATCTGACAGGTCAGTATATGCAATCAGATCAGAAATAAATGTAGTATGTATCGATTAAATCACGCAAGGAAGTTTATTACTTTTGCTATACTCCTTCAAGTCATCGCTGTTTCAGTTTGCTTGTGATACTGATATGAGGATCATATATTTTTTTTTCATGAAGAAGCACCAACAGAGCAGAGCTTCATGAAAATCATTAGTGAATTATAGCTAGTAGATGCAGAGATGGTAGCAACTCTTTGTAATTACACGCTTTTTTAGATATGCCAGAAATAATTAGTTATTAAAGCATATTCCGTTGTCACTGCAATCTTCTAACCTTAGGCACTTTAATCTTAAGATAGCTAATATCTAGCCCGTATAATTCGCTGTGATAAATAACTGTTATTGACGAGGGGGTGAGATCCATAGATATAAGGCAGCGTTGAGCTTCTTATTCAGAATAGGTAGGGGCTCCGCCTTAACAGTGGTGCTTATTAGCTACTTGATACCATTACGTATGAATTCATGTAATAAATCACAGATAATATCTAATTTATCTGATAGCTGCAGTAGATTTTTCATGACATACCATTTCTCTTTTGTTAAAATCATCCACAAAATTAATCAGCAGGAGATGCGCTAGCATCTCCCAAATATCATAACACCAAAATTATCATAACTCTCTTACTGGTAAAGTTCTCTAGTACAACTAAATGATAAGGATAAATGCTTTAGTTATATCCGATATATGTTGGATAACTTTACTTTACGAAAGTCAGAGAAATAAATAGCATTTATTTAAAAATAATGTTTAGAATAGCGGACTGGTTCTTTATTTGAGTAGTGATAACTAACTTAAATATACTATAAATGTTATTATTTAAAGTCAGAAAAATATTTTCTCATGAATCCTTCAAAGGGAACGTTCTATTCCACATAGAAAAGTAAAAAAATTCGGAAGAGGAGAAGATAAAATAAAAGAAGGAATTGCGGTATTAATTGCCGAGATCGAGGGGGGAGAGGTTATATGTGAATAATAAGATTTTTAAAGAGTTTAATACAGATATGTTAGCTATTTTTTTGAGCTGATTATCAATCAGCTTTTATCCTTTGCTTGGATTGAGCTAAATAGTACGAAACTTTTGCAAGAAATAATAAAATTAGTCGTTCATATCTTAATATGGTTGGAAAATCAGAAATTTATTAGTAAACAATTTTATATTAAAAATATGGACATTTATATCATAAGATTATAAAGATTGCTAAATAGATTTCATGATATGGGTCGTTTATTTACTGAATTATCTAGCCTGAAGAAGATTGGTTAGAACCACTATGATTAAAATTCCAACATGTGGCAACAAATTTCTTTGCAAGAAAAGTAATAACCTTTGACAAAATAGCCCCTAATGCTATTAGAACTTAATAATTAAGTGCAATGATACTAGTAATTAATCCGTTTAATAATAAATTTAACCAAACATTCTGCTTAGGTGTTTTCTGCAGAATTATCTCTACCATTTGTTACAGTAATAAATAGTAGAGAAAGATTAGTTCAACTATAGCTAGATATATCAATAAAATGAAAATGAAAACAATAACCACTGTGCAATACACAGTGTCTTGTTTTCCTTTGTAATTAACTGTTGCAAAAATACTGTTATCAGTGTATTTTTTTACGTACGCATAAAAAGATATAATTATGTAATAATAGAATAGCACTCTGTTACCTTTTTTAAAACACTAAAATATTGTTTTCATGGCATTTATCACTACTCTTTAAAAAAAAGTTTTCCTTATATAAACGAGTTTGTCATCACTGTGCTTTAATCGTCTAACAATTCACTATAGTTTGCAGTCCCCCTACTTATAATAGGCTTTAATCTATTAGCATAATTTTGTCACTATTATTTTTTATGTCTCACCATTAAGTAGAGAGAGAAACGGTGCAAATTTGCAAAAAATAATCTAAATTGCTTTTAATCTTGCACGCTTATTTCAACTTTATTCATAACAATAAAGTCATCAATAACGCTGGCGCAAAACCAGATTTTATGATATAAATCAATTTTATTATGGTAAACGTTGGCAACGTAAATTTAATTAAGCTAGTTTAATATCAACTTAAAATTAGCTTATTAGCTAGGATATCAATTTCAAGTTAATTTAATTATTTCTCATTTATGCTGCACTATTGCAAGCTCAGCTTTTTAATAAAAGCACGCACCTAAAATCTTAATAATGCTTTTAGGATAAAATTGTTTAAAGATCGCTATATTCTAGTATTTAATAAATTCCTTATAACAGGAATAATAATAAAGCAAATGCTAAATTGTTGATTAGTGCTGAAGAAAATTTAATTAAAGTATGGGTAATATCCAGAACCTCATAGAAAGTAAGAAAGAGCATACTATAAAACATATTAAAATAATAAACTTGAGAATCGATTATGATTAATATTACTGATGCAGCACAAATTCATTTTTCCAAACTTTTAGAAAATCAAGAACCTAGTACACAAATTCGTGTATTTGTAATTAATCCTGGCACGCCATTGGCAGAATGTGGGGTCTCTTATTGTCCTTCGGATGCTATCGAAGAAACAGATATTGAACTTAAATTTGATAAATTTTTAGCTTTTGTTGATAAAGTTAGCGCACCTTTTCTAGAAGAAGCAGAAATCGATTTCGTAACGGATCAATTAGGCTCTCAACTTACGCTAAAAGCGCCTAATGCAAAAATGCGAAGAGTTGCCGATGATGCTTCTTTGATTGAACGAGTTGAATATGTTATTCAACTACAGATTAACCCACAGTTAGCAAATCATGGAGGGCGGATTTCATTAATTAGAATAACTGATGATAAGTATGCAATTATACAATTTAGTGGAGGATGCAATGGTTGTTCAATGGTCGCCTTTAGCTTAAAAGAAGGTATTGAAAAACAGTTGCTAAACATCTTTTCAGGCGAATTAAAAGGCGTAAAAGATTTAACTGATCACCAGCGTGGTGATCACTCTTTTTATTAAAATAATTACTTATTTTTCTAATAAAAGCGTTCTTTAAAAGAACTGAGAGTATTTTATTTTCTTAAATGCAAAATAATATTTTGCAGATTAAACCTATATATAATTTTTAATTAATTACAATTAAGTAAATCTTTAAACTTTAACAAACAGATGAAATGACCCAGTCATTTTAGTGTGTTAATATGACCATAATAACATATTAATACAGTATAATATATATTTAACATGAGCTTCAAAATTGTTTATAGCATAAACGGTGGTTTTGAAACATATTCGGGAGAAATATGTACACATTTTATCAATTCATTATCTTAAGAGATATAAGAGATATAAGTGATATGAAGGGATTTGAGATCTATTTAATTTCTATAGATAATTCTAGATTAGCATAAGAACTATTGCTTATATGTGTTATATATCGGAAGATAGTATAGTTTTTAGTTATTAGTAAAATCTAGTGTATGATGATTAGAATATGTTTCACTCTGACGCTTCCTTAATCTTGTTCTTCATTCTTAAATCGAATGCTGCTTACTATCATAAGTCAGAAAATCAAACTTCCCTAAGCCGGTTCTAGATTTTCTAAGCAGGACTTTAGTAGCTTAGATGCTATTGAGAAAGATTGTTTTCTCGAATTACGCTAGTTCGAGTATCGACTTTCGTATATCTTCACTATTATAAATCCGATTAAATCAAATTTGTCATTCTTATTGATGCCACAGTGCACTAACGAAAAATTATAGAATGTCAGCAGCTCTCCTTAATCTCTTAACAATCTCCTCATTGCTGTAGGATATACTGAAAATCTTATTAAAAAAACATCAAGGGCTTTATTAGTGAAATCACAATTCTCTCTTAGCTATAACTTCCCTTCTTTCACCTAGTTTTTAACTTTCAGTTTCATACCTTTAGAAAGTAAAGTGCCAGAAAATTAGCTGTTTGTTTTGTATGCTAAATAGTATTTATGTTGCGTGCCCTGAGAAATATCTTTACTATTGTATTTTAAAATTAATACAATCCTGTCTCTCTAATAGGAAGCTTGGGAATATAATTAAGTTACGTGTTAATCAGCTATTAAAAAGTTCAGATAAGTTTGATTTTTTTTTTGACTCTTGATAGACATCTTCGAATGGAAACGATTTTCTTATATCCATGTTCAGTATGGCTAATTTTACCAATAGCTCATGGCGATCAACTTATCTGAAAGAACAACATACGCCATTAGCCATAAAATAAACGTAACGCGTATCGCTTAAAATAATGCTGGCACCATTGCCTATTTTATTTAAACCATTCCTGTTTCAGTTTACTTATGGCACTTGGGAAGAATATCCATGTGCTTTTTATCGAAAAGAGGTTTTAAAGCTTTTTTGTTAAATTATCGATGGATAATGTTTAGCATATAGAGGTATAGGATCAATCCTTTTGCTACTTTTATACGTTTCAGATAACGCGTACAGCAAGGGAGGGGAGCTTATTAAAGTATAATTTTATTGCCGTTATAATTACTGATCTTAAGCACTTTAATCTCAATATCACCAATAGCAGTTTATATGGTTTGTTATGGCAAATAATCATTATGGATAACGGATAAAGCATCCGTTGATAAAAGCGGTATTTTAAGTAGCTTATTGCAAGCAAATGGCTTTTAACTCCGTTTCAACAACGCTGCTGTCAGATTTCCTGGCACAATTATGAATTAGTTTATACAAGGAATTATAGATAATATCTGCTTTTATTGGATACCTGCAGAGTAGACTTTTCATGACATATCATTCCTCTATTCTTTAAATTATTTACGAAATTAATCAGCAGAATGATACCGCCGCTATCTTCGAAGATCATACACCAAAAATAAGCATAAATTGTTTTTAAATAATTCAGATTTACTTTAAACCGATTTATTTTATAGATTTCATAAAGTTTTTTTATCCAATAGTGATTAGTAATTTCTGATTGTACAGCTAAATATATCGATGCAAAGTGATTTTAACTATTCACCAGAATTAAAATGATGGTTTTGCAGCTCATATTTTGTACGTGATAAATCGCTTAACCATATCATTTGTTCAAGAATGCCTTTATAGGGCTAAGTTGGTATTTTATATCAAGCTCTGCATATAAAGAGTCGAATCACTCTTTTTTAGTGGCTGAACATTTTTGCAGACCAAAAGGTGGTTTATAAATTCTTTCCCATTGTCTGTAAATACTTTATGAATAGTTATAGAATATCCTTGGCTAAGATTATAGAAAATCATAAGCACTGAGCGTCGCCTTGGCCTTACAAAGACGGATAAAATTAATTGGGTGGTGCGATCTTATCTATACCTACGCAAAGATAATATCATGAAGTTTTTGTTTGACATTTACAAAAGATATTTTTGCACTACGTGCAGATAATTAGCATCTGTAGCTTTTAAACGGTTTGTGCCTTTGCATTCGAGGGCTTTCCTCTTTGCTTCATTTCACATAAATTCTCTCTACGTGCCCTGCGTATAAATAGGGGGTCTAAGCCAGAGCAAGATGCTACAGGATTCAAGAATTCGCGTACGGGACCGACCGAACTGCCAGAAGATCGATAGAAAGAAAAAAGTATACTCTATAAGTTTATCGAGAGCATCGTAAGTAAACGATGAGGAATATGTGTGGGTGTGATCATGAGGCTATGTTTACAAAAATTATTGGTAAGATCTCTTATTTTATAAGAAAAATCTCTCTATAGCGTTTTCATCGAAAACGCAAAGAATCATACAGATTAAAAGGCTATTTCTTACTTTATAGTAAGAAAAGCTATATTTTATTAGTTAATTTGGTGATAATCTATTAGGATTATATCAATTCATGTACTGAAGCAACTCATTCCACTCATCCTCCCATATTGTTGCAGTGAACATGTTATTTGATGGGATATTAATTAGGATTACAGCGATATCGTTATTAAAATCTTCGATTGCAGAAAATATTTAACAATCGTACTTGAAGTCTGCTTGCAAAACTATATCACAAGAATAAATAGTTTAGTTATCTACGATGTACGTTTAATGGTTTGACTTTACGGAAGTAACCAAAACAAATAGGCATTTATTTAAAAATAGCGTTTTTAGATACTGCCACTGTTTCTTTAGTTCAGTGTTGACAGCTAATATATAAACTAAGTAGTATTGTTGAAGTCGACAAAATATTTTTACTGAATCCTTTAAAAGAAAAGCGTTATATTCTACATAAGAAATCTAGAAAACATGCAAGAGTAGAAGATAAAGGGAAAGAACGAATTGCACGCAGTATTAAATTAGACCAAGATTGACAGAGGTAATATGAGCGATGAGATTCTGAAGAGTTTAATGCAGAGTATATTAATAGTTTATTAAGTGAATCATAAATAAAGAGTTCATTCTTTCCTCAGATAGAATCTAAATGGTACAAAAAGTTTTTCAACTAGCATAAAATTAGTTACTATTGTTTAATAAAATTAAATAATCAGAGAGTTATTGATAAGAAATTCCATATTAAAAATATAGATTAGTTATATCAACCCATTAAAGGTATGCCTAAGTAGATTTCGTGGCGTAAGGTCCTCTTATTTAAGAACTATCTGGTCTGAATGAAATTATTTAAAAATATAACAATTGAAATGCAGATGTGGCTACAAATTACTCTGTGGTAAAAGGTAACAATCTTTGTTAACATAACTAATCATCAATATCATTTTATTTTCTTTTTAGCAACAGTAAAGTTCGGAGATATCATAACTCTTAACTAAAGAGTTGCAGATTTCTTGGTGGTCTGAATAGTAGCACTGATTTTAGCTGTTAAAGTTATCTGATGCTGGAATCTCATTATCATGGTATTTCCTCTTAGCTTATATCCCTCGGTGTCTTCTTCTCATGAAGAAAGAAGAGAGATGAGAGTTTATATAATGATCTAGAACTAAACGGTAATTATAAAGCAGTGAAATTATTTATTACCATACTGGCTTGATTATAAATCAGTTGTTAGTGGCCAGCCACCTAATTTCTTCCATTTATTGACGATTTCACAAAACAGCAATGCTGTTCTATCAGTGTCGTAAAGTGCACCATGCGCTTGTTTGCCATCAAATGGGATTCCAGCAGTATAACAAGCTTTAGCTAAAATTGTTTGACCAAAAACAAGTCCGCTAAGTGCCGCGGTATCAAAAGTTGCAAAAGGGTGAAATGGATTACGTTTTAGATTAGCTCGCTGAGCAGCAGCCATAATAAAGCTATGATCAAAGTTAGCATTATGCGCAACAATAATCGCTCGATTGCAATCGTTATTCAAAATACCCTTTCTAACCATCTTAAAAATTTCATATAAAGCAGTGTATTCATCGATAGCATTACGCAAAGGATTAGTTGGGTCGATACCAGTAAAAGCGAGTGCAGTTTCTTCTATATTTGCCCCAGCAAAAGGTGTAACATGGAAATGAAGTTTTTCATCAATCTCTAACCAACCACTTTGATCCATTTTTAGTGTTATAGCCGCAATTTCTAATAGCGCATCTTGTTGTGCATTAAACCCACCAGTTTCTAGATCGATAACGACAGGATAATAACCTCGAAAACGCTTTGCCAGCGTGTTAACCCTATTTTTTTTATTACACATTTAATTAAGATTTTATACTTGAGAATAAAGATATTATGCCAAATTTTGAGTAAAATGCATTAAATCAGTTTAAGTATAGAAAATGCATCTATAGATGCTCAATCAATGAAGTAGAGCATTGATTACCTAAAACGTTACTGACATTTTATTTTTTTAATCAGTTCAGTTTTATGGCATCAAGATCTTCTATATAGGGAATAATTATTGATCTGCTTTTAACTAGTTCTGATTTGATTTACACATAATTTATTGCTTGTGCATGAGACATATGCTACTATATATGCTTGCAACGTTATCAACAACTAACGCAGTTATCAACAACTAACGCAATATGATCAAAGGAGATTCCAATTTTTGTAATTCTCAACACTCCCAATTATAAGTTAATTTAATTACGATAGCTTTACTTTTTTATTATAAAAAACAAAGAGAACTAAGTATTTATATGTAGAATTTTTACTTATAACGTAACAGGTAGACATCCAAATATATAATATATTAACTATTTAAGTTAGCTAACTCAAAATATAATATAAAGTAAGCATATGTAATCCTATTTTAGGGTTTTAAGCCAGGAATGATTTAAATTATTACACTATTAAATAGTGATTCTAAAAGAGTTGTTAAACTAACTTATATTAGCTATTTAATTATAGCTGATCTATAATGTTATTATAAGATGATTGTTATCACAACGTCATAAAATAAATGAATATTTTATATATAATTTATGCATTAGTTAATGCATAAAAATTATTTTTAATAATTTATTATTGAATAATTCACTAATTTATAATATTATATAATATAATTATATAGTTAAAAACATATAGAATATAATCTATTTTAGATTAAAGTTATAATTATATTAATTATATTAATTATTAATTAATAGCCTTTTTTAAATAAAAGTAAGTAGTAATGATTATAGTACTAATAATTAAGTTAACTTATTATATTAACTATGAAATATAAGTTCATATTCTATGATGCTAAATTTAAATTTTTTATATATTTCTAGTAAATTACTTAGAAAATGAATATGTAGATAGTATCTCTTTTAAAGAGAAATAAAAGAAATCAAAAATATAACATAATCTTATGTATTTAGTTAGAGTCTTGATAGGCATTGATTAGGCATTGATTGATTATCATCTAAAACCTTAGATCTTACTCAAACTTATTGAGTACTGTTTGATTATGTAGAGTTGTTAGGAAATCTGATATATGGTGATTAAGTTAAATTTTACTATGATTCTTCATGAATCTGTTTTTTATCCCTAAATTGGATCTTATTTACCACAATAGTCAGCAGGCTACATTCCCTTATTCTGATTTCAGATCTTTAAATAAACCTTAGTAAGTTTAAATACTATTAAAAGAGTTGTTTTTAACTACAACGCTTTGCGGGTCTCATTATAGCCTAATACTGTTACGCAAAAGTCGATATTCAAATTAGATTAATCATTCTTATGATGCTCAGTACGCTGATAGGAAACATAGAATATCAGCCATTCTTCTAAATTTTTTCCAGCTTCTTCATCTCTGCAGGATGCTTACTGAAATCCATTACCAATAAAATATCAAGGAATTTATTAGTAGCATCATAACTCTCTGCTAGATAAATCTCCTGTAGTTCACCATTAACTTTCAATTTCATCCTATTGGGATGTGAAGAAAATATATTAGCTGTTTTGTATGTCCAACAATGCTTATCTTGTATATCTGGAAATATCTTTGCCATTGCATTTTAAAAACCAAGATCATCGTCTTCTATGCTAAGTTTAGTAGATGCAATTAAGCTGGGCGTAGTTGTGCCATCCCCCTATAATTCCAGTTCAGCTTACTTTATTTTTTTATAACCATCTTTGACCGAAAATAGCTCTCCTAGTATCCATGTCAGTGCCGCCAATATAACCACCAAGAAAGGAAGTTTTTTGTTTGACAGGATAAGTTATCCTATCATATTAAAATAAAAGTAGGATATATTGATTAAATCATACAGGAATTATTCTCTATATTCTTCAGGTATCGTTATTTCAGTTTGCTGATGGTAAATCTCTTATCGATGGGTATAAGAAATATGTTTTTTCACTAAAAAGTGCTCACAGCGCTTCATGAAAATCAATGATAGAGATGTCATTACAGGTACACAGACTGTAGTAGTAACTCTTTACTGCTTTTTGTGCACAATTTAGATAAGACGGAAGAAAGAAGATGTTGAAGCATATTTTGTTGACGCTGTAATCCCCTTTATAATCTCAGGCATTTTAATTTCAATATCGCCAATAGCAGTTTATATAGTTTGTTATGTAAATAATCGTTATGGACAACGAATGAGATCCGATCTGTAGACAAGATGACGTTGATAAGGTCGTGGCATCATGAGATTCGAGTCACGATTTCAGCCTCAACAACAGTGCTATCAGCTCCCTGGAAACCGTTACATATGAATTAATATAAGAGATTAAAGTAATATCTAGTTTTATAAATAGCTGTAGGTTAAACTTTTTTATAGCATCTCATTTTCTATTATTAAAGGTATTTATAAAA
>JBQMRR010000085.1:0-41540 GCA_052174495.1 Arsenophonus sp. NC-TX2-MAG3
TAACTATAGCAAAAGTAGCCGCGATGATATCATCTAACATAATACCTAACCCGCCATCTATTTGATGATCAAACCAACTAATAGGCCAAGGTTTTAAGATATCAAAAAATCGAAAAAGCACAAATGCAATTAATATCCATTGCCAATTAACTAATGGCATCCCCATTAGGGTCATCCACATACCAATAAATTCATCCCATACAATACTACCGTGGTCGTGAATTTTCATATCATCTGATGTACGTTGACAAATAACAATACCAATAACAAAACTAAATAAAATAATAAACCAACATAACCAAAAACAGGTAATAGCCAATACATTAATAGCCAGAATGGAATAGCAGCTAACGATCCTGTTGTTCCAGGAGTGATAGGTGATAAACCACTACCAAATCCGGTTGCTAATAGATGCCAAGGATTTGATAGCTTTAAACGAGATTTAACATCAGTCATAGGAAGCTTTCACACTAAAATGATCAAAACCACTTAAATTAGATGAAACCTCTTTATTACCATAAAAATACCGGATCCCTTCTGATTCTGCCGTTATCTGCCCAATGCAATGAAAATTTGTCCCCAGTGTATATGTTAACGCTAATTCTAATGTACTACGGTTTGTCTCGGGGACTGTAAAACACAGTTCATAATCTTCTCCACCACTTAACGCCCAGATTAATGCTTGTTCTGAGGTAACTTGTCTGCGCAAAGCATCTGATAATGGTAAAGAATCTAATTTGATTTTAGCGCCACGGCTACTAATTTTGAGTATATGCCCAAGATCAGAAATTAAGCCATCAGAAATATCTATCGCCGAAGAAGCAATATGACGTAGAGCCTTTCCTTGCAAAATACGAGGCTGTGGCCTTAAATGCCGCTGGACTAACCAATTACGATCTTTTACATCATTGACCATTAACTGTGATTGTAAAATCGCTAATCCAGTAGCGCTATCTCCTAATGTTCCGGTAACATAAATCCAATCACCATTACAGGCTCCTGATCGTGTTAGTGATTTTCCTATGGGAATTAAACCATGGGCTGTATAGGTTAAACTCATTGGTCCACGGGTTGTATCGCCACCAATAAGTTGCATTTCATAGTAATTAAGCTGTTCAAATAGGCTAGAACTAAATCTTGTTAGCCAATCTTCATTGATTTGTGGCAATGTCAATGCTAGAGAAACCCAGGCAGGATCCGCCCCCATAGCGGCTAAATCACTTAAATTAACCGCCAAAGATTTATAGGCTAAATCTTCTGGTGAAATATTATCAAGAAAATGGATACCTGCAATTAGTGTATCGGTAGTAACGGCTAATTGTTGTCTTTCCGGTATTGTTATTAACGCGCAGTCATCACCAATACCGATATTAACGTCATCTCGATTTTGCTGTTGACGATTAAAATAGCGCGCAATGATATCAAATTCACTACAAATCATAATAATATTCCACTACACTATAGTGTAGCACGATTGCTATAAGCTTATTCCAGCATCTTACTTTAAAGGTAAACGTTAGATTATTTAAAAAGTTTGAATATCATTACTTCCTAGGCACAGAAGTAATAACTTTATTGAGCGCACCATTGATAAACTTGTGACTCTCTTCGGCACCAAAAACTTTTGCTAATTCAATTGCTTCATTAATAGAAACTTTATAAGGTACATCATCACGATAATAGAGTTCAAATATCGCTAAACGTAAAACCGCTTTTTCAACCTGGCCAACCTTCTCCAAATGACGAGAAAGATAAGGAGCCATCTTTTTATCCAGTTCTAACACATGAGTTAAGACACCATTAAGTATCTCACAGAAGTATGTCACATCAACATCTGAAGTATCCTGTTCAGATAAAAATTCCACTTCAACATCATCAATATTATTACCAGATAATTGCCACGAATAAATCGCTTGAACAGCACACTCACGCGCACGATGACGAGCAGCGGGTTTCATAAAATTTCCCTTGAATAATATAAGTTAGTCTTTAATAGCTTGAATTACATTAACCATTTCTAGTGCACCTAATGCAGCATCTGCACCTTTATTTCCTCCTTTTGTGCCCGCGCGCTCAATGGCCTGGTTAATATCCTCGGTTGTTAATACACCAAAGGCAATAGGAATACTACTTATCATCGCGATATTAGAAAGTCCAGCACTACATTCACCGGCAATATATTCAAAATGTGGAGTTGCACCACGTATAACGGTAGCAAGTGCAATGATTGCGTCATATTTTTTTGTTTCTACTAATGTTTTAATCGTTAAAGGCAATTCATAGGCACCAGGAACCCAAACTACCGTAATATTTTCTTTTGCAACTTTACCAATACGCTCCAAGGTATCAATAGCGCCTTCCAGTAAATTACTATTGATGAAATGATTAAACCGTGCAACAACGATTGCTATACAAGCTTTAGGAGCTGCTACCGTACCTTTTATTATTTTCATAGTCTTCCTTAAATATTAATTAGTTTCTACAGAAACGATAATTTTACTATATTCTTTTCTATTATTGTATTGTACAGTGCTATGGTATGCTGAATTTAACTAACTTTAAAATAGTTACTAGGAATCCTAAATTAAATTGAATGATGTTAGATTATTATAATAATACTACTTTTATATTAAACTAGCTAGTTAATAATAATATTACATCACATTGGGCGAAGTATTAAACGTAAATCAGGACCAATAACTTCAATATTAATAAATTCAAATGCAGGTGCATCTTTTAATTTTTGTAATGCTGGAATATTAATTAATTCTCTTGCGGTGCCACCTAAAATTTTAGGCGCAATATAAATAATTAATTCATCAATTAATCCTAATGTTAACAAAGCACCGGCAAGTGTTGGCCCGCTTTCAATCCAAATTGAATTAATATTACGTTTAGCCAACTGTGTTATTAGAAAAACTAAATCAATGCCTTTCTCATAGGTTGGAATTACGATCTGTTCAACATCACCATACCAATTTTGCAATATAGGACTAGGGCGAATAAGCCAACATTTACCATCTGATTTTGTTACAATATCTTCTGGTTTTACTTGATTATGACGATCTAGAACAATTCTTATTGGTTGTCGAAGACTTTCTTTTGGATAAATATTTTGTAGTTCAGGCGAAAAATCTATCCAACGAACATTTAAAGCTGGATTATCAGTTAAAATAGTGGCACTAGTAGTCAAAATCGCGCTTGCCTGAGCTCTGAAATTTTGTACGTCTTGGCGAGCTGTTGGCGAAGTAATCCACTTGCTTTCACCTGATTCGAGGGCTGTTCGTCCATCAAGTGATGCAGCTAACTTAAGTTGAACATAGGGAAAACCTGTTCGCATTCTTTTTAGAAAACCTCGATTTAATTGCTCAGCTTCATCTATTAGTAAACCATGTATTACTTCAATACCAGCCTGCTGTAATTTAAGTAAACCTCGTCCTGCAACCTGTGGATTTGGATCTTGCATCGCCACAACAACTCGCAGAATACCTGAGTTGATTAAGGCATCTGCACAAGGTGGAGTTTTACCATAATGGCTACAGGGCTCTAATGTAATATAAGCGGTTGCCCCATTAGCTTTCTCACCCGCCATTTGTAAAGCATAAATCTCAGCATGTGAGTCGCCTGCTCTAGAATGAAATCCTTCACCCACAACTTCATCATTATTTACAATGACACAACCTACATTCGGGTTAGGTGAAGTGGTAAATCGTCCTTGATTGGCCAATAATAATGCACGACTCATAAACTGCTTATCAAATCGGGTCATTTTTACTATTAATCCTGTAACTTAGCAAGTTCTTTACCAAAACCAAATTCACGAATATTTTAAAATTACGATATACTGAATCAAAGTCATATATAAGTAATTTTATACAGTTTTCCAATTCATTATGAGAATTTTTCCGATTATCTTTTTCGGAATTTCTCACTCTTCAGTTACGTAAAGTTGCAATTCTATATTGTTAATAGCTGTTTTTCATATTATTAGAATATATCAGGTATTTTTTAAAATTTTTCCATAACTTATCTCAGTTTGTATTCATTAAATGACTCACATATATCATTACTTTACCATGTAATTCATGACTAATTCAGTTATTTTAAAGTAGTAAAATGCTCATGACGTTCAAGATATTATTATTAATAAATTTTGAGCAATCACTAACCAACGCAAATCAATTACTGTAGTATCTACAGCTCTCTAAAATAGAGAATGCATAAAATTTCTTGATTTTAGTGTCCAGTTTTCAGTTTAAATTCAGCTTTCAATAAAAACACGTTCCTAGGACAATCTAATAGAGTGTTAATTAATAACATTCGCATTTAAGGTAGTAGAGATTGTTGATCTTCCCCATCTTTTACCACCTTAAGTGGAATTAAATGCTCTCGTTTTATTCCCATTTTTAATGCTAGAGCAGAAGCAACATAAATTGAAGAAATAGTTCCAATCGTTACACCAATTAACATAATTAAAGAAAATCCTTTTAAAATTAAACCACCAAAAAAATAGAGCATCAAAATCACTAATAAGGAAGTTCCTAATGTAATAAGTGTTCGACTTAATGTTTGCGTTAATGAAATATTTACTATTTCATAAGAAGTGCCAGGGCGGATTTTGCGAAAATTTTCACGAATACGATCAAAGACAACAATGCTATCATTTAATGAATAACCTATGACTGACATTAATGAAGCAACGATAGTCATATCAACTTCAATCTGAAAAAGCGATATAATGCCTAATGTAATAATCACATCATGCGCTAATGATATTACTGCACCGGCAGCCAGACGCCATTCAAAACGAAAACCTAGATAGATTAATATACAGATCAAAGCAGATAATAATGCCATTGCTCCGGTTTGAGCTAATTCACTACCTACGCTTGGCCCAACAAATTCCATGCGCTTAAGCGTTGCTTGATCATTAATATTTCTATTAATGAGTGAAATAACAGCCTTACCTATTTCTTGACTTGTAACTTCTTTAACAGGAGGTAATCGGATTATAACATCTCGACTACTGCCAAAATTTTGGATTAAAGGTTCTTTATGGCCATTATTTGATAAGCTCGCTCTAATTTTATCAAGATCTGCAGGTTGATTGAGATTAATTTCAATAACAGTTCCACCGGTGAAATCTAATCCCCAGTTAAAACCTTTCAATAAAAGGACCATAACAGAAATAATAAATAAAGCAATTGAGATAGTAAAAGCTAAATAATCCCAACGCATAAAATCAATAACTTTACGGCCATGATTTAATTGTTCTGTTGTGTAATAGTGCGCCACAAACCACGCTCCTTAAATAGATAGCTTTTTAATACGTTTACCACCATATAATAAGTTTACGATAGCACGTGTTCCTATAATTGCAGTAAACATGGAGGTGGCAATACCAATCGCCGTAGTAATGGCAAAGCCTTTAATCGAGCCGGTGCCTATCGCATACAAAATAGTTGCAGTGATTACAGTTGTTAAATTCGCATCTAAGATACTGGAAAATGCCCCTTTATAACCTTCATCTATTGCTTGCTGTATTGAACGACCATTCTTCAGTTCTTCTTTAATACGTTCATTAATCAATACATTAGCATCAACAGCAACAGCAAGCGTTAAAACAATGCCAGCAATTCCTGGCATGGTTAAAGTAGCTCCCGGTAATAACGACATAACCCCAATAATAAGGATCAAGTTTGCTAACAATGCAGAACTGGCAATTAGACCAAATTTACGATAATAAATGATCATGAATAGAACTGAAGCAAGAAAACCAGCTAACGATGCTTTCATTCCTTGTTTAATATTTTGCAATCCTAATGTTGGCCCAATTGTCCGTTCTTCAACAATTTGAATAGGTGCAATCAATGCGCCAGCTCGTAATAATAAAGATAATTGATGAGCTTCGGTTAGATTATTAATATTAGTGATACGAAATTTGCTACCAAAACGACTGGAAATTCTGGCAATATTAATGACTTTTTCATCTTTTATTAAAATAAAACGACCATTAGGATCCTTTCGCCTACTATCTTTATACTCAACAAACAAGGTTGCCATCAGTTTATCCTGATTATTACGAGTAAAATCAGACATAATAGATCCACCTGAACTATCCAAACCAATGCTTACCTGTGGCCTGCCCATTTCATCTAAATCTGATCTCGCATCAGTAATATGATCTCCTGTCAATATAACATATTTATAAAGAACAACAGGTTCATCATTACGAGTATATTTTATCTCAGAATCACCTGGAATATAACCTCGTTGAATAGCTAAATTATCTATGTCGACATTAACCAAGCGAAATTCTAGAGTTGCAGTAGCACCAAGGATCTCTTTTGCTCGCGCCGTATCTTGAATACCAGGTAATTCAACGACAATACGATCAGCACCATGACGTTGCACTAATGATTCAGCAACGCCTAATTGGTTAATACGATTACGGATAATATTGATATTTTGTGATACTGCATAATTACGCGCTTCACGGATTCGCTCATCTGTTATTGCCACCATTAATAGATTATTACTGCTAGCGGTATAAATCAAATCGCGATAACGTGGTATTAAATAAGATTTCGCTTCCGAACGCCCATTATTATCATAAAAACGGATTTTAACACCGTAATTATCTATCTTATCTATAGATGAATAGGGGATCATTTTTTCACGTAAATCATTTCGCAGGCCATCCATAATCTGTTCTTGCAACTTATCTAATGCTGTTTCCATATCTACTTCTATTAAAAAATGAACACCACCACGCAAATCTAACCCCAATTTCATTGGTTCGCCACCAAATGCCCTTAACCAAGGAGGGGTAGCAGGTGCCAGATTTAACGCCACGATATACTGTTCTCCTAAACCGGCAAATAATATTTCGCGTGCATGAAGTTGAATATCTGGATTATTAAAACGAGCAAGAATTATACCACTTTCCAGTGCAATTGATTTACTTTTAATTTTTTCTTTCTTTAAAAGGTTGCTAACTCGATCTAAAGTCTGTTCATTAGCTGCAGTTCCCCGCATGCCAGTAATCTGAATAGACGGATCTTCTCCATAAATATTGGGAAGCGCATATAGTAGGCCGATGAGCAACGTAGCGATCAGCATGAAATACTTCCATAAAGGATAATGATTTAGCACAGTAATTCCCTTTGGGAAAATCAGAAATTAGATAGACTTCATTGTACCTTTTGGTAATATAGCAGCAACGAAATCACGTTTAATAGTTACATCATTAGTATCATTTAATGCAATAACAACATAACCTGTTTCAGATACTTTAGTGACGCGGCCAATTAATCCACTGGTTGTTAGTATTTCATCACCTTTAGAAATGGAATCAATTAATTTTTTATGCTCTTTAGCTCGCTTCTGCTGTGGGCGTAAGATCATGAAATAAAAAATCAGTCCGAAAACAACTACCATGATGATCAAAGAATATGGATTTTCTTGCGCCTGATCACCAGTTGAAGCAATTGTTTCAGAAATAAACAAACTCATCAAAATTTCCTCATTATCATTAATACAATATTTTTATTTAAAAATTAATATAAACAAATAAAAATCCTACACTGATTTAATTTAAATAGAATTATACTCTAGTTTGATGAAATTCATTTATTGATCTGTCGATAAAACTCTATTGCGAAAGCTTCAAATTCACCTTTTTCAATCGCTTGTCGAATTTCAGTCATTAATTGTTGATAATAATATAAATTGTGTAAGGTATTAAGTCTGATACCAAGAATTTCAGTACATCGGTCAAGATGATGTAAATAAGCACGGCTATAGTGAGAGCAAGTATAACACTCACAATAAGGATCTAACGGCGAAGTATCTGATTTATATTTAGCATTACGGATTTTAATTATGCCTTCTGTGACAAAGAGATGGCCATTTCGAGCATTCCGGGTTGGCATTACACAATCAAACATATCAATACCGCGACGAACTCCTTCAACCAGATCCTCCGGTTTACCGACTCCCATTAAATAACGTGGTTTATTTTGCGGAATTTGTGGGCAAAGATGCTCTAAAATACGATGCATATCCTCTTTAGGTTCTCCCACAGATAAACCGCCAATAGCATAACCATCAAAACCAATATCAACTAAACCTTTTAGTGATATATAACGTAAATCTGAATAAACGCTGCCCTGAATAATACCAAACAGCGCATTTTTATTACCTAACTCATCAAATCGTTGACGACTACGTTTTGCCAGACGAAGAGACATCTCCATCGATTTTTTAGCGTAATTCCAATCTACCGGATAAGGTGTGCATTCATCAAAAATCATGACAATATCTGAACCTAGATCGTATTGGATTTCTATCGACTTTTCAGGGCTTAGAAAAATCCTTTCACCATTAATTGGATCGCGAAAATAGACGCCCTCTTCTTTAATTTTACATATGGCACCAAGGCTAAAAACCTGAAATCCGCCTGAATCAGTCAAAATTGGTCCTTGCCATTGCATAAAATTATGTAAATCGCCATGTAACTTCATTATTTCCTGTCCAGGACGCAACCATAAATGAAAAGTATTACCTAACAAAATTTGTGATCCAGTTTGTTTGATTTCTTCTGGCGTCATTCCCTTGACTGTGCCATAAGTGCCAACCGGCATAAAAGCAGGTGTTTCTACAATCCCACGCTCAAAAATTAAGCGACCACGACGAGCTTGGCCGTCTTGGTTTTGTAATTCATATTTCACTTTCCCTCTCTAGCATCATAAAACAGTCTGATGGGTTATTTAGATATTCAGTTAAATACATTGATCACATTGAATTAATAATTAATAGATAGTTAGCTACTTTTTACTCCCTGCCTTAGGGTTATGCGTAATAAACATGGCATCACCATAACTAAAAAAACGATACTTCTCTGCAATTGCTTTTTGGTAGGCATTCATTGTATGCTGATAACCAGCAAAAGCAGATACCAACATAACTAAAGTAGATTTAGCTAAATGGAAATTAGTAATCAATGCATCAACAATTTGAAAATGAAAGCCTTGATAAATAAAAATTCGAGTATCACCAAAAAATGGAGAAATGATTCTTTCTTTACACACAGAAGCTGCACTCTCTAATGATCGAATTGAAGTTGTACCAACTGCAATAACCCGTTTACCTCTCGCTTTACACGCCACTATTGCATCAACAACTTGTTCCGATACTTCAACATATTCTGCATGCATGGTATGTTCAGCAATATTTTCCACTCGAACAGGTTGAAATGTACCGGTACTAACATGTAGTGTTACAAACGCCATTGCTACTCCTTTTTGTCGTAGCTCCGCTAGTAATAATTCATCAAAATGTAATCCTGCCGTGGGTGCAGCAATAGCTCCAGGCCGTTGGCTATAAACCGTTTGATAAAGCACGCGATCAATCTCTTTATCATGGCGAGCAATATAGGGAGGTAAAGGTATATGACCAATATCATTTAAAATAACTAAGACATCTCGATTATCCTGGAAACTAATTTCAAATAACGTATCGTGTCTTCCCAATATAATGGCTTTAACACTTTCATCATCACCTAATAATAATTTAGCTCCAACTTTTGGTGCTTTAGAAGCCCGAATATGTGCTAAAACTCGATGGAGATCTAATATACGCTCAATTAATACTTCAATTTTGCCACCAGAGATTTTGCGTCCATAAACACGAGCCGGTATCACCTGGGTATTATTGAAAACCAGTAAATCACCTGATTCTATTTTATCAACAATATCAGTAAATATACCATGTCCTAGTTCACCTGTTGAACCGTTTAAAGAAAGTAACCGACAGTTACTACGTTTAGCTAAGGGATAATGGGCTATTAACTCATTAGGTAATTTAAAAGAAAAATCAGAGAGCCGCATCTCATTACACTATTTAATTAAAACAAGCGAATTAGTCTAATGCAGCAATAAAAACAGTGCAACAACTAAGCATCACGGAAACTAAAAATTCACTCAATAACACTATGATTTTTACACGCTTACATTTAGTTCAACGAGCATAAAGTTGCTTATTTAGGAAACTTAATGGCGGATTTTATTTACAGTGATCTTAATATCTTGTATTCAGCAAACGTTGTGGTCAAGATCAGAATGCATAGTTATGTAGACAATTTACTGATTAGTACCTTAGTGATTAATACGAAGCAATTTTTTTGACTACCGTGTACCATCGAGTTGTAGTGATCATGATTGATTTAATCTGTGATCATTTTCTTGATTTATATGAGGATCAAATCAAAACAAAATAAATTCTACTTAAATTTATTCATTATTTTTACTAGAAAATAAAACCTAACTTACATTATATCTCAAAAAAAATTTTAAGAATTAAATGAGTATTTATAGTCATAAAACTGGTTGATCCAACATCCAAAACCTGAATATATTAGCCTATGTTGGTAAAGGTTGTTGGTAGAAATTTTTTGAAGGATTTTCGCTACAGTGTGGTTACCATGAAAAAGTAAACAGTAGTAAAGATTAAAAAGACTCTTTCATCACTTCCTGCTAACATAAATCTGCATCTCATTAGTTAGCTCGGCGACAATATATTAGATGATGTCGATCTATAACATTAAAAAATAACTCATTTCATTTTATGTTATTACATATTATCCATAGTGGATATGTTATCCACTGTAGACATTGATTAGGATTACAGCGATATCATTAAAAATTCTAATTACAGAAAAACATTAACAATCTTACTATAAGTCCTTATAATGAAACTACATCACAAGGGTAAATAGTTTAGTTATCTGTGATCAATAATATTGAATATCTTGACTTTATAGGAGTCAGCGAAACAAATAGAGATTTGATTTGAAAACAGTGTTTAGATGACATGACTACTCCTTGTTTTAGCAGCGACAGTTAACCTTAATACACTAAGTGTTATTTATTGAAATCAACGAAACATTTTTCTCGAATCTTTTTAAAAAGAGAGGAACATTATATTCTCACATAGAAAAATTAAAAAATACAGGAAATGATGAGATAAAAGAAAAAACGTTGATATTATAATCGCCTGAGGTAGACAAAGTTATCTGATCCATGAGACTCTTAAAGAGTTTAATGCAAAGTATATGAACCATTTTCTTGATCCAATTATCGATAAGAAGTTCATCACTTGCTTAAATAGAATTAAATGGTATGAAATCTTTTCAACTCTATTGAGAACGAAATTAGTTATAATCGGATAAAAAAAGTTGACTAACTAGATAGTTCTTGATAAGAAATTATACATTCAAATGTGAATAGTTATATCAGCTGATTATAAGTATATATAAGTAGATTTCGTAGTATTGGGTTTGTTTTATTTACCGAATTATCTATATCTGGAGAAGATTGTTTTAACCGTAATAGTTGAAATATAGAGGTGGCTAAAAATTGCTCTGCGAGAAAACCAGTAATCTTTACCAACATAGCCCTGTATAACAGTATGGTACGAAGATGTTATAAACTAACTAATTTAATTAGTTCTTTTGAATACTTTATTCTGCATAATTACGATTTTTTTGCTTTTTTGCAATTTATTTAGTAATGATCATTTTTTCCGAAACTAGGAAAAAAGTATCATCATTAATTGAAAGAAAACAAACTTACCTGATTGTAAACTAAGGTTTATTGCTAATTAAAATTAAATTATACTCTTTAGATCTTTGACACTATATCAAAGTTGATTGGTAATAAAAGCATTTATAAAATGAAAATAACTAAAAGAATTATAAAGGGTAGTAACCAGGCATGATTAAATAATAAGCATTAAATAGTAATTTAATTTATTCGCAATATCAGGAATAAATGCTTGAAAAATTCAGAAGATTTTATTGCTTCTAATAAATCAAAAACTAGATAAATCAATATAATTAACATAAATTATAACATAAATTATTATAAATCCTAGATGGATATATCTCTAACTATTTTAAAATAAAACTTATTATAATTTATACAATATATTCTGGATAAATTGCGATTAATAATAGGAATAGAAAATTTAATTTAGTTTAGTTAATCATAAATTTGAGATTTTTATAGAAAGAGATAACCATAATACACTATGATCTATGCTGCCACAGCTATGATGTTTCATGGATGTTCATGATCTAAGTGCTGTTTTATACTCTATGAGATGTTAATTTTTAAGAATTCATCTAGAATATAGGGTTCGGAGGAACCTCCTAGAGGCATAAAACAGGATGAATCAGGAAGACAACAGCACATGACTATATATTATTAGATCAATTGGTTTTTATTTAAAGAGATCTAGGATTTTTATCCTGAAAAAAAATAATGACAGACCGACTAAATTTTTTATGACACCTCTAAAAAAATTAGTTAGTCTGTCATTATCAATGTGAAAAGAGGATGATAAAAGGCTTCGGATAAACAGGCTGTATAACATGTGAAGCCGCCTTATTCTCTTCCTTATTTACCTAATCTCGCTTTCTAGGAGATTTATTCAGAGTCATCTGGTTGAATTCCTAAAAATTAACATATAGCAGAATATAAAATAGTACTTAGATCATGGCATCCTTGAAGGCAATTATAGCTAAACGCTGATAGCATAGTGTGCTATTCTCAAAATTCGCGTACTTTTTCCCATCAGATCGGAAAAAGGAAAATATTTTTACAAAAAATAACTATAGATTACTGAGCGGGCAACAGTATCATCGGTAAACGATAAAAAATATGGCTATTATTATAAATATCATTTAGTATTGCTTTTTAGCAAAAGTAAGTTCAGAGATACTATAACTTTTAATCAAAATAAATGCAGGCATTGTTAGTCTGAATAGCAGCTCTGCTTTTACGTGTTGTAGTTGTTCTGATGATGGAGCTTAATCATTATAATATTTTCTTTCACCTATACTCATCAATAGGTAGCCTTGCCATGAATAGATAGGGTTGTACGATGAGGATTCATATAATGATTCCAGATCGAATTCTCTTTCTTAAGAAAGAGTTATTATATTAATTAATAAAGGAAGAATTTCTTTGGTGCATTCTGTTTAGCTAAAGATTTCCCGATTGGATGATACACAATCAGGCACTTTTTACAGTATTAATTCCTATTACTTTTAATATAAAAGTACTGCATACAGCATCTGGATTTACTTTTATTAAAAAATCCTCATTATCTTTAAGCGTAAATTAAAGATTTACTAATCCCTGAACTCGTAGTTCAGGGGTATGTTTTCTACCTTGTTCAGGCATAATATGCTGTACATTCTAACTTACAGTAATAAGATGGTTAAAGAATAGGTAGAATCAGCTAACTGTGCTCTAGTCTATTTAATTTTCGTAACTGTGATGATTTTTCTGCCTGATAAAGTCAGAAACGAGCCCCTGCTTATTAAAAGTGTTCACAATCCTCAATGCGATTAATCGCATCTAAATAGCACCAATAATAAGGGGGAGTTACCCGATTCTTTTAAAGAAAGGGTCAATTTAATAGTGTCTGACCCAACCATATTCCATAATTACATCTTCATATTGCTCGACTCTAATTATTTCTAATACATCTTCTAAAGTTATCAGTTTAAAATAAAGATGATCAGATCTGTCATAATCAGTAAAAATCATTTTAAGATTACAGTTTATCACTATTGGTTGATAAACATCTTTACATAACATTAAAGGTGCATGAACACAGTAATAATTAACTCAATTTTTACCCATACGATTCATTTCACTACCTAGTAGAAGAATTTTAATTTTGTTATTTCCAGGGATTGTCTCCACATTCATCTTTATAATGTGAAATATAGATAAACAGTATCTGTAGTAAATTTTTCGCACAAGTATAAACTCACTTAAAAACAGGATACAGTTTATATTCATCACGTAATTTACGGATTTTAGTTTCAGAAACACCAATTAATTTAGCTAAACGAATATTAGCAAACCCTTTTCATTTTAATATCTGCGAAAATTCTGCTAATAACTCATTAATATCAAACTTAGTGATTTTCTCTTCTAAATAAACAGCCTTTTCAATCTGTACTGAGAACCAATAATTAATATTGCTTAAATTAAAGGCAGCATCTATAGATATATATCTGTACAGAAATCGAATCGGCTATATATCAAATGAGTTTAGCGCTAACGCTTTAACTCACGCAAATTTTTATTAACAAATCAAATTTATTTAAATCTATTTTAGAATCAAAATCTGTTGTGACAACTTCTAATCCATCTGTCCAATGCTTTTTATATAGATTCTTGAAAAGTTTGCTTAATAATCATTACTTCCGTTAACATATTTTTATCTTAGTTGTTAAATAATGATTACTACCCGAAAATTTTTAAAATTAAAACGTAGAATATTAATCACGAGATAATTATATAGAAGGTTCAAAAGAGCCAGGTAATCCAACGAGCCGCCGATAATATCATTTTATTTAATTGATTAAGTGTATAACCACGGCAAGTTTTCCTGAAATCCTAGCAATAAATAAACCAGTTGTTTTTGATGCTAAGACTAAAGAAGGTGATAATCGTGAATTAATTTCAATAATAACTAAGTGGTAAATTTTAGGATTTTGATCAAATTAAACATTTTCACCATCTGTTTCTACATTAATTTCTCGTAATATAGCCATCGATGTATTGCGGATGATTTAATATTCTTTATCAGTCAATGTTTGAGCAGATGTAATAGTAATAGAATCATCTGTATCGATCCAATTAAATTAGATCAATATTTTTAATAGAAAAGATAATGATATAATCATCATTATTATCAGCAACCACTTCCATTTCATATTCTTTCTAACCAATTACGATTTATCTATCAATAATCATTAGTTGGTAAAAGATCTAACCTTGTTAGACAAATATCTTTAAACTCTTCACAGTTATATGGAATACCACCACTTAAATCATCCATGGTAAAATGAAGAGCAAATAATACATGGAAAGCCCATTTTCTGCTATTTTTGACACCTTCTTCCCTGGAAGAGATAATTCCTGAGTGTGATTGTTCAAAGCCGATTTTCTTCATTGTTTTATGAAATCGTTACCGACCTTCTCTCTTATCAATTGCATCAGCTATTGTACCAATCATAGTAACAGAAAATTTTTTAATACATCTTTACGCTTTAATTTTAAAGCGTCATTTAAAATAATTAGCCGTCCCTATTCTAGGAAAAATCGCATCAGGACATTCTTTTTCGAGAATTTTATAAACCACTTTCTCACTGAATCAGTTCAATATAAGTGGTATCCGCCAGATCTGAATTTGTTATGATTATCGCCGAATTAGAATTAATTAAAATAATTGATAACCCTTTTCACGTAGTACTTTATATTTTTGTGCACTTGAATAATCAAATAAGAGGTTCTACATCTTTAGGTGCAGGAGACCCGCTTCGGGATGTCATTAACGTGCAAATACAGGTTTATCGGTAGGATATATGCTTTGAAAATTACCATCAAATAGTGATTTATGAATTACTCGCAATTTATCAGATAATGATCCATTATCAATGGCAAAATTGTGATTTTGTGTAGTAATCATAATCTGATTATTAACTAAATCTTTTATTCGATGGTTATCATCATAGGTCAAAATTTTATTTAACGGTATCGGGAAGCCCGCATTGGGCGGTGCCAGTAATTGATAATCTAAATAAATACCAAATAGGTATTTTTTGTTAAAAATGTTCAATTCTTTTAATTGCATAATTACAAGCTGTTGAATCGCACCAGGGCTATTAGAAATAAAAATGCATTAAGTGGCATTTTAATACTTTATTAGCCGGTGTTGTTGCTAGCGCACAATCGTTAAATAACAACCAGGATTAATGAGTAAACGTAAAATATTTCGTTAATACTAAAATCATAACCAACTACTACATGATAAGATAATTGCTTAGGAGTTCTTGATAGCTGATAATCCATTTTCATTAAGATACTAACTCTCTTGCTTCTAAGCATAAATGTCTTTAGTAGCAACTTCTTTAGCTAAATTCAGCTATTTTGCTCCATTAAATGACTTGATTTTTTAATACAAAATTACATCTAAATTTTCACAAGTAATAATACAACCATTCTACCCTCTTTTCCCTTAATAGCCATGTAAACTTACGTGTATCAATATTAGCAATGGCGACTATTTATGGCGTCTTAAATAATTAAGAGAAACTTTCTTTTCCACGAAAAGTTACTATAAGTTAAGGGTAAATCAGGTATTACAAGGCCTTGAGCCTGAATGACAGAAGACTCTTCATCATCTGGATTAATTTCTATGTTTTCAATATGTGGATAAGTGAGTATAACAATTTAGCGAAAGTAGGAAGGATACAGTGAGGATTTATTGATAGTCAGTTATTGATGTGTTAAAACAACTTCTCCAACAGCAATTCTTTTAGCTACATAGGAATGACCATAAAACTGGGTTCCGTTTTCCAGAACCAATATAGTTAACTTAACAAAAATACCCTTCCAGGAAAATAAATTACGTACTTAGCATATTTATTTTTATACTTAAGTTAACAAATTTGTGTCAAAAATGGACTTAAATAAAATTTTTAGTAAATTGTATTATTTTAATAATAAATTCTGATTGTATATCAAAATATAGTTTTTATTATTTTTTAATTAATTTATGATAAAATTAATATAATTAGTAAGATCATAAATTATCTTATGTAAGATAATCGATTGTATCGTATGATAACTGTAAAAGTATGATTTTAATAAATTTCATTATAATTATAATTAAGTGCGCAAAAACATATTAAATCAATAAGAGTTTTCATCTTAAACGATAGAAAAAAGAAATTTTAACTAAAAACTAATAACGCTATAAATAAAGCTTAATTAAAAATTAATTATCATTTAATTAAATGATAATTTAAATAAAAACTAAATATTTTTTATATTTAAAAATATCTTTTTATGGCTATAAAGCACTATTCTATTTTTAATCCCAAAGAGAATTTTAAAGAACTTTTTTAAAACCTGATTCAACTTGATTTTTATACGTTACCTCTACTTTTTCAGTAAAATAACTAAAAATTTCTGTATATTTATCAATAATATAACCATTATAATCGTTGAAAAATCAATACTGTTATTTTATTTTACAGTAATACCTTAGGGGTGAGGGAAGGGGCTCAATACTCTGCACAATTTTTAAATCACAGTTAATTAACTTGGTAATAACAGGAATTATGCTAATTTTTATGTATGTAATTTTTAGTTTAGGAGACAGTTTCGCTATTCCTGTTGATTGATTTCATAAATCATTTAAATAATAGAAAGATGAGATAGTATGAAAGTCTACTCTACAGATATCCACGAAATCTAATATTATCTCTGATCCCTTGCATGAACGCATCCGTAATTGGTATTCCAGGATCTGATAGACATTGTTATTGAGGCGTAGCTTGAATCTATGTTACAACAGTATACTTAAAACTTCCTTTTTAAAAAAGGAATATGCTACGTCACCCGTAATGCTTTTTGCTACAGTGAACTTATGCTGAATGATATTGGCATTTTAAGATTAAAGTGCTTAATATTAAAAAGTGAATCGCAATGGAAAACGAAATTGCTTCAAGAGCTCTAGCTGTACCTTATCTAAAGAGTCTAAAATGGCGAAGAGTTTCTACCATAAATTTTGTATCTACGAATCATCTCTACCGATAATTTCATGAAAGGCTCTGAACCACTTCTAAGTGAAAGCACATAATATCTTGATAAGTGCTATCAGAAAACTGATACAGCAATGACTTGAAGAGCATAGGCAAATTGTGTCTGCATGATTTAAAATAGATACGAGTTACGTTTATTTCTTACCTGAATGGATAAGTCACACTCTGTCAGGCAAGCTGATCGCCTTTATCTGCTTATTAAGGGGGCGGGGACCACTCTTTTCACATGGATATAAGGAGCTTGTTGCACTCAAAAATAATTATCGATAACTAGAAATAAACTGGCTAAACTTATCAATAGCTTGTAAGCGCGCGGAACTTAACTGTATTTTCAGGCTTGCTGCGGAAGACGGTGTTTAGTTTTGAATGCAATGGTAAAAATATTTCTAGACACGCAGAAATAACGCTGCTGGGTATGCAAAATAACTAATGCACTTCTGGTTTCCGCTCCCCTAAAGGCATGTAACTAAAAATTAAAACAGCTTGCCGGACGATTGGATAGTAGAGAGCCGCGATGCCGGCAATAAACTCTTTAATATTTTATTGGTAAAGTTCTCAACATATCACCCCAGTGATAAAGAAACTGGAGAAAATTTAAAAGAATGGCTGGCATTCTATGGCTTTTAGTCAGTATACTAGTTGGCGTCAATAAGAGTGAGGAATCTAATTTTGAATATTGGTTTTTTCAACAGATAGCTCATGAAGCCAGCAGGTAGAGCACTGTGGTTAAAAATAACCCTTTAAATGACTGGTTCCTGTCTACTCAGAATAGCTGTAACCGGATAAAGGGATTTGATTTCCTGATCATACTGGTAAACAACATTTAATTTAAAGATAAAAATAAATTTCTGAAGAATTAGCATGCAAATGCCTTTTTAACTGACATACACCAGATTTATTAATAGTTAGAGATTCTTTCCTCGCTTCCTAACAGTATAAAACTGTATCTCATTATAGCCTGCCTTAGGGTTAATGTGTTGAATGATATCAATTCAACTGTTGAAACAACTTATTCCACTTTACCCTGTCATTATTGTCATAATGAACATGTTAACCGCTGAGATATTTATTTAAGGTTACAGTAATTTTTTATCATAAAATACCTGATTGCAGGAAAGCATTTAATAATCTTACTGAAAGTCCTCTCCTCTAGGAAGAAGACACTATAAGGATAAATGGTTTAATTATCTGCGATATATGTTGAATAACTTAACTTTACAAGAATCAATAAAACAAATAGAAATTAATTTGAAAGCAGCATTTAGGATGGCATCACTGCTTTTCTTTCTTTAACTGGGACAGCCAACATAAGTTTTATATAATGATATTATTGAGGTTGACGAAACATTTTTTTATAAACCTTTTAAAGGAAAACATTGTATCTCACATAAATAAAGATATAAACGCGAGAGAAAACCAGATAAAAGAAAAGAACAAATCTTGGCCTTAATCCTCCGAGATCGACAGGTCTAAAAGAGATAAAACTCTTTAAGAGCTTAATGCAGAGTATATTGGCTGTTTTCTTGATCTAATTATTCATAAAGAGTTCATCCTTTATCAGATGAAGCTAAATAGTACGAAACCTTTTCTAGTTAACATGAAATTAGTTACCATCCCCCGAATAAGGCGAAATAAGTAGAGATTTATTGATAAGAAATTCTATATTTAAATCTCAACAGTTATATCAGCCGATTAAAGATAGCTGAGTAGCTTATATGGTATAGAGTCTTATTTACTAAATTATCTGGCCTGCAGAAGATTGTTGAATCTGCAAGAATTGAAATACAGATATAGATATAAATTGCTCTGCGAGCAAAGCATCAATCTTTCTCGACATAGTCGATGATCAATATCATCTAATTTTATAATTTAGCAACGGTAAATTTGGAAATGCCATAGTGCTTAGTTAAAATAGATGTAGGCTTCTTGCTTACTTGAAGAGTACTATAATTTTAGATTTTGCAGTTTACCTCCTAACGAGAGAGTCTCGTTATCATGATATTTTATGCTCTCAACTATATCTCTCAGTAGTCATATTGCAATAAATAGATTGTACAACGAGGGTTTATATAATGATTTGGATTAATAATAAGCTAGAAATATAATGGAACGCCTTCACTCTTACTAGCATGAACAGGTATACTTGTATATTTTACCTTTAAGTTGAAAATAATGCTTCCACGAGGATAGCTAACGCATTATGAATTTAGATGCAGCACCTATCATTACATCACTGCTAGATACTGATGCTTATAAACTACACATGCAACAAGCTGTCTTTCATCAGTATAATCAAGTATCAGTTGTAGCAGAATTTCGTTGCCGTAGTGATGAACGACTTGGTAACTATGCTCAAGCTGTACGACAACAAATAGATTTAATGGCAGATATTGTATTAACACCAATTGAATATCGCTATCTACGTAGTTTGCTTTTTTTTAAAGCTGATTATCTCGATTGGTTAAAAAATTTTCGCTTCAATCCTACACAGGTTAACGTTTATACTACGCAAGAAAATCAATTAGCACTAAGAATTAGTGGTCCATGGCGTGAAGTTATTCTTTGGGAAGTACCTCTGTTAGCTTTGATTAGTAAACTAGTTCACCGTGATCGCTCTCCCAATGTAACAACTGAAGATGCTATTGAGCAGTTACATAAATTGATTAATTATTTTTACCAAGATGCAAAAAGGCTAAATATTGATTTAGCAAACTTTAAATTAATTGATTTTGGCACTCGCCGACGTTTTTCTCATGCAGTTCAATACGCTATTATCAATGAGCTCAAATACCATTTCCCTTATTTTACTGGAACAAGTAATTATAAGTTAGCGCAACAATTACAGATTAAACCTGTTGGCACTCAAGCTCATGAGTGGTTTCAAGCCCATCAACAAATTAGTGTTGATCTTGCTAATAGTCAACGCGTTGCGCTGCAAAGTTGGCTAGATGAATATCCCGATCAATTAGGTATCGCACTAACGGACTGTATTACGATGGATGCTTTCCTGCGCGATTTTGATATCACCTTTGCTAATCGTTATCAAGGATTAAGACATGACTCAGGAGATCCGCTAGAATGGGGTGAAAAAGCTATTAGTCATTATAAAAAGCTAGCTATCGATCCTATGAGTAAAACGCTGGTTTTTTCAGATAATCTTGACCTACAAAAAGCATTGATCCTTTATAAATATTTTTATAAACGTATTAATCTTATTTTTGGTATTGGTACCCGTTTAACTTGTAATATTCCTGAGGTAAAACCGCTTAATATTGTGATTAAATTAGTTGAATGTAATGGTAAGCCAGTTGCTAAGTTATCTGATAGCCCAGGAAAAATGATCTGTGATGATCATGAATTTATCGATCGCTTAAAAAAAGCCTTTGATATCCATAGTATGATAGATCGAGTTGATAACAAACTTAACTAACTATTATAGTAAGTTATTTTATTGATGGTTGCATCAGAAGAATAAATTAAATTCTTATTATAAAAGTCTTTTCATCTGATTATTCCTATTTTAAACTTAGTGTTTTATTTGTTTATTACGCACGATAACAAGTAATACAAAGTGTTTTTCAATCAGGATTAAACAACTTTAAAAACTAAATATTAAAAGAGAATATTTATGAACATAGTATCTGTCGTCGAAGTACTACAAGGCCGTGTAGCTGTAGGCGAAGAAGTAACTGTTCGTGGCTGGGTACGTACAAAGAGAGATTCAAAAGCTGGCTTCTCATTCCTCGTCGTTTATGACGGTTCCTGTTTTAATCCATTACAGGCTATTGTAAGTAATGAACTAGATAATTATAAAAACGAAGTTTTACTTCTGACCACTGGTTGTTCGATTGAAGTAACTGGAATTGTTAAGTCATCGGAAGGTCAAGAACAAAATTTTGAATTATCAGCTACTCAAGTCGTTATAGTCGGTATGATAGAAAACCCTGATAGTTATCCAATGGCTGCTAAGCGTCATAGTGTTGAATACTTACGTGAAGTGGCACATCTACGTCCACGTACTAATCTTATCGGTGCCGTTGCTCGTGTTCGCAATACGCTATTCCAAGCTATTCATCGTTTCTTTCATAAAGAAGGTTATCTTTGGGTTTCAACACCAATTATTACTGCTTCTGATACTGAGGGTGCCGGTAAAATGTTTCGCGTCTCAACATTAAATTTACAGAATATTCCGCGAACAGAAAAAGGTGATATTAATTTTGATAAAGACTTTTTTGGACGAGAAGCATTTCTAACTGTATCCGGTCAATTAAATGGAGAAGCTTATGCTTGTGCATTAAGCAAAATTTATACTTTTGGACCAACATTTCGCGCAGAAAACTCTAACACCAGTCGCCATTTGGCTGAATTCTGGATGGTTGAACCCGAAGTTGCTTTTGCTAACTTAAATGATATCGCTATTCTGGCTGAGAAAATGTTAAAATATCTCTTTAAATCAGTTTTACAAGAATGCTATGATGATCTAACCTTCTTTGCCGATCAGATCGATAAAGAGGTTATTAATCGATTGGAAAAATTTGTTACTTCAGATTTTACTCAAATTAATTATACCGATGCGATTAAAATTTTGAAGCAATCAGGACAATCATTTGAAAAATCAGTGTCTTGGGGTATCGATCTCTCTTCTGAGCATGAACGTTATTTAGCTGAAAAACATTTCAAAACAGTCGTGGTTGTCAAAAATTATCCAAAAGATATCAAAGCTTTTTATATGCGTTTGAATGATGATGATAAAACCGTTGCTGCTATGGATATATTAGCTCCAGGTATTGGCGAAATTATTGGTGGCTCACAGCGTGAAGAGCGATTAAATATATTAGATGCTCGCATGGAAGAGATGGGGCTTAACCGTCAAAATTATAACTGGTATCGTGATCTGCGCCTATATGGTACAGTGCCACATGCAGGATTTGGTCTCGGATTTGAACGTTTAGGCGCTTATGTCACTGGCGTACAAAATATTCGTGAAACTATCCCATTTCCACGAACTTCGCGTAACGTAACCTTTTGAATATTTAAGCTCATAATCATGAAACGAATAAATATTATAATGATAACTGCCAGCAGGTTTTATCAGTAAATCTGGTGTATTACGGTTAAGCTACATTCTACTCTAATTCTTCATAAATCTGCTCTCCATCCTTAAATTTGACGTTGTTTACCACTAGTATTAGAAGCTCAAATCTTCTTAGACTTGGCCTCAGTTTTCTGAGAAGACAGGAGCAGATTAAATAGCATTGAAATGGTTCCTTTTTCTTGAGCCACGGTGCTTTACGCTTCGGCTTCGTATAGCTTCAGTATCATAAAACTCAATTGAATTTTGAATTTCTTATTCTTATTTATGCCTACCTATGTACTGATAAAAGGCGTAGTATGGCAGCGTTATTCTCGATTATTCTCAATTTTCTTAATTGCTGCAGCATACCCTGTGAAAATCTTTCTAATAAAATATCAAGAGTTTTTATTAGCGATATTATTAGAGCTCTTTGCTAGCTAAATCTCCCCGCAGCTCACCTTTAACTTTCAGTTTCATACATTTAGAAAGTAAAGTGTAAGCACATTAGCTGTTTATTTTATATGATAAACAGCATTTTATGCTGTGTACCCGCGAATATCTTTACTATTTATTTCAAAAACTAATAGCATCATCTTCCGTAGTAAGTTTAGAACTAGAGTTAAATGACATACGCTCGCAAGGGATAGAAGTTCAGCTAAGCTATCTCTAATTTTGATAATTACTTTCAACTTCAGCTAGCTCCTTGCATCCATGTATTGATGCCAATAATGCAGCAGCAGACAAAGGCGATCAGTTTACCTAACAGAACGGTATATGTTGCCCGCCAAGAAATAAACGTAACTCATATCGATAAATCATGCAAGTATCATATTACCAATACTCTTTAAGCTATTAGTTATCCTCATTTCTGAGATATGAGTTTTTGAAGATGGGGGTGGGGTGGTGCCTGTATATTGATTCTGTGAATAATTTCAATATCAGAGAGATGAGATGGCATAAAATTTACCCTATAAATATTTGAAAAATCAGATATTATTTTTATCCCTTCTATGAACTTATCCGTAATAGTGGTCCTGAGAAAACTGATAGACACTGGTGTTGAGACGGAGCTCAACTCGAAATCATCCTGCGATAACCTTCTCAACGCCCCTTTATCAATGGGGGATCTTATCGCACGTCGATCGTAAAATAATTATTTGTCATAACAACCATATAAACTGCTACTGCTGATGTTGAAATTACAGTGCCTAAGGTCAGAGGATCGCAGCGCTAATAGAATATCTTTATAAAGGTCGTTACTCCAACCTTTTATCTAAAGTGTGTAAAAATATTAAAGATTTACTACCATGCTTATATATGTAAGGCATTTCTACCGGTGATTTTCATAAAGTCCTGGAGTACTTTTTGATAAAAACTACATTGTCTTCTACTAGTGTTACCATTAGCAGATTAAAACATCGACGCCTTGAAGAACATTAGCAAAGGTGTTTACGTAATTTACGCGAACGTGCTATGTTTATTTCTCTTTCGATGGTTATACTACTTCCTAGCAACCAAGCTGATCGTCTTTGGCTGCTTGATCATTATCGTCAAACACTACATGGACGTAAGGAGCTTATTACAATAAAAGATAGTTATCAAGAGTTAGAAGCGAAACTATGGGCTGAACTTATCAATCACCTACTAATAATTGCTTAACTATATCTCCTAGTCCTTGCTATGCTATAGGAGAGAAACGCTGTTCTTAATTTTTAGAATACAAATGGTAAAATATTCCTAAACATCTAGTACCAACGCCATTAGCTACATAAAAAAGTTGATTCACTAGCTTCATTCTGAAAAGACATTTAACACCGAAAGTTAAAGTTGAGCTCTGGAAGCTTTGACTAACAAAAAAGAGTCGCGATGCCGCTAATAAAGCCCTTGATATTTTTGGAAAATTTTCCAGGATAGTATCCTGCAGCGATAAAGAAGTTGGAGAAAGATGGAGAAAGATGGAGAAGAGCGGCTGCCATCCATGACTTACCGTCAGCGCATCTTGTATCAATAGGAACAATGAATTCAATTGAATCAGCTTTTGCGAGAGTGAGGCTATGAAGCTAACGCACGAAGCGCTATGATTTAAGAAAATAACTATTTCAATGGTGTTTAGCTGTTTTCGTCTGCTCAGAAAACTAAAAACAGCTCAGACAGTTTTGATCTGCTTATCTATGGTGATAAGCAGCGTTCAATTTAAGAATCAAGAATAAGATTTATAAAGCATCAGAGTGGAACATAGCCTAATTGCTATACATCAAATTTAATGATAACTAGAGTTAATTAATTATTTCTTTTTATAAACCCTTTTTTATATGACGTAGCACGATATAACCTGATACACCAATTAAAATAAATTTTTCATGAAAGTTTATTAAACTTAAATTAATATAGAATATTACACTTTAATTATATTTTTGTTGGTTTATGATAAATACTACAAGTATATTAATAAGTAATTTTTATATGAATTTTAATTAGTGAATAGTTAAATTTAACTTAATCCGTTATCAAGAGAATAGTATTAAATAAATCGATATTTCTGTCGTAAGATCTTCGCTAGTTAAATTAAAGTAATGTTCGCATATTTTCGTAATCTTGACTTACTAAAGATAACTATAAGTAACGATTATATTTTTATTGAATAATCTCCATTAATTCTATTGCTAGAAGCTTTTAGTATGTTATCAACATATTTCTTATAGTCAATACCTAAGGATAATATCCTGCTGTTTTTTTTAAAGCCTTATCCTGTTTATTTAGACTATTAATCGATTTAATTAAAACATATTCAATCATAAGCTAAGTTAATTCACTACGATAATTTTATAAAACAAATATTAACGGAAGATTTATGTGTTTTCAGACCATTATATAAATAATGAACAGAAATACAGTGGCACCTTATATCCAAATCCGGATAATAACATATAAATCTAAATGATTTTGTCGCTGAAGCTTGAATAACTTCAAAATATCAATATCTATTTATCTGTCATGATTTTTATTTTTTACTAAACTAATATTAATAGGACGATAAATATTTCTATTAACTTAATTATTCAGTAGATCTCATTGAGATTACTCTAAATACTTTATTTATCGCTTTACTGTAAATAGATTGAGTAATTTCAGACATCTTCAGTATAACCAGCAATTATTTTAAGAATTATTTTAGTTTTAAAAGTAGAATATTACCGGTCTATTCACGCTCAAGTGAATAGACAAGAAATATATCTTTTCAACTTTAAAGTCTTTTTCTTTAGTCCTGGTAATAATCTTTTTCAGTTATTCTAGAATAAGTTGTACTTTTCAAAGATAATAACCTGTTATTTATATAAAAGGTTAAATCCTTTCATTATATTAATAATAAAGCTAATATTAAATTCTCAGTATTTATTTAAGAAGATAGAATATGCGGACTAATGACATTACATTTAATAATATAATAAAAATTTGCTATAGTCTTAATTATGTTGTATGGCAGAGTGAATTATTTTTTAAGAAGTATATTGAATATGATTTTTATGATTATTTAACTGGATTACTTTGATATCATCAATATTGAATCCTATCACTTTATAACTAACTTAATTCTATTTAAATATTAAATATAAATAAAAATAATCAAGGTCTATAATATAGCAATAATAATGAACAAATGATCGATTTTTTTTAGTTATTAACTGTTCATGTACTTACCTAAAATATTTATTTATTATTAATATAATAGATATTTTTATATAAAAACTATAAATAGTAGTTGTTAACTTTAACAGCTATTTAATAAGTGTTTTTAACAGTAAAATATTAATCTATTTAATTATACTAAGGTGTCTAAAAGTTAGTAGGAAATCTGGTATGGAGCGGTTAGGATAAGCTTCACTCTGATACTTTATAAATCTATTCTCCATCCTTAAATTGGATCTTGTTATCACCAGGGTCAGTAGTAAATTAAATCTCTTTATCCAGTTCTAGGCTTTTTAAGTAGATTAGAACAGATTAAATTTTATTGAAATAATTATTTTTGAACTGCAGTACTTTGCACATTGAACTCGTAGCCTCATACTATAACAAAAACTAATTGAATTGGATTTATTATTCTTACTAACGACAAGTGTGCGCTGACAGAAAATCGTAAAATGCAGCCATTCTTCTCCATCTTTCTCAACAATCTTCATCACTTCAAGGATACTTTGCTAAAACATTGCAATAAAATATCCGGGCTATGAATCATCGGCATTAGAGCCCTCTGCTAGCCAGATCTTTCTTGCAGCTTACACCCTTAACTTTCGGTTGCATACCTTTGGAGAATGCAACCAGCACATCAGTTATTTTATACCCAACAAAGGTTGGTACTACGTGCTAGGAAATATCTTTGCCATTGTATTCAAAACCAATGGCACCGTCTCTCGTAGCAAATCTGGAAAGATAGGTTAAGCAACGTGCTTACCAGCTATTAAAAAATTATGCCCAGTTCGTTTATAGCTCTCGATAAACATCTTTCTAACGCAATGAGCTCATTAGATCCATGCAGTAATGCTGATAATAAGCAGCAGCCAAAGACGATCAGTTTCCCTAAAAGAATAAAAGATTATAACCTTCAGTCAAGAAATAAATATAACGCGTATCGCTTAAATCACGTAAGTATCGCATTACTAATGTTCATCAAGCATTGCTGTTTCAGCCTGCTGATGGTACTGCAGAGAGAGCATATGGTTTTTCACCAAGAATCTCTAGAGTTTAGTGAAAATCAGCGGTGAATATACCTAAGAGCTATCAGTCATAGTAGCAACTCTTCGCGGATTTTCCACGGTTCAGATAAGATGGTAGGAACTTAGAATACTATGGTATAGTATGTTCTAAAGATGCTGTATATCATGAGTTATTCTTTAAAAAAGAATGTTGAAGAAATCTAGCGAGGTGTTATATCATCTGACTTCTATATTATAACTATGGCCTAATAAATTCCAATAGTTTTCTTGCTCTGTGAAATATCATCTGCGTGAAGAAGAATTGGCAGCGTTATCTGAAGCTAGAGTACTCGGACGATTTCTGGAAAGTTTACTTCGTTAAAAAGACGAAGCGATATGCGGTGTGGCATAACGTGAAATACTTCGCGCGCTATCTTAATCTCTCCAGGCTCAGTATTTGCGTCTAAAACTGTGGCATTAGTGAAGTGAAAATAGTTATCCATCATTATGGACAACTGGATTATGCAGTACTAGCAACAGACTTTTATTCAGGTAGAGATAATCGGTCGCTATATTACTCATATTCCAGCTAGGCATTAAGATGGTGCGTTATTATGGTTTCTTGTCTAATCGTAAACGAGGTATACGATAACTGAGATGTATAAGGGTTTGTAGATAATAGGTTTCAAAAAACTAGAAACCGAGGTTTTTATCATTCTGATAAAAAAATCTTACACATAGATCTGTACAATGTATCTGTATGACGCCATACTACTTTTACCACTACGCCCATCTTGCTAAACTGATAACAGAACTGTTGTCAGAAAGAATGCATAAAATAAAGAAAAAACGAGGTTACTAAGGAAAACTATAGGGTTAATATCTCTAAATTAGAGAGTTAGATTAAAACATACTAACCTATGATAGGTATAAACTTAGAACAGATCGAATAAATCTATTCTATCTCCTATTAAAAATAGGAGATAGTTTTTAACTTTCAATTAAAGGGTGATTTAATTTTCTAAACATCAAGGTTAAATCCACTGTTTTCAATTAGTTTAATCAGGTCAAGGTGTTGTTTTTTTATTTTTTAGATTTTTTTTGCCTATTCAAAGAGCTTTCTGTTTTCATCAATAATCACTTCTAATTTTTCTTTAACTTTCTGTAACCACTCGAAATCTTTCGTTAACGCAAACTTTCATATAGTGGTAATGCTATTAAAATGCTTAGAGATAATTTGATATTTTTCTTCTCTTTTTTGGAATCTTAGTTATTTCACTCATATTAATTTACCTATTATTTGCAATTCAAATTTTTATTGCTCTTCTGTCTTCATCCTTTAGTAGCAACCCTGCATCGAAGTTTTTTCCGCTTTATTTTTAAAGTTTTTTAAAAATCTATTTTTATCAGTGGTTTCAATCTCTATTTTTTAGTGAGGGTTTTTACATATTATTTTCCATATTTTAAAGCTATATTGGATTTGATACGCAATAAGTTTAGACTTATCTAGTGTTGCCTTATTCCAATTAGGGTAATACATAGCAGTGTTTATTTAGTGATTTTTTGGGATATCCATCTTTAGGATTTATCTGATATAAGCAAGTATCAGGCAATTAATTTTTATAATATAATTATTAAACAAATTTATCAAAAGTGAGATTTTCTTGCTCAATCTATTCCTGGTTTTCTGATAAAGAGAAGTTTCATGTCTGAATTGGTGGTAAAATATCCGATAGTACCTAAAAAAAATTAGGTCTTTTCTAGAAAAAGGTTTTTTCTAAAAAGAGAAAATTCATGAATCTTAAATTTTCTATTATACTATAATGGGCTTTAGGTGTACAAATTCTATCGTATTTATTTTTTATCTCTGTTTTCGCTTTTTTGAGTAGAATTTAATTTTTTAGTGTTAGTGACAGAATCTGTCACTCCCACAAAGGAAGCTGCGAGTAAACTTGCTTCAGTAAAAAGTAAGGTGGGTTTTCTTTATCTTGATATTCACTTTAATATAATTCACTTTACCTGCATGAAATATTAATAATATCGTAAACTAACTCTTATCTTGCTCTTTGGTTCTTTGTTTTTTAGTTTTTAAAAATTTGTAAATTGTTATCGCTAGTCTTTATTGGGAGTTATACTCATTTCTTATATATAGAAATTTTGAGATAGATGGCGTATGCTACTGATTGATTTCATGGATGATTTCAACAACAGAGAGATGATATGTAATAAAAAGTTTACTTTAGAAGTATCCGAGAAACCAGATACTTCCTCTAGGGGACCCCTTGCATGAACGCATCCATAATCCTACTAGGAAGCTGATAGGCACTGTTGTTGAGACGGATCTTAAATTCATACTACAAGAACATTCTGAATACTGACCTGTCGACAGATATTATACCATAGTTTTCTGTAATGGTATTTACTCCAACGAACCATGCAGACTGGTATTGTTAATATTGAGATAAAAACCTAAGATTAAGGATTGTAGGGTGAAAATATATTTCAATACCTCCTTCTTGCCACCTTATCTGAAGCGCACAAAATCATCAAAAAGTTATTACCCATCACTTGTACTTGCGAGATATGATCCATTAGCCACCCACCGATGATTTTTACGAAGCTGTAGGTTTTCTCAATGAGAGAAAACATAATCTTTTCTCTGCAATATCATTAGCAAATTGAAACACAATGATTTGAAGGGCATAGGTAAAATGTGGTACTCTTTACGTAATTTAAGCGATATGTCTAACGTTATTTCTGGATTGATGGCATATAATCAATCTGTCAGATAAATAATCGCCCTTTGTCTGCTCCTCATTATTGACGTCGCTGAATATGAATCCAAGGAGCTCATTGCGCCCAAATATACTTATCGATAGTCAGGAAGCGTATTGGGCTGAACTTCCGGATAGAGCAGTGAACGTTGTGTTTTAATTATGTTTCCTAGGCTTGCTAGGAAACCGGTTCTATTAGCTTTTGGAATGCAATAATAAAGATATTCTCCGATACGTAGCAGCAATGTTATTGAGTAGATATAAAATAGCTGATGTGCTAACTTTAATTTTATTAAAGACATGCAACCGAAAGTTAAGGTAAGCTGCGGGAGATTTTGTTAGCAGAAAGCCGTAATGCCGCTAATGAATCTTTTGATGTTTTGTTATAAAGTTTTTAGCGTATCGTTCAGCTATGAAGAAATTGCATGAATAATCAAAAAGAATAGGCTGGCATTCTATAACTTCTCGTTAGTGCACTGTGGCATCAATAAGAATGACGAATCTGAGTTGAATTAGTTATTATGATACTGTGAGGCTATGAAGCCGAAGCACGAAGTACTGTAGTTTGAGAAAAACAATTATTTGAATGCTATTTAAGCTGCTCCCATCTACTAAGAAAATATGGAGCTGGCTAAGAGAATTTTTTCTGCTTGTGATCATGCTGATAAATAACATATTATTTAATAATGAAAACAGATTCATGAAGCATCAGAGTGGAAGATATCCTAATCATATATACCAGATTTGTCAATAACTCCTTTGTCGCGTGTTCGGTAAAACCTTTTGTTATTAATGTTAACAAACAGACACTTCCTGATAACGTTTATTGAGCAAAAATTGTATAAGGCAATATAATTGCCGATAAGAAAATAAACGGTTTTTATTATTACTTAACTGCTAATATATTAATCTTGTGATCATAGCCATATGGGCAGTGATCTTGCTGCTATTAAAGGGTTTTAATTTGAGCCTTATTTGCATATTTATTTCAAAAAAAGAAAAATATTTTTAATACTGCAATCAGTTGTCATCTTACACTGTGCTGTATTTCTAAAAATAAGAATAGTCTGAACGATGTTCAGGTAATCGACTTATATTTTTCTTATATTGTATGATTTCTAGTATTTTGCGGTGATGTCATTTTGTGGTACTTATTCATATACTAATGAAGTCTTGTTAGATTAAATGGTAATAGCATCGCAGCTTTTTATCTATTTGTATTGTCACAAAATCTACTATTCTGTCTTTACAGAATTTTGCAACCTGGTTACCAAAATCTTATTAATTAAGCGTTTTATCATTCCTGGGGTGTTTTTGCTAACTGTTTACTCCTGGATCATTATATAGATCCTCGCCATCCAGTTCCATCCATGGCAAGATAACTATTGATGAATATGTTTGATTGTAAAAATATAATAATAATTAGCATGGCTCCCAATCGTCAAATAACTCCAACATTTAAATCAGAATTGCTATTTAGGTCAACAAAAAGTTTGCATCTACTTTAACTAAGTATCATCATGTGGTATATCTAAACTTACTGTTGCTAAAAATAAGATGATGTTGATGATCACGGTCATATTCTTCATTGGTTGCCGCCGATACACTGTAATTTTCTCAAAAAGCTGAAGTTGATTCCCCTGCTTGGCGAAAAATATTTTCTTCCTTTTGTTAATTTAATTGAGAGCCCCCTTATGCGAATTTCTTGAACCCATTGCATCTTAATCTGGTTTGAATCCTTGTTTATACAGGGTATACAGGGTATAATGAGTAGAGAATTTGCGTGAAACAAGACAAAAAAATTCCAGAAGACGGAAATATAAAGCATTCAAAAATTACGCGTCTATATTATTTGCACGTAAATATAAAATATTTTCCAAAAATGCCAAAGAAAACTTTAGGACATTATCTTTCGTAGGCATAAATTATACCACTTTATAATTTTTATCTGTCTTGAAAATGCAAGATCGCGGTCAATGCTCGCCGCTTCTTATATGATTTTAATCGAGACCTCCCCTAACTATCCATTAGGTACTTACAGATTACTTTTTGGCCTACAAAACGTTCAGCTATCAAAAACATGAATTCGTTTGTTTATTGTATAGAGCTTAATATATATAGAACACCGATTTATCATTCACGATATATTTTCAAATATATGGCATGATCGAGCTATTTAATGGGCATATAAAAGATATATGGTAAACCATCCTTTGAATTCTGCTCAAGAGCTTAAGATCATTCTGCATTAATATATTTAACTATGGAATCAATCAGGAATTACTCAAATCAGTTTTGGCTAATAAAATTCCATTGCAGTCTATACAAAATTAGTTCAAAGTTAAACTTGAATTATTCAAAAAAACCATACTATTTTCCGAGATGTGAAACCAATGCAATCTTTTATCAGTATTAAGTTTATAAAGAACAGCGCTGATATTAGAATTTTTTATAATTAAGTAAACGTCAAAGATAATATAATAAAGAATTCTCATTAATGACAACAATGAAAATTTAATGATTTTTAAATAAAAATAAGTAACAACTAACAAGAGGTCTTAATGACTCATCCAGTCCACTATTAAGTTCTAGTTAGATTACGACATTAAAAACACACTTGTTGTGGCATGTATCTATCTTAATGACTCTAAGAGATTGATAACCCTGACACCTGATTTATCAGATGTAATCGAAATATAAGATATAACGCATGATTTCTTTTTTGTCAATAGGTATTGTTAGGTTATATTTTATATTATTAAAATAGGTTAATGTTACTGGCCAAGGGTTAAGTGATTTTATTTCTCTCAATTTAACATGTTCATATCACTCTTTTGAAACCATAAAATAATATTATATGTTATTAAATATCAATGATTTAAGAAATATCGCCATCGTCGCCCACATCGATCATGGGAAAACGACATTGATCGATAAATTATTACAACAATCTGGCACCTTTGGTGAACGTAATAATCTCGATGAACGTGTAATGGATTCCAATGATTTAGAAAAAGAACGTGGGATCACAATCTTAGCAAAAAATACCGCTATCAAATGGCATGGTTATCAAATTAATATTATTGATACGCCGGGGCATGCTGATTTTGGTGGTGAAGTTGAACGGGTCATGTCAATGGTTGATAATGTGTTGCTATTGGTTGATGCTATGGAGGGCCCGATGCCGCAAACCTGCTTTGTTACTAAAAAAGCCTTTCTTCATGGTTTAAAACCAATCGTGGTAGTCAATAAAATTGATCGTCCAGGAGTAAGACCTGATTGGGTTGTTGATCAAGTTTTTGATCTGTTTGTCAACTTAGAAGCAACTGATGAACAATTAGATTTTCCTATCATTTACGCTTCAGCTTTAAATGGTATTGCTGGAATTGATTACAATGATATGGCTGCAGATATGACACCACTCTACGAAGCAATTGTAAAATATGTTCCTCCTCCCCAAGTTGATATAGGAGGTGCTTTCCAAATGCAAATATCTCAGCTTGATTACAATAATTATTTAGGTGTTATTGGTATTGGTCGAATTAAGCGTGGCGCAGTAAAGCCAAATCAAACAATTACTATTGTTAATAGTAAAGGTAAAAGATGTAGTGGTAAAGTGGGTAAAATATTAACACATTTAGGATTAAAGCGTATCGATTCTCAGATTGCTAAAGCCGGTGATATTATTGCCTTAACAGGATTGGGGGAATTAAATATCTCAGATACCTTATGTGATCCACATAATATTGAACCATTACCAGCATTAGCTATTGATAATCCAACAGTAAGTATGTATTTCTGTGTTAATACCTCACCGTTTTGTAGCCGTGAAGGAAAATATGTTACTTCCCGTCAAATTTTAGATCGCCTGAAAAAAGAATTAGTGCATAACGTTGCGTTACGTGTAGAAGAGACTGACGATCCCGACGCTTTCCGTGTTTCCGGTCGTGGTGAACTTCACCTTTCGATATTGATTGAAAACATGCGCCGTGAAGGATTTGAATTAGCTGTTTCTCGTCCTAAAGTTATTTTTCGTGAATTTGAAGGTCGTAAACAGGAACCTTTTGAACAGGTTACACTTAGTGTTGAAGAACAACATCAAGGCGATGTTATGATCGCATTAGGCAAACGTAAAGGTGAAGTGCACGATATGTTGCCTGATAGTAAAGGACGTGTGCGGCTTGATTATATTATTCCAAGTCGTGGACTAATTGGTTTTCGAACTGAGTTTATGATGATGACATCAGGAACCGGTTTGCTGTATACAACCTTTAGTCATTATAATGATATACGTCCTGGTGAAATTTGTCGTCGACAAAATGGCGTTATAATTTCAAATTGCCAAGGTAAAGCGGTAGCTTATGCGCTTTATAGTTTGCAAGATCACGGTAAGTTATTTCTTAATCATGGTGCTGAAGTATATGAAGGACAAATTATTGGTATTCATTCTCGCTCAAATGATTTGACTGTCAACTGTTTAACAGGTAAAAAATTAACCAATATGCGTGCATCAGGAACAGATGAATCTATAACTTTATCCCCGCCGGTTAAAAAAACATTAGAACAGGCATTAGAGTTTATCGATGATGATGAATTAGTGGAAATTACGCCACAATCAATCCGTTTAAGGAAACGCTATTTAACAGAAAATGATCGTCGTCGTGCTTACAGAAATAAAGAAGTTTAAATAACAAAAATTGTTTGATTTTATATGAGTCAAAGTAATGAATTTATATCTTTTTTAATTATTAATTACTAAAAGTAGATTGCTATTTAGCATGGCAAAAATAGTTTCCTGTCAGGATGCATCTCGAAATAGCTTAAATATTAAATCAATGAGATGTGTTGGTTATTATATTCTGATTAGAATCCTAGATCACTAAAAATGTTTTTTGTTTGATAAGCATCAATTAAGCTACTTATGTAAAAGATAAATAGTTTTTTATTTTAAGTGATAGCTGTGTTACACGATCCACTAAATGTATTTATAAAATTAACCATCTGTTTTCAGATTAGTTAATTTTTAGCTAAATAGCTGCTATTAATTTTAATAGGGAATCTTAAACTAAAGTGAGTTATTACTAAATCTACTGTATGATGGTGTAGCTATATTTTGATGCTTCGTGAATCTCTTCTCTATCTTTAAATTAGATATTGTTTATTACCAATAGTGGAGATTTAGCAGCGTCCAATTTAAGGATGAAGAAAACGTAAAACAGTGTAAATGGCGTAGCTATGCTATTTCTAGGATGTTCCTGATATAAATGCTATTTTTACTCTGCAATATGTTAATTTTTAGTAATTTATCCAGATGGATCGTAATAAATCTCCTAAAAGGAATAAACTAGATAAATCAGGGATATAACACATAACTTCACATGTTACACTGCCTATTTACTCAAAGTATTTTATGATCTTCTTTTTTTAAAATTAAAGAAAAAGACCGATTAATTTTTTATAACACCCAAAATATACCATACAGCAATGCATATAATTTTAACACGCAAGGACTCCTCACTTTTACTCAGGGATTATCCGATGTTTTAAACAATCCCAAGGTTAAGTTAATGGCGCTGATAAAATTTCATTGAGAAATAATAACTAAAAATATACTTTCCGATAAATTTATCACTTATAAAGAACTAGGAATAATTCTCGTCTCTTTTGTTTCTTAGAACAAACACAAAGATAATTTGACCGATAGACTTGATAAATGTAGACAGGATGACGATTTCTCTTTCTCTAGAAAGAGATCCAGAGAGTAATTTACCCACATGTATATTTCTTTCCGCTCAAGTAAACTGCTTTTCACCATTGGGACGGTGTGGGGGAATAATTTTTTTAAAAACACAGTGAAAATGTCAACTTATGAATCAGTCGGTGCTATCAAGCGAATGTTTACCTACAGAAGTTATATCATGGGTTTTGTTTATCGACGCTATTGCTATGTTTCTCCTGAATACGTTCCCATGACTATTTTTTACCAAAGTTATAAATTAAAAGCTTACAGTTCATACGGAGTCAAATCTACCGAGCAGTGGTTATCACAGGAGATTTATATTTTATTAACTGTGACTGATAACACATTACTTTTACTATGCCCATCTTCTTTGGCCTTTTTAATAATAACTGATCACTACTCAATCCCTTATTTTGTATTTGTCACTCGGACTATCCTGAAGTAGGAACATAAATAGGATATCGAAATTGGTATCTCTGTGCCATACATACTTATGGTTGACAACTAATCAACATCTTGTGTCAGTCCTGGATATTAAACATGCTCTATGATAGGAGCTATTTTTCAAAAAAAATGATTGAAGAAATCTGGTAAAGGCGCTGTTATCCGACTTTGCGTCATAGCAATGAGATGATAAACTATAAGTTTCCTGGTCTTTAGCATATTTACGCCAGGAGAACTGGCAACGTTACTGAAAAATACCGTACCAAGATTACTGGAAAATACATTTTGTTAAAAAAGCAAAATAGTTTGCTGTAGTGTAAAATATCTATAACGATACCTTTAAACGTCACGGATAATTATTCCATCTTCAAAACCTCAGCATTACAGGAAGTGAGAGTAATTGTATACGATTACATATTAACTGGACTCAAACAATAATCGTAGCAATAGACCACGAATGCTTCCAATAAGATAGGAAGAGATAGTTGAGCGCTATATTAGGCATATTCCTCCTAAGAATTTTAAGATAGTACGTTATTATGGTTTCTTATTGAATTATAAACGAAATACACTATTACCGAGGTTCTATAAAGCGCTGAAAATGATGATTCATAAAAACTTGTCTTCGCCTTTCTAATGAAAGGATTTGTGCGCATAGATCTGTACAAATATTCTGTATGATGACGACTATTTTTACTGACGCTCAGGCTGGGTAAATAATCAATAAAACTATTATCAGGAAAGACTACATAAAATAAAAAAGGAAGCTTATCAACCTAAACCCTAGAATTAATGTTTAATATTAGTATTTTAGCTGAAAGAATACACACTTGAATAAAATTTGAACCTACAATAAGCCCAAGTAAATCGATTCTATCTCTTTATTAGGAGAAATTGATGGCTTTGGTCCTCTTTTTAAGAGCGATTTAATTTCCTAAACCATGAACAAATTGATGAAGCATTAGAACAAAGTGTAGCCTCATTGCCATAACTATATTTGCTAATAACTCAGAATGCATATTCAATAAGGGTTTTACTTTGCTAAATAATATTAACTTAAGTTTATTTAGTTTTATTAATGCTAATTCAACTACATCAATTAGTACGCTAACACTAGCAATTTTTTTGGCTAAACGACTCATTCTCATATTCCCCTTAATTACTATAGCCTGTTGGCTTTTAGGATCATCAAAAAATTTAGTTTTACAAAGAGTGTTTGTCTGTAAAACTGCTCTTGCAGTTATTATAGGTTTAGTTATTTCTGGTTCTATTGGTGTATTTTTCCCACAAGATCGACCTTTTATGTTGGGGATAGGCCAACATTTTCTTGCTCATGCTCCTACAGCATCATTTCCGAGTAATCATACTACTATTGCTTTTATCTTCTCTTTTGGGTTTTTATTTTGGTTAAGAACTTGGATTGGACTATTCTTATTTGCATTGTCTTTCATAATTGGATGGGCGAGAATTTTTCTTGGTGTACATTGGCCTTTAGATATCGCAGGCGGATTTTTGGTGGCGATTATAGCTTGTGGAATTAGCCAAATAGTCTGGCAAATTAGTGGCAATAAGTTATTACTATATATAATGAAAGCTTATAAAATCTAAATTATTAGCAAAGCTGATGTATGACGGTCAGGCATGGAGCCAGCTCTGATACCTCAGAAATCTATTCTCCATCCTTAAATTGTACCTTATTTACTACCATGATAGCAGCTAATGGAACTTGAGCTGCTGACGGCTCGAGTAAATAATGTTCAATTTAATGATAGAGAACAAAATTTACGAAATATCAGAATTGAGGGAACCTGAGAATCATATACTAAATTTGCTAATAACTTTTATTGAAGTAGACGAAGTATTTTTCCTGAATTCTTTAAAAGGAGGGTTATATTCCAGATAGGAAAAGTGCAAAATGCGGGAGAGGAGGAAATGAAAGGAAAGAACGAATTGTGTTCTTATGATAGGCTGAGATCGATAAGATCACAGATGAACAATAGATTTTTGAAGACTTTTTAATGCAGAATCTGTTAGCAATTTTATTGCTCTAATTATTGATAAAGAATTCATTCTTTGCTTGAATGGAGCTAAAGGGTATGAAACCTTTTCCAGTGAGCACAAAATTAGTTACCATCGACTAATAAGGTTGAATAAACAGAGAGTTATTTAAGAAATTCTACATTAAAATGTGGAAAATTATATTAGCTAATTAAAAGTATAGCTGAGTAGTTTCCTCTATGGTATGGGAGTTATTTATTTATCGAATTATTTAGACTGAAGAATATTATTTAAAACTACAAAAATTTAAATATAGATGTGCTATAAATTGCTCTGTGAGCAAAGCAACATCTTTTCCTAAGATAGGCTGATGATCATAGTCATATTCTCATTGCTTATTGACGATGCTATCTACCACTCAAAAAAAACGTAATACTGATTTTTTTGAGAAAAAATTTTCCTTCATCTCGAAGATCTACTGGTAGTTGTAAAGTTGTGCGCGAATTTCTCTGAATTCTATGTTGATCTCTATCAGGCATTGATCGCTATTTACGCAGACCTTAGAGAAGAAGGATTTGCGTGAAACGAGGCAAAAAACTAGAAAGCCGAAACATAAAGTAGTTCAAAAGCTATAAACCTGTTTATCTAGACGTGTAGATTTATAATATCTTTCGTAAATGCCAAATGAAACTTTACGACGTTATTATTCGTGGATATATAGATCGCGCCACTAAATAGATTTTATATGTCTTTATAAGTCCAAAACTGCGGTCAATACTCGACACTTCTTATGTGATCTTAATTGAGCATACCCAATGGAGATATGCATTGGATACGTATAGGCAATGCCATAGAATTTACAGACCATCTTTTTAACTGTGAAAACATTCAGTTGCAGAAAAATAGAAATTCTTCTGTTTATATGTGCAGAACTTGATATAACAAAACACTAACTTAGCCAACCAGAGCATCCTTAAACAATAAGGATATGCCTAAGTAATTTAATTAGCTAATAGAAGATGCACTACAAGACCATCATTTCAATTCTGCTGAAAATTTTGAGATCACTTTGTCTCGATTATTTACCTGTACAATCGGATATCACTCAATTAATACTGAGTAGTGAAACTCCATCGTCACAGTCTATGAAAACTGGTTCAAAGTTAAACTTAAATTATTCATAAAAAATATACTATCTATTGGGATGGGATAATGATATCTATCTAATCATTAGTTTAATTAGCAAATAAAATATTAAAAATAACATTTTTATTAATCATTTAAAGATGCTATTTAAATAAATATTCATTGCATTGTTCTATGTGCAATATGCTACTATGGTAGCAATCTTAATTAGTCAATATGATTGAATGTTATTACGTCTATATCAAATACTTATTTACCTTATTCAACCTATCATTTGGTTACGTTTATTATGGCGTAGTCGCAAATCCCCCCTATATCGCAAACGTTGGGGGGAGCGCTATGGTTTTTGTAATGGTAAGGTTATTCCCGGCGGGATAGTATTACATGCTGTTTCAGTGGGAGAAACGGCAGCAGCTATTCCGTTAATTAGAACATTGCGCCATCACTATCCAACAATACCTATAACCGTTACTACCATGACTCCAACTGGATCAGAGCGTGTTTTATCTGCATTTGGTGATGATGTTCAACATGTCTATTTACCCTATGATTTAGCAGGATCTATACGTCGTTTTCTTAATAATACGGATCCTAAATTAACCATTATTGTGGAAACAGAGCTTTGGCCAAATCTTATTCTTCAATTAAAACAACGTGAAATTCCATTAGTTATTGTTAATGCTCGTTTATCTGAACGAGCAGCGGTACGTTATCAAAAATTGGGCTATTTTATCAAAAAATTATTGCAAAATATAACTTTAGTTGCAGCACAAAATCAAGAAGATGGCGAACGTTTTATTACATTGGGTTTAACAAGAAAAAAATTGAATATTACAGGGAGTCTAAAGTTTGATATTTCGATTACTCCTGAATTGATCGCAAAAGCCGTAACATTACGTCAACAATGGGTTTCACACCGACCGGTTTGGATTGCTACCAGCACTCATAAAGGAGAAGAATCAATTATATTACAGGCTCATGCTAGACTAGTAAAACAATTTTCCAACTTATTACTCATACTTGTTCCTCGCCATCCAGAACGTTTTATACAAGTAAAAACATTAACCAAAAAATCTAAATTACGCTACATTTGTCGTAGTAAAAATCAAGTTCCTAATGTTGACACTCAAGTTATTATTGGGGACACCATGGGTGAACTCATGTTACTCTATGGTATTGCAGATCTTGCTTTTATTGGAGGTAGTTTAGTTAAAAAAGGCGGCCATAATCCTTTAGAAGCAGCTGCACATGCTCTCCCTGTTTTAATGGGACCTTATACTTTTAATTTTAAAGATATTTGTAGCAAACTAAAACAGTTAGATGGCCTTATTACAGTTAATGATAGTAAATCTTTAATTCTTACTGTTTCTAATTTACTTAAAGATGAAGATTTTCGTCTATACCATGGTTGTAAAGCAGCAGAAGTTTTACATAAGAATAAAGGGGGATTGCAAAAATTAATAAAGCAACTGGAACCTTACTTGTTACCTAAGTAACTCATTAAATAGAAGTATTATTACTATATTGAATATCGCTAAATCTCATAACTAAATAGTGATTATCTTATTAAGATAATTAACTAAACAATATTAACTTAATAAATACTACATATTTTATTTTTTAGCTATCAGTAAATAACTAGTTGTACCGTGATCAGATTAAATTCCACTCTGATGCTTTAGAAATGCATTCTCCATCCTTAAATTGGATGTTATTTAGCAACAGGATTAGTATCTAAATCCTCTTATGCCGCACTTCTACCTTTTCTGAGCAGATTGTAACAGCTTAAATACCATTAAGGGTTATTTTTATGAACCATAGTCCTTTCTCGCATCCAGCTTCATAGCCTCATATTGTCGCAAAAGCTAATTTAATTGAATTCGTCATTTTTATTGATGCCCAGTACGTTGACAGAAAGGCATAGAATGCCAGTGTTCTTTTCGATTATTCTCCAGCTTCCTCATCGTTTCAGGATATTTTT
>JBQMRR010000086.1:0-534 GCA_052174495.1 Arsenophonus sp. NC-TX2-MAG3
ATAAAGAAATTAGGTGCATCAGGCATTATTCGTTTAAATAAAAATAATGTGCAAATTATTGTTGGAACGCGAGCAGAAATAATTGCAGAAGCGATGAAGAAGATTACTGCAAGAGAAGTTACAATGGATACGAGGCAACAAAAAGTTTGTGCAGAGGACAGAGAGCGCTGGAGAAACAGGGACTATGTAAACCTGCTAGCTAGCAGATGGATCAGTGATGATCACACTGACTTCTGAATACACTGACCAAACAAAAAATTATTTGAATCAGCACTTCACTTCATGCGTCAAATCTTACTAATTTTGGTTTGAGAAAAACAGATATGACAAGAGTAAAAGTTTTATTTGCTCTCGTTTCTGTGATATACAACAAGTGGAAGCATTTTATTTTAACGGATTAAGAGAAAACGATAGGCTCTACGTTTCAATTATATATGCCAACAACATTAAAGTTTGTTTGAAATTTTTTTACTGACAGTATAATCCAGGAGTTTTAAATTGATGAACGAATACGTGGCAGGTGGTAGAGTGTGT
>JBQMRR010000087.1:0-24743 GCA_052174495.1 Arsenophonus sp. NC-TX2-MAG3
AATCGGATCACCAAGCGAAACACATGGCATCTGATTAATGCAAGTGTTCTGATTGGAACGCGTATATTTAGTAAGATTGTAGATATCAATGCCGGATTTACCAAGATGCATTTCATCTTCATTAACTTTAATAACAATACGTGAAGCATCAACATACTGAACAGTGCCTCCACGTTTAGCTACGGCTGTTACTCCAGAGTCAACAGCAACAGCACGTTCCATACCCGTTCCAACCAATGGTTTATCTGATCGTAATGTCGGTACTGCTTGACGTTGCATGTTCGCGCCCATTAATGCACGGTTTGCATCATCATGCTCAAGAAATGGAATTAATGAAGCACCAACAGAAACAACCTGCTGAGTTGAAACGTCCATATATTCTACTTGCTCTTGGCTAAATAAACTAGACTCACCTTTATTGCGACACGTAATTAATTCTTCAACAAACCAACCATTATCATCTAAAACAGTATTCGCTTGAGCAATGATGTAGTTACCTTCTTCAATTGCTGATAAATAATGAATTTCATCAGTAACGATGCCATCTCGTACTAAACGATAAGGTGTTTCCAAAAAACCATACTTATTAGTTTGAGCATAGACAGATAATGAGTTAATCAAACCGATATTCGGCCCCTCAGGCGTTTCAATTGGACATACACGCCCGTAATGAGTTGGATGTACGTCACGAACTTCAAAGCCAGCTCGCTCCCGTGTTAATCCACCAGGACCTAATGCTGAAATACGGCGCTTATGTGTGATTTCAGACAGTGGATTATTCTGATCCATAAACTGTGATAATTGACTTGAACCAAAAAATTCTTTAACTGCAGCAGAAATCGGTTTTGCGTTAATTATATCCTGAGGCATTAATACATCTAAATCACCTAATGATAGACGCTCTTTGACTGCACGCTCAACTCGTACTAAACCAACTCGAAACTGATTTTCAGCCATTTCGCCAACTGAACGAATACGACGGTTACCTAAATGATCAATATCATCAACTTCACCTTTACCGTTACGAATATCGATGAGTTTTTTCATTACATCGATAATATCTTGTTTGCTCAAAATATTTAAGCCTTCAATCGTTTCACGATTTAGTGAACGATTAAATTTCATGCGTCCTACAGCACAAAGATCATAACGTTCTTCAGAAAAGAATAAGTTCTCAAATAGATTTTCTGCTGCTTCACGAGTAGGTGGCTCACCTGGACGCATCATACGATAAATTTCAACTAATGCACTTAAACGATCATTTGTTGGATCAGTGCGCAATGTTTCAGAAATATATGATCCATGATCTAAGTCATTAGTAAATAAGGTCTCAACGGTTTTATGAGCACCTTGACTTAAACGTGTCAATATATCTAGAGAAAGCTCTGTATTAGCCGTACAAATTAATTCACCGGTACTTTTATTAAAGTAATCTTTAGCTACTACTTTACCAGCAATATATTCAACAGGTACTTCAATTCTTATGATTTGAGCTTTTTCTAGCTGACGGATCTGACGTGCAGTAATACGGCGGCCTTTTTCAATATAGACTATACCGTTTGCTTCAATATCAAAAGAAGCAGTTTCACCACGCAAACGTTCAGGGATTAATGTCATCAATAGTTTATTATTACTGATTTGAAAAATCGTCTTCTCAAAAAAGAGATTTAGGATTTCTTCAGTAGTATACCCCATCGCACGTAGAATAATTGTTGCCGGTAATTTACGACGGCGATCAATACGAACGAAAAGATTATCTTTAGGATCAAATTCAAAATCTAACCATGAACCACGGTAAGGGATAATACGTGCATTATATAGTACCTTACCTGAAGAATGAGTTTTACCTTTATCGCTATCAAAAAATACACCAGGACTACGATGTAATTGAGAAACAATAACACGCTCTGTACCATTGATAATAAAAGTACCATTATCTGTCATGAGTGGGATTTCACCCATGTAAACTTCTTGCTCTTTTATATCTTTTACTGTTCCTTCTGGTGCTTCACGCTCGTAAATAACAAGGCGTAGTTTAACCCGTAAAGGAGCAGAATAAGTGACACTACGGATCTGACATTCTTTAACATCAAATACAGGTTCACCAAGATGGTAGCTAACATATTGCAATTCAGCATTGCCACTGTAGCTTTGAATTGGAAATACAGAACGGAATGCTGCTTCCAGTCCATTCTGACCTTCTAAATCTTGCTCGATAAACTTAGCGAACGAGTCAAGTTGGATAGATAAAAGATAAGGAACATCCAAAATTTGCGGACGTTTCCCAAAATCCTTACGAATACGTTTTTTCTCGGTATAGGAGTAAACCATAGGGTTCCTCAGCTTACTGATCAGTGGCCACTCTGTCCGTCCTAAAGGACAGCATCTGCAACACTATTTTTGGAATGAAAACAGATTATTTTCCATAATACTTATTGCTATTACTCTTAAATCATTTCATTGCATTATAGCTACCAAGCTTTAATTAATTGTTAGAGTCATAAACACAGTATATTAAGTCGTCAATAGCAAAGAGTCTTGAGAAGATAATTCAGTAACTAAACAGTGTAAAATATTACTGATACCTTAATGCTCTTTAATATAGAAGATAGCGCAAAAAAGCTGGTGACTAAAAAATCACCAGCTGTTAGCCTATAACATTAGGCTGTTAACTTAAAGCAAAGCTTATTTAATTTCAACGGAAGCACCAACCGCTTCCAGCGATTTCTTCAGTGTTTCAGATTCTTCCTTACTTACTGCTTCTTTAATTGTTGTTGGCGCTGATTCTACCATGTCTTTAGCTTCTTTTAGTCCTAAACCAGTTGCCGTACGAACAGCTTTAATAACCGCAACTTTGTTAGCACCGATAGCAGATAAGATAACTTCAAATTCAGTTTTTTCTTCAACTACTGTTTCAATAGTAGGTGTTTCAACAGCACCTGCTGCTGAAACACCAAACTTATCTTCCATCATAGTGATCAGTGCAACAACGTCCATTACAGACATCTCTGCAATCGCATCAAGAATTTGTTCTTTAGTTATAGACATAACAAGAGTTCCTAAAATTTAGAAAAATTTTACTTTAAAAAGCAATAACTTGAATAGTCTTAATCAGCTTTTTTCTGATCGCGTAGTGTCGCCATAATACGAGTTAATTTACCTGCAAAAGCTTCTTTCATGGTTGACATCAGACGCGAAATTGCTTCATCGTAAGTTGGAAGAGTTGCCAAACGATCGATTTGATTTGCTGGAATAAACTTTCCTTCAAAGGCTGCTGCTTTAATCTTGAAAACTTGATTTGCTTTCGCAAATTCTTTAAACAAACGAGCTGCTACGCCTGGATGTTCTTTAGAAAAAGCAATTAAGGTTGGACCAATAAACGCTTTTTTAAGGCACTCATAAGTAGTACCTTTAACAGCACGGCGCATCAAGGTATTACGAACGACACGAAGATAAACACCTGATTCGCGACCTTCTTTACGCAAGTTAGTCATTTTATTTACAGGTACACCACGAGAATCTGCAAGAACTGCAGACACCGCACATTTAGCTAGTTCGCTAACTTCAGCAACAATTGCTTGTTTGTCTTGAAGATTTAGTGCCATTATCTTCTTTCTCCTGGATTAATTGGATTATCCCGGACTGATTCCACTGAAAGCATCCCTATATATTTGGGCATTAATACAGTGAGCAGAATCCATAAATTAATATTGGGCTGGCTCTACCCCATCTTAAAGTAGGGTATTAAGTTATACGTACAGTTACGGTTTTGGATGAGGCCTTAAATAAGATTAAGGGCACCAACCTAAATTCAGCGTTTGTTATTTTCTTATTAGAAATAAGAAACAAAAACAATAGGATGTGAAATTTTATATAAATTTAATGCAAAGGTAAAGCTGAAATGATATTCAAAATTATCCTGAAGCAGATAATCCTGCTTGATCAACGGCAACCCCTCCTCCCATCGTGGTAGATAGGCTAATTTTCTTAATATAAACACCTTTAGCAGAAGCGGGTTTTGCTTTTTTCAACGCAACCAATAGTGCTTCAAGATTTTCTTTTAATTTAAAATCAGTAAAATCAACTTTACCGATACTGCTATGAATGATACCGTTTTTATCATTACGGTAACGGATCTGGCCCGATTTGGCATTTTTAATCGCTTTAGTGATATTAGGTGTTACTGTGCCAACTTTTGGGTTTGGCATTAAACCACGAGGTCCTAAAATTTGACCTAACTGGCCAACAATGCGCATTGCGTCTGGCGAAGCAATAACTATATCAAAGTTCATTTCACCCATTTTAATTTTATCCGCCAGATCTTCCATGCCAACTAATTCAGCTCCAGTAGCTATTGCAGCTACAGCATCAGCTCCTTGAGTAAATACAGCAACACGAACAGAACGACCTGTACCATGTGGTAAAATAGTTGCACCACGAACATTTTGATCAGATTTACGTGCGTCAATGCCAAGATTAATTGCAACATCAACACTTTCTACAAATTTAGCTGTTGCTAATTCTTTCAAGAGTGTAATTGCTTCAGTAATATCATACTGTTTAATTACATCAATTTTTTCACGAATATTTCGCAGACGCTTGGTTAGATTAGTCATTGATTAACCCTCTACTATCAAGCCCATAGAGCGAGTAGTGCCTTCAATTGAACGCATCATTGCTTCAATATTAGCCCCTGTCATATCCATAGCTTTTGTTTCTGCAATTTCACGAATTTGTGCGGTAGTTACTTTGCCAACTTTTTCTTTATTTTGTTTACTGGAACCTAACTTAACACCCGCCGCCTTTTTTAGTAAAATCGCGGCAGGAGGTGTCTTAGTTATAAATGTAAATGAACGGTCTGAATAGACAGTAATTATAACTGGAATTGGTAAGCCTTTTTCTAAGCTATCTGTTTTAGCATTAAATGCTTTGCAAAATTCTATGATATTCACACCTTTTTGACCTAAAGCTGGACCAACAGGAGGGCTAGGATTAGCCATGCCTGCCGCAATTTGCAGCTTAACATGAGCTTGTGCTTTCTTAGCCATGAACATTTCCTCTAATTTGATAATATCGTTTCAATTATGAAATTCCCATATGTATATGATAACCTGTTTAATTTCAGGCGATAAAAAAAATAAAAACGCAGGATTCTACCTAAATTTTCCACTTTTTACAAGTAAGTTATGTGATAAATTACATTTTTTATACTTTTTATATTTTTTCTACTTGACTGAAATCTAACTCTACTGGAGTTGCTCGACCGAAAATAGAAACTGATACTTTGAGACGACTTTTCTCATAGTCAACTTCTTCAACAGTACCGTTGAAATCAGCAAATGGACCATCAGTGACGCGAACCATTTCTCCTGGCTCAAATAATGTTTTTGGTCGTGGTTTATCTCCTACTTGCTGTAAGCGATTCATGATTGTATCAACTTCTTTATCGCTAATAGAAGCTGGGTGATCTGGTGTGCCGCCAATAAAACCCATAATACGTGGTACACTACGCACTAAATGCCAGCTATCATTATCCATAGTCATTTGAACTAAAACATATCCTGGAAAGAATTTCCGTTCACTTTTACGACGTTGGCCACTTCGAATTTCCATCACTTCTTCGGTTGGCACCATAACTTCACCAAACTTATCTTCCATAGCAAGTAACTTAATATGCTCACGCAATGACTGAGCAACTCTAGCTTCAAAACCAGAAAATGCTTGAATAACATACCAGCGTTTTTTAGGGAATTCAGACATCTTAAAACCTCAGGCCTGTAATAAATGAAACTAAACGCATCAGTATACCATCTAATCCAAAAAGAATTAGTGCCATAACGACAGTAACTGCTGCAACAATTAATGTTGTCTGTAATGTTTCCTGACGCGTTGGCCAAATGACTTTACGCATTTCAATACGAGCTTCGCGAAAAAATATTAAAGTTGCTTTTCCTTTTCTTGTCCATAATGCAATGCCACTAGCAAGCAGGGTAAAAACAATAATTGCTATGACACGTAATGCAAGATTATATTGTCGGAAATAGTAATTACCAACAATAGCAATAATTAAAAGAATTGCGACTAGTAGCCATTTTACTACATCAAAACTACGTTTGCTTTCTTGAGCATCGCTATTCACACTCATAAATCAACCTGATTACTATCATATAATTAAAAGTTAATTTGTTTCGTAAAACAATTTAAATTTGACTGAAATAAAAGATACCACTAGTCTATCTGACTTTACGCCATAAATCAGTATGGCATCAATTATTAAGAGACATCCAATAATTCTATATCAGAGTCTATCTCATCAATAATTGACAATATAAACTATTGATAAAATAGATTTTTAAGTTATATAAGATAATATAAAAAAGCAGCGGATGATGCCTTTTTATAATTATTGATTTAAAAATTAAGCAATAATTTTAGTTACGACACCTGCACGTACACTGTACGATCACATTTATGAATCGCAAAACGTATCTCTTCATCCACCCCAATTGGTGTTATCAACGTCACTTTCATGTTGATATTATCACCTGGCATTACCATTTCTATACATTTTAGTAATTCAATTTTACCAATTATACCATGCGTCGTTCTAAAATAAAACTGTGGGCAATAATTTTTAAAGAATTGGACGTGTAGCAACTCTTCCACGCTCATCTTTGTTCAAGATATAAACTTTTGATTCAAATTGAATATGCGGATTAAGTGAACCTGGTTTTATCAATACTTATATACTTGCCATGCTCTACATCTTCACGGTTGGTGCTATGTAATAAAATTTTTTATATTTAACCTACACGACCTTCGTCTAAGAGTTTACGAAATATTTTTACATCCGTACACGTCGTTATTGTCGTATCTTTAATTGCAACGATTTCAATTTCTTTGCCAACTTTAATAATACCCGCTCTACACGTTCTGTTACTATGGTTCCAGGATCTAATATCCAAAAGACATCTTCGATTAATAATAAGAATAATTACCTATTACTACACGCTCTGGTTCTGGGATATACCCATTCAGTGTATCCGCTAATCTCTATATTTTCTCTTCTCAGTTTGAAATGCCTTCTAGTGTCTTCAAGGCTGAACTTTTGATCATCGGCCTTTCCTTTTATGGAGAATCATACTTAAAAAGTAGTTCATTCACTTCTATTTTAACCAGTTGCAGTAACACTTTATCATATTATCAATCATATCATATTTATTCAAAAAACGATGATATAAAGAACGCTTACCTGGCGATCTAATAGGATATGCTCACGTATTTGTGACATTGGGCCATTTGTTGTCGAAACTACTAAATTACGCCGTCCATTTCTACCGAATCGGTGATCATGTTTTCTCATAATCTGCGTATGCTTTGAGCAATTAACATGGGCTATAATAACAGGTTAATGTACCACATTTCTACGTAAGAATAAGAAATGGTAATACCGCGCGCTTTTCTTCCAGAATATTATCAATTTTATCAAATGTACACACGCGCACTTCCACCGTATTTCACTAAAATGGTGCTGATTATCGAAATTAAAGTTGCTTTATCATGGTCAATGTGGCCGATTGTATTAATATTAACGTGCAGTTTTCTACGTTTAATTTTTTTAGACACGACTTAATCTCTTATTGAGCTCTCCTAAATAATTAGGAAGAACCGGATTAAATAATTATACCGGAAAACCAATTACTTAGCTTTACGAGCTTCAATAATTGCTTGAGCAATATTGGTTGGTGCTTCATTGTACTTTAAAAATTCCATTGAATAAGAAGCACGACCTTGAGTTTGTGAACGCAAATCTGTGGCATAACCAAACATTTCTGACAATGGTACTTGAGCACAAACCGTCTTACCAGTTGCTGTATCTTCCATACTTTCAATCATACCACGACGACGGTTCAGATCACCAATTACATCACCCATATAGTCTTCAGGAGTTTCAACCTCAACTTTCATTATTGGCTCCAGTAAAGCTGGGCTTGCTTTCATGAAACCTTCCTTAAAAGCCATAGAACCTGCAATTTTGAATGCCATTTCAGAGGAATCAACTTCATGATAGGAACCATAATACAATGCCACTTTCACATCAATAATGGGGTAGCCTGCTAGAACACCATTTTTTATTTGTTCTTGAACACCTTTGTCCACTGCAGGTATGTACTCTTTAGGTACGATGCCACCAACGATTTCGTTATGGAATTCATAACCAATTTCATGCCCTGATTCCAAAGGCTCAACGCGTATCCATACATGACCAAATTGACCACGACCACCAGACTGACGAACAAACTTACCTTCTTGTTCAACAGACTTACGAATAGTCTCACGATATGCTACTTGTGGTTTGCCAACGTTTGCTTCAACTTTAAATTCACGACGCATACGATCAACTAATACTTCCAGGTGCAGCTCACCCATACCAGCAATAATTGTCTGACCAGATTCTTTATCTGTTGACACGCGGAAGGATGGATCTTCTTGAGCTAAACGACTTAAAGCAATACCCATTTTTTCTTGGTCAACTTTAGTTTTAGGTTCAATAGCAACCGAGATAACAGGCTGTGGAAATTCCATACGCTCCAAAATAATTGGGGCATCCATAGCACATAGCGTATCACCGGTAGTCACATCTTTGAGACCGATAGCGGCAGCAATATCACCCGCTCTGACTTCTTTAATTTCTTCACGTTTATTAGCATGCATCTGAACGATACGACTAAAACGCTCTTTTTTATCCTTAACTGGATTAAGGACGGTATCCCCTGAGTTAACTACACCAGAGTAAACCCGGAAGAAAGTTAAATTACCAACAAATGGGTCAGTTGCAATTTTAAATGCTAATGCTGAAAAAGGCTCATCATCACTTACATGACGTTCTACTGGTGTGTTTTTGCTATCGGTTAAAACACTTTTAATTGCCGGAATATCAGTGGGAGCAGGTAAATATTCAATAACTGCATCCAGCATTGCTTGCACACCTTTATTTTTAAAGGCAGAACCACACGTAACCAGAATAATTTCATTATTCAATACGCGTTTACGTAATGCTTGTTTGATCTCTTCTTCAGACAGTTCCTCCTCACCAAGATATTTTTCCATCAATTCATCTGATGCTTCAACTGCAGCTTCAATCAGCTTACCATGCCACTCTTCAGCTTGAGCTTGTAAATTTTCTGGAATATCGTCATAAACAAAAGTAATGCCTTGATCACTATCATTCCACTGGATTGCTTTTATTTTAAGTAAATCGATAACACCAGTAAATGATTCTTCAGCACCAATAGGTAACTGAAGTGGAACTGGTATTGCTGACAGACGTGTTTCAATCTGCTTAACAACACGCAAAAAATTAGCACCCATTCGATCCATTTTATTAATAAATGCAATACGGGGTACTTGATACTTATTTGCCTGACGCCAAACTGTTTCAGATTGTGGTTGGACACCACCAACTGCACAATAAATCATTACTACACCATCAAGAATACGCATAGAGCGTTCTACTTCAATAGTGAAGTCAACATGTCCTGGTGTATCAATAATGTTGATATGATGTTCATCAAACTGTTTACCCATACCAGACCAGAAAGTAGTAGTTGCAGCTGAAGTGATAGTAATACCACGCTCTTGTTCCTGCTCCATCCAGTCCATTGTTGCTTCGCCATCATGAACTTCACCAATTTTATGGCTCACACCAGTATAAAATAGAATACGTTCAGTTGTAGTGGTCTTGCCAGCATCAATATGGGCACTAATACCTATGTTGCGATAACGCGTAATGGGAGTTTTACGAGCCATTTTTTCCTCTCTCGTAATAGTTTAATTCGTATAAGGGTAACGCCATGGTGGTTACCTTACGAAATATAACTAGCGAAATCTACCAACGATAGTGCGCAAACGCCTTGTTAGCTTCTGCCATACGATGAACATCTTCACGTTTTTTAACAGCAGTGCCTTTATTTTCAGTTGCTTCAGATAATTCGCTTGCTAAACGTAAAGCCATCGATTTATCACTGCGTTTACGAGCAGCCTCAACAATCCAACGCATTGCTAATGCGTTACGACGAACAGGGCGAACTTCAACAGGAACTTGATAAGTTGAACCACCAACACGGCGTGATTTAACTTCAACTGTTGGACGAACATTGTCCAGAGCTATTTCAAAGGCTTCTAAATGATCTTTTCTAGCATGTTTAGCCAGAGATTCAAGCGCACTATATACAATTGTTTCTGCAGTAGATTTTTTACCATCTACCATCAAAATATTAATAAATTTAGCCAATAATTCTGATCCAAATTTTGGATCAGGTAAAATTTTACGTTGACTAATTATACGACGACGTGGCATGGATATACTCCGATTTTAAATTCAGGGTTATTCAAAACTCTATGAGTTTATTTTGACATTAAAAATTAAATGTTTGTCCATACTTAATGGAGAACCATTAAGCCTTCGGTTTCTTAGTGCCGTATTTAGAACGACCTTCCTTTCGACCTTTTACACCAGAACAGTCCAGCGCACCTCTGATAGTGTGATAACGTACACCTGGTAAGTCTTTAACACGACCACCACGAATTAAGATTACTGAGTGCTCCTGCAAATTATGACCTTCACCACCAATATAAGAAGACACTTCATAACCATTAGTTAAACGAACGCGACATACTTTTCGTAAAGCTGAGTTAGGTTTTTTAGGAGTAGTAGTATATACACGAGTACATACACCACGTTTTTGCGGGCAAGCTTCCAGTGCAGGAACGTTGCTTTTTGCAACTTTCGAGCTACGTGGTTTGCGAACCAATTGATTAATTGTTGGCATTAAAAAGCTCCTGATTTTTATTTTATAGACAGGGATATTTCCTTGGTTATCGGCATGATAAAATACAAGGACGCAGAAGTTTATTGCTGACAGAGTCGGGTGTCAAGAAATATAGAAAGGATTATCCTTTTGTAAAGAATTATTAGCAAATCAGAAAATCTGGTGTATGGTGGTCAGATTCCGTTTCACTCTGATGCTTACTAACCCTATTCTCTACCCTTAAATCATCAGATTTTCTGAGCAGACTGAAACAGCTCAGATACTATTGAAATGTTTGTTTTCTAATCATAATTCTTCACATTTCGGTTTCCGTATCTTCACTGTTATAAAACTCGACTCAATCGGATTCAGAATTCTTATTGATGCCCAGTGCACTAACGGAAAGCCATGGAATGCCAACCGTTCTCCTCGCTTTTTCTGCAGGTTCCTCATTTCTTCAGGATGTTTCACTAAAAATAATGCCAACAAAATATCAAGGGATTTATTAGTGGTGTCACGACTCTCTTTTAGATTGAGCTCCTGCAGCTCATTATTAACTTTCGGTTGCATACTTTTGGTAAGTAGAAGGCAGGATATCAGCTATTTTGTGTAGCTAATGGTGTTAGTGTTACGCATGCGCAGGAATATTTTGCCATTGCATTTCAAAAACAAACACCGTCTCCCGTAGCAACCATAGAATATACAGTTGAGGCCTCCCACTTGCAGGCCCATCCAAAAATTTTGCAGGCCCATCCAAAAATTCGACATAATTTCGTCTTTTAAACTTTTTAATGATCATCTTTAATGCAAGGAGATTCTTATGCCCACGCTAACTGACTCAACAATGAGTATCAGGTAAAGGTAATCAGCTTATGTGAATACCAGTATATGGCATCAGCCTAGAAATAAACATAAGTGTATTCCTTAAATCATATAAGCACTATTGCCGATATTACTCAAGGTATCTGTATTTCAGTCCGCTGATTGATGTTTAGCAGAAAGATGATGTGCTTTCATTAATAATTATCCAAGAACTTCATAAAAATCACCGGTGTATGTATATTTATAGGTACAGGCATAAATAGCAACTTTTCGTCGATTTTGCACACTTCAGATAAGGCAGTAACGAGCTGTTGAAACATATTCTTTTCCACTATTCAATCTCTAAACCTTAGTGACTTTAATCTCAATATCATCAATAATCCGTCTTAATAGATTCTCGGCATAAATAGCCATTACGGATGATGGCACATGGGATGACTATCAATAAGACGTGTTTCAGGATGGCTTCGATCTCATCTTCAACAGCGGTGCGCCTATAAACTTACCCGTAACCATTAGATGAGTTCATAAAAGAACTTACTGAATACACAACCATCCCAAAACAGGATACACTAAAGATGAGTATAAACTATTACCAGGCAAAATATTGTGGATGTTTTACCGTTAATTGTACAAAATTAACATAAGATATCTGACGGACATAAGAAGACATATATGACATTAATCCTCTTCCTTCAATATCATTTTGTAAAGCAAAAACATGAATTCCTTTATCTTGCAATTGTTTTAAAAAATTATTTTCTTTATTCTCCGATAAAATTTTATGTCCAAGAAAAACACCATCTTGTAATAATAAGACCTCATCCTGCTCCGTTAATAAGCTAATTAGTGAATCAAAGTCGCTATAATAAGGAGAAGTAGAGATGGTATATAACATATTAGTCTTCTTGTTTAACTAGAAAGTTAGAATTACATTATAATCTGTTAGGTAACGTTTAATCCTATCAGCAGGAATAACTGTTACTGGTAGGACAAAACTGCTGTCAGCGGTAAATCCTCTTACTTCAAGATCTTCCTGGCAAATATAGTAAGCATTAATACCATATAATGGTAGTAATTTATAGGTTAAAATATAATCACGTCCGAGAAGTTTATTTGGATTTTGTTTGGCTAGTAATTGGCAAACACCATCAGAAATAAAGAAAACACCAATATTTTCGGTTAATATAGAAGTTGCAAGTAATGCATCTAATCCTTCCCGCCCACTTGAAGTTCCATGAGGTATTTTCATAAATATAAATGCTATTTTTTTCATATTTAATTTAAAATTGAACTATGCGATCACAAATAAGCATGGCTTCAGCCAGGCTACCTAACCCGCTCAATACAAAATCTTTATCTAGATTAGCACAGGGCAAGCAACTATTTTTGGCTTCAGTTTCATCAATAATACCCCGTCGCAATGCAGCAGAAACGCAGACATTCAATTGACAGCCTGTCTGCATTGCTAATGTTTTCCATCCTATAAGTAAATTAAATTCATCGTTAGCCGGTGAGATTAATTGATTACCGTTATAAACACCTTCTTGATAGAAAAAAACAGTCTTTAGTATATGCCCTTCTATAATTAAAGCATTCGCGAATTGCCAGGCATTGGTGGCCTTCTGAGTTCCATAAGGAGGCTCTGTTACTAACAGACAATAAGTTAAAGGCTTATTTAAAATAGATGCTACATCCCGAAAGATTATGGTTTTTTTAAAACAATTCAGATTTAATTTTGAATTAATCTTCATAGATTGCAATAGGGTTTTATTACCCAATATTGATTGAGGTAATTCCTGATTGTAAAACCAAATATATCGATGTAGAGTGTTCTTAAGCTTTTCACTAGAATTAAAAAAATAGTTTTTAAATCGCTCGATCATGCCATTTATTTGAGAATGCATCGGTAGTCTAAGTCTGTCTTCTATATTAAGCGTTTTAGACAAATGGTCAATTCCTGTTTTCCGATGGCTGAATATTTTTTAAATTAAAAAGATAGTTTGTAAATTTTTGGTATTATCTATAATATTTGATAGCCATTCCATGGAATGCGGTTAGTTAAGATCAGATGATAAGCATCAAGTATTGGTTTCAGTTTTTACCTTACAAGGATGGATAAAAATCCATTAAGTGCAAGTGATGCCATCTGGATCGTACTTATGATAAAGATAACGTCGTGAAGTTTTGTTTTGGTGTTTATGTAAAGATAATATTTCACATCTACATACAGATAACCAAGCTCGTAACTTCAAACGCTTTATAATTTAACTTCGGTTTTTTCTGACTCATTTCACGAAAACTCCCCCACTTATCCTACGTAAAAAGCCATACAGGACAGATCAAAATACTACAGAGTTCAAGAATTCTTGTATGACGACTTCCAACATGTCGGATGTCGGAAAGTAGGAAAATATTTTTATAGAAAAATGACTATGGCTTCGTAAAAGGAGCGACAGCATCATCAGCAAACAATGGGGGAATATAACTGTGATTATCAATATCACTTTGTTTTGTTCTTTGGAACGCTAAGTTTAGAGATGCTATAACGCTTAGCTAAAGTAAAAAATAGTATCTTTCTGCTTATCTGAATAACAGAACTGATTTTAGATTTTGTAGTTGCATGATAATGGAATCTCATTATTATGATATTTTCTTTCAATTATTATATTTTGCATTAACCATATTATCATGAATGGGATGTGCAACAATGTCTATCTAAGACCTTAGATAAAACAAATAGTTATAGTGTTACTGATAATTACATAACTACGTTAACTCAATTTTAATGATCAGTGTTTTATTATACTGATTTGTTATACTGATTGTCAATTTAATCAATTGTTTTATCTGGGTTAACCATTTAATTCATGAATTATTATCTCGCGTCCATTGACGTAATGTTTGATTTATCTTAATCTTAAAATAAGAATTTTATATTCGGCTATATCCCCCCATTTATTTAATCGCAAATGCGATGAAAATAGGGGGGATAGGGAATCTTTTTAAAATCAACATTTTATTAGTAAACAAATAAGTAAAAATAAAACCAAATAAATAGGAAATCAGTAAGCCATTAACATAGATAAATATACCGCTAAAAGTACCGGTTGGAAATGTAATCAGTGGAATAGTAATTAATTCGAATGGTTAAAGACTGAGTTGAGACTAATTAATTGAGCTAATTAGGTAACTAATACGATAAAACCACCAGCACCTTTCCCTACACTAGGTAGGCGGTTATAAAAGATTTAATACATGGTAAAGTTACCCTCCATAGATTAAAGGTTCAGTAATTTCTAAAATAAATCTTGAATAAACTGATTCGTATCTAATTACGAAAATTAGAATTTTTATCTGCTTTGATAAAGAGTGCTAAAGCTGTGCTAATTTGACCATCTCTCTTTCTATAGCCAGAATCGGAAAAAGAGAATTAAATCTTTATGTCTTCATTAAAATGAAATAAAACCTTGGTATATACCAAAAACAACAGCGATCAAAAATAGAGAAGATAATATATTAGTACTAAATGGATTACCATTTAAATGTATAAATAACCAGAACACATACCAATAACGTTATCCCGAGCATCAATGGTGTAATTAAAAAGTACTCATTTTAGAGAAATGCTTGTTGTGGTGTGCAAAATCGTACCCTAATAAAAAGCGACGCAACAATAGCACTATTAATACCTAAACCGCTAAAAACTTTTTGCGTGTTATAACTAATCAAGATCCCTAGAAAAGCATAAAGGCCTTTGCTAAATACAGACATATAAAGTATTAAGTGAACAAGAAAAGTCCGTTGTGTTGTCTAAGTGTGGCTGAGACAGCAGTGAAAAGTATAATTGTTTAATCAATGTTGCGAAGCGAGTAATAAACCAACGGTAATAAAACCTGGAATGAGTGGGATAAAGATAGTGCAAAAGTGAATAAAAATTCATGAACACGACTAGTTTGTTTAGTTTTTAAATTATTTTTTATTATTGGCGCAGCCATTTTTTATAAATTATATTTTTCGTGGCTAAAATTGTTTCTGTCTCAGATCTATTTGCTAATAATTCTTTTATCAGCTCGCTACAGTTTAAGCGTTATCTGGACCTAATGCAATTTGCAGTTGTTTATCATTGTCGTTAGTTTCTAACACAGTTAGGATTTGTTTGAGGCGATTTTTGTCAACTAATTGTATATTATGCAACGTTATGTATAAGCGTAATGTACAAGTGCCGTACTGAATAATACTTTTAGCATCGTCGATGCTCAGTAATATTTAACTTAGATATTGGTGGTCAGTATTCTGTTTTAAAGCAGGACGGATAAAACCATTATTATCAGCTAATCCTTGTTTAGCTTCTTGTTGAGCATTAAAGCCAGTAAGGATTATAACGATAGTAGTTTCATTATAATTATTACATTTAATAAGAGTTTGTTCTGCTGTTGCTCGATCATATTTTGTCGAAGTCATGACAAAATGTTTTTGGCATTCAATAAGTTTAGCGTTAGTTGATTCTACATCTACCATCGGGTTACGTATACTTTTCCAATTCGTATCATAGCACCTGTAGTGCTCATATTAAGAACTAATTTTTACCGTACCGGCTTTTATTTATGAGGATCCTCTAATTACTTCAGGGAACCGATAATTAGTGTTATTGCAATATCTGCTATATTGATCATTTTACTATTAAGATTACAATTAATACAAGGCATGGTTGCTTCTGTCATTTTAGCATGGTTCACTAGTGCCTAGGTACATTAAAGTGTGCAGTTACTTGCAGCGATACCAACTAAAACATCTTTTTTATTAAAATTGAAAGCTTTAAGATTATTAGTGCCAATCTGTAAATTATCTTCGGCGTTTCTGCCACTTGAAGAAACGCTTGAGTATTCCACCAGCGAATAGGCCGATTAGCATGTTAGGAGGGCTTCTATAAGTTGATGGACACTCAACTTGCATCTAAAATACCTAAACGGCCTAAAGTGTCAGCACCACAGTAAAGCAATCTACCATTATGTTAAAATTGGTATAACCATTAGTGCAAACGCTAAATAAATGGCAATATTGGTTAATAGATATGTTAACCCTAGCATCTAGACGAATTTTTGTGCAATAGATGTACTATAGTGACATCTGCTGCTAACAGAAACATCATAATAGAAAAGAGTAAACTAAATTCTTTCATAATTATAATTCTCTATGCTCTAAGGATAATTTAGATAATCACGACAGACTTTTGCGCACTACTGTATCCCTTTAAGAAACTATCTTCTTGCCTATAAATAATTATCAGCAATAACCATTGCATTAATATAATAAGGTAATAAGTTTAAAAGGACGTAGCAATTCAATTAACAGGAAATAATTATAAGAATCATATGGGTAAGCTTTCTAATGCTTCTCTCTCCTCGGTGGTAATAAGTGGGCGCCAATAGTTTTCTCCTTTAAGTTGTTAACTTCTTCACAAAGAAAGTTTCGAGTTAATACTCTATCGAACTATTATTTTAGATATAGATGGATAACTATAGATATAAAACAGATGTTTAAAATTATTAATATAATACTGATAAAACAACTTTTGTTGATAATTGACACTAATAAAATAGTCAAGAATAAGTGCCATATAAATCATACATTACAACATTATTTAAATTCTGAATATATTCAATAAGCATCTTATTTTATTGTAGACTCAGAAGTAGGTTAGGGTTATGTTAATTTTTAGTATTATATGGAGTGGAGTTTCAGGATAGTGGCGTATTCTGCTAATTGATTTTCATAAATTATTCAATAATTAGATATAATATCTCATTCTATAGAATAGAATTCCATACGGGGTTTTCATGAAACCAGTAGGGTAAATTTATAGAATATTTTTGTTGTTAAAATAATTCACGAAATTAATCAGCCTGATAACAGGAAGTCATAGAATGCTAGCAGTTCTTTTTGATTATTCTCTAGATTTCTAATCGCTGGGATGATTCTATGAAGACCTTGCCAACAAAATATCAAAAGCTTTATTAGCAACATCTTGACTTTCTGCTAACCAAAAATCTTCTTTAGCTCACCATTAACTTTTAGTTGAATCTTTTAAGAGTAAAAGTAGCACATCAGCTATTTATGTACCCAATCATCCAATAGTACTACATGTTCGAGAATATTTTTATCGTTGTATACTAAAAACCAAGAGCAGCACTCATATAGTAAGCTTTGAAGATACACTTAAATAACGCGCTTAGTAGCTATTGATAGTTTCAATTTAAGTTCGCTTCTATCTCTTGATAAGCATCTTCAATCCAAACTAACTACTTACATCCATGCAGTGCTACCGATAACGAACAACAGGACATATCGATTAGCTTCGTCTTATAAAACCGGGATATGATTCAGCTAAGAAATAAACATAGCAGTATCCATTAAATCGTGTAGCTACCATTACCTGTACTTTCAAGACATTAGGGTTTCAGTCTCCTGATGGGTGGGTACTTCCTAGAGATATCATGCACTTTCATCGTAAAGTGTACTCAGAACCTCATAAAAATCAGCGAAGAATGTAACCCTAAATAAGTAAGCTATAGAAGCAATAAGATGTTGAAGAATATTCCTTTTTTCGCTAAAGTTCTTAACTTTATGCAATTTAATCTAAACATCACAGATACCTGTCTGCATAGCTTGATGCGGCAAATAACTGTTATGAACAACGAATTTTTGGCACTCGTTCGGCAAGATAGCGTTCAGAATGTTTAAGAAGTATGGTTTTGAGCACCGCCTTCTACTAAAGAGCAGCACCTATCAGCTTTCTAAGACTATTACTGATAAGTTAATATAAGAGACTAGGATAATATCTAATTTCAGTTACCTGGTAACCTAGACTTTTATGATATATTATCTCTCTATTGTTGAAATCATTCCACGAAATAAGAAGAAGGAAGATGCCGTCGGCATCTCCAAAATATCATATATCAGAAATAAGTTTAACTCTAAAAAGTATTTAAATTAAAATATAAAAGTCCTTTTAATAAAAATTAATTTATATATAACTAATTCATACCATATTTTTTTAATTTTTTACGTAGAGTTCCACGGTTGATGCTTAACATTAATGCAGCACGGGTCTGATTTCCACGGGTGTATTGCATTACCATATCTAACAATGGTTTTTCCATCTCAGATAATACTAATTCATATAAGTCATTAATATCCTGGTTATTAAGTTGAGAAAAATAGTTTTTCAGTGCTTGTTTAACTAAATCACGTAGTGGCTTTTGAGTTATTTGATTTTGTGAATTTACAGTAGAAACGATTAGTACGTCAGAATTTCCGTGTTCTTCAAATATAATTCTGTGAGTTCTTTTCTTTAATTTATACAAAATTTTTCGAATATGCCTCCAATATCCTTCCAGCTTTTTTGCTGGGATTCTTTATGGTGCTATAATGTGCGGCAAAACTGCCATCAGATGTATCTTCTCTTAACTACTAAGAGATATAATTATGTACAAGGCCCGATTCTTTTTTGAACCGTAAAAATCCTGTAGCTTCTTAAATATGCACTTGCATTATTAAGCACTGTATTACCTTAGTAATAGATATTGATAGCAGTAACTTACTGTTTTTAGGTAATGCTATAGTTCCCTAAAGATCTACAGGGTCTGCCCTGAGTAACTCTACTAATCATTAAGACGTCAAACCCCCCAGTGTAGTTAGGCACTCCCTCTAGCTTTAATCGGGGGTCAATAATATCCGTCATTAGCGATAATAGGAATAGTAACATTTTGTTTAGTTATTTGAATATTGTCATATTTAGTTACACTATTAAATAATTAAGAGTGAGTAGCTCTACTATGAATAGTTATAGCTTAAATAATATAATAACGTTTATTTAGTTGAGATATTTTTATACAGTTCGTTTTTCAAGGTAATAAAACCAGTTTAAACCTTTAATGCAATAGGAACATTAACCGTATTCACAATAAGCTAATAGAATTTTTTCTTAACCAGCGCTGAATAGCGTAATAATACTAAATAAACTTGTAAATTTACGATTTGCTTTCTTATCAGAATAATCGATATTAATATCGATGATCTGAGTATCACTTGCAATATTAATTCGTGTAGCTGGTGCTATTTATTTCATCACGAGATTACTGCCCTGCAATTGCATAGAATAAATGTCTAATTCAACACTATAGATTATTCTTAATCTAGATTTATTTTTTTTAAACCTTTATGGTTTGAAAGCAGTATTTAGATACTGTCATATTAACACTCATTGAGTAATGCAATGCTTAAAAACCTTATAGATGGGATACCCATTATTGGTGTTATGCAAATGAGGTAGTTTTATCTAATATTGATCATAAATATACATAGGCAATAAAAGAAAACTATCTCGTAACTGCAAGGGTGCATGTACTACGCATCTCTATGAGATATAAAAAGATAAATTTGAGTAAATTAATATTTTTAAAAAATTTATCTTAATTTTTTAATTATAAATAATTTTGATAAAATTAATAAAAAATTTTTGATTTGTTTTCAAATTTTGTTGTTTTTTATCATAAATTCTTTGTTAGGATAACTTATTTATGTTGATAGTATTAAATAAAACTTAATAATAATTTTATTAAGTTATTTTGGCAAAGATTGTTATTCTGCTCATAGAGCAATTTGTAAACACATCTGCATTTTAATTGTTGTGATTTCAAACAATCTTCTCCAGGCCAGATAGTTGAATGAATAAAACGATTCTACACCATAGAATCTAGTTATCCATCTTTTAATCAGCTGATATAACTTGTTCATATCTAAAATATGAAATTCTTTTATTAATAATTCTTTAATTAGCTAATTTTATTAGACGATGGTGATTAATTTTATTGTCACTGACAAAAGTTTTTCACTATTTAGCTTCGTCTAAGCATAAGGAAAGACTCTTTATAGATGATTGACTGAAAAAATGGCTAGTACACTCTGCATTAAACTCTTCAAAATCTAATCGGTTACAATAATCCCTGTCCGATTTCTGCTGATTAAGGACACGATTCCTTGTTTCTTTTTATCTACCTCTCTTGCAGGGTTTCTAGCTTTCCTATAATAGGGAATATAATGATCCCTTTAAAGGATTAAGAAAAATATTTCTATCGACTTAATAATACTAATTAGTGCATTTATGTTGGTTGTCTTCTCTAAAGCAAGGAGACAGTCAAGTCATTTATATCTAAATGCTTTTTAAAATCAATAGCTGTTTATTTTGTTGACTCCCATAAAATTAATGTATTTAACATACATTGTAAATAATTAGATTTATGTTCATTTCTGGTGAATTGTGTGTTTCAGATATACTTCTGTATTCTTCTTATTGATTTAATAAATAATTTTAATAATATAGAAGATGATATACTATGAAAGATCTACCTATAAGTATCTGCGAAACTAGATATTACCTCTTATTCAATTGTACTAAATCATTTGTAATTATGCTAGGAAGCTGATAGGCACTGTTATTGAGACGGATCTTAAATTTATGCTGTAAAAATATGATCAACATCATCTTGTCTTACGGATACGTTATTTGTCATTCGTAACGGTTATTTGGCTCAGTAAGTTTGCAAGATTGATATTGGCGATATTCAGATTAAAGTGCCTAAGATTAGTAATTCTCTAGCAACAGTGCAATATCCTTCAATAGTTCATTACTGTCTTATCTGAAGTATACAAAAATCGTTAAAGAGTTATTATTATGGCTATGTATCCATTAGCAGACTGAAACAGCAATGACTTGAAGAGCATAGCCATTGGGTGGGTGTGTGATTTAAACGACACGCCTAACGGTTTATTTTGTATCGTTAACATAACCGTCCTGTCAGTCAGGTAATCGCCTTTAACCTGTTATTCATTATTGATATCACTAAGTATAAATGTAAGAAATAAATTATAATCGAAGATTGGTTATTAAAAATTAAAAAAGAACTTCTCCTAACTTCTCAATGAACTACGAGCGCGTAGCTTAATCTGAGTCTTTCAGACTTTTAGAGAAGCTTGATCTCTTGGTTTTAAAAATGTAATGGTAGTCAAAACATATTCCAGGAGATTCAGCACCAATTCTATTGGAGCTACATAAAACAGTTGGTGTACTAGCTTCACTCCTCAAAAGCATGCAACACTGAAAGTTAAGGTGATCTTACGGGAGATTTGATTAGCAGAGAGTCCCGATACTGTTAATAAATTCCTTTATGTTTTATTGAAATAATTTCAACGAAGTATCCTGCAGCGATGAAGAAGTTAAAAAAGGTCGAGAAGAACGGCTGACACTCTACAACTTCCATTATAGCACTAGCATCAATAAGAACGATAAATCCGATTGAGTTAGTTTTTGTGACAGGTAAGGATATGAAGCAAGCTAATGCGCGAAGCGCTGTAGTTCTAGAAAACAAACATTTCAATGGTGTTTAATCTGCTCTGTCATCTCTTCAGGAAAATGAAATCGGCTAAAGGGATTTAACCTGCTGTGATCCTGCTGGTAACAACATTTAATTTAAGGATAGAGAGCAGATTTCATGAAGTATCAGAATGGAGATAGCCTGATCACTACACACCAGATTTACTAATAAGTTAGATAATTAAACTATTTATCTTTATAAAGATGTAGTTCATAATGTAGTTCCGTTAGAAGGCTACTAGTACGATTGTTAAATCTTTTTTTTGCAATCATAGATTTTACGTTGATATCGATCTAACTATTATATAAATGAATAGTTTAATCGGATAAGATGTTCACTATAACAATATAGTCAGGATAAAGTAGAATAAATTATTTTAATGTATAAATTGATATCATTCAATAAATTCTCGCTGAGATAACTAATAAGATGTAATTTTATATTAGTAGGAAGTGAGGAAATAGTTTCATTAATCTATGTAATTGTTTGTTTTTCATGATAACCACTGTAGCAAAAATATTTCATGCAGTATAATGAATTTATATCAACAACTTTTGCTAAAATAGCTACTTAAATATTAGAAGTCCATTTGAAGAATATTTATAAAAAAGTGGAGGTGCATTGTTTAAGATAGCTAATTGAATATTGTAAGCCAACTGGGTTGGTAGATATATTTTGGAAAATTTCTAAAAAATAAACAAAAGAAATTTATCAGATAAATTAAAATTAAAATAATAGGAAAATTAACATATGTCTAATCATGCTTCATCTCTACTTTATAGAGTGCTTATGAATGCCAGATTAACTTTATTAAATATAACATTAATTGGAATAGGGAAAATAACTTTATTATTATAAGTTATGCTTGTCGGCTATGTTTGATCATGGTGTAGATCTTAAGGAAGCAATTCTAGAAAGATTATGTAGTATCTTAAATACTAGAATTATTAATTTTGGTTTATTAGAATTGCGGCGCAAGGAAGTATTGTCAATTGTTTTACTTTCTCATTGGTGAGAATTTTAGCGTATAGGATATCAGTGTTGATTAGAGTAATTATCCCTGTTAGCTTATTCGGTTAGTTTTGTATACAAATTTAATTTTATCTGGTTACTATGATATCAGGCTTAATAGTAAGAACATTAGTTGTTTTCAGTATTAAGGTTTTAAAATTTAATAGCAAAAATTTCTGTAGCACTCTTTGAGTCTGGTATTAAGACTTGATTTTTTACTAAAAATCATGATATTATCAATCTAGTTACGAGTGCACCTACCGATATTATAATGATTCTAAATGTTGCGATTATAGCAATTGTTGTCGGATATATGGCTGGCGCTTTCACTACACCAAATATTAGTTACTTTGTAAAAGTAACTGAAGGATGTATTTTGAATGACATTAATACTGATTATCATTGGTGAATTTATTGTTAATGACATTGCAATATTGTTTGTCAATACGATGGGCAAATGTTACGCAGTGAAAATTATGGAATAAACAGTCATCTGGATAGATATTCTTATGGTTATTATGACAACTATAAAATTAATAACTTGAACATTTATTTTTATCAAAGTATTGCTAGTGATTCTGAAGGGTTAACTGAAAATTATCTTATGTTTACCTAATAATTATTTTAGGTGCATAAGAACGAATTTACCTGTTTTATATAAAATAGAGAAATTATTAATTTTCTCACTTTTTTCGATATTCCTTTTCCTCTTATTATTAGAGGAGGAGTTGATTGATTATTGTATAATATACACTAATCGTAAATTACTTAATCCTTTTAGGTAAAAGGGTGAATTATTAAGCTTAACATCAATACTTTTATAGGATATCAAGGATAATATTGTTGTCGCTATAACTGACTTAAAGATATTTTTTATTAAATTATTTATTAAGAGTAAGTACTAATATATTTATATCAGTACACTGGTTTTAGTAAAAATAAAGCATCTTTTTTTCAAAATAAAATATCTCTAACTCTAAACTCAGCTTTTTGCTTGTTAATTAAAATTAACTTTGCAAAAAATAAGGTCTTCATTATTATAGTATGCTACTTTGATGACTGTGCACGTAATCCTACTAATTGATTTCTAACAAAAAATTGAGATTATTTTCTTTCTCTCCATCTATATATTAGATGGATGCAATTTCCAGAGAGCTTGATGGCATGATTTATCATCAAATATTTTTTATACCAGATCGCTATAAGAAATACCGTAATCTGCTTTTTCTAGATTAAAACTCTAGCTAGTTTAAGTAACCAAGCGTAATAGCAAATTATTATACCAATATGCAGTTTTAATATAAATTAAATATCAATATATTTCCACAGAAATTAACTAAGTTCTTTCATGGGTAACTAAATGAATTTTTTAAAATATTAAGCTAAGACCCAACTTTTATTATTCGGTATCTAAATAGTTTATTAAATTTAAATTAAGTTTAAAATCTCTATACATTGAATTAATTTACATTAATAGTTAAATTTAGTTATATTAGTAGATAGTTAATAACTAGTTATTGCTAATTTAGAGAAACAGGTAATGATCTCTACTATTCGATACTACTTTTATATAAAATTTTATTTATAATTAATAAATTACGATTCTTAATCAAGAGAATTATATCAATACTAAGCAATCGCAATCTATAGAAAAAGTATTTCA
>JBQMRR010000088.1:0-302 GCA_052174495.1 Arsenophonus sp. NC-TX2-MAG3
ATGCTACTTACGACGCAACAAGAATTAGATGTTATTATTACTGATGATGGTCTTCAACATTATGCTATGCAAAGAGATTTTGAGATCGGAAGAGTAAAATGTTGGATTATGAGTTACAAAAACAAAAATTATGGCTTTCTGGTGGAAACACGCAGTTTGTTCAAATAATTAAGATTGATGAGCAAAGTTATTGAATCTGTCAGCACACAGTATTTGCGGTCCAACGACAATGCTCGAGAAAGAAAGCAAGTAGGGACGGCCGTTGCGCCACTATTGGCACTTCCAATCTGAGGAATTGAATT
>JBQMRR010000089.1:0-1275 GCA_052174495.1 Arsenophonus sp. NC-TX2-MAG3
CCAAACTAAAATTAACTGCATGAATATTAATAATCATTAAATTTTGATCATTATGTAATCGATAAACGGTAATTAACGCTGATTTTTGTAAACGAAATAACAGTTTTTTCCCGCAATGCCATGTCGTTTAGTCAGTCATTTGAGAAACAACACATCTCCAACAACGTTTATAATTTTTTTAAATATCAAAATAAAAATAATAAAATTTTATTTTCGTAGAATTAGCTTACCAAACCCCTGTAAAAACATATAAAAAAATTCAAAAAATATATGATGTTAAATTATGGACAAGCTGGGTTTTTTTTTATTTCCCGAAAGTTTACTTTTTTGGATATGAGGTGTTTCTAAAATGACCGATTCAATAAATATATATAAATAAATAATAAAAGTATGTTTTAAAAGTTATATCCATTAAAAAGTTCACTTTTATTTAATAAATAAATATTTTTTATGAAAATACACTGTGGGAAAAATTTATCAAATTTGGATTGTATTTTAAAAAACAAAAGTATTGAGCTGACAAGAAAGTTTCTATATACTTTTTCTTAAAGAGAATTGTGTTATCTCTCTTTTTAGGATATTTTTCCTTTGTATTTTGTTTTTTTTAGATAATTTAAAAAATGGATCTTTGGCATCTTCCCCTCCCTTTTTTCAAAAAACAATTAGAGACTTCTGCTGACTTTTTTTAAATTCATTCTTGCATTTTTATGTACCTCTAAAAAGTCTCATGTATTCCACTTAATTCAACCTTTAATTTTTGGGGGCTTCAACGACTACTATATGTTCTGTTCAGTATCACAAGATATTTATTACATACATACTTATTTATTTCTACAAGATATTTATTTCTACTTAGTATGTTATACAGTTATGTGTTTCACTGAGTAGAAGTATTTATTTATTTATTTTACAGGAAGCATATCCATTTCGACCAAAACAGATTCATATAATCAATGTTACTAAGAACCTGGATCCAATTTTGAATTTCTGCATGCAGTGGGTACAAGATGACATAAAAAGCAGAGTAAGTATTCTGCACGCGCGTGCACACACACACACACACACATTAATTTTGTAGTTTTATTTACTAAAATTTAATTCAGTTTTAATGAGCCACTAAAAACTGTAGACCAAAAAATTATTATTTTGATACAAATGTAGCATGATTTTATCATTTTGAAGTATCAAAATAATAATTTTTTGGTCTACAGTTTTTAGTGGCTCATTAAAACTGAATTAAATTTTAGTAAATAAAACTACAAAATTAATGTGTGT
>JBQMRR010000090.1:0-684 GCA_052174495.1 Arsenophonus sp. NC-TX2-MAG3
ATGTTTTTTTCTCTAAATTTTAATTTGATACTACTATCACTACTGATGACTAGCGGGCGCGATGAAAGGGTATGAGGAAACATAGGGACTAGCGCGATAGCCTCAAGATTTGGGGTAAGGAAACAAATTATGTTTAAATACTTTATTTATATCGACTCGTACTTGATAATGCAAATCATGAAATCTACATTGTGGGAAAAGGTAATTCGTTCGAATCTTGAAATGTTGTGGCTGATACGACACTCCTGTGCCAGTAAAACACGGATATTAGCCACAGAAAAGTAACGGAACGAAGATTCAGAAGCGAATTGCAATACAAAGCTTTTGGATAGGCTGACGTGACAAATAAATTGAACATGAAAATAGATAGAGCTATATTGAACGATATTAGAAACAGATGTACTTGTACGTGAACTTGCAGGTGACCAGTGACCGGAGTTGAACGGTGACCAGTGAGCCAGGCCGCGAGATTACGCACACGGGCGCTTTACCCAGAGTGTCGGACTCCCGTTTCCGGACTACCGACTAAAAACACCCCCTGGTTTTCTGGAACACTAGCCTGGAACTGTTTAACACATTACTTCGGGCTAGGTCATTTCACTGCGCCCACAGGGCTCACGTCATCACATCTTTAACTTTCCTGTCGGTCCAAATCCGCCTTTTTCACTCCAAGGATGTCTTCTG
>JBQMRR010000091.1:0-17994 GCA_052174495.1 Arsenophonus sp. NC-TX2-MAG3
TATATAACATGCTATCTTAAAATACCTAATCGAAATATGGACAATATAGCATTCTATCATCTATTTCTGCGTTAGGTCATATTATATCAATACTTATAATTTTGTATTTATAATAATGATGTTACAACCTTTCTCCATTACTCTCTATTTATAATAATGCACATTTTTAACGCAGATAACGAAGAGCCGTTTAACGCCAGCGATATTTTATTCTCTCCCACGTCTTCTCATCTTTTTAGTAAAGTGTACTTTCTAGTAATATTTATACTATGTTTTAATTAAAGCAGCCACTGCTTACTACTGCAGATATTCTAAAGATCAAAAAGATACTAGGATTTATCAGGTTATAGTTGTAACGCAGAAGCCAGATGAAAGCGCTTTGCTAAATTTTTTGACCACTCTTTTTTGATAAATAGCTCTGTCATGCAGCATGTTTAATATCCAGATCCCTACTGTTGGTGCGAAGATATTAGCATACCGATGTTAATTAAGTTATCAACTATAATCGTGCAAAGCATAAAGATACCAATTTTAATATCCTGCTTCTGCACTTACTACTCCAGCATAGCCTGCTGCCTAGCAACTCGAAACAGAGTATTAAATCGCTGCTAGTTATTATTGAAAAAGAATAAAGAAGATAGGGATAGTGAAAGTAATATGTTGCGAGTTTCAGTCTGGTAAAATATAAAACTGTTTTCTAATTACTGTTGCTAGGTTTTAAACTATATGAACTAACAAGTTTTTGATTTGCAGATTGAGGAGAAAAACAGCTGTTAGAAATTTAGGATAGTTGCAGCAGTAGTACCTGATAAATCCCTATGAAACAAGTGATGCAAACAAGGACATTTTCTTGATAGATAAATAAGTTCACAAGTTAATACTTTCACTGTATTTTTAAGAAATTATTCCAGTTTTCATTAATGCTGAAAAGCAGTTTAGTTTTACTAGGTATACATGTTTGTATATTATCCTAAGTATTTTGCTAGAAATATAGAAAATATCATCCTATCCATATTCGTCAAGTCTATTAGCCTCAGCTATCTTTGTGTTTATTCAAGCAGGAGATGGAAAGGAGAGAAGGATTATACATAGTTTCACATAGGTAATGAATTCATCGACAAACATACTTTCATTAATTCTCATGAATTCTCATGAATACAGTTGCATCCATTGTCATTAGCTTTATCCGAGCGTTATAAAAAATCCAAGATAATCGTGACTAGAGGCGGATAATGCTGAGTTATGCTTATTCCTGGTGTATTGGATTTTGGAGATCATGAGATATCTTATTGATTAATTTTATGAATAATTTTTACATCAGAGAAATGATATGCCATGAAAGTTTATCATATAGATATTCCAAAACTAGATATTATCTGTAATCCCTTGCATGAATTTATTCATAATGCTATCTGGAGTTAATATTCACTGTCGTTAAAATTAAGCTTCATAGGGATGCTGCGATAAACATGCTCAACGTAATCTTGTCGATGGACGGACGGGCGCCATGTCCTTTGTTAATAGCGGTTATTTGGTACAGGGAACTATACAGACTAATATTGGTCATGTTAAAAGTAAATTACTTAAGATTTAGGGAATTGGAGCGTCAATAGAATGTTCTTCAATAGGTCATTACTACTTTATTATTTGAAGCGTTGTAAAAATCGTTAATAATTACTATTATTACTGTACTCGCTATACCTCACCCTACAGGTGATTTTTACGAATCTCTAAAGTTGTTTTTCGGTAAAAGAACGTGATCTCCTTTGTCAGTACTATTATTAGATTAAAACAACTAATGCTACTATTTTCATTTCACAAAGAATATAACTAAAAGTTAAGGCTAAGGTACAGGAGATTTAGCTACTAGAGAGTCGGGATAGCGCTAATAAATCCCTTAATATTTTCTTAGAAAGATTTTTCAGGAAGGTATCCTTGCAGTGATGAAGAAGCTGAAACCGCGGATAAGAGATTTGATATTTTGACCCTCTAGTGCTAAACAACATTTAATTTAAAGATGGAGAATAGATTCACGAAGCATTAAAGTTTAAATACTCAATTTATATTAAATTAAACTCAATCTGCATTAAATTTATAGTAATTCAATAATATTTACGTTTCAAGAAAAATTGAGAACTGAATTAAACATATTTCTGTATGCTTCTTTTAGAATACCAAAAGAATTTAGTTGATTTATTATCATTAATTTCTGGAGGGAGATAATAAATTATTTTGTGTAAAAAAGGGGGCGAGTATAACATATTAAGTTTCGTGTTCTCTTCCTGATTTATCAGGTTTATGATTTCTAAGAGATTTATTCTAAGTAGCTGGCTGAATTCTTAAAAAATTAATATATCGTAAAGTATAAAACAATACTTATAAGATGTCAGTATACTCAAAAGTAGCATAGCTGTACTGCTTACACCATAGGATGTTACCCTGATATAGTTTTAGCACAGGACTTTCAATGCAATTGTTAAATGGTTTTCTGTAATCGAAGATTTTATAACAATATACCATAACCTAATAATATATGGATGTAGCAGCTTTCCATCAGATAATATATTCATTCTGAAAATATGAGTAGGATAAAGTGGAATGAGTTGCTTTATTTCATGGATAGACATCACTCGACAGATGATCATAAAGCCAATTAATGAGATGCAGCTTTATATTTGGATGAAGTAAGTAAAAAATTTCTTTGAGCTGTATGATTGTTTACTTTTCTATGGCAATCTCTTTCTAGAGAAAACTCTTCATACAGTATAAGAGGGTTTTTACTAAAAACCCTTTCAAAGGTAGCCGGATATTTCATTTATTATTATTTTTGATTTAAGTGCTAAATTATATCTTCTAGAATTCTACAGTTTATCGTGCCAATTGTATTGACGTAATGATTGATTAGTAATTTATCTTCAGATGTAATAACTTCAGCAAGAAAACATTTATAACACTTCATTAAGTGAATTTTGGTAATTTTAGTAGTTGGAACCGATATATTGCTAATTACTCTAGTTACGTATAGATGCAAATAGCTAAAGACAAAGGAATATTATAATATTTAGCACTAAAAATTAATAGTTATTGCTTTTTATATAAATTAGTGGGTAGATAGTGTTTATTGAATTTAATAATAGTAAAAACGGTTATTATCAGAGTGTAAAACTTCTATTAATAAATTTTTATTATTTTATATTATAAAAATGTTATTTTAATGAGATATATAAAAGAAACGTCTGTAAATTATGATTAAGATTTTTGACATAAGATAAAATTAATTAATAAGTAAAGATTAATTTTATACTATGGTATGATAAAGATAATTATAAATCTATTGGGCAGATCTAAGAAAAAATTTATCTTGATAAAGATTAAAATCTTATAAAATAATTGCTTAGACAACTATGATCATAAGTATTAAGATATTTATAAGAACAAAGAAGAGGAATTAATGGTAAGTAAAGACAATAAGTCTCAGCTACCTAAGAATAGATGGCGTTGGTTTTGGTTATTTGTCAAAATTGCCATAGTCTTGTCATTATTAATTTGTATATATGGTATCTATGGTATCTATTTATATCAGAAAATTAGTGATCGTCTTGATGGTAAAGTTTGGGATCTACCGGCAGCTGTTTATGGTCGAGTTCTTAATCTTGAACCGGAGATGAGTTACAGTAAAGAAGAGATGATTCAATTATTAGATGGCATGCAATATCGCCAGGTAAGTAAAATTACTTTACCTGGTGAGTATATTGTTAAAGATAATACGATAGAGATATTACGTCGGTTATTTTCCTTTCCTGATCAAAGAGAAGAGCAGATTTTAGTTAAATTAAGTTTTGAAGAAACTCGACTCACTAATATTACTAATATGGAAAATGGACGTTCATTTGGTTTTTTTCGACTTGATCCTAAACTTATTACTATGATGCAATCGGCTAATAATAAACAACGATTAGTTTTACCAAGAGAAGATTTTTCTGATTCTTTAGTCAAAATATTACTTGAAACTGAAGACCGATATTTTTATTTGCATGATGGCGTAAGTATTTATTCTATTGGACGTGCGATTATTGCTAATTTAATGGCTGGTAAGACCGTTCAGGGTGGTAGTACGCTAACTCAACAATTAGTTAAAAATTTATTTTTAAGTAATGAAAGAACCTTAATACGTAAAGCTAATGAAGCTTATATGGCAATTTTAATGGATTCTCGCTATAGTAAAGAACGTATTCTTGAACTTTACCTAAATGAAGTTTATTTAGGACAAAGTGGTGATGATCAAATTCGGGGTTTTCCTCTTGCCAGTCTTTATTATTTTGGTCGACCAATCAACGAGCTGAGTGTTGATCAACAAGCATTATTAGTTGGTATGGTTAAAGGAGCATCATTATATAACCCATGGCGTAACCCTAAATTAGCTCTTGAACGTCGAAATTTAGTATTAAAGCTGTTAGAAACACGTAAAATTATCAATCATGAAATGTATAGTATATTGAGTGATCGTCCTTTAGGCGTTAAATCAAAAAGTGGTGTTTTGACACCACAACCTGCCTTTATACAGTTCGTTCGACAAGAATTAGCTGAAAAATTAGGCGATAGAGCAAATAATCTTTCCGGAGCTAAGATCTTTACTACCTTAGATCCAATTTCGCAGCAAGCAGCTGAAAATGCTGTTGAGCAAGGGATATATGATTTACGTAAAATACATAAGTTACCTGATCTTGAAGGTACAATGGTGGTTGTTGACCGTATTAATGGTGAAATTCGCGCTATGGTTGGTGGCTCGCAACCACAATATTCTGGTTTTAACCGAGCGTTAAATGCTCGCCGTTCAATTGGTTCATTAGCTAAGCCATCAACTTATCTTACTGCATTAAGTGAGCCTGACCGTTTTCGATTAAATACTTTAGTACCTGACGAGCCAATTAGCATTAAATTTGATAATCAAATATGGGAACCAAGAAATTATGATCGTCGTTTTCGAGGGCAGATTATGTTGATTGATGGATTGGCTAGCTCGTTGAATATTCCGACAGTGAATATTGGCTTGAGTATTGGTTTAGATCAAGTTAGTAAAGTATTAATACGTCTTGGTATGCCAAGTGATTCTATTCAGAAAGTACCGGCAATGTTATTAGGTGCGTTGAACTTAACACCAATGGAAACAGCACAAATGTTTCAAACAATCAGTGGTGGTGGAAATCGAGCATCATTATCAGGATTGCGCTCCGTTATTGATGGAGATGGTAATGAACTTTATCAAAGTTATCCATCTGCAGAGCGGGCAGTATCTCCGCAGGCAGCTTATCTAACACTTTATGGCATGCAACAAGTGGTTGAGCGTGGAACATCTCGTTCATTAATGAATAAGTTTGCTCAATATCATTTAGCTGGTAAAACTGGAACTACAAATGATTTACGCGATAGTTGGTTTGCTGGTATTGATGGTAAGGAGGTGGCGATTGTTTGGGCTGGTCGTGATAATAATGGTCCGACAAATCTTAGTGGTGCAAGTGGTGCATTACATCTATATCGTCGTTATTTAGAAAATCAGACTCCATTGGTATTAGATAATCATCCACCAGAAGGAATTATAGAGATGCAAGTGAATGTTGATGGAAGTTTTAATTGCACAGGTGGTGGATATCGTATCTTGCCAGTATGGACAGAGGATCCTCAAGCATTATGTCAACAAGGTGTGCAATCATTAAAGTCGAGTTTAAATTTAAATGAACAGCAGAATAAAAGTAATAATGCACCTGTTTGGGTAAAAGAGATGTTTGAACAGCAATAAACATTAAGTAAACCGAAACCGCGCTATGCTAAAAAATTGATGTCGTTTTTATATTTAAATAAAAAACAGTTTATTTTATTTATCATTTACTGGAATAGTATTGTTTTTTAAATAATTTAAGTTTAATTTAAAATTAATTTTATATAGACTATAATGAAGTTTTAGTATTCAATACTAATTCTCATAATTTCTGGTTATATAATCAAACATATCAATGTTGACTAATCTCAAGCTTCTAACTAAAATTAGAATGATGATTTTATAGCCTATCCTTTTAGTATGCAATTAAATAGCTTGACCATACCATTTATTTCAGAATGTCTTAGCGGAATAAGGTCGGTATTTATACAAAACTTTATACATAAACATTCGAATCCCTGTTTTGATGGCTGAACATTGTACAGTCTAGAAGATGGTCTATAAATTCTTTATAATTGTCTGTTATTATCTAATAGATAATTATTGAAGATGCTGGATTAAATTATATGTAAGAAGTATCCTGTATTGGCCGCAGTCTTAGACTTGTATAGACGGATACAATCCATTCAGTGGCGTGATCTATACCTACTAAAAGAGAACGTTATAAAGTTTTATTTATATTTGCGGAACATATTCATATATATTGCAAATAAGTAAGTTAGCATTCTTAAATATTTTATATGTGCTTCGTAACTTATTCTTTATCTTATTTTAGCTAGATTTTCTATTTCATATAACAACAGTAAGTTAAAATATGCTATAGCGCTTAACTATAGCAGATGAAGATTCTCTCTGGTCTAAAGAGTAGCTGTAATTCTATATGTTGTAGCTGACTGATGATAGAAGCCTTATCATCATGATATTTACTTCAGTTAACTATTAGATAGTTAGCCCTTCTTCAATGAAGGGTTAATGTTTCCTGTGTCTATTGATTGGTATATACGGACTGGAGTTAGAAATGAGTAATGATATTACATTGCCTATACAGTTTACTGATGCTGCAGCGAATAAAGTTAAAATATTAATTGCAGATGAAGACAATCCTAATTTGCGTTTACGTGTTTATATTACTGGTGGAGGTTGTAGTGGTTTTCAATATGGCTTCACTTTTGATGATAAGATAAATAAAGGTGATTTAAGAATTGAAAAGCAAAGTGTTGAGTTAATTGTTGATCCTATGAGCTTGCAGTATCTGATTGGTGGTTCTGTTGATTATATTGAAGGATTAGAAGGGTCACGGTTTGTGGTAACCAATCCAAATGCGAAAACAACTTGTAGTTGTGGTTCTTCATTTAGTATTGAATCGTTTAACTTACCAAGGTAAGTAATAACCCATACTATTATGCGCTAATTTAACTTATCTAGTTATTAATGGCTGGCTTATTTCTAGCTTAGGCTTAAGTTAGCTAAATTTGCCAGCATAGTTTGCACCATTATACTTGATTGACGAGCTGCGACAGGTAAAAATTCCTCAAAAGAAAGATGAGATTCTTTATCAGCTACATCAGAAATTGCACGTACAATAACAAATGGAATACCAAATTGATAGCATACATGACCAATTGCAGATCCTTCCATTTCAACAGCAATAGCATTAGGAAAAATTTGGCGAATATAGCTTAGCTCTTTTGCGCCATTAATAAAACTATCACCGGTACAAATTAAACCACGAACAGCATATAAATCCAATTTTTTAATACATTTTTCTGCCAATTCTATTAATTTTTTATTTGCTTTAAATGTGGCTGGACATTGTGCCATTTGACCTGGTTGATAACCAAAGGCGGTGATATTGACATCATGATAGCAAACTTCAGTTGAAACCACAATATCGCCAACCTGTAAAGTAGGTACTAATCCACCTGCAGAACCAGTGTTAATAATAAATTCAGGCGCAAAATGTTCTATTAGTAATGTTGTTCCTAGTGCTGCAGGAACTTTACCAATTCCTGATTTTAATAATGCGATATCAAGATTATCAAACTTTCCTAAGTAAATCTTGCAGCCACCTAGTGATAATTCTAACTGGGCATTTATTTGCTTACGCAATAATCCGACTTCTTGCTCCATTGCACCTATTATCGCAATTTTCATTATATTATACTCATAGTTGATTAATTAGATATGTTCTTAGAGATCCATACTATTATAACATTGGAAACAAAAAAAAGTTAACTCTACCCATTAGTTATGGATGTTTCATTATTAGAATGGAGAATATCTAAGATTAATCTTAGGTAGAAGCTTAATTCTATTCGTAAATATACTAACAACAATGTTGATAAAAATAATGAAGAACAAATTAATCGTTAATTTAAAAATAAATTTAGAGCGTATTATTAATTCTACTCTAATGCATCGATTACAGCAGAATATTCAAGTTTTTTTCAAAAGGATACTGGAGTTTGTAGTTATCTTAACCATTAAGTTATAGATGCAGAAAATTGGATATTTTATTTTAAAAACTATGATGAGCTAATTGAAAAAAAGTTATTAACAACTTATGGGGTCCCTCTGAGTGCCTTAATGCGTTTAAAAGTTTGATTAAAATAGCATGCTTGATGCATAATATTGGTAACTAACCTTTTAAATTATTTTGATTAAATTGCAATTAAGAATTGTTTTTAATATTACTTAACGATAAACTTATTTTAATAAAATTAAAAATTATAGATTAATACTAAATTAATTTTATATAGTTAAAAATAAATTTAACAAGGATTTCCTCTGTTGCTAATTACATAAAATCTTTGTTGAAAGTAATCCTCAGAGGGTTTAAAATGATCTATCAATCATTAAAAATTGAATTTCACTTATGTAGAAATGAGTTATTAGCAAATCTAGTATATGATAGTTAGGTTATGCTCTTCATGCTTTGTAAATCTGTTCTTCATTGTTAAATTTAGCATTATCTACCCCTAGAGTCAGCAAATTAACTTCAATTAGCTGGTTCAAGATTTTCTAAGTAAACAGAAGTAGCTTAAATACCATAAAAGAATTATTTTTTTCAATTTATACTTCTTTACGCATCAGCTTCGAAGCCTCATTGCTAAAAAGTCGATTTAATTGTATTCATCGTTATTATTGATGCCAATGCGTTAATAGGAAGCTATAGAATACTAGCCGTTGTCCTCGCTTTTTTTACAGTTTCTTAATCCTTGAAAGATAAGATGAAAACCTTACCAACAAAATATGGAAGGTTTTTATTAGCGGCATCATCCCGGCTTCTTCTGGGTAAATCTACTGCAACTCACCTTTTTAATTTTCAGTTACGTTCCTTTAGGAACGGTAACGAATGTATTAGATATTTTATCTACCTAATAACATTGGTGCTATGCGCTCAGGAATATCTTTATCCATTATATTAAAAACCAAGATTACCGTCTTTTACAGTAAGTTTAGGATATGCAGTTAAGCCGCGCTTGCAATTCATTAAGAAGTTCAGTTCAATTCATTTCTAATTTATGATAGCTCTCTTCGAGAGCAATTAGCTCCTTACATCCATGCAGCGTCAGCTAATAATGATCGGCAGGCTAAAAAACGATCAGATTCCTTGATAGAGCGGCCATTATGCTTCCGCCAAAAATAAACGTAACGCATATCGCTTAAGTCATCAATCTAGTATTATCTATGCTCTTTAAGTCATTCCCATTTCAGTATTCTGATGAATACTAGCAAAGAGAGATCATGTACTTTTTTATAAAAAATCTCCCACAAAGCTTTAGTGAAAATTATCGCTGAATTATAACTTCTGTCTTCCAGTTACAGGAATAGTAGCAACTATTTGATGTTTTGTGCTATTCGAATAATATAGTAGTAATAAGTTTCTGAAGGATATCTCGTTGCCGCTGCGATTTTCTGACCTTATGCATTTTAATCTCAACATCGCCAATAACAATTTATTTGGTTCGTTGTAGCACATGACGGTTATAAATGACGGATAACACTCCGTATATAAGTTAACGTTGATCATCTTTTCAGAGAATCTATTAAAGCTCTATCTAAATAGAGGTGCTATAAGTTTCCTAGTAATATTACGGATGCGTTCATGCAAGCGATCAAGGTAATATCTGGTTTCGCGGATACCTATAGGCTAAACTTTTATGGCATATAATCTTTTTGATATTAAAATAATTTATTAAATTAATCAGCAGGATACGCAAAATTTTAAAAATCCTATATACCAAGAATAAGGATAACTTATTTTAAAAAGTTTTTAGGCTAGATAATTCAGTAAAATAAAACGATTTTACACCATGGAAGAATCTATTCAGCCATTCCTTTAATCGGCTAATATAATTTCATATTTTAAAATATGAAATTCCTTACCAATAACTTTATAGTGATCTATCCTTATTAGGCGATAGTGACTAATTTTTATATTCACTGGCAAAAGGTTTCATACTATTTAACTCCATTCGAGCTAAAGATGGACTCTTTATCGATGATAAGCTCAAAAACAGCCAATATACTCTGCATTAAGCTCTTCAAGAGAATTTCATCGCTCATGTAACCTTGTTGATATAAGAACAAGCAATTCGTTCTTTCTTTTTTATCTCTTTATCTTCCACATTTTACACTTTCCCTATGTAGAATATAAGGCTTTTATTTAAAGAATTCAGAAAAAATATTTCATTAACTTTAGCAATACTATTTAATGCATTTAAGTTGACTATTGTTACTGAAGCAAGAAAGCAGGACGCCATCTAAATGCTGTTTTAAATCAATGCCTGTTTATTTTTCTGACTTCTATAAAGTTAAACTATTTAACATATATCGCAGATAACTAAACCATTTACCCTTGTGATGTAGTTTCGCCAATAGACTTCCGGTAAGATTGTTAAATATTTTCTTGGAATTAGGGGATTTTGCAATGATATAGCTGTAAACCTAATAAATGCTTTCCAATGGATAACATATTTATTGCGACAATATGAATAGGATAAAAGTATATTAAGTTGCTTCAATGGATAAATTGATATTATATGATAAATTATCGACGAACCATTTAATAAGACGCAGCTTTATGTTAGGAGAGGGGGTAAGGAAAACGTTTCTTTGATCTTCATGATTCTTTTTCATGATAATTGCTATAATAAAATTATTTTTTATAAAAAAGAGATTTTTAGCAACAATAGTTGCTAACTATAGCCGAAATAGATAAGAAAGGTGACTCGTATGACTACAAAAGGTATTAGTGGAAAGATTAAGCGTCAAATATCATTTATTGCACATCTGAACGTGTTAAAATTGATAGTATTTTATACTCTTCGCACAATTAATTTCAGCAACCAACGTACCGACATGAAGATGCTGGAAGATGCTGATAAGCCTAAATTTAACTTTTCCAGAATATCCTTATAAGCGGATTTTTTGCATTTCAGTATCATATAGCCACCCATGATAACTCTGATCTAATCAATATAAGGATATCGAAAGACGTACGAGCCACAAATAGGTGCAGTTAATTTAATACTCTCTATCATCTCGGGTATGTCTCTGTTATCAGTAGGTTAAGATTTTATGATAAGGCAGTAACTATAATAACTTCAAGTCGCTATCTGCACGTTATAGACCTACTTCTGGCAAAAGTTGAGTAGGAAAATGATTTTTTTTGTAGTTAACTTTTAATTAGGCACTGTATAATGGGTATGTCAGGGATTAAATACTTATTAAGTGTTGTGCATTGATAATGATAATAGTAAAGTTAATTAACTTAATCAGAATGGAATTAAGATGATGTTTAATAGTTTTAGTAGCGATTACGCTTCTGAAACAAGCCTAAGGTGGCTATCCTATCGTAATACAAATTAAAAATTTTAAAAATGTGCGGCGTACGGAAAGATAATTAATAAGTCTATCTTTATTTTAGTCTGAAATATTTTGAACGTTTCCTCAACTTATAGCTAACGTTAATAGAATTGGTGAATGAAATATGGAGTCGTTGATTAATTATCGTTTCTAGCTTTCTTTAATTTTTACTACTATGATCGCCTAAACAACATAAAAGATGCGCTTAGCCTTGAAAATTAAAATTGAATTATTAAATACACCCCCATATCGCCAATGACGCTCTTAAGCTTTGAAAGAAAAAGTAGTGATGAGTATTTAGTTTTCTAAAATTGTATTTCCATATAATATTATGTACACGGTTAATAAGATAATAATAAGTAGGACGTTATGCTAGTAATGTACTCTATTTTATCACATAGACTAATGATCTGATGGATGGCAATACTCCGTTGGAGGATCGGGTAAAAAATTAAGTTATCGGAAATCAATATTGCGCAGTAGAAGCATCAGGTACTAGAGATGATTGCTAAAATTTACTTGCCATGGCAGCTTTTATAATCTAGATGGAAAATTTATTGAACTAGTTCTATATAAATAGGTTACTTAGGTACTAGTAACCCTTTTAGGGCATATTCGTTGCAATATCGCAACAGCTTTCAGCGGTATAAATTCAAAAATAGGATTAGGGACGGTATGAAAATACTGGTAAGCGGTATTTATGACGGTGATGTTAAATAAAAATAGCCTGCCAGATTTAAAAGTAACATGAGTAGTCCTAAAGCTGTTTTGGTTAGTTTTTTGGCTAAATATAATCCCAGAAATCTGTGTATTAGACATAGGCTTTGTTTAGCGACGAGAGGTTTTGCTGCTAAAGCTGAGTAAACTAGATGCATTGGCAGTGATGTAATTTGAGAACTATTTACAAGCAAGCGTTAATCAGAGGTAACAAGGATAAGTTGTGTAGTGTTATTAAAGTCTTAGTTATCGTAAGGAGGTGTAGCTGAGGTGCTCTTTTGCTAGGCCATATGACTTATTTTTCGATATAAGCTTAAATAACCTGGATGAATAAATTCTCATCTGCAGATCATATCAGTAACAACTTCTACGGCGATAATCCGATATTGGAAGTTGAGCGGTAGGCTATCGTGCAGTCTCAATATGGAGACTGATGCGGATGGTCTAGATATTTTTGTATCTAGAGTAGCAGTTATCGTCATTTATATTGCAGTATGATATTCAGTTAGATTGCTAGCAATAACGGCACGTTCTAATAGGACAAGTATTAGCGTAGAGAGTCTCAGTATAACAGAAAAAAGTAGGTATAAGTTTCTCTACATCCTAGTTTGTTAAGGAATCGTTGCAATATCCTTTCTGGATAAACTAATTGATATAGATATTATATTTTACTGGTTATAATGATGTAACTATCAGTCCCACTCGAACTGAAAAAGACATCTGTGTCTTCTAGTCTAGAGCTAGTAGTAAAACTAGACTGAGGATGATTTATAGGATGCAACTAATGTTGCTCATTGCTAACAATATTTGACAGTTTTAATGATATTAATGCCACTATAACGCCTCATATAGTTCGAAGTTCAATCGTAATTCGTACTTTAATTAAACTTTAGATTGATATAGAGTGTCGATAACTACATTAAAGGATCTCTTGGTATTTCAGTGAAAAATTTTTGCAGTAGTAAAAACATCATTGCGCAATGAGTATAGATTAAGTTATTTGAAATTTCTGATCAGGTTAAGTTGGAATTAGATCCGGGTCAACAAATGATAAATAGTAGTCCATATATAGTAAGACGACAGTATCGAAGAGATGATCGTTTGTTCTTTTTGGTAGAAAATGGATGCCAGTAACATGGATAAAATCATGAATAATTTATAAACCTATCTAGCATAAAAAGTTCCTAGAAATTGGTATTTAAACCAATGATAGCACATTAGAATCAGATTGCGCGTTATAAGATGTCATTGACTCTACAACAGAAAATTTTATGTTAGGTAATCTTGTTTTGCCGCGATATGCAGGTGATAGTCTTCATCCGTCCGGATGCCAGTAATAATTGGATAAGTATCGGTAAAATTTCGTATAAACTTTGCCTACCTATGATAAGGATGTATTAGATGATGAGTATAAAAATATTTTGAATTATCGATTGAATAGATAAAAAGTTAGGTATCGCTAGTCAAGATTTATCGATGAGTTTTGGTGTGAAGTACTAAGATTAAAAGGTTGTGATATTTAGCTGCTACGGTATTCTGTTCTTTACATAGACGCGGTCAATGATTGATCCAAATAGCAGCTATCTTAGTAAAGATGTCTTGTAGAAATCCATTTTACTGCATGAAGGATTTTTATTATAAAAGTTTCTATAGAAAAGCAAGTACTCGTTTAGATTAAAAGATTTTTTTTATTTTTTGCTAATATAAATCTATATTTTTTTCATTAATTAGCTCAGTGATAATCTATCGAATCATGTCAATTTATATATTGAAGTAACTTATTCTACTTTATGAGCTAATATTATCACAATGAATATATTTCCCAATGGGGAAATATATTAGGATTCAGTAATATTCTTGTAAAATCCTCAATAACAGAAAAAGATTTAAAAAATCTTACTAGAAGTCCTATGGTAAAACTAGATCATAAGGATAAATGCTTTAGTTATTTTAGATGTACGTTGAATAACTTGATTATACAGAAGTAAGCAAAACAAATAGGCATTGATTTAAAAGTAGGGTTTATGGCACCACTGTTTTTTTGCTTCAATGATGACATCTAATATATATGCACTAAAAGTAGTATTGTTAAAGTCGGCGAAAGTATTTTTTAAATTCTTAAAATAAAAGCGTTATAGTACATATAGGGAATCTAAAAAATGCGCTAAAGTAGGAAATAAAAGAAAAAAGGGATCGCGCTCTCAATTAGTAGAGATTAAAGGATAATGTATGTAATAAAACTTTTAAAGAGTTTAATATAGAGTGTGTGTAATTTGTTATTTATTGAGTTAATCATTGATAAGAGTCCATATTTTCTCAGATGGAGAAAATGGTATGAAACTTTTGGCAGTGAACATGAAATTAGTCATAATCGCCTAATAAGGTTGATTAATCAGAGAATTATTGGTAAGGAATTTCACATTTAAAATATGAACAGCTATATTAGCTGGTTATAAGGGGATCCTTAAGTAGATTACATCTTGTAAGGTCGTTTATTTACCAAATTATTTGTCCTTAAGAAGATAATTTAAAAGAATAATAATTAAAATATAGACGTAGCTACAAATTGCTCTGCAAGTAAAACAATAACTCTTTTCCAACATAGGAAAACTATCAACATCATCTCGCTTTACTCTTTAGCAAAACTAAGTTTTAGTATGCTATACCTCTTAGAAAAGTAGACAGAACTTCTTTTACCTGAAGAAAGCTGCAATTTTATCTCTTGCAGTTGCCTGATGATAGAGGCTCATCATCATGATGATTTCTCTCAATTATACTTATAAGTAGTCATCTTGCCATAAATATAGGAGTCCGATAAGAATTTATGTAATGGGTCTAGACAAAGAATATTAAATAGAAGTTTTATAGTACTCATCATTTTATTAAAGATTTAGCTGAATTTATATTGGAAGTTTTAATATCGCTTTATTAGAAGATAAAGGTGATGATGATGCTATTTTGTAGGATAGCAAGTTGTTGCCTATAAATATGTATTTATGCATCTGAAAGTTGAATAACTAGAATTATAAGATTATGAAATCATTAGGGGTTTACTAAAATATATCATATTTAATAATAATATTATTCAGTAATTTACTTATTACTTGTTAGCATAATTAGCACAAATAATATTTTATTGAAATACCTATACTTAATGGATTATTAAATAAATATTATTTATCTTATAAAGAAAGCATTTTAAATGTCCACTATTAATAATATAATAAAATATATTAGAATTTTTTCTTATTTAGTTCACTTTATCTAAGGATAAAGTAGTGGTATGACAAATCATTATCCTTATCAAGAATATCGAAATTTACGGTGAAATTAAATAATATTATATAACTATATTAAATAATGAAATAAGCATTATTTAAATATATAGATTATAAAGTATAGTAAGTAATACTTAATGCTAAGGATTTTAATTGAACATATATTATAATTTGTTAAGTAAAACATTTTGAATTTTAAAAAATTATAATATAAATAATTATTTTAATATAATTAAACTTATTTATAAAATTATAATAATTTATTTTATTTTAAGAATTTATTTCTGTTTCTATTTATAGTTTTAATATAAAACTAAATATTAATTTAATAGTATATAATTTATACTAATAACTTTAGTATATAATACTATCTTCCTTCTTATTAATAATAAGGGGATAGTGAACTTAATTTTCTGACAATAAATAAGATTGTAGTTTGTTTTTTTAATAAAACAATAAATTTTTATTAGTAATTTATTTTTAGATGAGTAAATATAAATTTAATTTACGGAGAAGAAAAGGTAATTTTCAAGAAAAAATGAGAAAACGATCGAGTGATAGGCTTGATCGGCTGATAATTTTTTATCATTTTTAGCATTTGTGGTAGCTGTTAACAACAACATTTCATTTCCGAACTTTAATGTTCCGTTAAAACTAGTAGGTTAGAATATTATTTAATCTTAAACGGCAGTGCGATAAAATCATTAGTGGTATCGCCAGGCAGTTAGTATTTGCATCACCGTAAAACAAAGCCGGGTTTGCTTTTCACTACCAAACGTGCAGCTAATAGCATCGTTTACGCATGGTAAACTGGCCCCTTAACCAAAAAAGTGTTAGTGGAGCTGAATCTGTGCTGTATTACAGCCAGAAGTAAAAAATTATTAACTTCCTGTTGATGACTGTTTAAATAAATTAGTAGAAGTTAAATATTGATGTCATGTAATCTTGTTAATGTGGATAGTAATATAAGTATTATTCACGTTATCTTAAACCGTTAGTTACTGATGATTAAATATTATTAGTTGCTTTTATCAGGCGCTATAATATCAATGTTTATTTGGTCGATAAAAGTACAAATTAGCTTAAACTTGTTAGTTTATCAAGTAATGATAGTAATCTTATCAATTTTATTGAGAACGTGAAATTGATATTTGATCTACAGATTTTTATTCAAGCAAATCCTGAAATTAATAAAAATTGTTGCTAAAGTGTTGCAATGATGTTAGCGCTTGACTCGCAAGATAGGGTTTTAGATCTATTTTTAGCATGGTAATTTTATCTACCTACATTGTAGGTCATGTTAATTCTGTTGTTGGTGTTGAAGGTGTTGCTGAATTGGCAGTGCAAAGACGTTATAACTTTAGTTTAAGTTAATTAACTAGAATTGAGATGAGTTTTATCAAATTGATCTTAAGATTAATATAGATTATTAACTTTTGGTATAAAAAGACTTTAACAAAATTTTATTATTCCTACATTACATAAGCCGATACCTGATGATCATCATTCTACATATTATCAAATTTAAGGCAGAATGGGTTGTTTATATTTTTTACAACCCAACGATCTTAGTGAAAGATAGTAAACAATTACTTACAGCCAGTTATCAACTTATGAGTGTCAGGATATTAGATATGTCCACGCATACTAGTAATCTGGGGTCTATGGCACTTTTTATCGTGATTTAAGCAAAATAGGCAAGGAAAGATTATGGTTGCAATTAGAAGCACTCATTTGACATCTACGAGAGAATTTACCATTGATAAATGGGTTGCTAATCTCAAACTTACCAATAATGACTCAGAAAAAAAGTTAATTGAACTTTGGCATTATTGCTATAGAAAAGTTCAGCGATATGAAAATCGTCAATTATTGCTTTGGCGTGGTATTGAGATGGGAGAAATCCTATCAACGTTAAGTATGGATCTTGATAGTCTGCGTGCAGCAATGCTATTTCCCTTAGTTGAAGCTAAAATCCTTACTGAAGAAATTATTAATATTGAGTTTGGTAAATCGATTCATGCATTACTTAAAGGTCTAATGAAAATGAATGCCATTCGTCAATTAAACACTAGGCAATTAGGCGAAAAGAGTTCTATCCAGGTAGATATTATTCGTCAGACGTTGCTAGCTATGATGGAAGATTTTCGTTGTGTAGTAATTAAGATGGCAGAACGTATTGCTTATTTGCGTGAGGTAAGAGAACGCTCTGAAGATGAAAAAGTTTTAGCTGCAAAAGAGTGCATAAATATATATGCTCCTTTAGCTAATCGTTTAGGCATTGGGCAATTAAAATGGGAATTAGAAGATTTCTGTTTTCATTATTTATATCCGGATGAATATAAACAGATTGCTCAATTACTTCATGAACGTCGTATTGATCGTGAACGATATATTGATGATTTTGTTTTC
>JBQMRR010000092.1:0-597 GCA_052174495.1 Arsenophonus sp. NC-TX2-MAG3
ATGGAGCGTTTACAACGAATGCCTGTTGTGGGTGAACGTATCAAAATTGAAAATTGGATTTTTGAACCGTTGGAAGTCACCTTTTTTAGTAATGTATACATCATAAACCCGTGAATAAACAACAAAAAGGAGTTATGAAATTCGATGATACATATAATACGTTACTGAGAGGATTACAGAAACTCTGTGTCTTTATGAAACGTTGTGTTTTGTTACCAAAAATATTTTAATTAAAATTATAAATACGTCTTCGCAGTTGTAAAAATTAATAAATTTCATTGATTTTACCATTTGTGGTATATTTCTGTGTGAAAGTAAGACGTTACGGTGTGATATAATTAAAAGAGTATATTAGTATAAATATTTATGTTGGGCCTAATTATGCGAGTGCTTTTAATTTCGTAGAGTCCATCGCTTCAGAAAATTTGCTGCAATTAAAGCAATTTTGCTTAAATTGCTAAAGAACTGTTGAATAAGTTCTATATTTAATTAACATAAATCTGCAAACTTTATTTTAATTTACTCAATAATGTGTGGAATGTGACACCTTATTATGTCAGTAAAGGAAAAACGTCTTGTTTGAAAATAAATCTAGTT
>JBQMRR010000093.1:0-5950 GCA_052174495.1 Arsenophonus sp. NC-TX2-MAG3
TTCCAAAAATATTTAGAGGAAACAATCACGTGATTAAAAGTATAAAATATCTGCTATCAGCAGCCACATTGAGTTTATTTATTACTGGATGCTCCAGCAATAAGGATTCTGTACAAGAAAATTCTCCTACTGATATCTATACTAGTAGTCAACAGAAACTACAAAATGGTAATTATAAAGAGGCAATTAAATTATTAGAAACCCTAGATAATCGTTATCCATTTAGCCCCTATACTCAACAGGTTCAGCTAGATATGATCTATGCCTACTATAAATCACGGGAGCCATCATTAACAATAGCAACTATTGATCGATTTATTCGCCTTAATCTAGCACATCCCAATATTGACTATGTTTTGTATATGCGCGGTCTTACCGCACTAGCATTAGATGTTAGTGCACTACAAGATTTTTTTGGTATTGATCATGCAAATTGCGATCCTCAACATGCAATTGTGGCCTTTAAAGACTTTAAACAACTAGTTCATTTTTATCCAAATAGCCTCTTTTCAACAGATGCTACCAAACGTTTAGCTTTCCTAAAAGAGCGTTTAGCAAAATATGAACTAGGTATCATTAAATATTATAATGAACGTCTTGCTTATGTTACTGTTATTAATCGCACTGAAGAAATGATAAAAAATTATCCAGATACCCAATCAACACGCAATGCACTAAAATACATGGAAATAGCCTATAATAAATTATACTTAACTGAGGAAAAAAATAAGGTTGTAAAATTAATCGCAGCTAACCCAATGCCATAGCAGATATAACAATAATCCTAGAATTTATTGCTTAGAAATAAGCAAGTAGCTTTGCTTTTTAATATTAACTTCTCTCTTCTGGTGAAGAAAGTGGTTTTTGAATAATTCAGATTTAACTTTGAATTAGTCTTGCATAGAATGCAATGGAGTTTTACTACCTAATGCTAATTGGATAATTCTTGATTATATAGCCAAATATATTGATGCAAGATGTAATCTTAAGCTCTTGATCAGAATTGAAATGATACTATTATAGCCCTTCTTTAATACGCCCATTAAATCTCGCAACCATACTATTCGTTTGATAATACATAAGCAAAATAAGTCGGTACTCTATATCAATTTTTGCACATAAACAATCGAATTCATGTTTTTAGTGACTGAAGGTTTTTGCAGATAAAAAGATGATCTGTAAATTTTTTATTATTATCTGCAAGTACCTGATGTAGACCATGGGATTATGCATGGTTAAGATCACGTGATAAGGGTCGGAATTAGCCGTGATCTATACTATACCTACGAAAGATAATGTTGTGAAGTTTTCTTTGCCATTTTTAGAAGATATTTATATCTACGTGCAGGGATAAAAACCTAGACTCATAGCTTTTAAATGCTTTATGCTTCGCCTTCAGTACTTTCAGCCTCATTTCACATAAACTAGAGCCCCTTCCTCATCCCTGAATAAACAGTGATTTAGGCCAGATCAATATACAAAAATAGAGTTCAGAACTTCACATACGACTGACAGTAAATCGTTAGGAGAGAGAAAATTTTCTTCGCAGAAAACGAGATTACGATTTTCTGATCTGACGACAGTATCGTCAGTAAAATATGGGGATATAACTGCAGTCATCAAGCAACCTTAGCGAAAGTTATTGCTTTACTTGCATCACAATTTCTAGGTATGTATTTGTATTTCAATTGCTATAGTTTCAAACAATGTTCTTCAGGATAAATAATTTTGTAAATAAACGACTCTCGAACATGGAGGAGTTTACTCAGTTATTTTTTAATTAACTAATATAACTGTTCATATTTTTAATATAAAATTCCTTATCAATAACTCTCTGATTACTCGCTTTATTAGGAATAATAACTAATTTCATTTTCAGTGTTAAAGGTTTTTCCACTCCAACAATAACATTTAGTACATTTATGTTGTCTGTCTCTGCTGAAGCAAGAAAAGGAGTGATGTTATTCTAAACGCTGTTTTCAAATAAATCCCTATTTTTATTGACTCCTATAAAGTTAAACTATTCAACATACATAGCAGATAACTAAATTATCTATCCTTGCGATGTAGTTTTGCCAGAAAACATTCCAGTAAAAATATTAAATGTTTTTCTATAATCGGGGATTTTACAATGATATCACTGTAATCCTAATTAATTTCCTCTAGCGGTTATTATGCTTACTGTGACAATATGACCAGGATAAAGTGGAGTGAGTTACTTCAATACATGAATCAACATTGTCCGATAGATTATTGCTAAGTTAACTAACAAGATGCAGTTTTATGTTAGCGTGGAGTAAGAAAAGAGATTCTCTGATCTATATAACTGTTTGTTTTGTTATAGCAAGCTTTACTCTGTATCAAAAATTCTTCATGCAATATAAGGGATTTCTACCAATAACCTTTGCGAACATAGCTATTAAATAACAAGAGAGTAAGTTATTAAGAATATCTGGTGTATGCAGATCAGGGCTCTACTATATTCACCCTCTCGATGCTTCATGAATCTGTTGCTTTGCATCCTTAAATTAGATGTTGTTTGCCCCTAAAGTCAAAACTAAATATCTTTAATCTAGTTCTAGTTTTTGAGTAGACTAAGGATAACTTAAATACTAAATAATTATTTTTCTTGAGCCACAGTGCTTTGCACATTAGCTTAATAGACTCACTATCAGAAAACCGATTCAATCAAATTCGTTGTTTATTAATACCTAGTATGCTGATGGGAAGGCATAGAGGAATGCTAGCCATTCTTCTCAATCCTTTATTAGCTTCTCCTATGGCTCCAGGATGCCTATCCTGAAAAACTTGCTAACAAAATATTAAGAGATTTATTAACGGCATATTACGACTCTCTGTTAGGATACCCCTTCCCTGCAGCTCACCATTAACTTTCGATTACATAATTTTGATGAAGTAAAGGTGGCACATTAGCTATTTTCTGTAACTAATGGCATTTATCCTCCATGTTAAGAAAATATTTTTGCTGTTGCATTCTAAAAATAAAGAATATCATCTCTCCGTAGCAAAGCCTGCACGATATACTTAAGAAACATGCTACCAGCTCCCATTAAAAAGTTATATCCAGTTTACTTCTGATTATCGATAATCATTTCGACTACAATAAGCTTTCTTAGGTTCACAGTCTAGTAAGGCCGATGATATAAATATAGGAAAAGGTGATCATTTTGCTGACAGAACAGTATATATCATCGGCTAAGAAATAAATGTAACGTGTATCGTTTAAATCACACAACCATCACTATTGCTTATTCCCTTCAAGGGATTGCTTTCTTTTTAAGGAATTGCTATTTCAATATTCTGATGGAGCACACACCTAGCAAAAGAGATCACGTTTTTTCATAAAGAATCGCTATAATAGTTTCGCCAAAATCACGAGTGAAGAATATCTTACAGGTACAAGTGATAGGTATTAACTTTTTGATGATTTTGCACGTTTCAGATAAGGCGGCCAGCAATGAGCTACTAAGGTATTATGTTGACTCTCGAATTCCCCCTTTAATCTTAAGCAGTTTAATCTCAACATCACCAATAGTAATCTGCATAATTCGCTGCAACAAATAACTGTTACGGACGATAGCCATGCGCCGCTAACAAAGCGGAATTTAGCAAGTTATCGCAGCATGATTTTGAGCCCCCTCAACAGCGGAGAGCCTATATACTGACTGCCAGTATTACAGATTAGGTCCTCCCAAGTGATTAGTATAAATATCTGGTTTCAAGGATACTTAGGTAGACTTTTATGGCATATCATCTCTCTGTTGCTAACATCATTCATAAAAACAATCAGCAGGATAATACGCTACCATCTCAAAAACCCTTACATGAGAAGTATGTATAACTAATACTAATTCACAGCTGCAACTATTTGATTAATATTCATTTATATTATTTGTTAATTTTTAATTTGAGTAATATTACTTTTTAAGTAATTAATACTATTAAAAAATAAAAAATTTTTAGGTTAAAACCTACTTCTTTAAACATAAAAATATTAATATATTTTCCCTGGAATTTAATATTTAATTTATCAAAAGAGAGGATTTATGAGCTATATTATTGCTCTTACAGGTGGAGCAGGAAGCGGGAAAAGTACCGTTTCAGATAAATTTGCATCCTTAGGAGTACCAATTATTGATGTAGATATCATTTCAAGGCAAATTGTTATGCCTAATACTTATGCTCTTAACATGATAAAACAATATTTCGGTTCAATTATTCTTAATAATGATGGCTCTTTAAATCGCACTAAATTAAGAAAAAAAATATTTAGCAATTCAAAAGAAAAAAATTGGTTAAATAATTTACTTCATCCTTTAATACATCAAGAAACACAACGCCAGTTAGCTTTAGTTAACTACCCATATGTAGTTTGGGTTATTCCGTTATTAATTGAAAATAATCTAGAACATCTTGCCAATCGCGTGCTAATTATTGACGCAACACCAGAAGAACAAATAGTTCGTATAATTAAGCGTGATAAAATTAACCAGCAAGAAGCAAAAAATATTTTATCTAATCAAGTTAGTCAAAGAAGGCGATTACAAAAAGCTAATGATATAATTAATAATCACGATAACAATTTAACACTTAATAAAACTATAGCAAAATTACATAAAAAATATTTACAATTAGCTATAAATACTTCTCAGTAAATTCATAATGAATAATTCTGCTTCTACCTTTTATGAATTCATTAAATGAGAAAATATGCTCTTTGATACGCATGGAATATTTACTTCAACAATTTATTTCTTTAAAAACAGCTATTCATTAGATAGTGAGTTAGTTTTGTCCTATTTCTGAATTAATCAAAGCATTAAGATCATAACGGGATATACGCATGCAAGCTTTATTAAAAATAAAATAAATAAAAATAAACTTAATTAATACTGGAATGATTTGCATACAGATAAAATGCTGATTAAGTATCTTATAAGAAAATCTTTCTTCTTTTAAAGAAGAGCTACCCATTACTCACACTTATGACAAAACAAATTATTAGTATTATTCGGCGCCCATTAAGTATAGCTGCTGGTAATTATAGTTTTTACTTACTAACCTTACTTTTATGGTTAAGCTCTCATAAAAAAGAGAAATGGAAACTAAAAATAACTTTTGGATTGAAGTCATCTTTCCAATATGTTCTGCTTTAAATATACTATTAAATTTGATCTGCAAATATAACACATTTATCGGCCAAAAAATCTATAATGGTTTTTATTAAAGTAGTATTTAAAATACTGATCTGATTTAAATAAAGTTACCGAGAAATCTATCCATAGATTCTAAAATTTATAAATATAAACACCTTTTGTTATCTGATTCTTACATGAATACAGTAAAAATGGTATTCTATCTGGTAAATTACCATTTAAATTAATCTGCTGTCAGGAATCCATTATGTCAGATAAGCTCACGGTAAAATGTCCAACTTGCCATAAAATTGTCATTTGGCAAAAGAGTAGTCCTTATCGTCCTTTTTGTAGCAAACGTTGTAAATTAATCGATCTAAGTGAATGGACTTTTGAAGAAAAAAGATCTCAAATCAACTAATTTTTTCTGAAATAAAAATTAGTAAGAAATTTGATGCATGACAGTCAGGATATCACTCCACTCTGATGCTTTAGAAATGCATTCTCCATCCTTAAATTGGATGTTATTTAGCAACAGGATTAGGATCTAAATCCTCTTATGCCGCACTTCTACCTTTTCTGAGCAGATTGTAACAGCTTAAATACCATTAAGGGATATTTTTATGAACCATAGTCCTTTCTCGCATCCAGCTTCATAGCCTCATATTGTCGAAAAAGCTAATTTAATTGAATTCGTCATTTTTATTGATGCCCAGTACGTTGACAGAAAGGCATAGAATGCCAGTGTTCTTTTCGATTATTCTCCAGCTTCCTCATCGTTTCAGGATATTTTT
>JBQMRR010000094.1:0-476 GCA_052174495.1 Arsenophonus sp. NC-TX2-MAG3
TGGGTTTAAGTCTCACAGTGTAACCGACACAAGGAACAATAATTTGCAGTCGGCGTGAGACTCGTTTCACCACGGTATCACTTGTTCAGTGATTCTAGTCATGTATAACCGTATTGCGGAGGTTTCTTTTCTTCTTAATATTCCATTTCGGTTCTAACAGGCGTCTACAAAATACAGAACGGATCCAACATTTCGACCGCTATCCTCTTTTATCTCTCCAATCCTTCTCTCAACTATATTTTCTTTCACTTTCTCTTTTATTACTTTTATCCACATCAAAGCTAGTCTGACTCTTTCTTTCTTTTCTAATAGTACATAATTTAATATCCGTTTTAGCCATGCGTTACCTGTCCTCACCCCCCCTGATTCAAATTTTAGACGACCATATACACTTTCACCAGAAACTTTGGCAATATTTGCTGGTGATCTTTTTAGAATGTATAATTATTATGCCGAATCTCGTCGCTGGCGTATTA
>JBQMRR010000095.1:0-2082 GCA_052174495.1 Arsenophonus sp. NC-TX2-MAG3
AAAGCGATAACAGCAGCTACATGCATTGCTGTTGGAAATACATCATTAGAACTCTGACTTTTATTTACTGGTATTTATCATTCCGATATGATCTATACCTTTATTACTTTTTGTGTGTAAAATCGGTATAATATATTTATTGTATAGAGACAAGTGATGTTATTATGTGTAACAATTTACTATACGTAGTATACGCTCAAGGCTTGCTCATTTTAGAACTGAGGCGGGTAAAGTGTATATTTTATTAAATATTAGCTGTTCAATAACTTCTTTTCTTCGAGTCGATACTGTTTCTTTTCGCGCGTAGTTACTGCATCTCCAAGACAGCAGCAGTTGATAATATAGCGTGTTATATATATTATATTTCATAGTACAGTACATTGATTCCGTATGATGTCACGTTATACTCGATGTGGCGTATCGCGTATGTACTGTTATTGCTGTTAATGCGGGGCGGAGTGGAGAGAATTTGTGACGCGATAGTATTATCCAGTATATTATATGGCTTGCACGTATAAACGCAATTTACTCTGTTGAGACTAGGCAATATACGGTATTAGAGTGGTGCAGCGTCGCCTCGCCGTCGTGGGGTGGAACACAACCCCTCCTCGCGAGGCGAGGGGGATGAATTACCGAGTGTCGACGATTGCTGTTCGAATCAGTCTATGGGTTAGTTCTAGCGGAGCAGCTTGATGAGGTAGCGCCGATAAGATTTTGGTCGAATGCATTTCAAGTGCGTGCAAGAGAACTCACGCTTCATTTGAGCCCAATGTGTCGTCGACACGACAGCGAGAGGAGGGTGGTCTGCGCGCATGCGCTCTGCGGCTCCTGCACCGACTGGTTCTGTTTCACATCTACCGCCAGCCCTCATTAGATTATGTATTTTGTTGCGTTTACTGGTATTATCCCTGTGTTTTAGTCCCTTCTTACAAATTTTTGTGTGATATTAACGAATCACATTTCGTATATTAACATTTCATATTAAAGGCTAGTGCATTTCCTTTCTTATCGTGATGCAACTTTTTAAATTATTACCAATTCCTAGTCTATTCGACAAGCGAATAATGAACTAATTGGGTGATAATTAATATTGATAACAGATAGTATAAGAATTCAAAATTATATACATAGTGTAAATAGGGCCTCACGAAGCTGGCACCATCCTATAATAATTCAAAATATAACTTATTTACAGACGTTATATGCTCCACATTGCATACGTCATTCTATTACCATTCTAAAATATATTGTATATTAAATTATATGAATAATGTTATTGTTTTATTTGTATAATGTAAATGATAGTTTGGTATTGCTTTTGTTAATGTTTATGTTACACGTAGACTCTGTATTCTGAGGGGTGCCAGTCCTTTGACAATGGAAGGTGAAGATTTCAAGTAACAACGTCATCTCAATTTATATTTTATAAGTAAAATTTTGTTTATTGAACAATACTATGCATAACTAATGGTACATAATTTGGAATTACAATAAAAATCAATGTCTGTGATTTTATCATACCAACAAATAGTTCTAATTTTGGTTGAACAATATTTACGATGCAAGAAGGTTGGAAATTACGTAATCTGTTAGTTCCACGGTGTACCGCTGCTACAGTAACAGCGTGACAATTATTACGCCAGCCTGTATTATTAAACTGAGTGAGGTTAACTCTCTATATAAATAAAGATTGTTTCAGAATGTAATTGGTTACTGATTTTAAATGTATTTTACTGTAATGTATTTAACCCACTGAATAATAGTGTGACTAGAAGCTAACATTATTGAGTTAGGTTTCGTAATTCTTGATAAAGTCTAATGTGATTAGTTTTAACTTTATTAAGTATAAGTTGTAATAGGTTATTTGACTGGATACACCCAATTAAATGAATTGATGCCTCTTGCTCGAATTTTTCCAGTTTAAGACGATTCTGTAGGCCTAGGTAAATCGTTGCCGGCACCGGTCATTAAACACTGGATAACGGTAATGTTGTCCATTAAACACTGGGCAACGGTAAGATTGTCCATTAAACACGCACAACACTATTTACGATAACACATTACTCCTGTATCGCGAAATCT
>JBQMRR010000096.1:0-23156 GCA_052174495.1 Arsenophonus sp. NC-TX2-MAG3
ACCAGAAAATGATATTATCATCATTATTAATAGTTAAATCTAACTTATTATTTATTAATACTAATAGGTTATTTTTAAAATAAAAGAAAACATTTTCTTACAATTTTTATCAAAAATATTATTAATAATATAAATTATATATATAAAATATAAAGTTTTAAATAATTAATTGTATTTAAAAAATTAATAAAAATTTACAGATAACAAATTTTTTTTATAAAAATAACCTATTAGTATTAATAAATAATAAGTTAGATTTAACTATTAATAATGATGATAATATCATTTTCTGGTAATAAGATTTGCATCTAAATCATGAGTTATTAATAAATCTGATATATGGATGATTAGGCTCCTCGGTTCCATCACTCTAATGCTTTGTAAATCTACTTTCCATTCCTAAATTAGATCTTGTTTAACCCTAGTGCTAAACAAGATCTAATTTAGGAATGGAGAATAAGTTTACGAAACATCAGAATAGAACGTAGTCTAATCGCTATATATACTAGATTTGCTAATAACTTAACATATCTAAAAAGCTATTAAATTTATTGTTCTAATACTTCTTTCTGAGCAGCAAAAATTGTTTGTAAGCCATCTTTTGCTAAAGAAAGCAATGATAGCAGCTCATCATGACTAAATGGTTTACCTTCGGCAGTACCTTGAATTTCGATTATTTTACAATTATCCATCATTACAAGATTCATATCTGTTTCTGCGACAGAGTCTTCACTATACTCTAGATCACAAATAGGTTTGCCATCCACTATGCCAACAGAAACCGCAGCAACCATCGATTTAAACGGGCTTTTTTTTAATTGCCCTTCTGTGACCATTTTATTTAATGCGTCAGTTAAAGCAACGCAAGCACCAGAAATTGCAGCAGTACGAGTCCCCCCATCAGCTTGAATAACATCACAATCTAGTGTGATGGTATATTCACCTAATTGCTTTAAATCAACAGCGGCTCGTAAAGAACGGGCAATAAGGCGTTGTATCTCCATAGTGCGACCTGTTTGTTTGCCTTTTGCTGCTTCGCGTATATTACGAGAATTTGTTGCCCGGGGTAGCATACCGTATTCGGCTGTTACCCAACCTTGTGATTGGCCTTTTAAAAAGCGGGGAACGCCTTCTTCGATTGTAGCGTTACATAATACTTTTGTATCACCAAACTCAATTAAAACAGAACCTTCGGCATGTTTAGTGTATTGACGAGTAATTTTTATAGAACGAACCTGATTAGCCTCTCTATTTTTTGGACGCATTGTGTTATCTCCGTAGCTAAGTAATATTGTTTGTGCATTATACGTTCTTCGATATTGAATACCTATCCTATGATTTCACTCAAGATTATAATTTAATTTTTATTAATAGGAACGAAATATGATTCATAGTATGACTGCTTTCGCACGACGAGATATAAGAAGTAAATGGGGAAATGCAGCTTGGGAGCTGCGTTCCGTTAACCATCGTTATCTTGAAACTTATATTCGTTTACCGGAACAATTTAAAAGTCTAGAACCTGTTATTCGTGAGCGTCTACGCGCTAGATTAACACGAGGGAAAATAGAATGTAGTTTGCGTTTCGAACTTAGCTCATCTCAACAGAATGAATTAGTTCTGAATGAAGAATTAACTAAACAATTAATTAGAACTGCTAACTGGGTAAAAAAGAATAGTGGTAAAGGAAAAATTAATCCATTAGAAATTCTTCGCTGGCCTGGTGTTATATCAGCTCAGGAGCAGAATTTAGATGTTATTTGCACATATTTACTTAAAGAATTAGAACTTGCTTTAGATGATTTTATTCTCAATCGGAAAAGCGAAGGAAAGATGCTAAAAATAATAATTGAGCAACGGCTAGATGCTGTTTGTCAGGAAATTCAAGAAGTGCGTTATCAAATGCCTGAAATTTTAAAATGGCAACGTGAACGCTTACAAATAAAATTAGAAGAGGCAGAAATTCAGGTAGATAATAATCGATTAGAACAAGAACTTATTATGTTAGCTCAACGTATTGATGTTACAGAGGAACTTGATAGGTTGGATACTCATGTTAAAGAAACATATAATATTCTTAAAAAACAAGAGGCAGTTGGCCGTCGGTTGGATTTTATGATGCAGGAGTTTAATCGTGAAGCAAATACTTTAGCTTCAAAGTCTATTAATAGCCAAGTAACTAATTCCGCTATTGAACTAAAGGTATTAATAGAGCAAATGCGTGAACAAATTCAAAACATTGAATAAATTTTCAAGTAAATGCACCAAATCTCATAACTTATAACCAATACCAATAAGCCAGTGTGTACTGGCTTATTTAATACAACAAATTATATGTGAGATCATAAAAAACTGAAGTTATACTCATTTTTAAGTATGAAGTTTTGGAGATGTTTACGTATCTCCTGCTGATTGGGTTTCGTGGATGATCTCAAAACAGAGAGATTATATGGCATTAAATCCTACCTTAATGCATCCGCGAAACTAGAATATTACTCATGTCTCTTTCATAAACTCATCTATAATGCTGCCGAATAGCTGTGATAGGCACTCTTATTGATGGTGAATAGCTAAAAGTCATTCTGCGACAACATGCTGAAATTCTGCTTCGTCGATGAGTTTATGTCGTCATCCTTAATAGTTATTTGCCACAGGGGGGAGCCCCACGCAAAGACGGGCAAGTATTTGTGATGTTGAAATTAAAGTATATAATGTCAGGGATGGCAATGAAAACAAAAATATCTTTCAATACCTCATTGCTACCACCTTATCTAAATCATATAGAAAGCAGTAAAGAATTACTACTTTAGCTGGTAGTAGATATCTCTCACCGAAGATTTTTACGAAATTCTGAGGCGCTTTTTAGCGAAAAGCGCATGATATCTTACCAACTACCATAAGCAAACTGGAGCAGCAATATACCTTGAAGAGAACAAGTCAATATGGTACTTATGTAATTTAAGCGATACCGCTACGCTTATTTCTATTCTGATGGCATATCCCCATCCCCTATCCAGGTAAACTGATCGTCTTTTCCTGTTCTTTATTATTAGCTGCATAGATAGTAAGGAGTTCGTTGCAGTTAAGGATGGTTATCAAGAATTAAAAACGCACTTGTCCTATCTTCTAGATTGCTTGCAAGCGCATAGCTTAACCATATCTTCTAGATTTGCTACAGAAGACGGTTCTTGGTTTTTTTTAAATGCAAAGATAAAGATATCTTGATACGCAACATGAATGCTGTTTGGTATACAAAACAGCTCATGCGCTACCTCTACTTCCTAGAGATATACAGCACCGAAAGTTAAAGTAAGCTGCAGGAACTTTGGCTAGCAGAGAGTTGTGATCCCACTAACAAAGTCTTTAATACTTTGTTGGAAAGAATTTCAACGAATATAATCCAACGATTAAGAAGCTGGAAAAAGCGAGAAGAACAATTAACATTCTATGATTTCTCATTAGCATACTGGATACAATAAAAATGAGGAATTCGATTGAATCAACTTTTGCAAAAATTAGGCTATAAAGCTGATATACAAAAAATTCTTGAAGCACTGCCCTTCAAGAAAGCAAGCCTTTTAGTAGTATTTAAAATTTGTTACAGTCTGCTAAGAAAATCTGAAACAGCTAATGAGATTTTAGCCTTGACCATGGGGTGGCAAACAACATCCAATTTAAGAATGAAGGATAAATTCATTAAGTATGCAACTGGATATAGCTTAATCGCTATACACTAGATTTGCTAATAACTCAATCCACTGCTAATAAAACTCTTGATATTTTGTAATTTGTCTAAGTTTGATCAGGCAACAACGCAAGAATATCGACAACAAGTTTATTACTTTATAATGAGTAACATAAAATGAAAGAAAAAATTGAACCGAAGCGTTCATGAAAAAATTACCCCCCATTTTAGTAGGGGGTGAGCAAATTTTCTAAATCTATTAAATAAAATGGTTATCAATTAGCAGAAAAGTTTGCTACCAGATCGTTATGACTCTCAAACAATTAAGTAAACTACTTAGAAAATAATTGTAGCTTGACTATTAATTTGATGCTCTATTACTTGATAACTGTATTTTTAAATCCGGCAACAGATAAATTAATAATTAGAGATATACTACCTCTCTTACGTGAACAATTTAGAGCATGGTAAAACTATTGATGATGGTAAAAATAGCACTGATTTTTAACATTTTTGGTAATTAACTTTATTGAAAAAGCTAAATTTTTAGTTATTAAAGGCGTAAGAAATCGATATGAGTTAATTTAGGCTTAAATGGATGACGTTGAACCGCTTGTACTTTAACTTTAGTTTTTTTTCCCTCAATCAGTAGCGTTAATACTTCATAAAACTCTAGCTTACTTTCTTGGTTGATAACTTCATCATGACTAAGCTCAATAGAAACTGGTTCTTGTTCACCACCATAGATGATAGCCGGTAATTTATTATCTTTACGTAGACGGCGGCTTGCACCCTTACCCTGCTCTTTACGGATTGTTGGATTAATAATTAGCATGATTTTTCTCATAATATAAAAGACTATGCTACAGACGATACAGTAGCAGATCCGATAATAAAAACTTGTTACTGCTTGCTAAGCAAGCAAGTGGCATTTTAACAAAAAAACTATCTACAGCAATAAAAATTATATAATTTTATATTATTGAAGAAAAAGAATTTTCTTGTAAATAAAATAGAAATTATACTGTTAATATAGGATCGTCAGCTAAAAATACTTTACTTGAAAGTTAAAAACTTTTTCTTTTTTCTAAAATTAGTTTTTTATGAATGATAACAAAGTTAGGATAAAGTAATAGTGGTTTTTAACTAGAATATCGGTCATAGTTTCCCATTTAAAATAAAAAGGCCTGGAAGGTTTCGTTGATGTGAGAACAGAAAAATATTATTAAAATACTTTTTCACTTAGCTAAAGTTGTTAACCGAAATAGTTCTGAAACGTTTTTACTACCATCTTATCATATAAGTAATTTTTAACATTCTTTTTTCTCATTATATCCGCTAGACAGTTGCATGCTAGTGCAGAGAAAGATCAGGAAATTTTCAATTCCTAACACTACTTTCAACATATAATTCTGATCAATTAAATTGACTGATATTTATTACAACGCTGTTATGTGCAATGTTATTTCCAACATTACAATTACAGGACATTATTGAAACAAAAGATGAATTTACACTATTTTTGTTGTAATTCTTTTCTTGTCAAGTTTAATATTGATAGTTGCAATGTTTAATAACTTAATCGTCTGAATCGCTTTTTCTCAAAAATAGGTTAGCCAAGTAGGAAAGTATGCAAAAAAATCTAAACTGGCATGTTTTATGAATTATTTTTGAGGAGGATACTAAAACTTCCGGAATATAAATATTATGTAGTTAGGAATATAATCAAAAAAATAATACATTGATTTTATCAAAAAATAATTTTAATCTGTTACTAATGATTTATTGTGGAGACTAACTGATTTAGTGAGACCTAAAATAGCAATCAGATAGACATGAAGATGGTCAAAACCAATGTCTAAGTTAGAAACATTGATTAAATAGAAAAATTTTTGCACTTTAAAAGCAATCAATAGTTTTTGATGGACAAGGATTTCCGTCGTTTCTATGAAAATTAGTACTGCTTAGTAATTAAATAACAATGTTAAATTTTTTCCATCTTTAACGGTAGCAATGAAGATTATACAGCCCTAATTAGGAACAAACATATTCAATATATATGCCTAATATAATTAGAGAACTCAAGTTATTATTAAATTTTCTATATGTCTATCTGGCTACATTCCACGTTAATCCTTCATAAATCTGCTCTTCATCGTTAAATTGAACGTTGTTATGACTAAAATTAATTAAGTCAACCTTTAAAGTGGTTCCTGTTTTTCTAAGCAGACAAGATCAAATTAAATAGCCTTAAAAAGGTTATTTTCTCGAACTACACCTCCTCATCCATTGGTTTCCGTATCTTCACTGTCATAAAACTCGATTCAATTGAATTTGTCGTTTTTTATGATGTCAAGTAGGTTACTGGGAAGGCATAGAATGCCCAGGACAGCTATTTTCCCTTTTTCTCTAGCTTCTTCATTTCTGCAGAACATTCGCTGAAACTCCTTACCAATAAAAAATCAAGGAATTTATTAGCAGCATCGCGACTCTCTTCTAGCCAAATCTTCTGCAATTCACCTTTAAACTTTCGGTTACATGCTTTTAAGAAATAAAAACTAACATCCAGGAATGTTTTGCCATTGTATTCAAAACAAAGAGGGCAATCCCTTCCCCGTAGGAAATCTGAAAATACGGTTAAGATCCCACTCGCGCACTTACAAGCTATTGAGAAGTTTAGCCAGTTTCCTTTTTAGTTATTAAAAACTATTTTTAACTGCAATGAGCTTCTTATGTCCATGCGTAGTGATGTCGATTTGAGCAGCAATAAAGGCGATCAGGTTACCTATAGAAGGATGATTTTGTTATTACCATAGAAATAAACATTAGGCGTATCGCATAAATCAGATAGTTACTATCCCCCTTATTACTCTTCAAACCATTCCTTGTTTTAGTTTACTAATAGTAGTTAGTAGTTGGCAAGATACTATGTGTTTTCATCGAGAAACGAATCAGGGATTCGTAAAAAATTATTAATGGATATGACTCCATAGATACAAAGCCATGGTAGCAACTCTTCGCTGCTTTAATACACGGTTTAGATAAAGCAGCAACGAGCTCTTGAAGCATATCTGTTATCCCTACAATCCCCACAAACCCTTTTAACTTTAGACACTTTAATCTTAAAATCCCAATATCATTCTCTATAGTTCATTGTAGCAAAAGCATTACGGATAATAGGAATAATCCCATCGACAAGGCGGCTTGAGAATGTTATTGCAACTATAACTTCAAGTTTATTCTTAACAACAGTGCTATCACCTGCCTGGCATAATTATGGATTAGTTAGTAGAATGAATAAGAGATAATATTTGGTTTTAAAAATATTTGCAGAACAGACACAGACACTTTTATAGCATATCATCTCTTTGATATTAAAATTACTTATGAAATTAATCAGCAGGATAGGGCAACATCTCCAAAACTCTATATATCAGAAATGAATATAATTCATAATATATTTCCGAAGTGATTAAAGCGTTACCTGGAATTCAGAATTAACTTAGGATTAATTGAAGCTAGCTACTATGAATCATAATTCATCAATATACCATCAGAAAAGATCAGCTAGTGGTTATTTTATGCACTAAATAACCAATTGTGGTGCCCGCTAATTAAATCAATATGAGTTAAAGAATGTAAATTGATTTTTGTATGAAAGCAGTTCAAATTCAAAAAAACATTAGAATATTATTAATTAACTATTATTAAATAAACTAACTCAGTGCAATATTTTAATTGAATTTAATAATTTTTGCTACATTAAATATGCTGTTATGAACAGTATGGGAATAAATTGTCTATTTTCTTATGATAGAGAAACAATTAAAGAATTTCTCATTGATTACGTTAAATACCTATGAAATTGAACTTTCATATATATTATATTAATTTATCATTAAAAATTTTATATAAAGAATTATTACTTTTATGAAAATTATCAGTGACATTTTAATATTAAAAATCATGCGCAACACTAATAATTTTAAAGCAATTATTGAAGGTATCTTAAATAACTGAGAATAGCTGCTTATTCCTGGTAACACTATCTGTTACAATTACTGACATTAAGATCTACGTTGAATAAAAGGTCAGTAATGCCACAACAATCAACACATACATCACAAGGCGCTACAACAAAATTGCCTCGAGAATTAAAAGCGCGTCATTTGACGATGATAGCTATTGGCGGCTCTATTGGTACTGGATTATTTATTGCTTCCGGTGCAACGGTAGCGCAAGCAGGGCCAGGGGGTGCCTTATTAGCTTATATTATTATTGGTTTGATGGTTTATTTTTTGATGACCAGTTTAGGTGAGCTAACAGCTTATTTACCAGTTTCCGGATCGTTTTCTACTTATGGTTCTCGATATGTTGATGAAGGATTTGGCTTTGCTCTTGGCTGGAATTATTGGTATAACTGGGCTATTACCATAGCTGTTGACTTAGTTGCAGCACAATTGGTAATGGGATATTGGTTTCCTGATATTGATGGCTGGATTTGGAGTGCGATTTTTCTATTTATTATTTTTATGCTTAATTATATTTCTGTTAAAGGATTTGGTGAGGCAGAATATTGCTTTTCTTTAATTAAAATTGTTACCATTATTATTTTTATTGCTGTTGGAGCATTAATGATTATTGGTATTTTTCGTGGAGCAGAAAATACTGGCTGGCATAACTGGCAGATTGGTGAAGCACCTTTTGTTGGAGGCTTATCAGCAATGATTGGGGTTGCTATGATCGTCGGTTTTTCTTTTCAAGGTACGGAATTAATTGGTATTGCCGCTGGTGAATCTAAAGATCCAGATAAAAATATACCTAAAGCAGTGCGACAAGTATTTTGGCGAATTTTGTTATTTTATATTTTTGCTATATTGGTGATCAGTTTAATTATTCCATATATGGATCCACGCTTGTTGCGTAATGATACAGGTGATATTAGTGTCAGTCCTTTTACCTTGGTTTTTGAAAATGCAGGATTATTATCCACAGCTGCCGTCATGAATGCGGTTATTTTAACCACAGTATTATCCGCTGGTAATTCAGGCATGTATGCTTCTACTCGAATGTTATATTCCTTGGCTAAAGAAGGAAAAGCACCAAAAATATTTTCATACTTATCACCAGGAGGAGTTCCTCGCTATGCCTTAGTTGCTACTACCATTGTAGCAACACTTTGTTTTTTAAGTTCAATGTTTGGCAATCAGGCTGTTTACTTATGGTTGCTGAATACTTCAGGTATGACCGGATTTATTGCCTGGTTAGGCATTGCTATTAGCCATTATCGTTTTCGTAAAGGTTATATTTTACAAGGCTACGATTTAAATAAATTGCCATATCGTTCAGGTTTTTTTCCAATTGGCCCTATTTTTCCTTTTGTTCTCTGCTTAGGGATTACATTAATCCAAAATTATCAGGCGTTTTTAGAGGACAAAATTGACTGGCATGGTGCTATTGCCACCTATATTGGTATCCCTTTATTTCTGGCTATATGGTTTAGTTACAAACTTATTAAAAAAACCCATTTTGTTCACTATCAGCATATGGATTTCTCTGAAAATCAAGGAAAATCTAAATAAACAATTATCAATTACCCTATCAATTTTCTATACAAAAAAACGTATTTATGGATGTGCCAAGCGCTAATTTTACCTGAATCAAAGAAAAAATAAAAATAAATAACATTAGAAATAATAGTATGATTATACTAATCATTTGCTTTATTATACGCATAAATCGAGTCAGTTGAATAAAAACAACCAAATGAAGTTGAGTATAATTTTATTACTAAAGGCGTTAATGGTTATTAATTAAAGGGTGCGACATTATAACATCTGTTTACAGCATGATCAGTAACGGTTACTGATATAGGGAGTCGTATCTGTTTCTAGGCATCTAGAAGGTAAACTTTCTTCTGTCAGAAGAAAGGCGCTTATTCATGTGATTTCTTTACTGAAAGTAAATAAACCTTTAGCGCTGCACATTTTGATTGACAAAACGATTACGTAAACTTAATCCACAATCTTACAGGCACCATTGCCTGTGCTCTTTAAGCCATCTCTGTTTCAGTTTGCTGATGAGTAAAATTAGCAGAAAAACGATATACTTTTCTGAATAGCGCCATATTGCTTAGAAAAATTAGGGGTAGAGATACTTCTCACCGAGTAGAGCTATTGGTATCAACTCTTTGGTATTTTTGCACCTTTCAAATAAGGCGCCAGCAACGAGCTTTTAAAGAATATTCTGTTACCGCTCTGATTTTTAACTTAAGCATTTTAATCTTGATATCGTCAATAGCAGTTTATATGGTTCGTTATAGTAAATAATTGTTACGGACGATGGGTGGGGGGTTTTATCTATCGATAAAAAGCAGCGGTTGAACATATTGTTACAATCGTCAATTCAAGTCGAACTAAACCTCAACAACGGTACCTATCAACTATCTAACAGGATTACGAATTAGTTCATGTAATGGATTGCAGATCCATATCAGATTTATTAAATATCTGTAAACTAGACTTTCATGACATATCATCTCTTTGTTCTTGACATCATTCATAAAATGAATCATCAGGATGATATCAGGATCTTTAAAATCTCATAGTTAAAAATGAACATAACTTTATCCTTTCAAGCCTGTAGCGATGGAGAGTTGGAAAAAGATCGAAAGGAACTGTTGGCATTCTATGCCTTTCGTCAGTACACTTAGGCCATCAATAAAACGACGAATTCAATTGAATTAGCTTTTTTAATAATCTAAGGCTAAAAAGCCGATTCCCGAAGTACTCTAGTTTAGAAAAAATAATTATTTATGGTATTTTCTGCTACAGGCTGCTATAAAGAGCTGAACTAGATTAATGAGGATTTAATTTGACAACCCTTGGTAGTAAAATAATGTCCAATCTAAAACATAGAGAACAGATTTACGAAAAATTAGAGGGTAGCGTAGCCTTATCAGGCATATAATAGATTTGCTAACAATTCTTTATATTCATTAATAATATTTTTATAGAACCAATAAGATCTTTAACTAGAATTATTCATAGATTATTTTATTACAATCATGTTCATGCCATTTTTGTATTTTTCATAATTGCAGCTAAAAGCTAAATAACCTTTTACTTCATAGTTTCCGATATTAATAAGCTATCACATAAATAAGCAGATCATAGGAGTTTCTAATACTGCGATAATATGTATCCGGTTCTGAATCTATACCGATGAATAAGGCGGGCATAGCTAATTAAAACACTTAACTAAGAAATGTTGTTTTCTGCAAATTCTGTAATTGATGATTGATGATATTGTTGTGCAATCTTAGCTACACAGAGTAAGATTATCTTTACTATGACCTGAAGTTAATATAATTCTGTATTCTTTTGCTTGTAGGTTATTAATCACCTCAGCAAATTTCATGATTCCATTACTTAAATTTTTCTCTAGTTGTTAGCTGGATGACAACATAACTACTATAAACACCTAGAAATATTAATCAGTGATTAATTTTTACTAATCAGTTGGTTGATATTTATTGTTATACTAGAATTCAAAGTATATAACTTGAAGTAGTTTTACTATAAAAAGATGTTGTTCAATAACATGGTTTTCTATCAATTTTACCATATATAGAAAATTTCTAGATGCATAATTTGCATCTCTAATGCTTGAATTGATAAGAAATTTTTATCTTGCTAGGAAGCAAGAGCGTTGTTAAGATAGCAACGATTCATTAATCTGCTAGATTTACAATTAAATCATAATAGTTTTTAATTTATTGATTAATAAATAAAATTAAATAATTCAGATATGTTATTATTTTTGTTTTTAATACCATTTAAGCGTATAAATTTTTCTATTTTTAGACAAAATTGATTCTTCTCTTCTCATTAGAGAAGATTATTAATCTTATCGGTTGGATAACTTCTTTTATGTGTGCTAATGACAGATATTATCAGCAACATATCTCCATAAAATCACATTTTAATGATCAGAATTTTTTAAAATTATTACCCCCTTTTCTACAATTAGTCGCTCTTGAATTCTTCATTCATAAGTTTATCAATTTTTTTATCAAAATTATCATTATAACATTAACAAATTTAAGATAGTCGTTATATTAACGATAATATATAGTTATTCATTTTAACATTAAAATTACTTTTGTAATAAATATTATTATGCAAAGTGCAAATAATTAAAATTTAAAGTTCTATAAAGAAATTTAAATATAAAAAATTATTAGCAAATACAGTATGATGATGATCAGATTCTGCTCTGATGATTTGTGAATCTTATTCTGCATCTTTAAGTTAGATGTTGTTTAACATCAGGAGTGAAACAGATTAAAATCCCCTGATCTGTTTCCAGCTCTTTGAGAAGACAAAGGTAGCTTAAATACTATTAAAATAGTTCCTTCCTCTCGAACCACAATGCTTAAACATCAGCTTCATAACTTTACTGTCATGCAAAACCCGATTCAATTGAATTCCTCGTTTTTATTGACGCCCGTGCACTGACGGAAAATCGTAGAATGTCAGCAGCTCTCCTCGATCTTTCTTTAGCTTTTCATCGCTCCAGGATGCTTTAAAAATCTTACCAATAAAATACATCAAGAGATTTATTATCGATATTATAGCTATCTGCTAGACAGATCCCATCCCCCCAACAGTTTATCCTTAACTTTCGATTCTATACCTTATAGGGTTAAATCTAGCACATTAGATATTTTATGTAGCTAATAGCGTTAATGCTGCGTATATGGGAATATCTTTGCTATTGCATTTCAAAAATTAATAGCATCTTACCAATACAAAGCCTGAGAGATGTAATTAAATCTAGCGCTCACCAGCCATTAAAAATTTGGATAAATTCACTTCAAGTTATACTCCATTTTTTATGTATGATTTCGAAGATAGTGGTATGTATCTACTAATTAATTTCATGAATGGTTTTAATAAAAAAGAGATGATATCTTATAAAAAATCTAGCCTAAAGAGGTATCCGTGAAATTAAATATTACCTCTGATCTCTTGCATAAACTTATCTGTAAGGATTTATCAGATAGTTGATGGGTACCGTTATTAAGGCGGAGCTTCAAGCCATGCCTGTAAGAAGATACTGAACGCTGTCTTGTTAACAGATGTTATGGCTGTCGTCCGTACGGTTATATGTTACAGCAAACCATAGAGATTAGTATTAGCGATCTTGAGATTAAAGTATCTAAGGTTAAAGGAATCGTAGCGAAAATGGAATATATTCAAGATCTCGTTGCTAGCGCCTTATCGGAAGCATGAAAAAGAAACGTTAAAGAGTTTCCTACACTCTGACCTACCGATAAGGCATTATCAATGATGATTTTCACGAAATTCTTTGGGATTCTCAGTGAAAAACACATGCTCCCTCTCAGGTACCTCAATCAGAAAATTAAAATAGCGATGACTTGAAGAGCATAGGCAATAGTCGCTTGCTTGATTTAGCAATACGCCTAACGTTTATTTCTTGGTGAAGGACATATATCATTCTCTTAGGGAATCTAATCGCCTTTGTCTGCTAATCATTATTAGCGGCACTGCATGGATGGGATAAAGAGCTTGTTTCGATCGAAGATTCTTATTGAGAATTAAAATAAATTTGCCCAAACTTCTCAATGGGGGTTTAGACGCGGATCTTAATCGTTTTTCCTAGACTTGGATACGCAGCGGATACGGTGCTTGGTTTTCAAATAAAATGATAAAAATATTTCTAGTCGCGTAGCACCAATATTGTTAGGTGCAAAATATACTGATGTGCTAGCTTTACTTGTAAAAGGTATGCAACTAAAAGTTAAAACTTGAGATTCAGAGATTTAGGTAATAGAAATCTGTTATGCCGCTAATAAAGCCTTTAATATTTTGTTAGTAAAGTTTTAGTGGTATTTCGCAATGATAAGAAAGCTGGAAAGATAAAGAAGAGCTTGTTACTATTCTATAACTTCCTGACAGTGCACCGAGTATCAATAAGAACGAAGAATCTAATTCAATTTGCTTTTATAATAATGTGAACCTACGAATTCATCACACGAAGGCTGTAGTTTAAGAAAACAATTCTTTAATAGTATTTAAATTGCTTTAAGCTGCTTAGAAAGTTATAATCGAGTGACCACGGGAGGAAGTGGAAGGAAGTTGATTTTCTAAGAAACAACGTCAAATTTAAGGATGCAGAATAGCTTCTCACGAAGCATCAGAGTATAATTTAGTCTGACCCGTCATACACTAGATTTACTAATAACCCGTTCGCTTCTGACTCTCAATAAGCATTTTCGAACCCAATGAGATCTTTATCGGCCTCCCCATGCATAGTGAGGCCGATAATGAGAGGCAGGTAAAGGCGATTACCTGCCTAACAAGATGGTATATGCTATCGAGCAAGAAATAAATATAGCGATATCAATTAAATTACACAGGAGGTAGCCACCCCAATGCCAATGTTCTTCAAGGCATTGATATTTTAGTCTCCTGATTACGCATATAATAAGGGTGGTCCTATGCTTTTTTATCGAGAAGTGTTCCCCTTACAGGGTTTTGAAAATACGGTAGAATATGCCTTCCCCCAGGGCATATGCCATAGTAGGAACTCTTAGATAATTTTGCGCGCTTCAGATAAGACGGTAAATAAAGAGTTTTAGAAGTATATTCCGTTACTGCTGCAATCCCTTAATCTTAAGCACTTTAATCTTAACATCACTAATAGTCAATCTGCATTGTACAGTTCGCTCTGACATATAACCGCTATAAATGATAGCCATCACACGACCTATCGATAAGGCAGCATTTTACATCTTCTCAAAGCAGCATGAGTTTTAAACTCACCCTCAATAACAGTTCCTATCAGGCCTTTTCTGGAATCATTATATATGAGTCAATATTGATAATATCTGATTTTGCAGATACCTGTAGAGTAAAACTTTAATGGCATACCATCTGTCTCTTGTTGAAATCATTCATGAAATTAATTAGCTGCGTATATCAGCATTTCTGAAACTACATATACCAAAATAACCATAACTCTCCTCCATTAAATACTTGCAGACAATGGTAAAGAATTTAAAGACCACATTTTGATCTAGAAAAGATTCAGATATCGGAAAATATGAATTCAACCATTTGTTGTACAGGGCTTGGTATAGAATACGGACTCAGTTTGCTGCTGCATTCCAAAATGAATGGTATGCCTATCAATTTAATGGACGCATGAAAGCTGCACTGGAAAGCTATTCTTCCACCTCTAGTTAAGAGGTAGAGATCATTATGCATTGATATGTTTTAGTATACAATCAGGAACTAACTTTAGTTAGTATTGGATTGCAAAACTTTCACTGCAGTTTATAAAAGATTAGTTCAAAGTTAAACCTTAATTTTTCAAAGAAAATACTATCTTCCGGGAGTGATAAGTAGGTACTGATTTATAGGATATTAACGTGTACCATAAATGACAATGGTTTACCCTAAGAAGAAATTAGATTTTGATCTTCTAGCATTTTTAGGATACGTCCCACCGTTTCGCGTGAGCATCCTGTTATTTGGCCTATTTCTTGACGAGTTATTTTAATTTGCATCCCATCTAGATGCGTTATCGCGTCAGGTTGTTTTGTTAAATTTAATAATATTTGTACAATATGGCCTGTAACATCTAAAAAGCTAGATTACCGACTTTTTCAGATGTTGTTTGTAACCGTTTAGCTATTTATACTGATAACCGCATCAAAACATCTGGATTTATCTGCATTAATAGGCGAAATTTTTATAAGAAATTTCAGCGATTTCACAGGCGATTTTAGTTCTAACCCAAGCTATTCGTTCCCGTCCTTCTTTAAATAATCCAAGCTCACCAATAAAATCCCCTGATTTAGATAGAAAAGAATCATTTCTTTTCCTTCTTCATCTTTAATCAAAACAGCAACACAATCTTTTATAATATGGAAAAAGTGTTTCTGATTTTTCACCCTGATAAATAAGAGTACTTTTGGATGGATATTTATGAGTTTATCAGTGTGATAAAACCCATTTAATAGTTGGATCTGTGTATATGTGTATCTATGGTTTTCCGAAAACCATTTCGCATAATTCTTTAATAATTATTACAGTAAATATGAGTCTCTATAAGGGAATTTATCCTTAAAGTTCTAAAGACAACATACTAACTTATTTAGTTTAGAAAAAATTTAATATTAACTATAAAGTATATTAGTCAGAATTTTTAGTATTGCTATTAATTATACTATAATTATGATTATTTTTAACAAAATAAAAGCATTTAAAAAATAAAAGCATTCTGTTTCTACTGTTTTAATTCACTTATATTATAAGTAACTAAAATTTATATTTTAGCAATTAAGTTAATTAAATTTAATCTATCTATCAATAGATATCATTAAAAAAATATTTAATTTTAAACTAATCTTAAATAATTATATATTATTTAATAAATTATTAATTTAATATATTAAATATTAACGATATTATTACTATAATATACGATAAAATAATTTAGACATAACTAAATTTTAGCATAGTTGTAAAAATATAAAAATTGATATAAATAAAATTTAATTCTGTGTTACTAACTTATTTTGTAAATAAGTTTTGTTAGTAATAATTTTTATCAATGGATTCATAATTAAACTCCAAAGTATACTCATTTTTAGTATATGAAGTTTAGAACTGGTGATTAGGCCGCCACCCCGCCTGATTGATTTCCTGAATTATTTCAATAATACTGAAATGATATGCTATAAAAAAATCTAGCCTGCAGCTATTCACAAAACTACATATTATCTCTAATCCATTACACTAACTTATCTGTAATGGTTTGCCAGGTAAGCTGACAGAATCGCTGTTAAGACTGAACTTAAGTCCATGTTGCAAACATGTTGATCGCTACCTTCTCGACGAGAGCATCCATAATGATTATTTACTACAGCGAGCTATATAGACTGTTTTATTAAGATCAATATTAAAGTGACTAAGGTCAATGCGGTCTTTTAGCGATAAAGGGATATACTTCAACAACTCCTTGTTATATCACCTTATCTGAAGCACATAAAAAGCGTCAAAGAATTGCTCCTATATGGATAAGCAATCTTCTGAGAGGTAGTTCTCTACCAGTAATTTTTGGAAGCCCTGAGACGTTTCTTGATGAAAAGCACATGATTCTCTCTTACTAGTAGCATCAGGAGATTGAAATAGTAGTAGCTTGAAGAATATAGACAATAGCGGCTGCATAATTTACGCAATGCACCTTCGTTTATTTTTGGCTGAAGGCATATCCCGTTTTGTTAGGCAAGCTAATTGCCTTTTCTCCTAATTATATTGATGGTACTGAGGATAGATGTAAATAGCTTATTGTGGTTAAAGAAGATTATTTAAGTCAAAAAAAACTGGGCATAACTTTTTAATGGCTGACGAGTGTGTGATTTAACCATATCTCCTCAGCTTCCTAAGAGGAGAGAGCAGCGCTATTAGTTTTTGGAATTCAATAGTAAAGACGTTCCTGGATGCGTAATACCAAGGCACTGTTGAGTACCATAAAACAGTTAATATGCTTACCTTCACTTCCTTAAACCATGTAACCAAAAGTTAAGTCTGAGCTGTGGAAAGTCTGCCTACCAAAGAACTTTATGATGCCGACCATCAAGCCCTGGATATTTTTATTGTAAAATTTTCAAAAAATATTTCTGCAGAGATGAAGAAATTGGAGAAAGATCGAAAAGAACTATTGGCACTCTACAATTTTTCTTTAGCGAACTAGGTATTAAATAATAATAATAAATTCGATTGAATTATCTCTTACAACTAGCATCCTAAGCTGATGCGCGAAGCACTGTTTTTCGAGAAAATAATCTTTTAATAGTATTTAATTTAGAACCACATCTTTTCAGAAAAGCTGAAAGCAGCTTAGAGGATTTGATTTGGTAACTCTCTGGTAGTAAAATAACCTTTAATTTAAGAGTAGAGAATAGATTCACAAATCATCAGAGTGGAACGTAGTCTAATCACTATATACTTATATTTTCTAATAATTTTAATATTTCGATTAAAACTAACTAATTTCATTCATTTATATTTCAAATAATTATCTCTTTTATTTTATTTTCAGATCCCAGAAAAGAGTATGTTTTTTAAATGATTTAGGATTAATCTTGAATTAATCTTTCATAGACTGCAATAGAGTTTTACTATTTAAATACTGATTTGGATAAATTTCAATTTTACAACTAATCTATTGATGCAGAGCTATCTCAATCTCTTCATCAGAATTTAAATAATGAATTTTCAGTTCATCTTATATGTACCTATTAAATCGCTCAACCATACATTTATTTGAGCATACTTGGCAGAGTAAGTTAATATTTTATACTAATTTCTACACAAAATGCTTGAATTCAAGTTTTTTAGATGGTTGAACGTTTTACAGAGCAAAGTCGGTCTATAAAATCTTTACAATTTCCTGTAAGTACCTGATGGATACCTATAAATATGCTTAGTTAAAATCACGCAAAAAGCGTCGAGTATTGGGCACAATCTTAAGCCTTGTAAAGGTAGATAAAAATCTGTCCGAATGGCACGATAATCTATCCCTATAAAAAGATAACATCCTGAAGTTTTGTTTAGCATTTGCGGAAGATATTTAAAACTACCGTACAGATAAGCAAGGTTGTAGCTTAAACGCTTTATAACTACGGCTTAAGGGCTCTTCCCTATTCAATTGCTTCATTTCACGCAAATTCTTCCTTAAGTTCTGCGTATAAATAATGATCTAAACCTGAGTAAGATGCTACATAAAGTTTGATAATTCATATACGACTGTCAGCAGATTGGAAAATGAGAAATGTTTTTTGGAAAAACGACTATGGCTTCTTAAATAGAATACAGTGTCATCGGCAAATAATGAGAAATATAAGATGTTATCATCAGGGTATGTTTGTAAAATTATTGAAGATCTCTTATCCTATAAGGAGAATTTTCTCTATAAAGTTTACCATAAAAAACAAACAGTCATACAAATAAAAGAGATTCTTTCCTTACTGCATACCAAAATAAAGCTGCATCTCATTAGATTAGTTTGACGATAATCTATTGTATGATGTCGATCTATGCATTAAAGCAACTCATTTAACTTTATCTCCTACTAATATTGTTACAGTGACCGTAATATTATACGCTGCAGATATTCATTAAAATTATACAGTAATATCGTTATGAAATTTCTGATTGCAGGAAAAGATTTAAAAATCTTTATTAGAAGTCTACTGTTAAACTACATCATAAGGATAATAATTAGTTATTCGTGATGTATGTTTATGTTGAATAACTTAACTTTATTGGAGTTAGCAAAAGAAACAGGCATTGATTTCAAAGCAGGGTTTAGACGGCGACACTGCTTTCTTGGTTTAGTAGCAACAGTTAATTTAAGTGGATTAAATGGTATTATTAAAGTTGATGAATATTTCCTCTGAATTATTTAAAAGTAAGCGTCTTATTCTACATAAGAAATCTAGAAACCATATAAGAGTAGCAGATAAAAGAAAAAACGAATCTCGCTCTTAATTAGCAAAGATTGCCGTGGCCATATAAGAAATGAGATTCTTGAAGAGTTTAATGAAAGTGTATTAGTTATTTTCTTGAGCTGCCATCAATGAAGAATTCATCCTTTGCTCAGAGCAAGCTAAATAACGGTATTAAATCTTTAGCAACTAGCATAAAATTAGTCATAATTACTAATTGGTTTGAGTCTTAAAAAGTTATTAGTAAGGAATTTTAAATTTAAAATTTGAACAATTATATTAGCCAATTAAAAGGATGGCTGAGTAAATTTTATAGTATAGTATAAAGATATAATTTTATTTACTGAATTATTTTGCCTAGAAAAAGATTATTTAAAACCAAAATAATTAAATACAGATATGGTTACATATTGCTCTGCTAGCAAAGCAATAAAACCTTTGCTAATATAATAAAAATCATACTCTTTTATGAAAAGTAACAGTAACTAACCTTTCTGTTAGTGATGAAAGCAAGGGATAATTTCACCATCTGTTTATGGTAAAACATTCAAAAATCTGTTTTATTTCTGCTAACACGTTATCGATATTTTCCCATTTACATAAAAGTCTATTAATAGTTTATTTTTATATCATCACTAATCTGTAATTAGTAACTCTGTGATATAGCAAAATGCGGCATCACTCTCTTTTCTGAAATTAATGAAATATGCTTACTTAAAAATCCTCCAGTAATTCCTGTTTCTATGTTATTTAGTATAATGGCAACTTTACACCTCCAAATTACTTCATTGGCACTAAAATAGGAACTAATTTGTGATATTCCAGACTAAATAGAGGTAGATTACGAGTATCTAAATGTTCTAAGATGTTCAAAGATTTCGATTGATATTGAAGATTCTAATTACTGATTTGATTAACTATTTATTTATTGAAAATATCCAGCACTAACTTTTAAACTTCTTTTATTATTGGAGGTATTGGCGAACATATAGTAATTAAATGTGAATTATATGCAAAAATATATCGATTTTTCACATAAACTATTATTTATTTCATCAATCCTCAAATTGAGGATCGTTGACATCTGAGAGCTGAATTTCTATAAATTACGTGCATAAATCTAGCTAATAGCATTAGCTTTTTTATTTTATAAAAGTTCTTATAAATTTAGTGGAAAATTAGATTTTTCTGTTATAAAAAATAATTTCAAGGATAGTCTTACTAAAGATATTAAAGTATTTATAATAATGATTTCCTTTGAATTTTAAGAGAGCTCCTCTGTGGTAGGAGCTATTATGTGGTAGGAGCTATTAATTTTTGATTTTGGTGGTGCAGATTAAATAAAGTTACCTTTACCGACGTTAAAGGAGGATATTCTGCGAGACTTTTCACCTCCCCCTAAAACCAGCATCATTCTTGATTAGAAAATTTACGTATAAAAATACGATATTAACGTGTATCCACCTTTGATTATTAAAAAACGCTAATCCTGATATTATTTTATAAACAAAAATAAACTATAGCATATAATTTCTTCTTTCATTAATGGGCACTTAAAGTTTACTTTTTGAGGATTTTCCTGTTTAAAGAACTCAATTACCTTTTTATTAAAGTGATTTATTGAAATACGTATCATCATATACTTTAATTTTTATCTTAATGATCATTATCAACCCGAGCAATCTTATTTGCAGAGATACCAAATATTTTTATCAATCTCTATTACAGTTATAATGTTTTTCATTGATTAGCAGAAATGCAATTAGTTCTCTATCTACAATAAGGTTAATGAATCCGGCAATTATGATGGTTTATCTTGCGTTATCGAAAAAATTTATTGATCATTTAAACATCTTCTTCATATTTCTAAGGTTTAATTTTCAATATAGCTCCATTAAAGCCATTAATTTCTAAAACTTCAAACAAATCCTCATGCTTTATAAGTTTCTAATATTTCGTATAGCGAGAAAACTCATTGTTCTAGAGTTATTAGCAAATCTGGTGCATAAATTAATCAAGAATCCGATTTAATGCTTTATAAATCTATTCTTCACCCTTAAATTGAGTATTGTTTAGCACTAAGGTTAGCCAGGTAAAATTTTACTTAACAGGTTTCAGTATTTTTTTTGAGGAGACTATATCAACTTAAATACCATTGAAATGGTCATTTTCTTGAAGCGCGGTTCTTTTTAATCTTTCTCTAGTTTCTTTATCGCTGCAAGATATTTTTCTGAAAATTTTATCAACAAAAATATCAAGGGCTTTATTATTTATTACTGGCATTACGGCTCTCTGCTGGTAAGATCATTCTACCGCAACTTAGCTTTAATTTTTACTTTTATACCTTTTAGGAATAGAACTAGCACATAAATTATTTTATCTACAGAAAAACATTAGTGGTGTGAGCTCGAGAATATCTTTCCCATTCTATTCCAAAAGTCAATGACACTCTCCTCCTATAGTAAGAGCTTGAGAGATACGATTAAGCTATTTGCTCATAGGGCATTAGAAATTAAATTCAGTTCAATTTTGACTCTTGATAAATATCTTTGATCACAACTGTCTTCTTACGTTCATATACAGTAACACCAATAATAAGCAGAAGTCAAAGGCAATCACCGGCCTAACAGGACGGTTTTGTTATCGATATAAATAAACCGTTAAGCGTATCAATTAAATTGTGTAGATACCCTTGCTTGTGATATTCAAGGCATCTGTGTTTTAATATGCTGATGAGTCTTCAGAGAAATTATGTGTTTTCTCATCGAGAATCGGCTCATGAATTCGAAAATTACTGATAGATAGTATCTCATGCTTTACAGGTATAAAGCCACTGTAGTAACTTTTCGGGATCTTATCCTCTTCAGATAAGAGGATAGCAATAAGCTGTTAAAGTATATTTCATTGCCTCTACGATTCCTAACATTCGGACTTTAATCTTAATAGCGCCCATACTTGTTATCTTGCATGACTCATTGAGCAAATAACCGTTACAGATAACGGCATGAGCCTCATTAATAAAGCATGTTGAGTATGGTTTATAACCATGGCTTCGATCTCAACCTTAACAGCAATGCCTATGAGCTATCTAATATAATTACAGATAAATTAGTGCAATAGATCGGGGTAATATTTGATTTTTCAGATTACCTGTATGATAGAGTTTTATGACACATGATTTTTCTATCATATAGAAATTATTCATGAGATAAATCAGCATAATATGCCAAGCATATCCGAATTTTATATGCTAAAATAAGCACACCTCTATTTTAGAGGTGAAACCTTTAAAATTAATGAATAAGATATATTATTGTTCTATTAGCCTAATAGAACTTTTTTATTTGTAATACTATTCTTGGTAGTTTACTTATTTTGATAATTCATATCAATATATTAATAATTACTCTTAACGTAAATTAAATCAAAAGTGAAACTTACTAAAATAACTTAAGTTTATAAGTTTATTACTATTTAATAATATTTATTCTTATAATACTATTACTTACTAATATTCCATTACTATAATCTATATCAGATTAATAAATTAATCTATTCTTTGTTAGTTTTATTTTACATAATTTTATTATTTTCAACACTTTTTGATTATAAAATATACCCATGTCAGGTTTTTAATATTTTAAAACCTATTTTACGTTTTTTATATATTCAACATAGTACCTTCCTAAAGTATTTTTTTAGAATCCTAACTAAAAATTAAGTTTATTAAACCTAACTATACTACTAATTATATAGAGTAATATAAAATTAAATAAAATATATTTTACAAAAAAATTTAGTTTTAAAATTAAAATAAAATATATTTAATTATTTTAATTTTAATAAATACATATATTCAGAAATTATTATAAATGAATATTATTAATATATAATAATCTAAATATTTTATGAAATACTTTTTCTATA
>JBQMRR010000097.1:0-66686 GCA_052174495.1 Arsenophonus sp. NC-TX2-MAG3
ATTGGGCATCACAATACTGGTCTCGTATTTATATCCAGTTAGACTCATTTCGTTATGAAAAATTCGAACCAGCTAGATGGAAAGATTACTCAAGTTTATGTGAACAATAATTAACAAGGTCTATCCAGTGAAATAGAGAACGCCACTATTAATATACTTTTTTAAATCAGTCAATATTCTGAACGATAAATATATCAAGACGATTAAGCTATACCAAATATTTCTTCTAAATGGTAAGTGGTAAGTTTTACTTCTCTTATTAAGTGAATATGTTCAAATTAACGGCATCTTAAAAGGAGAACAATGATTATTCCTGCCTTATCTATCTTTAGTAGAGTTGTTCATTCTCCATTAATTCTCTTCTGTTTAAACATAAGTGGTGAGAGACCTCTACCCTCATGTAGAGGTAGTATATTTCTTCGACATGACAGAAACCAACTACGTTTTTCTGATAATAGATATTTAATAGAACTTTACAAATATTGTTTCATCCACCTCAACAAATCATCAGGCAGTGCGCCTATTTTTCTATACCCATCAATATAGGTACGAGTAAAAACTTGCGGTACTTGCACTAAATTTATAATTTATTTTAATATCATTAATATCATGTTGGTTATCAGTGAACTTCTTATTTCAGTCATGGATAAGCTAATAAAAACTACCATTTTTAAAATCAGCAGCATGGAGAAGTAATAAATTTTTTATAGTTTTCTCTGATATTTCTAACTATTATTGTTACATTTAAAAGTTTGTTAGTTACTTTAACTTTAAGATAACTTTTTCTGTAGTATCAATATTTAATCCTATAAATTTTTACTTATTGTCAAATTATAAAACGGCTTTAACGATTTTTGATGTAATGGGCAAAATTTTATCGCTTCTAATTTGTAGTACTATATTTAACTGCATTAAACCACGTTAACTGAGCCGAAACAACGTAGATAGCAAAAATAATCTGTTAACCATCGCAACGAATAGCATTTGCCATTTAGCAGTGTAACACCCTTCCCTGAAAGGTTTTAGAGATCAGGAAAATAACACACCACTTGGTAGTGATTGATAACACTTCAATTTTTGCATTCAGAAAAAATTACTACTGTATCGCTTGTAAGTTGAAAACTGAAGACAATTTTCTTTTTCGAGGCTTGCAATATGATCAGTGATAATCGTATTAGTTTTCCAGTTTAGTTATATTGATAATGCCATAATTATTTAATTATGTTAACAAAGGTTATTGTTTTTTCGCAGAGCAATTTTAGCTATGTCTGCATTTCAATTAATTTCAATTATTGTGGTTTCAAATAATCTTTTTCGGTCAAATAATTCGGTAAACTAAAAAACCTATTCCATAGAGTCTACTCAGCTAGCCATTTAAATGGGCTGATATAATTGTTCATATTTTAAATATGAATCTCTTTATAAGAAAAACAATCTGATCGTCTCGTTTTATTAAACGATGGTGACTAATGTTACGTTCGTTAGTAACAGTTTCGGAAAATTTAGCATTATCTAAGAAAATGATGAACTGTTTATTAATAAATATTTCAAAAAAAACGGCTAACATACTCTAGATAAAACTCTTCAAGAATCTCATCACTTATATTACTCTCTTGATCTATAGCGATTAAGACGACCGCAACTTAGTCTTTTTTTTATTTTCTTCCCTCCTGTATATTTTACCTTTTTTATGTAGAATTCAAGTTTTTCTTTAAAAGATTTAGAAAAATATTTCGTGAACTTCAATAATACTACTTAGTGATTTAAATTGCCTGCCTCACTAACTAAAATAAGAAGCAGTGACGTAATCTAAATTTTGTTTTCAAATGAATGCCTCTTTGTTTTTTTAATTCTCGTAAAGTTAAGCTATTTAACATATATCACAGATAACTAAACTATTTAGCCTTGTTATGTAGTTTCGTCAGCAGACTTATAGTAAGATCGTTTAATCTTTTCATGCAATTAAAGATTTTTCAACGATATCGCTATCATTCTAATGGACATATCTCCAGTGGGTAAAATGTTCAATGTGATAATATGGATAAGATAAAATAATATAAATTATTTCAATGCATTAATCAACATCATCTGATAGGTTCTAGTTAAACCAAGGATTGAAATGTAACTTTATCTTAGCATGGAGTGAGAAAAGAGTTTCTTTGATCTGTATAACCGTTTGCTTTTCTAGATCAACCTTTATAATGAAAATCCTTTATGGAATATAAGGGATTTCTACTATCAATCTTTCTCAATATAGGCTGATGATTGCAGTCATATTTTTCATCGTTTACTGACAAAATAACTATTGCTCCCTCAGAAAGTCTAGTTGTTTTTTTCAAAAACCTTTTTCTAGATCACCGACCTGCTGGAAGTCGCAGTCCCATATGCAAATTACTTAACGCCATTATCTCGATCTGCCCTGAATTGATGTTTACAAAGACCAGAAGGGGAATTTTCATGAAATGAAACAAAGAAAGAAGGCATGAAACTATAGCATAGAGCGTTAAAAGTTAAGAGTCTATTTATCTGCATCTAAATATAAATGTTTTCCGTAAATGGCAAACAAAATTTTGCTACATTATCTTTGTAGTAGTATATTATAGATCGCGCTACTCGATGGGTTTTTCGTATTTAGAAGGCTAAGATTGTGGCTAATGTTCAACGATTTTTACGTGACCTAAATTGAATATTATACATGATTATCCATCTGGAACTTACAGATAATGGCAAAAAAATTTACAGATCGCCTTTTTGTCTGTGAAACACTGAGTTACTGTAAATAGGAATTCAACTGTTTTCCTGTACATAGCTTAGTATAAGATACCAACTTAGTGTGTTAATGTATTCTCAAACGAAAATGATATGATCGAGAGATTTAATGATCATATGGAAGATGGGCCACAAAGCTATTATTTTAATTCTGCTCAAAAACTTTGAGATGACTTTGTATTGATATAGTTAGCTGTACAATGAAGAATTACCTTAATTAATATTAGATAGTAAAACTCGATTGCGGTATAGAAAAGATTAACTTAGAGTTAAACCTTTATCACTTAAAAATCCCAGACTTTCTTCCGGAAAGTCATAACTAATAAATAACGGCAAATATTAATAGAAAAAAGATAAAATGCTATGAAATAATTCTTAAATTAACTTTAACTAACTATTTTCTGATAAAATTTTATGCCTGTTGCAAAAAGTTATCAACAGGTGTTACCTCAGTCATTATCAGCTACTAGCTAATAAAAATTTACACAAGTTTAATAAACATTAATCAAAAGTAACTACTATCATTAATACTAATGTTTAATTATATTCAGCAAATCCTTTTAAAGGTTAATAAAGTTGTCTGCATAATTATCGTAATGTGTTAAAAATTAGTAATAGAAAATTCTAGAAAATTAGTATCTTGCTTTTCTAAATTAGTAATCACGTTGAGTTATGTTTAGGTGATTGGTTTTCTGAGAAAGTACTAGATCTTGATGATTGATTTCATGGATTATTTTAATAACAGAGAGATGACATATCATAAAAAGTTTACCCTAAAGGTATTCAAGAAACTAATATTATTGTAATCCATTCTATAAACGTATTTGTAATACTACTAAAAAGCTGATAACACTGATGTTGATGCGTGAGCCTTCAACACCATGGCGACAATAAGATGATGCTGTTGAGGCTGCTTTCTTAAGATAGTAAGCCAACCACGTCAACTATAACGTTTATTTGTCATCGCAAACCTATAAAACGAGTGTTGCCAACATTTAGGATTAAAATGCTTAAGGTCAATGACCTTGACATTACTGCGCAATGGACACAAGTAAACAGTTACGGTAGAAATGCTTATCGAATTGTTAGAAATAAATTAGGCCGAACTTCTGGATGACCTCGCAAGAACGTGATTTAACTCAATATACAGGCTTATTACGGGAGAGATGCCATTATTTTAAAATGCAATAGTAAAGATATTCTCAGATATACAGTACCAATGTTGTTGAGTACGCAAATTCTAATATCCTAGCTTCAATCCTTCAAATATGTAAGCAAAGAAAAGTGATCTGCTAGAGGTCTGACTACCAGAGAGTCATCCATAACGTTAATAAAGCCATTGATGTTTTATTAACAAAAATTTTTAGTAAAGTATATTTTTTAATAATGAAGAAGTTGAAGAAAGATGTCTGGTATTCTACGGGTTCCCGTCAGCGATATTGTATCAATTAAGAACGATGAAGACGATTGAATTAATTTTTGCAGTAAATAATAAACTGAGAATCCTACGCACGAAGCGCTATGGTTCGAAAAAACTCTCTCAATAGTATTTAATCTTCTTCTGTCTATTTAAAAAGCGTGAAAACAGATCAGGGAGGAGTTAACCTGTTAACTCTTGGTAGTAACAATATCTAATTTAAGAATGGAATAGATTTATGAAGGATCAGAGCAAAGTTTTGACCGTCATACATGAATTTGATATTAACTCTCCCTTTGATATTAACTCTCCCAAGTAGTTAATAATTTAATTACTGCATTAACCATAAATCAGAATAATAATTCTTTCCAGCTAATATTGTCAAAAACAGCTAGAAAAACTAAAATTATGGTTAAGTGAACCACTAAGAATAAATTTTTAAAAATGTGGATAGTTATTAACTATATAATTAATCATGCTGTAAAAACTAATTATTGACGCCGTATTAATAATAAAATACTAAATACAAGAAATAGTATACTGGGTAACATTGCCGCTATCAACGGAGGAACACCATAGACTAAACTTATATTACCAAAACCCTCATTAAGCAAATAAAAAATAAATCCTCCTGAAATACCGATTAATACTCTCACTCCCATTACTACATTTCGCAGGGGCCCAAAAATAAATAATAGCGCCATTAATATCATAACAGTAACAGAAAGCGGTGATAGAATTTTCTTCCACATACTTAATTGATAGACTGATGCCTCTTGACCACTCTCCTTAAGATATTTAACGTATTTATATAGACCTCTTATTGCTAACGAATTAGGATCCAGAAAAACTATCTCTAATTTTTCTGGGTTTAGATTAGTTTTCCAATCCATTAATAAATTCCGTGAACCGATAATTTCTTTTCCATTATTAATCAATGACTTATATACATGTGATAATTGCCAATGCTGAGTATTAGCATTATAGCGACCTGAAACTGCAAAAATAATCCCTTGCAGTTTTTTCTGTGCATCAAATTGATAGATGGAAATTTCTTTTATTTTATTTTTATCAATGATACGCTGAATATGAATAAAATTATTATTATCTTTAGCCCATAATCCACGATCTGTCACCATTAATGATCGACCAATAATTCTTTCAGCTCGATAGTTACGTGCCCACTGTTCTGCTGAAGGTGCAACTAATTCACCAATAATCATTACTAAAATGACTAAAGGAATTAGTGTCTTCATTACTGACATTGCAACCTGTAAGCGAGAAAAAGCAGCCGCCTGCATCACCACTAATTCACTACGGGTTGCCAGGGTTCCCAAGCCAAGTAATGCGCCTAATAGGGCAACCATTGGAAAAAATACTTCAATATCTCTTGGAACGGTTAATAAAGTAAAAATCCCTGCACTCCAGGTAGTATAGTCACCATCACCGACTTTTCTTAATTGCTCGACAAATTTAATAATGCCTGATAATGAAACTAACATAAAAAGGGTCATTAGAATTGAGGAGAGAATAATGCGCCCAATATATTTATCCAATATACTAAACATCAGATAACTCCTTTATAGAACTTAGCACGTAGTTTACGCATAGAAACGGTATCCAAAACATTCAATATGATCGCTAGTAGCAAAAAAGCTACATTAACTATCCACATTGTTATCTTGGGATCAATTTCACCTTTTTCTGCATTAGAGTGAAGCGTACTTTGTAATAGAAAGAAAATTAAATAAAGCAACATTGCTGGTAAAATACTTAAGACTCGTCCATGCCTTGGATTAACTTCACTTAATGGCACAACCATCAAAGTCATAATAAGTGACGAAATAACTAATGTTAAACGCCAGTGAAATTCCGCTTTCGATTCAGTATCTGTGTCCCACCACAATTGTAATATATCCTTTTTCTCGATTTTGTTGCCTGTAACCGTCGTTTTTTTATGGTTGATTACTGCTTGATAATCTTTAAAATTCGTTATGCGAAAATTACGTAATAACGCTGTACCTTCATAGCGGATTCCTTTATCTAATATAATAATTTGATTACCGTTTTGATCCTCTCGGATACCTCCACTTTCTGCAATCACCACGGAAGGACGTTGGTTATTAGTCGAATATAATTGTGCCATAAAAACTTCAGCAAAATTTTTGCCTTTTACATCACTAATGTAAAGAACAAGATATTGATCTTTGATGGTTTTAAATTGTCCCTCAATCATACTGGCTAAACTAGGATTGGCTTTTGCATCCGCTAACGTTTGCTCTTGAGATTTTGCCGACCAAGGTAACACCCAGGCTACATTTACTACCGCAATCAGAGTAGTAAATAATGCTAGAATTAAAGCCGCTATCACTAATATCCGTCTGCCTAAGCCGCAGGCATACATGATAGTAATTTCACTATCAATGTAAAATTTACTGTAGCTCATTAACAGTGCAAGAAACAAACTTAATGGTAAAATTAATTGTGCTATTTCGGGAATTCCAAACCATAGAAGAGGAAAGATTAAATCAGAAGGAATATTTCCATGAACCGCTGAACTTAATATATTGATTGTTTTTTGACTAAAAAAAATTAAAATCAAAATAAAAAGTATTGCAACTTGTCTTTTTAATGTTTCTTTAACTAAGTATTGAATTATAATCACATTATTTTCACCTATTAAAAATTTGTTTTTATAAAAAATAGTTAACTTCATTGCTATAGTTGCAGTTATGTACAATATTTTTGATTTTCTTAATGGTTACAATGTATCATGATGATAAATGCAACATTAATGATTCGAATGTAAACAGAATATGCTTAATCGTTACCTATTAATATTCGTAAACCATTCAGTTAATTTAATATAAAGCAGCTATTTCAATAAGATTGAATTTATACTATTCGTTAATTTTAGCAAAAGTATTAATTTCTGTCTTTAAAATTTAGGAGAATACATGGAGTTTAGTGTAAAAAGTAGTAGCCTAGAAAAACAGCGTAGCGCTTGTATCATTGTTGGGGTATTTGAACCTTGCAGGTTATCTCCTATAACCAAGCAACTGGATATGATTAGTGATGGTTATATCAGTGCCTTACTAAGCCACGGAGAACTTGAAGGTAAAGTCGGCCAAATGCTATTACTTTATCATGTTCCTAACATATTATCTGAACGTATTCTATTAGTTGGATGCGGTAAAGAATCTGAACTTGATGAGCGTCAATATAAACAGATTTTTCAAAAAATAATTAATACTTTGAATGAAACTGGATCAATGGAAGCTGTCTGTTTTCTAACTGAGTTGCATGTAAAAAGTCTAAATAATTATTGGAAAGTTCGACAAGCAGTGGAAACCGTAAAAGAAACATTATATATTTTTAATAAACTTAAAAGTAATAAGAACGAGCCACGACGACTATTACGTAAAATTGTTTTTAATGTCCCAACCCGCTATGATTTACCTGATGGCGAGCGGGCTATTCAACATGGTCTTGCTGTCGCGCTTGGAATAAAATCAGCTAAAGATATGGCTAATATGCCGCCAAATATTTGCAATGCTGCCTATTTAGCTTCACAATCCCGTCAATTAGCTAATAATTACCAAAATCTAACTACCAAAGTAATTGACGAAGAACAGATGAAAGAACTGGCGATGAACGCCTATTTAGCCGTTGGCCAAGGCTCACAAAACGAATCGCTAATGTCGATTATGGAATATAAAGGAAATCACGATCCAACAGTTAAACCGATTGTATTGATTGGTAAAGGATTAACTTTTGATTCTGGCGGAATTTCTATTAAGCCATCCGATAGAATGGATGAAATGAAATATGATATGTGTGGAGCTGCAACTGTTTATGGTGTTATGTGCTTTGTTGCTGAACTAAAATTGCCGATTAATATTATCGCTGTATTAGCTGGTTGTGAAAATATGCCGAGTAGCAAAGCTTATCGCCCTGGTGATATTTTAACTACCATGTCAGGGCAAACAGTAGAAATCCTTAATACCGATGCAGAAGGAAGATTGGTTCTTTGTGATACACTAACTTATATAGAACGTTTTGATCCTGATGTGGTAATTGATGTTGCAACTTTAACCGGAGCTTGTATTATTGCACTTGGTAATCATTATAGTGGATTAATGTCAAATCATAATCCCTTAGCATATGAATTATTAAATGCTGCGAAACAAACAGGTGATAAAGCATGGCGTTTACCTCTAGCTAGAGAGATATCTGAGCAATTAGAATCAAATTTCGCTGATCTTACTAATATAGCAGATCGTGCAGGTGGTGCAATCACTGCTGGCTGTTTCCTAGAACGTTTTGCTACTAAATATCACTGGGCACATTTAGATATTGCAGGAACAGCTTGGCAATCAGGAAAAACAAAAGGAGCAACAGGCCGTCCGGTAGCATTACTTGCTCAATTTTTGTTAAATCGTGTCCATATAAACTGTGACGAATAATAATACCAGTGAATTTATAATAGATCTTTATAATCAATACCCTTTTTCTATAAAAAATGCGATGAAAAAGTAACTTTTTATTTAATAGCACAGCTATTTTCACAAGAAGAACTTGAAAGTCATGAATGGCTAGCCTGTCAGCTAGCAGCAAAAAAATGCGGATAGGTAAACGTATTTAATTGTTTTCGAGCATAAAATACAAGCCGAAAAATTGGATAAATGCTTTGGCAAAGAGAACCTTATCAATTTATCCCACATAATTTAGCCGGTGAAGATCCACGCTATGGCGCACCTGTTGAACTTTGTTGGCCAACAAAACAGAATATCTCGATGAGAGATATATTGATAAATCGAGAGATATATTGATAAATCTACAATCAACCTTTGTAAACTTTTCTACACACTTCCATGAAGTGATAGACTTTGTACCTATAGATGAACATTTGAAACAGTTAGCACGTGAACGATACAAAACTTATCACAATATGGGTTTTAATTTGATTATGGCATATCAGCACTTAATAAATAATGAAGCAAGATGGAAAAGAAACCCGTAAATCAAACTCAGTCTGAGCCATCACTAAACAAAACTTATCAACCAACTGCAATTGAACAACCTTTATATGCGCACTGGGAAAGAAATGGCTATTTTGTACCACATGGTGATAACAGCAAACAGTGTTTTTGTATTGTGATCCCGCCGCCTAATATCACGGGTAATCTGCATATGGGGCACGCTTTTCAACAAACCATTATGGATACGTTAATCCGATACCAGCGGATGCAAGGGAAAAATACCCTTTGGCAAAGTGGTACAGATCACGCAGGGATCGCCACTCAGATGCTTGTTGAGCATAAAATTGCTGCAGAAGAGAATAAAACTCGTCATGACTATGGGAGAGAAGCATTTATTGAAAAAATTTGGAAATGGAAAAACGAGTCTGGAGGTAATATTTCGCAACAAATGCGACGACTGGGTGATTCGGTTGATTGGCAACGTGAACGCTTTACTATGGATGAAGGCTTCTCTAAAGCAGTAAAAGAAGCATTTATTCGACTCTATCAAGATGATCTTATTTATCGCGGCAAACGATTAGTTAATTGGGATCCAAAGCTACATACTGCTATTTCTGATTTAGAAGTTAAAAACCAAGAAGTCAACGGTTTTATTTGGCATTTACGTTATCCACTTGCTGATGGGGTAAAAACCGCAGCAGACCAAGATTATTTAGTTGTTGCCACTACTCGACCAGAAACTATGTTTGGTGATACAGGTGTAGCGGTTAATTCTGCTGATACGCGCTATAAAGATTTAATCGGAAAACAAATTTTACTACCATTAGTTAACCGTCGTATTCCTATCATCGGTGATGAACGCGTTGATATGAAAAAAGGTACTGGCTGTGTGAAGATTACACCAGCTCAGGATTTTAATGACTATGAAATGGGAAAACGTCACCAGTTGCCGATGATTAATATTTTTGATTTTAATGGTCATATCCGCCAACAAGCTGAAGTATTTGACAGCGAAGGTAACCCTAGTACTATTTATACCACGACAATAATTCCTGCCCTCTATAAGGGAATGGAGCGTTTTGCTGCCCGTAAAACGATGATTAGCGAATTAGAAAAACTAGGATTTTTAATCGCCATAAAACCACATCAACTTACTATTCCTTATAGCGATCGTGGTGGTGTTATTATTGAACCTATGCTGACGGATCAATGGTATATTCGTATTCTGCCATTAGCACAACAAGCCATCGCGGCAGTAAAAGATGGTCGTATACAGTTTATTCCTAAACAGTATGAGAATATGTATTTTTCCTTGATGCAAAATATTCAAGATTGGTGTATTTCACGACAATTATGGTGGGGACATAGAATACCAGCCTGGTATGATGAATCTGGTAATATCTATGTTGGACATGACGAAGAGGAAGTCCGTCAAGAAAACAATATTAGTGTTGATATTAGCCTACATCAGGATCAAGATGTATTAGATACTTGGTTCTCTTCTGCTCTGTGGACCTTTTCAACATTAGGTTGGCCAGAAAACAGTGAGGCGTTAAAAACTTTCCATCCAACAGACGTGTTGATTAGTGGTTTTGATATTATCTTTTTCTGGATATCCCGCATGATCATGTTGACGATGTATTTCATCAAAGATGAAAATGGCCAAGGGCAAATTCCTTTTAAAATTGTCTATATAACAGGTCTAATACGTGATGAAGAAGGGCAAAAAATGTCAAAATCCAAAGGCAATGTCATTGATCCGTTAGATATAATTGATGGTATCTCGCTGGAAGATTTAATAATAAAACGTACTAGCAATATGATGCAACCTCAATTAGCCAGAAAAATTTCTAAACGTACCAATAAAGAATATCCACATGGCATTAAAGCACATGGTACAGACGCTTTACGCTTTACGCTCACAGCGTTAGCATCTACTGGGCGAGAGATCAATTGGGATATGAAACGCCTTATTGGCTATCGCAATTTTTGTAATAAACTTTGGAACGCCAGTCGTTATGTATTGATGAATACTGAAGGACAAGATTGTGGTCAACATGGTGGGGAAATAACTTTTTTGTTGGCTGATCGCTGGATCATGGCAGAATTTAACCAAACGGTAAAATTATATCGTGAAGCGCTTGATAGTTATCGATTTGATATCGCTAGCAATATTTTGTATAAATTTACATGGAACCAATTCTGTAATTGGTATTTAGAACTATCTAAGCAGTCCTTTCATAAAGGAAAGGAAGCCGAAATTCGGGCAACACGTTATACCTTGATTGAAATACTGGAAAGCTTATTACGGCTAGCACATCCTATTATTCCATTTATTACCGAGACGATCTGGCAACGGGTAAAAATAGTTAAGGGCATCAACATTCAACAAGACACTATCATGTTACAACCTTTCCCAACCTTTAAACCAGCAAAAATTGATGAAGAAGCCCATTCTGATCTAGAATGGATAAAAGAACTTATTATTGCCATACGTAATATTCGAGCAGAAATAAATATCTTACCCGGTAAGCCATTAGATCTGCTGTTACGTAATACTAATTACACAACAAAACGGCGTATTACAGAAAATCTAAATTTTATTCAGGCAATGGGTCGCCTTAATTCGATTACTATTTTAAATGAACATCAATCAACACCACTTGGTGCATCTAAACTAATAGATGGTGCTGAAGTATTAATCCCAATAACAACTTTAATCAATAAAGATACTTAACTAACGCGGATAGAGATGAAGAACTACATAACTACATAAATTAACTAAAAATAGCAACTGTTAAAAACAAATTAGCTAACGATAGCTTTATTAGCCGAGCATCTGCTGTTACTGTTACTGTTAAAAAAGAGCGTAAGCGATTAACAACATATTTGACAACAAAACAAAAACTGACTAGTCAAAAAGTAACTATTAGGTCTTCTTAAATAAGAAACAACACTAATACACTTATTTAGAAATATTGTTAAATAACAAGCTTACCCTAACTAGCATACCATCTCACCTTAAATAGGTATATCAGCTGATTATAATCTCTGTTCTTTCTATTCTAATAATTTAATTCTAGTGTATAAAATGCATTCAGTTCAATATCTTTTGTTCAAAAAGAACAATTAGGATCTTTAAAAAAAACTACCTATAACCATCATAATTAATGCAAATTTTTTAGTTAACATCATCAATTGCACGACTTGCTTATCAATTAATTCTATATCAATCACAGTATCTCCATAAACATCATAACACGTCAATATCATACTATCTTCAATTTCTAAATCTTCAACATTGTACATTTCATAAGCAAATTTAAATACTACTAAATTACCAGTTTTCTAATAACTTAAAGTCTTCGGCCAAAAAGTAATGTTCTACTTTATATGAAGCATTCGGATCATTACCACTTTCTAATAATTCTTTGATAATTAAATGAGTTTCTGATCACCAATATGCGCCCTCTGCTTTTTCTCCAGTAAGAAATTTCTGTAAAAATTTACTGTTCTGATAATATTTTTTAAAAGCTATCCCTTCTCCAATTAAAAACTGCTCTTATATATCACAAAACACATTATGATCACTGCTGTTCCTTGCTATATTTTAACATCCAAAAAGAGTATCTTTCTACTGCTCTTCTAGTACTTTTTATTAATCGTCTCGAGTTCTCTATCCTCCATTTACATTAATATAACAGTGAATTTTACTTTCTTTCATAGCCAAGAAAGGAGAGGAACTTCTACTATTTTAATAAAAAATTATATTCAGATTGAATTGGATTTTTTATAAATCATGACTTGAATATAAATTCAATATAAAATTAAACAAAATTACTGATTTCTGTTTAATGAACAGCAATTCGCTTAGAATTATTTAAATGAAAATAAACAAAAAAGATTGATTAAGAATCAATTTTTGATTTAGTTAAAAATAAATAAACTATCAATTTAATTATTGTAAAGTTACGCTCTTTTTTGGAGCATGAAATTTCGAAAATGCTATCGTATTCCTGCTGATTGATTGGATGAATGATATACGATAAAGAATCTATACTAGAACTATCAGTAAAACTAGATATTACCCATGAATTCCTTGCATGAACTTATCCGTAATGGTCCTAAGTAGATAATAGGAATCGCTTATTTATTTAAAGCACTTTATGATCTTCCTTCTGAAATCTAATAATATGACAGACAGACTGAATTTTTATTTCATCTTAAAAAAAACCATATAGCAATGCATTCAACTCTCTATCCTCATTTTTTCGATACTAAAGTATTTCCGGATCTTCTAGGTGCAATTTATCTGGCTTTCAAGCAAAACGCGGCTCAAGGGCGAGCTCTGACAACGCTATGTATAAGTGCATTGAGAGGATAATGGTAATAATTTATTCTTACAGATAAATTCATAAGCTATAGGAGGGCTAAAAATAATTCATTTCTTCTTAGCCATTTGTAAGAAATATAAAGATAACTTGTCCGATAAATCGGACAAATGCGTATAGGATGCTAATTTTATAATCTGACAAAATACCTAGAAAATAATTATGCATATGTTATCCCTGCTGCCTAACTAAACTACTTTTACTGTTGATAACGGCTAAATAATTTTTTTTTAAAAATACGATGAAATGTTAACTTATAGAGCACTCGCTCTATGGAGCGAGTGCTTTTCCCTGCAGCATCTTTCTAAGAAAGATGTTCACGGGGCAATGTTGTGCTTATCTCAATGTTTCTACCGCTATTTACTGTAACTTTAAAAGCAAAAACCTGCAGTTCAGGTGACTTTAAAACTAGCAAGGAGCAATTAATAGCGAAGAATTATATTTTATCCGACTATAACTAGCAATATATTACTTTCACTATTTCTTATTTTTTTGACCTTTTCAACAATAACTGCCCACTACTTAAACCTCTGATTTCTCGCACCTGAACACTTGCCGGATTTATGCTACAGTGGACACCTAAACAGAATATTGAAATTAGCATCTTCTATGCCTTGTAGACTTATGATTGATAACTCAATCAATATCTGTATTTTATATTCCGTTAAAGTGTCGGTTTAGAATATTAAACATGCTATATGGCGTAATTTTCTCTTGAAAATAGCTGTCTAAAATCTGGCAAAACGCTATCATCCGACTTCTGCGTTGCAACTATGATTTAATAAATCCCACTTATCTTTCTGTTCTTGTACAGATATGCGCTACAGGAATCAGTTATAAGCGTGCACCCTGAAAGGCACACAGTGCAGACGTTACTAGAAAGTGCGACTTTAAAAAGATAAAATGAATGTAGCATAGCGAAAATAGCCTCTCTGACGCTAAAATACTCGGTATCTGTATTAAAATGTAACTTTCCTGAGTGGGGAAAGTTGTACATCATTACTATAATCAATTAACTAGATAGTAATTGGAGGACAATAGCAGATCTCTTCCATTTGATATGGCAAGAGATAATCAGGCGATATATTAGGCATATTTTAGCGAGTCATATTAAGATTATCAGTCATTATTCTTTCTTGTCAAATCGTAAACGAAGACATCTTATTACCAAAGATGTATTATATAAGTCGCTAAAGATGACATCTCATAAAAACCAAAAAAAGAAAATTCGCGCCCTAATAAAAAATTTCTATGCACAGATACGTACAAATGCATTCTGTATGTAGAGAGATTACGTTTATTAACGCTCAACTTTGCCTATGCAAAGTAACAAAAATTGTTATCAGGAAAGAATACATAAAATAAAAAATGACATTTATTAATCCAAACCTAGAATAATCTATAAATTATTACTTTAGATTAAAAAATATTCATTTTAATGAATTTTTACTAATAATAGAGCTATAAATTGATCCTTTTTCATTTTAGGAAAAATAGATCGTTTTCACACTCCTCTTAAAGAGTGATTGAATTTATTAACCACGAATAACATTCCTCGATAAGGCTGCGTCGTGCATACTCTCGTAGCACGGCTTTTTAGATTCAGACTCAACGCAGCGGTGCCCCTATAAAGTTAGTTAGCACGATTACGGATGAATTATAAAAGAGATCACAGGTAATATCTAATTTCTCAGATACCCCTATATGGTAGACTTTTTATAGCATATCGTCTCTCTGTTGTTAACATTATTTATAAAATTAATCAACAAGGATATTCTATCATCTTTGAAACTACATATATAAGAAATGAACATAACTCAAAAACCTATTATTCAAGAATAATAACCCTTTTAATGGTATTGCATCTACTCTAGTTTGCCTAGAAAAGTAGAAACCGTCTCAGTAAATTTAAGTTTCTGACCCTGTAAGGTACATAATGTTTAATTTAAAGATAGAAAATAGATTTATGAAGCATAAGAGTGAACCTATCTCCTAACATCATCATATACGAAACTTGCTAATAACTCAGTATCAATCTCTAATTGAATAGTAAAATTCTCTTTCAGTCGATGAAAGGGTGGTTTAAAACCAGACCATGGATTTTTTAATAAAAACCATACTATCTTCTAGAAGAAGATAATTAATGTATAGTATCGGCAATAATTTAATAAAAAAATTACAAAAATCCGTCTATTGTTTTAAACATGCCGCAAAATATGGGTATACTAAAGCTCAGGACCGTTTAGGTGTTCACTATAACAAAGGGCATAGTGTTTTAAATAACTAATAAAACCTAGATTGGGAATTAACTATCGAATCTTGTAATGGTAATAAAGAAAGTTATAAACTTTATGATAAAATCAGTAAATTTTCTCTAATAAAGAGATTAGGCTAACAAAGATCATTCAGAAGGTTAAATTAAAAATAAACTTATTTAAATTAATTGAAATTTATAATTCTCCGACTTTTCTTTCCGGATTACGCCCAGATATATTTTTTGTTACACTTCGTAATAAATTATCACCGGCTATATTAACTTGGGCTTGAAAGGGTGGAAATGATAGCGTAATCCCATGTTGCGAAAAGCCGAGTAATATATTTTTATGAACTTCATGGCGAGCTGGCATTCTATGTCCCATTTCTGCCGCATAGATACGTAATTCAAAGATTTGAATACCTTGTTGTAAATCAACAAGGTATACTTCTGGTGCCGGATTAATTAAAATCATTGGCGTTTTCTTAGCGGCATTTAGCAATATCTGACTAATCTTGGAACTATCTATATCAGCAGGTGCAGGAATGGTTAAAACAATACGAGTAATAGTATCAGATAATGACCAATTAATAAATTGCTCGGTAATAAAAGCTTTATTAGGAATAATAATTTCTTTGTGATCCCAATCCGTTAAAGTTGTTGCTCTTGTATTAATTTTTGTAATACTTCCTGTTAAGTCACGAATAGTAACGGTATCGCCAATACGAATTGGTTTTTCAAATAAAATCATTAAACCAGAAATAATATTAGCAAAGATTTCCTGTAGTCCGAAGCCCAATCCAACACCCATCGCAGCAATTAACCATTGTAATTTTGACCACTCAATTCCAAGCATAGAAAATCCGACTAAGCTACCTATAAGCGCAATAGTATATTTAGTCAAGGTTGTGATTGCATAACCTGTCCCAGGTGTTAAATCAAGGTGCTGTAACAGGGCAAGTTCTAATAATGCTGGAAAATTTCTAATTAGTTGTGCAGTAATTATAATAATGAGAATAGTAATAAATAACGAGCTGAGGGTGATCGATTGAATAGTATCTACACCATTGACTGTAGTAGTGACATTCCAAAGCCGGATATTTTCCAGAAAAGAGAAGGCTGAATGTAACTCAGACCAAATTAAAATCAGTGAGACTAACGCTATCATAGTAAGAATAGATCGCACAAGGCCCAAAGATTTTGCACTTATTGCATCTAAGTCAATTGTACTTTCTTCGATATCAACTAAACCTTCGCTACTACTATTAATATTACTATTATTATCACCTTCATCTCTTGCCCGTTGAGCAAGAATGTCAGCACGACGCTGCTTTGCTCTTTCAAAAGCAATTTTACGTCGTTGGATAGACATCCAGCGACGTATTATATGATATATAATCAACAAAAAAAACCAAATTGCAACAGAAGTTTCTAGCCTGGCTAAAAGTTCTTGAGATGTTGAAAGGTAGCCCAATAGTGCAGCAACCGCAGAAAAAATTGGTGCTATAATAAGTAATAACCACAATATATTGCTAATTGCATTTTCACCTGAGCCATGACGATCTAGATAAAGCGGTACACCTACTCGTTTCAGATTATGTGTAATCAAACTTAGTACAATACAGAGTAATAAAAAGCATATCCTGCCTAAGCTTGGAGCAAATTCACGATCATTATAATATTCAAATGTAATCAAGGCCATAATTAATGGTACTATAACAAAAATTAATAATTGATAGTAACGCATCGCCCTTTTTACATTTTCTTCTAGCCAGCCAAAATGAGAAATAAACAATCCATTTGGCAGCGCAAAAGTAGCACTAATCATAAAAACCCATAAAACCGGTGTTGTTGCTCTCACCCCAGAGCCAATAGCAGTTGCCATTTGGAATTGCCAGGCGCTTTGTAGACCATAACCAATTGCTGACCATAAAATAGGTAAAGGAAGTGCGATCAGAATCGACCAAAATACCGTTCGTAAGGTTAAAGCAAAGCGATCTTGAGTTACTTTACCAATTTGTGTACTAGAGCGAAGAAGAAAATTATTATAATGCTGATGTGTGCTAATACTAAAAATAACGATAGCAACAGCAGTGAGTAAGTATAGCAAACTATCCTGACTAGCAAAGATAACTTTAATTGCGCCACTGAGTTGAGATAAAGTATCTAATGATAGTAAGCGAGTTAGATCTTTTACTATTGTAATTGGATAATTAAGATTTATAGGATCGGTATCCGCGATCCAGAACATATAACGATGGGTCGCATCTTTGATATCTGTTAATACATCAGTTAACTGGGTTGCCGCAACGTAGAGCTTAGTTAATTCCAATATTTCACTGTCATAACCAGAAATTATTGAACTCAATAATTCTTTTCGAGTTTGGATAAGTGAATTATAAATTTGCGTTTGCTCTAACGTCAAATTTTTTATTTCGTCTTGCTTTTCCTCATTTTCTTTATTATTAAAATCAAGATTTTCTAACATATCTTGATACTTAAGGCGATCAATCCGTTTGTTGATGATTTCTCTATCAATTTGCTGATTTTTAGGAATTTCTGGTAAATGGTATAACTGTGCACGTAATGCTTCACCCAAAGTAGTTGAACCGCTTAACCATTGAGCCTGCTCACGAATTGTCCCAAGCGCTTGACGAACGGTTAATATATCACTAGAAGTACGACGTTGCCTTTGTTCAATATCATTTATTCTGTATGCTTGTTCATTAAGTCTTTGTGATAATTTATGATTTAGTTGTAATTGTGCTATTAAAAATTTAGGAAGTTCTCCTCCTTGGGCGGCTAACATTTCAGTGTGCTTAAGCGCCAGTTGTGCTTTTTGTTGTCGCTGAAAATTTAGATGATTTCTTAGTTGTTGAAGCTCTTGATCAATTTGCTGATAACGTTTTTTAAAAATATCAATTCGCAAACGAGCAATTTCTTGGCGATTATTGGCTGAAAGCTGTGCTATTTCAAGTTCATTTGTTTTTGCTTTTCTTGCCATAACTTCTGTTTGTGCTAAATTATATTGTGCTTCAGCTAAAGGAGAAACTGGAACATGCAGCGATTGCAGTCTTATGGTAGAGTCAGAAAGCAGGCGGCGAGCCTCTAACAATTGTTGGGGTAATGTTATAAGAGAATCGCTGATTTCACGATTTTTATCTTGCTCTTGTTGAATTTGTCTGCTTTGCTCAAGTAATTGACTACTAGCCTGAACAATACGTTGTTCGAGTTCGAGGATAGTTATATTGGTTGGTATAGTAACCATTTTATTACTTTCAATAATAAATTGTTGTTGTAATTCTTTTATTATTTTAGGGAAATCATCAATTGCTTTTTGATAAGCACGGGTTTTTTTCTCTGATTCTTTCGCCTCTGACAACCAATTTATGGCAACTTGTAATGCCTGAATAATCTCTGCATTTTTTAAATTTTTATTTACTTCAAGTTGTTTTATCTCTTTTTTAATTTGTGCTTCATCAAGATTAATTGCTGAGAATATAGGTATCGTGATGAATAAGAGAGTAAATAGAATGCCAATTCTCAGGCGCACAATATGATTCCTCAAATAAAATTATTCAGATCTATCAATTAAATTTTGTAGATTTGTCTGTTCCTCAGTATTTGAATAAAATGATTCTGCTAATAATTCTCCTACTCGAGTAACAGACCCTGCCTTTAGAGTAGAATTAAGTTTAATATAGTTTGATTTAAACAAATTAATAACAGTTGAACCCAGTTTGAATTTTCCCATTTCTTCACCTTTTTTTAAGTAAATTGCACCTGTTTTATCTCTTTCTGGATAAATCCAGTGTTTGATAATTCCTTCCCGTTGATTATTGACGCACCCAGACCAACTAGTATCGATGCTTCCAACAATTATTGCACCTATTAGAATTTGTGCTATCGTTCCAAACGATGTTTCAAAAATACAGATTAGACGTTCATTACGAGCAAAAAGATTAGGAACATTCATTGTAGTTAATTGATTAACAGAAAAGAGATCACCAGGAACGTAAATCATTTTAGTTAGTAATCCATCACAAGGCATATGGACGCGATGATAGTTACGTGGAGATAAGTAAGTAGTTACAAACAACCCATTTCGAAACTGATTGGCAAGTATATAATTGCCTGCTAGTAATGCATCTAAACTGTAAGAATAACCTTTAGCTTGTAGGATCTGATCATTCATGATTAATCCTAATTGGCTTATTACACCATCGGCCGGTAGAGCAAGTTGATTATTACCTGCAACAATAGGACGCATATTTTCTTTTAAAGGTCTAGTAAAAAATTCATTAAAAGTAGCATAAGCAGAAAATTCACTTTCTTTGGCTTCTTCCATGTTAACTTTATAAAACTTGGCAAAAAATTTGATAATTAATTGCATAAATCCAGATAATTTTCGATTCGAAAGCCAACCTATTAATTGTGTTAACCATTGTTTTGGTAATAAATATTGTAATTTTATCTTTATTTTTTCCAGCATATTAACCTCTAATCTGATCTCAATCTCATTGAGTTGTAATAAAAAAGATAGTCATATAACTACGCTTTTTATAAATTCTAAAATTATATTTATACCTTTTATTATCTATAATAGATCAATACGTGGTTTTATTTGTTTTATTTTTATTAAAAATTTAATGATAATTTTAAAAGCGTAATTTTGTTATTTTCTAGAGATTATCTCTTGTTGTAATCCACATTCAAGATTTTCTAAATGCTTATAAGCATGAAATTTGCAATATTTAAATATTGCCTAAATTAAATAAATTCCTTAGTTATTTATTGCTTTATTAGATGCCATAATCCAAGCTCATGTATTCCAGGTGAATCAATAAGATCATCTAATTTGGGAAAATGGTAAAGACGTGTTGTTATATGTTAACCTAATCCTCAATTATCGAATATTTTATTGATTAAATTTTTATTATAAATAATAAGTTATTAATCAATCTGAACTTCCAATACCAAGATTGCCAAATAAAATAAATATTTTTCTATAAGAATCTTCCATTAATGTATTTATTACTTCATTAGTAGAATTAGAGACCAATAAAACTACATAGTCAATTTTATGTAAAGTTTTATTACTTACTTATTTTTCTATTTTCTTTATTAAGAAGCAGATCAATTTTATTCTGAATAATAATTTGAGCAATATTAAGTATTGCGTAGATAACTCTAAATAATGATTAATAATATTTAATGATAATTAAGTAATATTATTAATAGAATAATTGTTTGGTTGATATTAGTCGCGATAGGCTTGAGTCCATGATAGTTAATCATGCCAAGTTAAAACGATGTTTTTTCATGGACTTCTTTATAACACCGTTAACTTTTGTATTAGTTTGTTACTGTAGCGCATAGCACAAAATAAGACAATTATTTGTAACTAATGAGTGGATTGTTTGATGAATATTGCAGCGTTAAATACCGCCTTCAGTTGTCTGAATATCTGAACGCTGACCAAAATGCAAATAACTAACTCACCTTGAGTAATGCTAAACTGATTATTATTAATATCTTATTAAGATTGTTTTAGCTTAGTTTAATGGTTTGTATGTGTTCGGTGTTGTTAGCCTTTAGTAAATTTCTTTTAGTCACTTGACCTTACTAGTTTTATTAGTGTAATAATTTAATTCATTATCAATAGTTATCGCAGTTATGATTTTAAGGAACTATCATACACTAAATATTGTGTACTATATCAAGTTAGCAAAGTCATGCTCATTTTTGTATATGATATTCGAAGATGGCTGTGTCTATTCTTATTAATTAATTTCTTTGATGATTTCAATAACAAAGAAATGATGTGCTATATAAAAAGTTTACCCTTACAGATATTCGTGAACCAGATATTACCTGTCTCTCTTACATGAACTTATTCGTAATGCTGCTGGGAGCTGATAATAGGCGCCCCCCTGTTAAAACTGAGCTAAAGAAGCTATGGCTGCGACAATATACTAAACACTAATTTATCGATAGGCGTTTTGCCTATCGGCTGTAACGATTATTTACCAGAGTTAACTTATACAGATGTGGTACTAACGATGTGATGATTGCAGCTCAAAAGATTAGGTAATCGTAATAAACAATGTTATATGTTTAATAACTCATTATTATTGTCCTATCTGAACTGTGCAAAACGGTGAAGAGTTCCTACCAGACATGCATACCTGCTAGGTATATCTACTGGTAATTTTCACGAAGCTCTAGGCTTTTTTGATAAGAAAATATATTATTTCCCTATCAGGTATCATCAGCAGACTAAAACACTGATGTATTGAATAGGATAGGTAATAGTACCTACGTGATTTAAGTGATATATCTACATTTATTTGTTGGCCGGTGGTATATATCATTCTGTTAGGAATTCTGATCGCCTTTGCCTGCTGATTATTATCGACGGTGATCAGCATAGATGAAAAAAGTAATTCTCATTGAAGATACTTATCAAAAATTAAAATAAACTGAGCCGAACTTCTGACTTCTGGATAACCGCGCGAGCGTGATTTAATTGCCTCTATCAGAGTTATACAGGATATTGGATGCCGCCATCTTGGTTTTTAAATAAAATAGAAAGAGATATTCTCAAATACGCAGCACCAACATTAGGTACACAAATAGCTAATGTTCTGCCTTTACTCGATAAAGGCAGATAATCAATAGTTAAACCCTAAGCTTCTGGAGATTTGGATATCAGAGAGCTATGATGCCGCTAATAAACCCCTTGATGTTTTGTTGGTAAGGTTTTCAGAAAAGTATTCTGCAGAGATACAGAAACTGAAGAAAGGTTGAGAAGAGCTGCTTGCATTTTACGGCCTCCTATCAGCGGACTGGCATTAATAAAAACGACGAATCCAATTGAATTGTTTTATAGCAATGACCTGTGAATCTAACGTTAGAAATATTGTGATTCGAAAAAATACAATTTTAATGGTGTTTTAGTTGAGTTCCTATCAACTCAGAAGAGCTAAAACTAACTAAGAATAAGTAGAGTTTAACCTACTGACTCTGGTAGTAACAATATTAAATTTCAAGAATAGAGAAGAGATTCATGAGGGATCATCGCAAAGCGTACTCTGATCGGTATACACCAATTTGCTAATAACTAGTTTAAAATAGAATCTAGGATATAACATGTTAAATAATAAGAATAATTTGATTTGGATAGATTTAGAAATGACAGGATTAGATCCTGAACAGGATCGCATTATTGCGATCGCGACAATCGTCACTAATTGCAATCTAATGATTTTATCTGAAGGGCCAGTGATTGCGATTCATCAATCGAAGCAACACTTGTCACTTATGGATAAGTGGAATGTTAAAACTCATACTGAAAGTGAACTAATTGATAAAATCAAAACTAGTCAATATAATGAAAAAAAAGCAGAATTAGCAACAATTGCATTTTTAGAAAAATGGTTACCTATGGGGGTTTCACCTATTTGTGGTAATAGCGTTGCTCAAGACCGTCGTTTTTTATTTAAATATATGCCTAAGTTGGAAAAATACTTTCATTATCGTTACTTAGATGTAAGTACTTTAAAAGAATTAGCTCGCCGTTGGAAGCCTGATATATTACCCGGTTTTATAAAAAAAAACACTCATCATCCTTTAGCAGATATAAAGGAATCTATTGCGGAATTAGCTTATTATCGTAAACACTTTATCAACCTTTAATTATATTATTATCATTCTGATGATAAGTGTCTGTTATTTTAATCAACATTTAGATTGAAAATAGATTTTTATAACTAAAATAGTTGTCGATAATTTTTATATAATTTGCAACCCATTAAGATTGCTAATTTTATTGTTATAACCATGCGAAATAGCTCAGTTGGTAGAGCCAGATCTTACTAATATCGTGGGCGCGAGTTGTGTCTTGTTTTCTCTCCAAAATCTATGTTTATCATGATAAACATAAAAATATACAATATTATATATTCTTTAGTTTCTGAGTTACTCAAGTTTAGTACCCACTAATCTATTTATTAGTAAATTCATTTTTCTGTTTTAGATCTTATTTAATTATAAGAATTAATTTTTTAAGAATGATTTAAAAATCTGATATATGGTGATTAAGCTCTGCTCTTCTGATTCTTCGTAAATCTATTCATGGTTAGGAAATTTAATCTCTCTCTTCTTTAAAAGAAGAGCAAGAGTTATCATTTATCTCTAAAAAAAGATAATAGAATCGGTGTTTACTATACCTATAGTAAATAAAAATTTCATCAGAATGCGTATTCTTTGACCTAATACGCGCTAATTTTAGAAAAAACCATAAATTAAGCTTAATAATCTTCGTTTTTTATTTTTATACACTTTTCTAATAAAAGATTTATTGCTTGCTTACCAAGCTGAACGTTAATAAAAAGTATACTGTCAGAACACAAATGCATTTACACGAAGTTATGCGCAGGGAATCCATTTCATTAGAACAGCTAACCCGGGTTTTTTTATAATCCCTGATCTTCAGAGCCTTATACATCTTTGGTAATAGTGTGCTTTGTTTATAATTTAATAAAACCATCATAGTAACACACCATCTTTTAAAATACCTACCCAGAATATGGCTACATAGTACCCAATCATTCTAACCTACTTCAGGATAGGTTACTACCTGCACTACATAGTCTGGTGACTATGTATATAATGTATAACTACTTCCACATCAGTTAATCCTGCAGTTTTGGATACGGATATACCGAGCCCGAATTCTTTGATTATAGCACTAGAAATATTTAATGCTATGCACACGGGTCCTCTCCTTTCGTCTTTTTAGAGAGAAGTCTACTTTTCAGTAACATCCCCACGTACTGCACTTTTAGATAACACTTCCATTACTTTCTATCGCAGATATAACTCCAAATAAAAAAGAGTATTAGGATTTATCAAATTATAATTATAACATAGAACAGGTGGATGACAAATCCTTACTAAATTTTTTCTACCGCTCTTTTTTAAAGAATAAATTATGCTATATAACATTTAATATACAGACCACTACGTGTAAGGAAAATATAAACATGGGAATATTGATTAAATTGTCAACTATAAAGTTCAGCAAGGCACACAAGAGATCAATTTAATGCCTATTTTGTACTCTCACTAGGATAGTTCAGATGACTCTCTGCACGAAATAAAGCGTTGAGTATCAATTAATTATCGTTTAATAACAAATTAAAAAAAGATTTGTGATAGTAAAAGTACTATATTACCAATTGGAATCAAGTAAAATATGAACCTACTCTGCTATCTACTGCTTAGTAGATTTAATTCTACATGAACTGCAGACTTTTGCTTATAAGCTTTGTAGAAAAATAATAGCGCCTGTACATTGAGGAGAGAATAGCAATAGGCGATCTGTACATCTCTTATAGTAAAAAGTTGCCGCAGAGCAAACATTCATTCGATAGATAAACAGATCTATAAGTTGATACTTTTACCGTGTTTTTTAAAAATTTATTCTAGTCTTATCAATGTGAAAGCAGTTTAGTTTAGTAATTACATCTGATTAAATATTAGCCTCTTAGCATCTTGCCAAAGAACTAGAATTGTTATTCTATTTACATTTATCAGGTCTAATCCAGCCTAGTTAATCTTTGTATTTATTCTAGGAGGTAAGGAGATATGGAATTATCCCTGGTACTCTTATAGAAGATATGAATCATCCTCAATCATATTATCAGTTATTGCCACCTCAAATGCAGCTGTATCTAGCATCATCAGCTTAATTTTATAAGTTAATAAAAACTCTTGATAATTGTAACTAGAGGTAGATAGATACTTGCGTGTCAAAAAAATTGTAGACCGGAATCAGATTCATTGCTATATTGCTTATATTGATGCCACAAAATTTAGTTTGTCTAACTTGATTTATTTTTGAATGGGAGATCATAAAGTACTTGAATAAAAAGACAGTTGAATATGTGAAGTTGTGTCTTATCTTCCTGATTTTAGTCAATTTACGCTTTCTAGTATAGATTTATCCTGAGCCATCTGAATTAATTTCTGAAAAATTCAGATACCACCATAGAGTATAAAACAGTACTCAGATCATGAACTTCCCTGAAGAAAATATAGGCATATCTCACATCATAATCTGTTGCGTTCTTCATCTTTAAATAGAACGTTATTTAATAACAGGAGCACAGATCAAAATTTCTTTACTTGATTCTAGTTTTTCTGAGTAGACAAGACTAGCTTAAATATCATTAAAATTATTGTTTTTCTTGAACTATATACTGCTTTTACATCGGCTTTATAGCTTTACTATCGCAAAAGCTGATTAAAGCAGATTATTCGTTCTTATTGATGGAGGGAAGACCTACTTAGACAGTGAGTTACGGTACGTCATAGAATTTTAGCAGCTCTTCTTGCTCTTTCTGCAGATTCTTTATTGCTAAAGGATACTTTCCTGATAACTTTGTCAATAAAATATCAATGAGTTTATTGGTGACATCCAGCCTCCGTGCTAGTCAAACCTTCCGTCACCTTCCTTAACTTTCGGTGCATTCCTTTGTAGAGAAATAAAACTAGCACATCAACTGTTTTGTACACCCAATAGCATTACTGCTATATGTCAGTAATATCCTTTACCGCCATTGAATTCTAAAAAACCAAGCACTGGCATTTTCCCTCCTAAGTCTTAGGAGATACAATTAAGCTACGCACTTGCGACTATCTAGAAGCTCAGATCAGTGCGCTTTTAATTCTTATAACCATCTTTTAATTACAACGATCTCCTTACCTCCATAGTGTAATAAAGCCAATAATAATGAACCGTAGGTAAGGTAATCAACTTGCCTGATACGCCGATATATGACAAAGAAATAAATATAGCGTATATCGCTTAAATTATACAGCTGCCTTTGATTTTACTCTTTAAAGAGATAGCTAAAGACATAGCTGTTTTAATTTGCTAATAGTGGTCTTGGCAGGAGACTATCTGCTTCACCGAGAAGCGACTCATAGTTTTGTAAAATCACCCGTGGACCGGACCGGTAGACTTCCTTACAGGCAAGTTATGGTAACAAAACTCTCTGACTCTTTTGCACGGCTCAGAGTAAGGTAATATATCAAGAAGCTGCCTGAATGATATTCTATTGCCGCTGCAATGTCTGTGATCTTATGTATTTTAAATATAAACATCGGGAATATTAGTCTATATAATTTCTAGAGCACATAAGCGTTATGATCGCGATGGCATGGACACTCGTCAACAAAGCAGTGTTTAGTATAATTATCGAAGCATGCGTTGAGTTCCGCTTCAACGGCAGTGCTATTAATCCACTGGAAAACTATTACGGTTGCGTTCATACAGGAGATTACAGATAACACCTGATTTATCGCATAACCTGTAGGTAAACTTTTATGTCATATCATCTCTCTGTTGTTGGCATTATTCATGAAATCAATAAGCAGAATACGCTAACATCTCTCAAATTATTTATATTAAAAATAAGCATAACTTATTTTATTGCACTATGATAAAATACTCGACTCTTAGATAAGAGATTAGCTACTAAAAATAATTATAGCCTTAATTTATAATTAAAAATTATATAATTAATTAAATAATATTTATATTTAAAAAAATCTGCACATTATAATGTATGAATCGTATCTATTAGTCATGGAATTTTATTCTTACGATTTATGTGATATACGTGAGATTACATCATTCATTTTATTAATCAACACCCAATAAGGTGAATATGTGATGCTTCTCTTTACAGAGAAACTGCTTTAGTATTTAAATAAATTGCAGGTGAGTTGACGTTATCATTAATTAGCTATGTTAGTAAAGGCTGTTGGTAGGAAATCCTTATACTATATGAAAGATTTTCATTACAACGTTTACCATAAAAATCAAACAATTATCAAATTAAAAAAAAACTCCTTACTTCGCTCTCTATTTAATGAAAACTACAACTTACTTTAATGAAAACTACAACTTATTAAGTTGACTTGGCTCAGCTATAATCTGTTGGATAATCTCGATGCATATAATTGAAGGAATTTATTCCACTTTATCTTACGCATATTATCACAGTAAATATATGATATACTAGGAATATTTATTAAAGTTACGTTTTAGCGATATCATCGTAAAATTCATAATTACAAAAAATTTTTTTTTAACAAACTGTTTGGAAGTTCTCTGGTAAAACCAGATCACAAAGATAAATAATTTATTTATCTGAGATGTATGTTAAATGGTTTAACTTTACATGGGAGTCGCAAAAGAAATAGGAATTTGTTTATAATAGCGTTTAGATTGCCTTACTTCTCTCCTTACATCGGCGACGACAACTAACTTAAGCGTCTAAGTGGTATTATTGTCATGAATAAAGAGTTTATCCTTTGCTCAGGTAAATCTGAATAGTACGAAACTTTTGTTAACTAGGATAAAATTAGTCATAATTATTTAATAACATTAAACAATCAGAGAGTTACTGATACTAAATTTCAGATTTAAAATTGAACAGTTATGTCAGCGATTAAAGAAATAGCTCAATAGATTATATGGCGTAAGGATATTTTATTTACTGAATTATCTAGCTGAAGAAGATTGTTTAAAAACAGAACAATCAAAATGTAAATGTAGCTACAAATTACTCTTTGCAAAAATCAGCTCTCTTTGCAAGAGATAGCTCTTATTATTTATATTAATCTTAGAAATTTTATACCTAAAAACTACTTTTTCTTGGTTAAAGTGTTTTAATAACTTATTCATTTACAATTTGGTTTTGTTATCTTGCATAGTATCTTTTTGATTTATTACACAGAGTTATTCACAGGCAAATGTGTTTTTATGACTATTACTAACGATGATTTTTTTTATAAAAAAAATATAACTTATTGAAAATTTTCTAAAAAATATTTATATTTTTTGATGTTTTATCATATAATAATTTTTCATCATCATACATCTTTATTTTATGCACAAGTAAAATTTTTTTCTTTTCTAGAAAAAATTGTTTTAATAACCAGATATTATGCGAAAAAGGTGTTATTATTATTTTAATAAGGTTTTATTTATAATAAAACATAATTTAATCAATATATTTTAAGGTATAACTATCTAAATTAATAGAATATTTTAATAGCGAATATTACCTATGTTTTATATTAAAAATGCCTACTTAGTGATATAAAAGCTTTTATTAACTAATAATATTGATGCTTAAGACGAAATAATACTGCTTCCCCTAAGTAGTATTATTTTTCTGAATAATTTAAGTTTAACTTTGAACAAATTTTTAATAAACTGTAATAAAGTTTTACTACTCAAAACTGACTGATTACTGATTAGATAATTCCTGATTGTACAGCTAAACATATCATGCAGAGTGATCTTAAATTCTTAACTAACTTGAATAAATAGCTTTCGCAGCACATCTTTTAATAGCGCCCATTAAATCGTTCAATCATAACATTCGTTTAAGAATACCTCCAGTGGGCTAAATCAGTGCTCTTATACCAAGCTTTGCATACAAACAAGTAAATTACTGTTCCCAATGGTTAAATATTTTTTAGCCTAAAGACGATCTGTAAATTCTTTGCTATTATCTGTAAGTACTAAATGAGGAGTAATAGGACTGTTCGGTTAAAATCGCGTAAAAGCGTTGAATACTAGGATAGTTTTACTTTTTATAAAAGTTAATAAAACTTATTGAGTTTTGCAAACTATAATCTATAAAAGATGACGTCATAAAATTTTATTTAGCATTTTAAAAAGATATTTCATAATACCGTACAGCTAAGTAGGCTTATAGCTTTCAAATGCTTTATGTTTTGACCTCGCCGCTTTTTCTACTTTTCATGCAAATTCTGCTTCCATTTCCCTGTATAAACAGGGATGAAGACTAGATCAAGATAAAATAAGGTTCAGGAATTCGCGTATAACCGCTAACAGATCATCGAGAATGAAAAAACGTTTTCCATAAGAGAAACAACTACATCTTCTTTTATATTGGCAACAACGTCATCGGCAAAAGATAAGGATATAGGTGTGATTATCAGGCTAGTTAGGAAAAATTTTTAATAAATCCCTTATTCTACATGAAGAATTCTCGTTATAGAGGTTGCGCTATGAAAAATAAACAGTCATACAGTTATAAAACTTTTTCTTCCTTACTTCCTCCTAATATAAAGCTATATTTCATTATTTTAGCTTGACAATAATCTGTCAGATGATGTCGATCTATTCAATAAAACAACTCATTTCACTTTATCTCCTGCCTATATTTCCACTGTGAACATAATATCATACGCTGCAAATATTTATTATGGTTAGAGCAATATCGTTATAAAATCCCCCGATTACAGAAAAAATTTTAACAATTTTACGGGGATCAGAAAATAAAAAGGGTATTGATTTAAAAAATAGCGTTTAGATGGCGTAATTGCTTTTTTACTTTAGAAACGATAGGCAACTTAAATGTAGTAAGATATTATTAAAGTTAACGAAATATTTTTCTCTAAATCATTTGATGGAAGCATTATATTTCATATAGGAAAGGTAGAAAATACGAGAGAGGAAAAAGATAAAAGAAAAGAACAAATTACGGCTATTAATCGTTTGAGATTAATAGTGTAATCTAACCAATGGAACTCTTAAAAGAGTTTAATACAGATTATGTTAGCTATTTTCTTGAGCTGATTATCGATCAGAATCTATTCTTTCATTCGGATGGAGTTAAATGGTATGAAACCCTTGCCAGCTAGCATCAAATTAGTCACCATCACCTAATAAGATTAGGTAATCAAAAAATTATTAACAATGAATTCTACATTCAAAATATAAACAGTTATATCAGCGACTTAAGATAGCTAGCTAAGTAACTTTACTGATGCGCGTAAAGTCCTTTTATTTATAAAATTATCTGGCTAGAGAAGATTATTCTAAATGACAATAATTAAAATAGAGAGGTGCATAACTTTACTCTGTAAAGTTATTAGTAAATCTGATGTATGGTGGTCAGGATATGTTCTACCCCCTGATGGTTCATAAATACTATCCTTCATCTTTAACTGGATATTGTTTACACCACTATTAATAGATTAACTCATTTCCCTCTAAGTTAATTTCAGTTTTTTGATCAGACTGTAGCAACTTTCAAATACCATTAAAATGTTTGTTTTCTTGAAACACAGCGCTTTACGCATCGGCTTTGTAGCCTCACTGTCGCAAAAGTCGATTTAATCAAATTAGTTACTCTTATTAACGCTTAATTAGGTTGATAGAAAAACGCAGAATGCTAGTAATTCTTCTGACCTTTTTTAGCTTCTTAATGGCTGCAAGATGCTCCCTATGCTGAAAACCTTACTAACAAAATATCAATAGTTTTATTAGTAGCGTTATGGCCTTCTGCTAGCTAAAGCTTCAGCAGATCACACTTAGCTTTCGGTGTTTAATTCCTTTGTAGAGTGAAGCAACTAGATTAATTATTTTATGTACTCAACAGACAGAATTTGTGCTAGATGTCCTAGAATATTTTTACTATTGCATTCAAAATAAATGGAACCACCGTCTCTCCCATAGCACCCTTGGGAGGTAGGATTAACTACCTGCTCATTAGAGCATTATAGCATTAGAAGTTAAACCCAATTTGCGTCTGACTTATTGATAAGAATCTTATAGCGCAATCTAACTCTTTACGTTCATGCGCAGTGCTACAGATTGCTACAGATAATGAGTAGCAGGCAAATACAATCAACTTGCCTAATAAAACAGTATATGTTATCAGCCAAGAAATAAATATAGCGCATATCGTTTAAATTAGACAGCTTCCCTTGACTGTGCTCTTTAAGGCATTGCTGTTTCAGTTTACTGATAGTACTGACAGAAAATAATGTACTTTTTATCGAGAAAAGCCTACATGGGTTTGTGAAATCATAAGTAGATAATTCTTCATGGCTTTACAGATACAGGCTATGATAGCAACTCTTCGCCATATTGCAGGCTTGAAATAAAGTGGTAATAAGGAGATGTTGATGTATATTCTGTGCTCTTCAATCCACTAAACCTTTAGGTACTTTAATCTTAAGATTACCAATGCATGCTTTGTATAGGTTACTTTTCACATAACCATGTATGCATGTATGAATGATAGTTTGATACCTTGACAAAGGCGGGCTTAAGCATGTTAAGCAGCATAACTTAGAGCTGCATATCAATATCGGTGTCTATTAGCTTTGCCTGTCGCAATTACGGATGAGTTTATGCAAGGTAACATAAGTAATATCCAGTCTTAGAAGGTAGCTATAAGATATAATTTCATCCTATATCATATCATCTCTATATTATTAAATTATTTACTAAATTTAATTAAAAGGATATTCAGCATACACTAAACCTCATATATATCAAAATAAACATAATTAGTTCTATGTATGTAAAACGATAGATTTTGCCAATGTAATCTACAAATAAGATTAAATCTCGTTATACTATTCGGTAAGTAATAGTATTTGCTAATAAAAAAATAATAGCTTTTTATAGCACTTCCTTTAGCTCATCTTTAATAAGCAACATTTTATTCTTATTTAGATAAGTACTTAAGAATGCTGGGAAAATAACTTTTTATTACAGTTTTTCAAGGTTAACTTATCTAGGGAGATCCTAAAAGGCAAATTTATACTTTAGTTGAATCGTATTTACTGACTTCTAATTCAGTTTAGCATTTAATTTATATCATTTAACTGATCTTGAAGTTTATGAGAGTATCCGTGATTACTTTGATTAACAGCTATATATTTATTAAAATGACATAATAAAGAAAGGTAAAGGAATGCTTTACCATGCGCTGATCTTGAATTCTATCTATCATATGAGAATAATGGAAAATAAGTACGACTTATTACGTTATCAACATATGAGAAATGTTATTAACAATATTATTATAATAATAGGAACATTAATCATAATGATAACCGCAATAATTAATATCATAAAAAGATGGCAAACTCATGTATTCCTCTTATTATTAATAATAATAATATTAGTTAGCAACTCATTGTTATCAAATGCACAGGCTTCAATATTATCCAATATTCACGTCAATGATAATTTATTTGAGGGAAAAGTCACTTTATACTTTTTTAAGAATAATCTAAAGTACCGATTTTATCCACTTCATGAATCTGAGTATTTAATTATTAACCTTCGTGAATATGATCAGATATCTGAATTACTAATGAAATTTATAAAAAATAATTTAGTTAAAAGGATTCATGTTAATCAGTTACTTAATAGTCAGTACCAACGTATTGGTATCAAATTTATAAATGCAATGAAAGTAAGTGGTACGGTTGTTGAGCAAATAAATCATTATTATCAAATAGTTTTCATTTTAAAGAATAGTTTCATTAAGGCGTTACAGTCTCAGATATTTCACTCAATTACTGAAGTAAGCAACAAATTGTTATCAACAAATTTACTAGTTAAAAAAAAATTAACCAATTACTCTTCAATCTATTTAATACATAAAAATTTATCTAAAAGTACTCGGAAAGTTATCGTGGCCATTGATGCTGGACATGGTGGTAAAGATCCAGGCGCAATTGGAAAAAACGGTTATCATGAAAAAAATATAACAATGAGTATCGGGAATAAATTAGAGAATCATTTAAAGACAGATCCAATGTTTAACCCAGTAATGACCAGAAATGGAGATTATTTTATTTCTGTAGCAAGTCGTTCAGAAGTGGCACGAAAAAAAGCGGCTGATATGCTTGTTTCAATTCATGCTGATGCAGCAGCCAACAATCGTACAAGAGGTGCTTCTGTTTGTGTGCTTTCCAATCAAAGAGCAAAAAGTGAATTGAGTAATTGGCTTGAGCAACATAAAAAGCAGTCTGAATTATTAGGTGGTGCAGGTGATGCATTGGCAAACGGTGCAGATCTTTATCTTAACCAAGCCATTTTGGATTTACAATTTGGAAATTCCCAGCGTGTAGGCTATGCTGTCGCAGTAAAAGTATTGAGAGAATTAAGTAAAATTGGTAATATCCATAAATATGATCCAGAACATGCCAGTCTTGGTGTACTTCGTTCTCCAGATATTCCATCTATTCTTGTAGAAACAGGTTTTATTAGTAATATTTCCGAAGAACGTCTGCTAGTTTCTAATGATTATCAAGAAAGTTTAGCAGTAGCTATTCATCAAGGATTACGAAATTATTTTACTCAGCATCCCTTACAAACAGAACCAAAATAATAAAATCTAACAGAGATCATTATATCAGGATATAAATTCTTTCTCTAATTATCTAATTAAATTGCTGAAGGCGAACTTGTTTAACTCCCATCATCAGTTATAAAAAATTAGTTAAAATAGTCTCAATGCTAACGCTAGCCGTATTAATATTGAAATTAAGCGTGGTGGAGAAAACTTATCCATATCCATGAGCAATAGTAGTGGTATTCATAAAGAAGATTTAAGATTAATATTGAAGAAACATGCTACAAGCAAAATAGTGACCCTATAAGATCTTGTAGCTATTATGAGGATGGAATTATTTAGAGAAAAAAGCACTGATCAGTGTTAGTTCTATTTCTTGTTTAATACTAAGTTCACGCGCCGCGAGACCAAGACAAAATCCTGGCAAACTTATGTTGAATGGGGATGAGATGAATATTATGTTAAAATCTATTGCGCATCTATATAGAAAGAACAGTTGAAGTTCTTGATCTCTTTTATAACACTCCATTTCGATGTAAATTTTTACGCAGAGAAATCGAATTTAACCATATTAAATGAAGTTGTGGTGCGTTAATAGCTTTATCACGTTTCGATATTGCAATCAATATTGCTCCATAATAGTAAATTAGTTCAATACTATCATACGATTAATAGTAAAAAACAATATGAATGACGTTTAACTACTATTTATGGTAGTACTTTCTACAAAATACACTTAATTATGTTGGCAGAATGGTGATTTAACCATAAAAAGCTGCATATCTTATCCTTACTTAGATAATTCAATTGAATTTAACATTGTTATGTTAATTGGCATATGAGAACACGCGACCGATTAATCAATCATGAAAATCATAAAAACCTAGACTGTTCATCTTCAAGAAAAAAGTAAGCAACTTATATATTTTATTTAATAATTTATCTTTATCAGGTTGATAATAATCTTATTCCAGCTAAATAGAAATTTGTTTTCATCAACCGCGTTTCATGATTTTACATACAGGATGTGTTCACCCCAGTACGTACTACTAAACCAACAAAACTAAAATGAATTTTATCAAGTTCTTGTTAGTTTAAAACAAAAAACTTATTCTGCTTTAGTATTGCAAAAATCGATTAGATGCAAGATAAAAATTCTTCCTTACATGATTTAAAGGCGTATTTATTTATTGAAAAAACAAAAAGTGCAAGTAATAACAAAATTAAGTGCAAATAGCTAAATTTTACTATCTAATCTGGCATTAGATTTGGTTGAAATAATGGGAAATAGCTGAAAATCTATAACAAAAATAGAGTTAGTTATATCAGCAATTGATACAAGATAAATTATCTAAACAAGAAAATTTTAGTTTTTTAGAGCAAAAAGAACTCAATAAAACTAAAAATATGAGTAAAAATAGGTTTTTTATAAAAAAAAAATCATTTTTATAAAAAATTAATAATTTATTCTAAAAATTTTATGTTTATTAACATTTTATTTGAAATAAATTTATTACTATTACTAATATCTGAAGATGCTTGAAATGAAGTCAATTGATTTCTACTAATAAAGGATTAAAATCCTAACCTTTTTACTAATACCAGTAAAATCTGCATTAAAAGAAAGGAAATTAAAACTTTTTATTGAATAAAGGTGCTACTAAGTATCTTAGGTTTTAACATCATATTTCTTATAACAAAGCAGCAATTAGTTGTGTTTCTTATAATTTAAGATCGCAAAATTTAGCTGAATTATTTTCAAAACTATTAAAATATTTTGCTTAAAATAATTTTTGTTAGGTGAAAAGGAATTAGTTATTTGACTATAAGATAATTTTGCAAATAAAAACAAATGTGCATGATTTTTGCAAAGGAGGGTATTTATACCCCCCACAGTTACTAGCAAATTTTAAGTAGGTTTATCCTGAATTAGTTAAAGAACCATCTAAAATATTACTACAATTAATTGATTTTGAATCGGTGATAACAGATTTAACTTATGAATAAACAAATTTTTAAAAAACATAATCCGCAAGCGATTTTTATAATGGGAGCAACGGCCTCAGGCAAGACAACAATAGCAATGGCATTACGTGAAAAATTACCCATTGAAATAATCAGTGTAGATTCTGCTTTAATTTATCGCGGTATGGATATAGGAACAGCAAAACCAACAGTGGAAGAGCAACAAATCGCTCCACACCGATTGATTGATATTTTAGATCCTTTGCAATCTTATTCTGCAGCAAATTTTCGCCGTGATGCTTTATTGGAAATGGAAAAAATTGTCACATCAGGGCGGATTCCCTTACTTGTTGGAGGGACTATGCTATATTTTAAAGTATTGCTAAATGGATTTTCACTCTTACCTTCAGCTAATATTACCATTCGGGCAGAAATTCAAATGCAAGCAAAACAATTTGGTTGGGGAGAAATTCATAAACGTTTACAAAAGATTGATCCTATATCAGCAGATCGAATTCATGTTAATGATTTTCAACGATTGTCTCGTGCCTTAGAGGTTTTCTTAATTTCCGGGAAGAGTTTGACAGAATTAACTGAAATTGTAGAAGTAAAATTACCATATAATGTATTACAGTTTGAAATTTCACCACAAGATCGTAAAATTCTCCATCAACGTATCGAAATGCGTTTTCTACAAATGTTAAAGATGGGTTTTGAAGATGAAGTTAGTGCTCTTTATACTAGAGGAGATCTCCATGGAGATCTACCTGCTATTCGTGCTGTTGGTTATCGTCAGATGTGGTCATATTTATCTGCTAAAATTAGTTATGATGAAATGGTTTATCATAGTATATGTGCTACGCGTCAATTGGCTAAACGTCAAATTACATGGTTAAGAAGTTGTAAAAACGTGCATAGACTCTATAGTGATGACATTAAGGGAATTCTTAACACAATATTGCATTTTATTAATACATAGGTTTGCTATTTATGTACAACTGTGGTGGTAAAGGCATGTTTTTTGAGTAGTTAATTTTTGAACTATAAAGTTTTTTATTTAAAAACAACAAAATAAGGAAAATAGAGAATGGCTAAGGGGCAATCTCTGCAAGATCCGTTCCTAAACGCATTACGCCGTGAAAGGGTTCCGGTTTCCATTTATTTAGTCAATGGCATAAAACTACAAGGTCAAATCGAATCATTTGATCAATTTGTTATTTTATTGAAAAATACAGTTAGTCAAATGGTATATAAGCATGCTATTTCTACTGTAGTACCTTCTCGTCCTATATCTCACCATAGCAATCAAGGTGCTAATACAAGCTTAGGTAATTACAATACAGGAAATATGCCACTTTTACTGGATAATGATGCAACTGAATAATTCACTTAATTATTTGAATAAAAATACAGGTAAAGTTTTCTTTACCTGTATTTTGGTTATTTGTTTGATAGAGATAAAAATTAAGAATTATCTATTTTTGTACATATTTTCTCATCAGAAGATATATTAAAACTTCCTGATTGAATTTAAATCATTAGCCATCTCTATTGGCATTAGACTAGTAAAGATAACAACAGGTGAGTACAAATCACAAAAGGCTAAATATTTATTAATGAGGAAATAAAGCAGAAAAAAACTGCAGCAGCTATTAAAAAATCAGAAATGCTGATATAATTCGTTTTTATCAGCCTTTAAGTTCTACACAACAAAGAAATCTTGAGCGATTATGTCAGTATCGAATTATTAATCATAGAAATTTAATTTTAAACATATTTCGCAGTATTCACGTACACATTAAAGATAAATTTTAAGTTAAATTAGCTCAATTAAGGTATATTAACTCGTCTAATACGTGTCTGTACTTATCTTAAATGACAGAATAGAATCGGCCTGTGTGGACTTGATAAAATCCAATTTGATAATGGAGTATCCATTCATTTGAGATAAAATTTAGCAAATTTTTCAGATAGATAAGGTTAACAACTAGATAGAAAGCATGATAGGGAAGATATAAGTAAAGCAAATATTCCCAACATATTATTGGTAGTTACATTAATTTTATGTAAATATAGTCTATTAACTAAATAACAAATTCTTAAATATATGCAGTAGATCAATTATTGCAATGTTATATATCCCTACATTAGAATGTATTAATATACATAATGTTAAAGCGATAGTGTTGTCTGATACTACAAGATTTGTTTGACAAATTTTTCTCAATATTGAGCTAAATTTAAAACAACATTACAGGAAACACGGGAATCCAGTTTGTTACTACATATTATCAATGCTGCGGAGATTCCCATGATATAAAAGAAAATATTCGAGCAGTTTAAAGTCCCTTAGAATAAATTAAGGATCATGAATTGATTCCCTGTTAGTCATGAATAAAATTGACATATTGAATAGATTTCTCTCCATATTTGATCGCGATAAGAATAATATCAATATTAAGTGTCTAACTCTCAACTCAGATAGGTGAAAAATCCTATTATTACAGGTGCTAATAGAACGTTTTTTAGTGAAATCACACACTATAAATCGCGTTTACCGATAAAATCGGGTCGTTTGCATAGTAAATTTTATCAACTTTAGGTAATGGAATATGAAAAAAATGGATAAAGATGATAATTTCAGATTTGAAATGAAGCTGCCCATTATTGCCTGTAAAGATTTTGCAAATAAGAACAACCTTCACTTGAGTACATTATTAAGTCAACACATTAAATATAGTTAATAATTTAAATAAATTAAGAGTATATATTTTACTCTTATCCCTAAAAACCAACCATAATGAATGGAGCTATAACATGGCGTGGAATCAGCCCGGTAATAACGGACAGGACCGCGACCCGTGGGGAAGCAGCAATAACAGCAACTCCAGTGGTAATAAAGGTAATCGGAAAAAAGGAACAACTAATCTTGACGATCTGCTGCGTAAGTTAAATTATATACTTGCTGGTTTAGGTGGAAATAATAAAAATAGAAACGTTTCAAGTAATCAAAATAGCGTTAATATAAACGGTCGCTTTATCGTATTTATTATTGTAGTAATTATTATTATTTGGGCTGTAAGTGGTTTTTATACAATAAAAGAGAGTGATCGTGGCGTTATTTTCCGTTTTGGTAAATATAATCATATTGTTGAGCCGGGTTTAAATTGGAAACCAAATTTTATTGAAAAAGTGATTCCGGTTAATGTTGAAACCATACGTGAACAAGCAACTAATGGTATGATGTTAACTTCAGATGAAAACGTTATTCAAGTAGAAATGAACGTCCAGTATCTAGTAACTGATCCGGCTCAATATTTATTTAACGTTACTAATCCGGATAATAGTTTACGTCAAGCAATAGATAGTGCAGTACGGGGGATTATTGGTCAATCAGAAATGGAACAAGTGTTAACGACGAAACGTGCTTTTATCCGTGATGAAACACAAAAAGAGTTAGAAAATACGATAATTCCTTATAATATAGGTATAACGATATTAGATGTTAACTTCCAGGCTGCTCGTCCACCAGAAGCAGTTAAAGCGGCATTTGATGATGTTATTGCAGCACGAGAAGAAGAACAGAAGACTATTCGTGAAGCGCAAGCTTATCGCAATGAAGTCCTACCATTAGCAAAAGGTAATGCTCAGAAACTGATTGAAGAAGCGACAGCTTATAAGACAAGTGTGGTTTTCAAGGCTGAAGGTGAAGTGGCCAGTTTTGCGAAAATGTTGCCAGAATATCGAGCGGCTCCTCAGATTACTCGAGAACGTTTATACATTGAAACAATGGAACGAGTACTTGCTAATACTCGTAAAGTTATTATTAACGATAAAAGTAATAGTATATTATTGTTGCCAATAGAGAAAATTCTATGTAATGGAAGCAAGAATAAAGCGTTAGATATACAAAAAATAACGCCACCAAAAATTATTAAGCAATCAGATATTGCTAATGAATCTTCTTATTCATATAGCTATGGTGCGCAGGACAATGCTCGGGGCAATAATTCAACTCGTGTAGGGAGATAATAATCATGTATAAATCAATAATTACTATTATTGTTTCTGCATTAGTTGCGTTGTATATGTCAATTTTTACCGTTCAACAGACAGAAAGAGGCATAATCCTACGGTTTGGTAAGGTTGTACGTGATAGTGATCATAAACCTATTGTTTATGAACCAGGTTTACATCTCAAAATACCATTTATTGAAATGGTAAAAATGTTAGATGCTCGTATTCAAACATTAGATATTCAAGCAGATCGTTATCTAACTAGAGAAAATAAAGATTTAATGGTTGATTCTTATTTAAAATGGCGAATTACTGATTTTAGTCGTTATTATGTTGCAACAGGTGGTGGTAATCCTTATCAAGCTGAAACTTTACTGAAACGTAAATTTAGTGATCGATTACGTTCAGAATTTGGCCGTTTGAATGTAAAAGATATTATTACCGACTCTCGCGGGCACTTAACCATTGATGTCCGTGATGCACTTAATAAAGGTTCTTCTTCAGATACTGATGTAACTAAAAATGCTGATCAGGCTATAGCCTCAGCGGCAGCTCGTTTTAATAACGAGATAAAGGATAACTTATCAGTTGTTAACTCAAACAGTATGGCTGCGTTAGGGATTGAAGTTGTCGATGTTCGTATTAAACGTATTGAATTGCCAAGTGAAGTTTCGGAAGCGATATATCAGCGCATGCGCGCTGAACGAGAGGCTGTAGCGCGTCAACATCGTTCTCAAGGTCAAGAAGAGGCCGTGAAAATTCGTGCAGCAGCAGATAAAACCGTGACTGAAAAATTAGCAGAAGCAGAGCGTACGGCATTGAGATTACATGGTGAAGGAGATGCAATGGCAACTAAGTTATTTGCTGATATATTTAATCAAGATCCTGACTTCTATGCTTTCATTCGTAGTTTGCGGGCATACGAAAATAGCTTTAGTAAAAATGGTGATGACGTAATGGTATTAAGCCCGGATACTAATTTTTTCCGTTATATGCGAGCACCAACTAAATAAAGAACGGTATACAATGATTATTTAAAAGATAATCAAAATTGTTACCAAATTATTTTAGATAAACCAAATTAGGCAGCTTTAATTTGTTAAAATTGTTATCAACAAAGTATTAGTTTTATGAAAATTACTAGCAGCTAATAATTGAAATGGCAGAATTCTTTTTAAGTAATCGAGTGAATTTTAAAATGGGTAAGAACATTGTTGTATTAGGTACTCAATGGGGTGATGAAGGTAAAGGCAAAATAGTTGATTTACTAACTGAACGCGCTAAGTATGTTGTTCGTTATCAAGGTGGCCATAATGCTGGTCATACGATAGTGGTAAATGCTGAAAAAACTGTTCTTCATCTTATACCATCTGGTATCCTGCATGAAAATGTCATAAACGTCATTGGCAATGGTGTGGTGTTGGCACCTAATGCATTAATAGATGAAATGAAAAAATTAGAAGCGGGTGGCGTGCCGGTACGTGAACGTCTCAAAATTTCAGAAGCTTGCCCATTAATCTTGCCTTATCATGTAGCTTTAGATAACGCACGTGAAAAAGCGCGATGCGAAAAAGCGATAGGAACGACAGGCCTAGGAATTGGCCCAGTTTATGAAGATAAAATTGCTCGCCGTGGATTACGTGTTTGTGATTTGTTTAATAAAAAAACATTTCAAATCAAACTTAAAGAAATTATTAATTATCATAATTTTCAATTAGTAAATTACTATAAAACGTCTCCAGTTGATTACCAAAAAACATTAAATGATATTATGGTTACTGCAGACATTTTAACGGAGATGACCATTGATGTTGCCGCTTTATTACATAAAGCGCATCAAAAAGGCGAATTAGTGATATATGAAGGTGCTCAGGGAGCATTATTGGACATTGATCATGGTACTTATCCCTATGTGACTTCATCAAATACTACGGCTGGTGGTGTTGCTACTGGATCAGGCTTAGGTCCACGTTATATTGATTATATTTTAGGAATATTAAAAGCTTATTCTACCCGTGTTGGTGCTGGTCCTTTTCCAACAGAATTATCTGGTGAAATAGACGAATACCTGCGTAAAAAAGGGCAAGAATTTGGTACGACGACAGGTCGTTTCCGTCGTACAGGTTGGTTAGATATTGTTGCTATTAACCGAGCAGTTCAAATCAATTCTCTTTCTGGTTTTTGTTTAACTAAACTAGATATATTAGATGGTTTAGATGAAGTAAAACTTTGTATTGCTTATCATAAACTAGATGGAACTGAATTAACTATAACACCATCATTAGAAGAAGAATGGGAAGGTTTAACTCCAATATATGAAACATTACCAGGCTGGAATGAAAGTATTTCTGGAATAAAAGAATATAATCAATTACCCAAAGCAGCCATTGATTATATTAAACGGATTGAGCAATTAACCAACATTCCGATAGATATTATCTCGACAGGACCTGATCGTGCTGAAACAATAATATTACGAGATCCTTTTGATATATAATTTTACTACTTAACTTTTTTACTTAAAAAAGAGGTAACGCCTGAACATTCAGGCGTTACTTTTATAAAAAGTAATTTATTATGTTACTTGATTTACTAATCAATTTTGATTGATAGCAAAAATTTACATTAAAGATATAACTACATGAATTAATTATTAAAGATGCCTGTCCATTTTTTATAAAAAATTAATGTGCAATTAACAAGCTTTTGCTGACTATAGTTTAATAGCATTGATTTATAAAGGTCACTTTTATGGATAGAAATAATTAATAGTATTAAAGTTACTAATATATACGATATCTCACGTAATTATATGATAAAAATTATTAATTAATTGAGCGAAATTAGACTTGTTGCTGGGGTGAAAAAGGAAATGGGGGTATTTATTTAGACAAACTAGTCAATCAAATTCGAGAATGTGGATAAGTTACTCATCCATTAGATGAGTTGACTAATGCCAACTCATCTAATGGATGAGTTGGCATTAGTCAACTAATAGCAGCAATTTTTGCTATATTACTTCTACTTATTAACTAAAGCAAGTTATATTCATTTCTAATAGATATAGTTTCGGAGATAGCAGGCATATCCTGTTAATTTCTTTTGTGGATAATTTCAAGCAAGATAATCATTATCTGACATAATAAAGTTTACTCTATGTGTATGTATCAGAAAAACCAGATATTACCTATATTAAAGAATATATTAAATCAAATTAATTAATCATAGATAAATATACATTGGTTGATCTATTAAAAAATAACGAGCCATTTTATAAGTTACTATTAAAATAAATAATAGACCTAAGTATTATAAGTGTATTAATCGATATAGTAGTGTTGGAGGTTGGTGATGGCAAAAAACCCTTATAAAAAACGAGAGCCTGAAAAATATCATTCACCAATTGTAAGTCGTGAATATATCTTAGAGGTATTAGCAAAATTTCTTACTCCTATAAGTCAACAGAAAATCGCCCGAATATTAAAGTTAACCAAAGAAGAAGAGTTAGAGGATTTACGTCGCTGTTTACGTGCTATGGAGGATAATGGGCAATTGGTATTTACTCGCCGTCAATGTTATGCTTTACCTGAACGTATTAATTTACTCAAAGGTACGGTTATTGGGCATCGTGATGGTTTTGGTTTTTTACGAATAGAAGGTCAGAAAGAGGATTTTTATCTTTCTTTAGAAGAAATGAAAAAAGCACTGCATGGTGATATTGTGCTTGTCCAACTATTTGGAAAAGATCGGCGAGGACGTACAGAAGTTCAGATTGTTCGAGTGCTTGTTCCACGAAATAATTATATCGTTGGACGTTATTTTTTAGAGTCGATGATAGGGTATGTAGTCCCTGATGATAGTCGACTATCCTTTAATATTTTGATCCCTAAAGAACAGATTAATGGCGCTAAAATGGGAAATGTAGTTGTCGTTAACATGACAACCCGACCAGCACGCCATACTCAGGCGGTAGGAAATATTATCGAAATATTAGGCGAAAGCATGGGTACTAATATGGCAGTAGAGATTGCATTGAGAACCTATCAAATTCCATATAACTGGCCGCCACAAGTTGAGAAACAGGTTGCTGATTTATCTGAACAGATCCCTGCCTCAGCAAAAAGGGGGCGAGTAGATATATGCCATCTACCGTTACTCACTATTGATGGTGAAGATGCCTGTGATTTTGATGATGCAGTTTATTGCATGCCGAAAGAAGATGGTGGTTGGTGTTTATTGGTTGCCATTGCTGATGTTAGTTATTATGTACGGCCACAAACACCATTGGATAATGAAGCGATTAGCCGGGGAAATTCGGTCTATTTCCCATCACGGGTAATCCCCATGTTGCCTGAAATTCTTTCTAATGGATTATGTTCATTAAACCCTGAAGTCGAAAGGTTTTGCATAGTATGTGAAATGCAGTTATCGGCGGAGGGACAAATAACTTCATCTAAATTCTATGAAGCGGTGATGCGTTCTCATGCCAGATTGACTTACACCAAAGTCTGGAAAGTTTTACAAGGTGACAAAGAGTTACGTAAGCATTATCAAAATCTAGTACCACATCTAGAACAACTTCATCTATTATACAAAGTGTTAGATAGCACGCGCATAAAACGAGGCGCTATTTCTTTTGAATCTGAAGAAGCCAGATTTATTTTTAATGCAGAAAAACGGATTGAGAGGATTGAACCTATTGAACGTAATGATGCGCATAAATTAATTGAAGAGTGCATGGTTTTAGCAAATATCGCTGCCGCACGTTTTGTTGAGCGAAATAAAGAGCCTAGCTTATACCGTGTTCATGATAGGCCAAAACAAGAGAGTGTTATAAACTTACGGACGTTATTTAATAAATTAAATTTGAAATTACCAGGTGGTATAAAACCCAAGTCAGCTGACTATGCTAAAATCATGCATGAGATTGCTGAACGTCCAGAACATCTCTTGTTGCAAACAATGATTTTGCGTTCAATGAAACAGGCTATTTATGACTCTGAAAATAGAGGGCATTTTGGTTTAGCAGTGCAATCTTATGCCCATTTTACTTCACCCATCCGTCGATATCCTGATTTAGCATTGCATCGTTCGATTAAATATCTTTTATCTGCCCAAAATGGAAATAATCAACATCGTTCGACACTAACCGGTGGTTGGCATGCTGATACCCATGAAATCTTACAATTAGGTGAACATTGTTCAATGACAGAACGGCGGGCTGATGAAGCAACCAGAGATGTTGCTGATTGGTTGAAATGTGATTTCATGCAAGATCAAGTTGGAAATCTATTTACTGGCATTATCACCAGTGTCACTGGTTTTGGATTTTTTGTCCGTTTAAAAGATCTTTTTATTGATGGCCTAGTGCATATCTCTTCACTTAATAATGATTGCTATCATTACGATAACGTAGGCCAGCGACTTATTGGTGAATTTTCTGGTATGATATTTCGTCTTGGTGATAAAGTTGAAATTAGTGTTAAAGCTGTGCATATGGATGAACGCAAGATTGATTTTGCATTGATATCAACTTTACGTAAGGCAAAAAATTCAGGTAAGACAGCAAAAGAAAAAAAAGCAAAAAAACAAAAAAGCAAAAAAACAAAAAAGGAATTTTAAAAATAAATTTAACTCATAAAACTAAATTAAAACTAACACAAAATTTTTGAGGATAATAGCATATTTATTAAACCCTATAAATTAGCACTAATAATACTAAAAAAAATAAAAAAAGAAAAAAGATTCTGATAAAAGCAGAAAGACTATTAAAAAAGCACAAAAATCTTAGTTATTTTTATTAATAATCTTTTTGGCAGTAATTGACTATCTTTAAGAGTTATTAAGTAATAGATAAATTTATGAATGAAATTATTTATGGTATTCATGCAGTGCAAGCACTATTGGAACGCGATCCTTCGCGTTTAAAACAAGTTTATATACTAAAAGGACGTAAAGATAAACGGTTATTCTCGGTTATTAACCAGCTTAAAAAATTCGGTATTATTATTCAGTTAGTTAATCGTCAATGGATGAATAGGCAGACAGAGAATGCTGTTCATCAGGGTATTTTTGCCCAAATAAAATCTGGACGAGAATATCAAGAGAGCGATTTAGATATTATTATTTCCCAGGTAAAATCACCATTTTTGCTTATATTAGATGGCATTACCGATCCACATAACTTAGGTGCTTGTTTACGTAGCGCAGAGGCAGCAGGTATTGATGCAGTTATTGTACCAAAGAATAAATCAGCTCAGCTTAATGCAATCGCTAAGAAAGTTGCCTGTGGTGCAGCTGAGAATATGCCATTAATACGAGTTACCAATATTGCGCGGATACTACGTCAATTGCAACAGCAGAATATTTGGATTATTGGTACTACAGGTGACACTAATCATATATTATATGAGAGTAAATTAACCGGAGCTATTGCATTGCTGATGGGGGGTGAAGGTAAAGGTATGCGTCGATTAACAAGGGAATGTTGTAATGAACTAATTAGTATTCCAATGGCAGGTATAGTTTCGTCTTTAAATGTCTCTGTTGCGACGGGAATTTGTTTATTTGAAGCAGTACGTCAACGACGCAGTCATTAAAAAATAGTATCATTAACAATGTTGATAATATTACCTAATTCAATTTAATGTAAAATAAGTGATAATTTAATCTATTGCTTGAGTTTTAATTCAAGTATAGTTATAGTAATGAGTTAATTTCATAGCTTCGCTTAAATAAGTTTTCCTTGCTTCCATGTGTTGGTTACAGCTGACCCTGATTGATATATAGGAGGCTGATTAATTCGTAAGGAGAAAAACTCATGCGTCATTACGAAATCGTTTTTATAGTTCACCCGGATCAAAGTGAGCAAGTTACAAGTATGATTGAGCGCTATAGTAGCTCTATCACCAAAGCGCAAGGTCAAATTCATCGATTGGAAGACTGGGGTCGCCGTCAATTGGCTTATCCAATAAATAAATTGCATAAAGCACACTATATTCTGATGAACGTTGAAGCTCCACAAGGAGTGATTAATGAATTAGAAACAAACTTCCGATTTAACGATGCTGTTGTCCGCAGCATGGTTATGCGTATTAACCATATGGTTACTGAAGCTTCTCCAATAGTTAAAGCAAAAGAGGATCGTCACAATCATGATTTTATTAATGAAGAACTGGAAAGAATTGAGAGAGCCGAAAACTCTGAAGAGTAATTTTACTTATGAATACTGATCGATTGATTCTACCAAGAAAAATTTGTAATAGACCGATAAGAAAGTTAGTCCAACTGGAGTTCCTCACTGTCAGTTTGTACTCAAACATAGTTTACAGCAGAAAGATGCCGGTTTTAATCGGAAAATATAGTATAAAATAACTATTATTACCAGCGGACAAAATTACAACAGTTCACTCATAGTATAACGGGGTTGATAACTCGGATCACTGTTATCGGTTTTATTAGCAGCCATCAGGGCGCTAATGGCTTGAATAACTTAGTGCTTCATGGCCGAGCAAATTGAATTAATAGATTCTGGAGACTAGCTAAATGGCACGTTATTTTCGTCGTCGCAAGTTCTGTCGTTTCACAGCAGAAGGCGTTCAAGAAATTGATTATAAAGATATCGTAATATTAAAAAACTACATCACTGAAAGTGGTAAAATTGTACCAAGTCGAATCACTGGTACTCGCGCAAAATACCAGCGTCAGCTTGCTCGCGCTATAAAGCGTGCTCGTTATCTCTCTCTCTTGCCATATACTGATCGTCATTAGTAATTGATGTAATCATCATTACATTAAAGAGGATAAGATCATGCAAATTATTTTACTGGATAAAGTAGCAAACCTAGGTAGCCTAGGTGATAAAATTGATGTTAAAGCGGGTTATGCCCGTAACTATTTAGTTCCGAATGGAAAAGCTGTTCCTGCAACTAAAAAGAATATTGAATTTTTTGAAGCACGCCGTGTTGAATTAGAAGCTAAATTAGCCAATATTCTAACTGCATCCAAAGACCGAGCTGAAAAAATTAATTCATTATCAACAATAACCATCGCTTCTAAAGCTGGTAATGAAGGTAAACTATTTGGTTCAATTGGGACTCGTGATATTGCTCAAGCAATTACTGCTGCTGGCGTTAAAGTCATGAAAAATGAAATTCGCTTACCAAATGGAGTATTGCGTACTATTGGTAAACATGAAGTTCATTTTCAAGTCCATAGTAATTTTTTTATAAAACTGAGTGTGAATATTATTGCTAAATAATTGTCTTATAATTATAAGTTAGAAATAAAAAACCAGTATTAACTATATTTTGTTCTAATTTCTACCAATTAATTCATTACTGCTATCAATAAATCTATAAAAATAATTATTTTGCTTTTGTAACTATTGGATGTTAAATTAATATCTCGGAAGTTATTAGAAAATCTGATGCCTGTCTGTCAGACTATTCTTTAATGCTTCGTAAATTTACTTCACATCCTTAAATTAGACCTTGTTTAGCATCAGAATCAGAAAGTTAATCTCCTTACTCAATTTAACCTTTTCTAAACAGACTATATCAGCTTAAATATCATGAAAGGGTTATTTTCTTTAACTACAGTTCTTTCGCGCATCAGCTTCATAAGTTCACTATCACAAAAGCCCATTCAATCAGATTTCTCGTTCTTATTAATATCTAGTGCTAGAATAATTTGAAGAGTATAGGTAATAGCGGTTGCGTAATTTAAACGATACACGGTATATTCATTTATTAGCTGATAGCATAACCGTCTTATCAAGAAGCTTATGCCTTGCCTGCTGCTAATTATCGGCAGAGCTGTATGGATGCTAAGGATTTTGTTTCGATCAAAGATGGTTATTGAGATTCAGAAGCCAACTGAACTCTAGCCCATAAACTTCTTAATAACTTATTATAGGATAGCTTATCCATATCTCCGATACATACTACAACGAGGAGATGATGCTCTTAGTTTTTAGAAGTAAATAATAAAGATATTTCCAGAAATGTAACAGCAACTCTATTGGTATACAAAATAGATCATGGCTATACCTTTAACTCCCTTAAAGGCATGACAGCATCAAAAATTAAAATAAGGGCTTTGTAAGGGGGATTATGTGGCTAACTAGACAGTCACGATGCCATTAAATAAAACCTTTAATACTTATTGCCAAAATTTTCAGAAAAACATCCTTGAACGATAAAAGAGCTGAAACCGGCTAAGAAGATTTGACCTGCTAACCTAAGATGTGCTAAAAACAACGCTAAATTTAAGAATGGAGAACTGATTTACAAAGCATCAGAGTGAATTTTAAGCATCTACACTAGATTTATTAATAATTTTTTATAGTGAAGTAAAATTAACTTATATAACTATAACCAATGGATTAATTCAAACAGAGAGTTTTATTATAATGCCTGAATTATTTAATCCGAAAGTATTTTTGCAAACAGTAACTAATCAACCAGGCATATATTGTATGTATGATACATTTGGAATAGTTATCTATGTCGGCAAAGCAAAGGATTTAAAAAAACGTTTAGTGAGTTATTTTAGAAAGAAAGTAACAAGCCGTAAAACGGAACAACTTATTAAAAATATCGCTCAAATTGATATTACTGTAACACATACAGAAACAGAGGCTTTATTACTTGAACATAATTATATTAAACTTTATCAACCTCGTTATAATGTTCTGCTAAGAGATGATAAATCCTATCCTTATATTTTTTTAAGTGCAGATAAACATCCACGTTTGACTATTTTTCGTGGCTCTATGAAAGAAAAGGGCGACTATTTTGGCCCATTTCCAGGTGTTCATGCCGCCAAAGAAACGCTAGCTTTATTACAAAAAATTTTTCCAGTGCGTCAGTGTGAAGATAATATCTATCGTAATCGATCTAGACCATGCCTCCAATACCAAATTAATCGTTGTCTAGCTCCCTGTATTAAGGGGATAGTTTCTAACTCAGAATATCATCAACAAGTAGAATACGTTCGATTATTTTTATCAGGGAAAGATAAGAAAGTTCTTAATCAATTAATCCAAAATATGGAACAAGCTAGTCAATCTCTTAAGTTTGAATATTCAGCACGTTATCGCGATCAAATACAAGCTGTTAGAGCGGTTACAGAGCAACAGTTTGTTACCGGTAATACGCAAGATTTAGACGTAATTAGTGTTGCTTATCACTTAGGAATTGCTTGTATTCAAGTGCTTTTTATTCGTCAAAGAAAAATACTTGGTAGTCGTAGTTATTATCCAAAGATTCCCAAAAATACGAAATTAAATGAAGTTGTGCAAACATTTTTAGGGCAATTTTATTTACAAAGTAATGAAATTCGTTCTTTACCCGAAGAAATATTATTAGATTTTTTATTACCGGAGAAAGCGCTATTTACTAATTTTTTGACTAAAATAGCTGGGCGTAAAATTAATATTAAAGTGCAACCACGAGGAATAAAAGCTAAATATTTAAAACTGGCTCGTATTAATGCAGCAACAGCATTAACAACAAAAGTTGCACAACAATCAACCATTCACAAAAGAATGGAGGGATTAGCTGCTTTGCTAAGACTAGATAAAATCTATCGCATGGAATGTTTTGACATTAGTCATACATCTGGAGAGCAAACTGTAGCATCTTGTATTGTTTTTGATAGTAATGGACCATTACGTTCTGAATATCGTCGTTATAATATAATTGATATTACGCCTGGTGATGACTATGCTGCTATGTATCAGGTTTTAATGAAACGCTATAGTAAACACATAGATACAAATAAAGTCCCGGATGTAATTTTTATTGATGGTGGTAAAGGACAACTAGCTCAAGCAATCGCTGCATTCAAGGCATTAAATGTCGATTGGGACATTACGCGCCCTAAATTAATAGGGGTAGCTAAAGGAGATGATCGTAAAGCTGGCTTAGAAACATTATTCTTTAAACCTGATGGCAAAGGTCTTTCGTTACCATCTGATTCACCTGCGCTACACTTAATACAAAATATTCGTGATGAATCACATAATCACGCTATTATAGGACATCGTCAGCATAGAGGAAAAGTTCGAAATACCAGCATCTTAGAGTCTATTGAAGGAATAGGTCCTAAACGTCGACAAACCCTACTTAAATATATGGGGGGATTACAAGCTTTGCGTAATGCCAGTATTGATGAAATCACAAAAGTGCCAACAATTTCATATATATTAGCAAAAAAAATTTATAATGCGTTGAAGTAATAAGAATAGGTAGTTGAACTATATGTATATTTTATATTGGCCAGATAACTATATATCATCATGCAATTAAATATTCCAACTTGGTTAACACTTTTTCGTATCATATTGATTCCGTTTTTTATATTATTTTTTTATCTTCCTTTTTATTGGGGGCCTCTTGTATGTGCGTTTCTTTTTATCATTGCTGCGTTAACTGATTGGTTTGATGGTTTTCTTGCTAGACGGTGGCAACAAACAACTAAATTTGGTACATTTTTAGATCCGGTAGCTGATAAAATTATGCTAGTAACGGCACTAGTATTAGTGACTGAATATTATCATACCTGGTTAGTTACATTACCAACAGTAACTATGATTGCGCGTGAAATCATTATTTCTTCATTACGAGAATGGATGGCTGAGGTAGGTAAACGTAATTGTGTAGCTGTTTCTTGGATTGGAAAATTTAAAACAGCAGCTCAGATGCTCTCATTAATAGGATTGATGTGGCATCCTAATATCCAAATTGAACTAATTGCTATTATATTACTTTATTTTACGATTATTTTAACGTTTTGGTCTATGTTTCAATACTTATCTGGATCCTGGAGAAATTTAAATGAAACATGATCAAAATTATTAAAAATATCGAATAAATCAAATTAATCAATAATAGTATTGACTCAATACAAGAAAAAAGTAAAAATACAGTACATCAGAAATGCTAGTTTTAATAAACTAAATAAGCATAGGAAAATGCAGGAATAGCTCAGTTGGTAGAGCACGACCTTGCCAAGGTCGGGGTCGCGAGTTCGAGTCTCGTTTCCTGCTCCAATATCTACCATATATAACCTAGATTTTAGTAAGGCGCGTTGGCAGAGTGGCCATGCAGCGGATTGCAAATCCGTCCACCTCGGTTCGACTCCGGGACGCGCCTCCAAAATTTAGCCCAGGTGGTGAAATTGGTAGACACAAGGGATTTAAAATCCCTCGGCTTTAAAGCTGTGCGGGTTCAAGTCCCGCCTTGGGCACCATCATAAAAGTACCTTTTATAAAAAGGTAACCGATAAGATTTTATCTTTTTAATATAAAAATCTTATGAAAATTATATTTCACTATATTTTAATTTTATTATTTCTTTTAATCTCTAATAATAAGAAAAATATTAATTTTTATTATGTTTTGCAGTTTAAGTGATGTTTATGAGGCTATTTTGTAAGAGATTGTTAGTAGAAAAATCCCTTATAGCTGTAAAGGATTTTCTCTATAACACTACTAACTATGAAAAAGTAAACAGTAATAAAAATTAAAGAAATTCACTCATCATCTCATAATACTAACATAAAACTAAATCTCATTATTTGCCTCGACTCTAATATATTAGATGATATTAATTCATATATTGAATCGCAACTCATTCTACTTTATCCTCCAATATTATCACAGTGAACATGTTATCCGTTGGGAAAACATTCATTTAGAATTATACAGTAACATCGTTATAAAATTTCTTATTACAGGAAAATATTAATAATTTTATTGCTAATCTTCTAGCAAGAATTACATCACAAGGATAAATGGTTTAATTGCTTGTGATATATGTTGAATAACTTTACTTTATGAGAGTTAACGAAACAAACAGGCATTGATTTGAAAACAACATTTAGATTCTATCATCAGTACTTCATTTTAAGGTTTACCCTACAAATATTTGTAAAACTAGATGTCATCTATCATCCATTACATGAACACAATTCGTAATTCTGCTAGCCAATTGATATACACGCTGTTAAAGACTATCATCGCCTAGTTGTCGATAGCGTTCATAGCGTCGTTCGTAACGATTATTTACCATAAACTATACAGAAATTAATATTTATGGAGTTGAGATTAAAGTATCTAAAGTCAGAAGATCTCAGCAGTATAATAAAAATATATTTCAATATCTCGTTTCTGACTTATCTTTTAATCCAGTTATTAGTAAATCTATCGTGTGACTGTTAGGTCACATTCTAATCTGATACTTGTAAATCTATTCTTCATCTTTAAATTAAACCCTGGTTACCCCAGCATGGTCAACCAGATTAAGATCCTTTAGCCGCTTCCAACTTTTCTGAGTAAACAAAAGGAGTTTAAATAGCATTAAAGGGTTTTTTCAAACTACAGTACTTTCTGGAAGCAGCTTTATAACTTTGCTTTCGCAAAAGCTAATTTAATTCGAATTCATTGCTCTTATTTAAGATGCCTAATGATCTAACAGAACATCGTAGAATACCAAGCAGCTATTCTCATTCTTTCTTTAGATTCTTAATTGCTGAAGAGATATTTATGGTGATTATTTTCCAATAAAACATCAATAATATTATTAGTAGCATCAGGGATCTCTGCTAGCCAAACCTCAGACACCTGCTTTAACTTTCGGTGCATAACCTTTTAGGGGAATGAAGGTAGCACATTAGTTGTTTTATGTACCACCATACAACGTTCATGGTACATGTCAAGAATATCCTTTTCTGCCACTTCATTCCAAAAAACTAACCACTGCGTCCCCTATAGTACCAAGTCTAAGAGATACGAGTTAAGACACCTGCTCGCGACCATACGAAAGTTCAGTACAGTGCACTTTTTGACTCTTATAACTATCTTTAATCGCAATAAACTTCTTATATCTATACACAGTGCTATCAAATAATAAGCAGAAGAGCACCATATCGATCAGCTTTTTACAAGATTATTATGGCATCAGCCAATAAAAACGTAACTTATATCGCTAAAATTATACAGCTACTACTTTCTCTGCCTTTGAAGCGATTGATGTTTTAATCTACCAATAGTACTTGCAGAAAAGATCATGTACTTTTTTTTGAGAAGCGCCTACATGAATTCGTAAATCATCGATAGATGATACCTCATGCTTTTGCATATACAGTTCATGGTAGCAACTCTTTGCTGCTTTCGCACGCTTTAGATAAGGTGGTAAAATGAGGTTTAGAAGAATATTTTTTACAGATTGTGGATTTCTAACCTTATTCACGTTAATTTCAACATCAGGATACGCATTTGCATGATTCGCTATAACACTTAACCTTATGGATTAAAGATGAGATCCGTAGAGAATGCAGTGTTTACATGTTTTGCAGTATCGCTTCCAAGTTCAGTCTTAACAGCGATGTTTATCAGCAGATTGGCGCACAATTACGAATGAATTCATGTAAGGGAGATGAAGGTAATATCTAGTTTTGTTGACATCTCTAGGATGAATTTCATAGGAAATTATATCTATAATATTGAAATAATACACGAAATTAATCAGAATGGATATCGGCAGCATCTCCAAAACCCTATATACCAAAAATGAGTCTTCCCTAAAGGAAGAGAATTAATTTCCTAACTCACATTATTAGTAAACAAATTCCAATTTAAAGATGAAATAGATTTATGAAGCATCAAAGCAAGAGAGTATAGACAAAGTCTGATCATGATCAGACTTTGTGATAACTTTTAAAACAAGCAAAATATGAACTACTCATTAAATTATATTTCATCAAAAAATAAAAATATTTAAGAACAATAAATTAACAAATAGATAGAATAAATTTAGATATATCTTATATCAGATGAGTAAAATGCTGATAACTGCTAAATTAATTATCCTAATCTTTTGAAGAAAAATTTTTAAAAGGATTTTTTATGAAAAAAAGTATCAAATTACTACTCAAGATATTTTTTCCTTTACTCTTATCTATATTAGTTTATTTTACCTATTTAAAAATAAATAATGATAAATTATGGCAAACTATTAATGAACAATGTATTCCTGAGTTTAAAAATAGCAATTTACAACTACCATGTATCAAAGTTAATCAAAAACACTTATATGTAATATATAAAGATATAAAGGGGCCATTACATAACTTATTGCTACCATTAAATAAAATATCAGGAATTGAAAGTCCTCTTTTGCAACAAAAAAATACAGAAAATTATTTCATATTAGCATGGCAAAATCGGGCGCTATTTATTAAATCAGCTAGCAAACCTATCAATGAAAAATTTCTTTCTCTTGCTATAAACTCAAAATATGGCCGCACTCAAGATCAATTACATATTCATTTAGCTTGCTTAAAACCTGAAGTATATCAAATAATAAAAAAAAATGAAGATACCATAACTACTAGCTGGCGGCCCTTAAAAGATAAAATTAATAATCATCAATACCTGGCTATTAAAATTTCTGCATTTTACATAAATAAAATATCACCATTTATTTATCTAAAAAAATATGCTGTAAAGCAGGATGCTGATATTTCTTATTATGGCTTAGCGATGATGCCAAGCACACAAAAAAATGAATTTATTTTATTAACAACACGGTTTAAATTGCAAGATTTCAATCTTGGTTCAGTTGGTGAGATTCAAGATTATCAGTGTAAATTAAAAGACAATTAAAATTATTTAAAATAATTAAACATCAATAAAAAATAATTAAAGTAATATATAATTAATCACTTTTAATATAATTCAAAAAAAAAATTTTATTAAATAAAATTTATCAAATTCCTCAGATCGCTAAAATAAAAGAAATTATTAGCAAATCTAGTGGCCTATAGTGATTAGGCTACAATCCGATGTAATACTTCATAAATCTATTCTTTATCCTTAAATTAAATATTATTTACCATCAAAGTCAAGCAGGTCAATCTCCTTAACTAATTCCTAACTTTTTAAACAGACAGGAACAGCTTAAATAGTATTAAAAGATTACTTTCGAATTACAATGCTTCATTTTCTCAGCTTCACAGCCTCACTGTCGTAAAGATGATTCAATCGGATTGATTGTTTTTATTAACGCTATAGTGTGCTTACGGGAAGGCATAGAATAGCAGCTATTTTAATTATTCTCTAACATCACCATCGCTTAGACGATATCCTGAAAGGCTTGCAAATAAAACATTAAAGGATTTATTATCGGCATTCCAACTCTCTGATAATATAACTCTTGTAGCACAACCTTAACTTTTAGTTGCGCCTTTTAAGAGTAAAGTTAGGACATTATCTATCTTATGCACCCAACCATTAGTAGTTCTGTATGTCTGGAAATATCTTTACCATCGCATTCTAAAAACAAAAGCATCGCATCCACGCCCTAAGTCCTCCTAGGAGTAGAGTAAGTCGCGCACTCGCAAGCTATTGATGAAATTTATCCAGTTCGATTCTAACTCTTGATAAGCATCTTTAACCCTAACTAACTCCTTAGATGCATGCAATGTCGCTAATGATAACCAGCAAGTGATGAAAATCGACTTGTCTAACAGAACTGGTTATATCTTTAACCAAGAAATAAATGAGCAGTATCACTTAAATTACGTAGCTATCTTTATCGATGCTCTTAAAGGAATCGGTATTTCAATCTGCTATTTCAATCTGCTAATGGTACTTAGAAAAAACCATGCATTTTCACTAATAATCACTACTAAATCTTCATGAAAATCATCAATTTACATCACATTGCATATACATGCAATGGCAACAACTCTTCTACATTTTTGTACGCTTTAGATAATAAGGTTACAGGAACCAAGTTGTTGAAGCATATTCTGTTACCGCTATGATTCCCTGACCTTATGCACTTTAATCTTAAAATTACCAATATCAGTCTTATATGGCCACTGTGAAAACTAATTATTACAAATAACGACAGGATACTTATTAACAAAGCGTAATTCAGTATACCATTAAGCTCAGTCTCAACGATAACATCTATATGTCTCCAAAACACATATACCACAAAATAAGCATAACTATAACAAATACACTTATATTACTATTAATATAGTAACGGATTATATTTAAAACATTAAAACATTAACTTAATTAATAATATAATAATTAAGTTAATGTTTCTAAATAAAAAACCGTTGTAATATATTAAAAGTAACTACTTATACAATAAAGAATTTTATTGCAATTTAGCTTTGATATAGTAAGCAAAAATGCCATTTATTTTCTCGCAAAAATAATCACTATTATATTTTACGAGCATAAAAGTGATTATTTAAAAATAAATTTACGTAACATGTAGATTAAGAATAAATTAATAAAAATATTTTAATACTAATACCCCTTTAAATTAAAAAAAATATTAATGATATAAAATTATCATGGAGTTAAAAAAAATTTTTTATGTATTAAAACTCTGCATTTAATCGAGGATTAATTAAAATCTGATTAGAGGAAGAGAGGGCTATATCCAATTAATTAACAAAGTAATTATTACGTGATATTTTCTATCATCATTATTTTACTAGATTCTTTTGTTGCTTTAGTGAAAATTAGTCTCCAAGGTACTAATTACCTATTGTTTTAAAAAAAATCTTATTTAAGAAATGAAAAATTAAAAGTACAGAAATAAAAAAGAATAGAAAATAATCTTGGAAAAAAGTGATAAGAAAAGTATTATATGCTCTGAAACTTCCTTCACTAGCAATATTGTTTCAGATGCAGATATACTTATTAATGGTAAGTATACCAACAATTTTTTATGTAAAAACAGTTATTGTAACAAAAACTAGCGGGGTAATAGATACTATTTTAGATAAAAAATCAATTATCGATGATAAAATTGATGGTCGTGTTGAATCAACGTTAATCGAAATTCAAAAAACGCCATAATCGAAGGTGAAATTTATAGTGAAAATCTGTCTACTGATAATAGTAGATTCTTTAATTAGCATATCGAAAAAAACTACAATAGACCTAAATAAAAAATATCAAAACAAAATAACCTGAAAAACGTAAAAATATCAAAAAATAAATGACAAGAATACAGTTGTTTTAAAGGATATGTTATTAGCAAATCTAGTTTATGATGGTTAGGTTACGATCCGCGATAGATGCTTCGTTAGCATGTTTTCTATTTTTAAGTTAGGCATTTTTTAGCACCAAAAGGAGTCAACCTTCCCCACGCAGAAAGATCATAAATCTCTTTAGTTAGTTTAAGATTTTCTGAACAAACGTGAGAGAAAATTAGATACCATTGAATAATTGTTTTAATCACATTGCTTCGCGCGTCAAATTCATAGCCTAACTGTCGCAAAACTTGATTTAATTAGATTATCGCTCTTATGATACCCAGTGTACTGATATAGGAAGCATAGAATGCCAGTCATTCTTCTTGCTCTTTTCCAACTTCTTCATTGCTGCAGGATGATACTTTGCTGAAAAACTTACTAAAAAAATATTAAGAACTTTATTAGTTAACGGAGCTATGCTCATTTCTAGTGTATGCAGTAGTTTTTAAGATAAGTAGCCGCCCACCTATCCTCCTATTGATTAATTTTTTATATGAGTTCAACAACAGAGAGATGATATGCTATGAAAAGTCTGCTTAGAGATAAGCTGAAAACTAAATATTATCTTTTATCCCATTGCATGAACTTATAATAATAATGAGTTTTAGGTAGCTGATAGGAACCGCTGCTAAAAGTGAGATCTAAGTTATGTTGCGACAACAAGCTAAACGACACTTTGTTGGCAGATCATGCCAACGTTCGTAACAGATATTTTTCATAACTATCCATATAAACTGCTATTGCCAATGTTGAGATTAAAGTGCCTAAGCTTAAATGGGGGATTACGCATCAACAAAAAATATGCTTCAAGAGATTGTTGCTACCGACTTATCTGAAATATATAAAAGAGATGAAGAGTTGCCACTGTTGCTGCTTTACGAATATCCACTGGTGATTTTACGAAATTCTAATAGCGGTTATTAGCGAAAACAAATAGTCTGCTGATAGTACTGAAGCAGACTGAAACAGAAATGCCTTGAAGAGTATTGCCAATGGTAGCTGCGTAATTTAAACGATACTGCTACGTTTATTTTATGGCGATGGATATTATGTCATTTTGTCGGAAAAGATAATCGCCTCTGCCTGTTGATTATTATTGGCAAGACTGCATAAATGGGAAGAAGCTCATTGCGATTAAAGATAGTTATGAGAGTCAGAAGAAAACTGTGCATAACTTTTCAATACTCTGCGAGTGCTCAGATTAACCATATTTTAGGGTTATTGCGCAAGATTCTATCCTTGATTTTTGAAATGCAATAGCAAAGATATTCCTGAACACACAACACTAATATTGTTGGTTATACAAAATAACTAATGCACTGGATTCACTTCACAAAGACATGTAATCGAAAGTTAATGCAGATGGTCAAAGATTTGGGTAGCATAGAGCCGTCATATCAGTAATAAAGTCTTTTATATTTTGTTATTAAGGTTTTAGTGTATTCTGTAGAAATGAAAAAGTTTAAGAAAGAGAAAAACGAGAAAAATGACTGGCATTCTATCCATTCTCCTCAGGGCAGCGGGCGTCAATAAAAACGACGGATACGACTAAATCGGCTTTTGCAATAATTTGAAGATATCAAGCTGATGTCGAAGAACTATTGGTTTCAGAAAAACAATCCTTTTTATGGTATTTAAACTACCTCCGTCTGCTCATAAAAAACTAAAACTGACAGCAAGGCATCTTAACTTCTTAACCTTGCAAAGTTGGTAAATAACGTTTAATTTAAGGATAGAGAATAGATTTATGAGCATCAGAGTGGAAATGTAGAGCTACCCTGACAGTCATACATTATAATTTATTAATAACTCGATCAAAATAGCTAATTTTCAAAAAATTTTATTAGCTCTTACTTTTATAAGCAAAATCCTAAAAACTTGTACCTGAATTAAATCTCTATCAGTAATAATTTATTATTATTAATAATAAATCATAATTAAACAACAATAGAATAACAACATGCAGTTTATTTTAATTAATAATGGAGAAAGATAGTGTGCAAACCTTTAATGCTGATTTAGTTATAATAGGAGCTGGTGGAGCTGGTTTAAGAGCAGCAATTGCTGCTGCTGAAACTAATCCACATATAAAAATTGCTTTAGTTTCAAAAGTCTATCCAATGCGTAGTCATACTGTTGCTGCAGAAGGTGGCGCAGCAGCAATTACTCAATTCCATGATACCTATGATTATCACTTTTATGATACAGTTTTAGGAGGAGATTGGTTATGTGAACAAAATGTAGTTGAATATTTTGTAAAACATTGCCCGAGCGAAATGACACAACTGGAATTATGGGGGTGCCCATGGAGTCGTAAAAAAGATGGTAACGTGAATGTACGTCGCTTTGGAGGAATGAAAATCGACCGCACTTGGTTTGCCACTGATAAAACAGGCTTCCATATGTTACATACTTTATTTCAAACCTCACTAAAATATCCACAAATCCAGCGATTTGATGAACATTTTGTGTTAGACATTCTTGTTGATGAAGGAAAAGTACATGGCCTTGTCGCTATCCATATGATAGAGGGCATTTATATTCAAATTAGGGCAAATGCTGTTATTATAGCTACCGGTGGAGCGAGCCGTGTTTACCGTTATAATACTAATGCTGGAATTGTTACCGGTGACGGTATGGGGATGGCATTACGACATGGCATTCCATTACGTGATATGGAATTTATTCAATACCATCCAACTTGTTTACCAGGCTCTGGAATACTTATAACTGAAGGATGTAGAGGTGAAGGCGGGATTATTATCAATAAAGACGGCTATCGTTATCTACAAGATTATGGTTTAGGACCAGAAGTACCAATAGGTAAACCAAAAAATAAATATATGGAATTAGGACCACGAGATAAGATTTCTCAAGCTTTTTGGCATGAGTGGCATGCAGGGCGGACAATAAAATCATATCGTGGTGATGTCGTACATCTCGACTTACGTCATCTTGGGGCAAAAAAACTACATGAATCCCTGCCATTTATTTGTGAATTAGCTAAAGCTTATGTTGGTGTCGATCCAGTTACTGATCCAATTCCTGTTCGCCCAAGCGCCCATTATACAATGGGAGGAATTGAAGCAAATCATAAATGCGAAACATCAATAAAAGGTTTGTTTGCTGTGGGTGAATGTTCATCGGTTGGCTTACATGGAGCAAATCGCCTTGGCTCTAATTCTTTATCAGAATTACTTGTTTTTGGCCGATTAGCTGGCATAGAAGCAGGTAAATATGCTACTGAATCCTCTTCAGGAAATAATAGCACCATTGAATTAAAAGTATCTGAAATTAAAACTAATTTAAGGCAACTGATAAATCAAAAAGGTAAAGAGAATTTAGCTAATATCCGTGATGAAATGAGGGTAGCAATGGAGGAAGGTTGTGGAATATATCGTACACCTGAATTAATGAAAAAAACTATGAATAAAATAGCTGAACTTAAAGAACGCTTTAAACATATTGAAATTACAGATCATAGCAGCGTTTTTAATACTGAACTTCTCTATACTATCGAATTGGGATTTAGTCTAGATGTAGCGGAATGCATAGTTTACTCGGCTTTTTATCGGAAAGAATCTCGTGGCGCTCATCAGCGTCTGGATAAAAGCTGTACTGAACGTGATGATATTAATTTCTTAAAACATTCTCTTGCCTTTTATAACTCACAAGGTGATGCTCCGCACATAGCTTATAGTGATGTAAAAATTACCAAATTATCACCGGCTAAACGTGTTTATGGTGGTGAAGCAACAGCACAAGAACAAGCAAAAAAGGTATAGATGAATGACTAAGATAAAAAAACTTAAAATAGAGATCATGCGCTATAATCCTGAAACTAATGATGCCCCCTATTCTGTTACTTATAAAGTTCCTTATGATGAACAGACCTCTTTACTAGATGCTCTTAGTTATATTAAAGATCACTTATCACCTGACCTCTCATACCGCTGGTCTTGTCGTATGGCAATATGTGGCTCTTGCGGTATGATGGCTAACAAGGTACCTAAATTAGCCTGCAAAACTTTTTTACGGAACTATACTAATGGTTTAAAAATAGAAGCATTAGGAAATTTTCCTATCGAAAGAGATTTAGTAGTAGATATGACTCATCTTATTAAGAGTCTTAAAGCTATTAAACCCTATATTATTGGTAATAATCGTAAAGTTAGCGATGGCCCCAATAAACAAACACCTAATCAAATGGCTAAATATCATCAATTTTCCGGCTGTATTAATTGTGGCCTCTGTTATTCAGCTTGCCCTCAATTTAGTCTTAATCCAGAGTTTATTGGTCCTGCTGCAATCACACTTGCAGAACGTTATAACCTCGATAATCGTGATAAAGGCAAAAAAAAACGAATGCCTTTGCTAAACAGCATTAATGGTGTATGGAGCTGTACATTTGTCGGTTACTGTTCTGAAGTATGCCCTAAACATGTTAATCCTGCCGCTGCAATTCAACAAGGAAAAGCTGCAAGTGCAGAAGATTTTATTATCTCTATGCTAAAACTAAGATAAGGAAGAAAATAACGACAAAACATAAGCCATATATACGCAAAATACTATTAAATTAATGAGAACAGATTGAATCTTATTGTTTTCTATTATGCTAGAAGCAACCGCTATCCATTAATTTAGTTTAGTCATGCTTTATGGGCATTTATCTGTTAACAAAAAAGAAAGATTAATCTAACTATCTTAACTTACTCCATAATTCAATCGTTTTATTAATTAATATTTTTACTTTAATAGCAACTTTATTTCATGCAAAAACTTGGTTTGAACTCAAGAAACGATTATAAAAATTATTCTTTCATAATTTTTCTGGTAACAGTTATTATCTTAGCTATAGCGCTAAGATTATCTAAGGATAACAATTATAAATCATCCTAAAAACATTCTGATAAACCTATTTTTGGAAATTATTGTATTTGGTGCTAGTTGCATATAAAGTATAATTGCTTCTCCGGTTATTATACTTTTGTTAGCAATCTATTTGCTCTAGGTAAATTCTAGATAAGAAATATTTAATTATAAACACATTCTAGCATTATTTTACTAAACCTTTATTTAACTATATTTTTCTATTAATGATTATTTAACCTATTGATATTGGCTATATTGACTTCATCATGATATGGATGATCTAAAAATAGCAATTCAAGCTAGCAAATATATTTTTTATGAGATACTATATACTAGTATTAGTATGGTTATTTTGATTGTTAATATCAAATATTAATTAAATTAATCTAATAAAAAATTAGATAGTCTATAATCATTTAGTTTATTGTTTGTGATAAAGATTGACTAATTAATTTATAGACAGTATAGCGATCGTTTGTTTAAATTCTCTATGATTGTAATCATAATATATGCGATAATTAGTTATAAACTTAAGCGAACTAAACTTATAAATATTAATAATTTAAGATAAATTAACAACAGAAAAATTCTGGCACTTAACTAACTATTACACTAATCCTATTAACTAACTGCCAGATCTCGGAAAATAGATAGTTTTAAAAAATTTAATTTAATTTTAAACGAATCTTTCATAGACTGCAATGAAGTTTTAATACTCTATACTGATTTAGTAATTCCTGATTGCACATAAAAACATATCGATGCAGAGTGATTTCAATCTATTGACTAGAATTGAAATGATGGGGGGTTTTAACTTATTTTTATGCACCCATTAAATCGATTGATCCATGCCATTCATTTAAGGATGAATGGGCGATTAAGTCGTGCCTATACTAATCTATGTACATAAAGAGTTGAATTTTCATTTTCTAGTAGCCAAATGTTTTCATAGACAAAAAAGACAATCTCTAATTTTTTCCATTATTTGAAAGTAGTCAATGGATAATCATTGAACATGCTTGGTTAAGATCACATAATAAGCATAAAGAATTGGCTCTACGATCATGGCCTTATAAAGACGGATGAAATCTATCGAGTAGCCTGAACTATATCTACGAAAAGATAAGTCTTGGAGTTTTATTTAAAATTTTCGAAAAATATTTTATATTACGTCCATATACTAGGCTTATAACTTTAAAGGATTTATAGAACAGCTCTTTGGAGATTTTTGCTTTATTTCACGAAAATTCCCATTCTGTATCTGCCTAAAGTTTGGCTACTTATTGGCCATCATAATTTCTACCTGTTCAGTATAATCAGAAATCTCTATAACACTTAATTTAGCCACTCGTAATAATTCCACCTCTACCACTCCCTCATCCCAGTAGAAATAAATTCAACTTTGCAACGTTAAGATAAATCTTTAGAAAATTTAACAATATCTTCTTTATCAAAAATATTTAGTATAACACGGTTATATAGCGAAATTATGAAATGAATAGATCCATTAGAATAATAAAGTGCATTAAAACATTAATTAATTTGATGAATAATTACTATAATAAGTAGTTTTTAAAAAACTAGTTTCAATAAAATATTTTTTCTAAAAATGCACTTATAAAGTAAAGGTTTTCGTATTTTGCTATAAAATTTTTATCATTATATGATATGAATATTTTTATTAAAAATTCAGTATAAAATAATATTTTCTCTTTAATTAATTAAAACTATAAAAATAAACTTGCCAGATCTATAAAACTACGTATATTAATATACGCCCAGATTGATTGCAGCATAGAACAAATTAATTAAATTAAATTTAATTAAAGAAAATTAGAAATAACCACTTGACTTCACAGCTAAAAAGGTAACATATTATACATAATATACCTAGGTAGCAACCTAGGCTCCCTTAATAATTAGATAATCTCTGCGGGAAGAGACCATCCAAAGACTTTAAATTTTAAAAACTAAAATAGTTTGATATTATATGAACTAATAAGCAGTAATGCTACTTTGGCAGATAGTAAGGCAAAATATTGAAAAGTTAGCTAACCAATACCATTGCGACAAGTGAAACACTCTTTGAGCATCAAAATTTTAATTGAAGAGTTTATTCATAGCTTAAAATGAGCATATTGCTGTCAACAGTGATACATACAAGTCAACCTTGTAGGTCACAGTGAGTAAAGTAAAAAGGGAAATATGGCAGTGTGTAACTATTAAAACCGGAGTATATGATATTACTTCCTCTTTCTAAAGAGGAAAGAGGAAGAAAGAGGAAAGGGGGATTGGACTTTTTAATCTTACAGCTTCAGATAATCTCATATAAGATTACTAGATGAGATAAACTATCACCTAATCATCTATATCTCTAGATGATCTTATCAGGTCATCAGATGTACTGAAACTAAAACACAGTTCAGGATCTCCCTACAAAAAAGTAGGAGTGTAGAATATTGCGAAATTATCGCCAACTTGACCCAACCATTCAAAGACCTTTAAATTATAAATCATCCTCAGTCATAAGAAAAGTATTAGGGGGGGTTAAATAAAAATAATCTTAACAATTAACGTTAGTGATAAAGAAGTTCAAGTTAATTCCGTACAAGCTGCCTCCTCTATTTTAATGCGGAAGGTGTGAAACCTTAATTAAAATTATTAGGCATAAAGGTCGCGCAGGAGCTTAATCAAGCTAGATGTAATTCCTTTATCTTGATCTGGTAAAACACTCAAGACTAGTTATTAAGTTAATATATAGGTTATATTTTATTTATAACCGTAAAATGCGTAGAGATGTAGAGAGATATGTGATAACGAAACCATAGATTAAAAACTGACGCTCATGTGCGAAATCGTAGAAAGCAAATAGGATTTGCTTCCTTAGTAGTCTACGTTATAAATAATACCAATTTAAGTCAATACCAATTTAAGTGGTCTAGTTTAAAAACTATAATCTCCGAAGTTAACGCGTTAAATCGACCGTTTTAGAAGAAGTAGAATTTAAAATTAAAACTAAAATAATTGATGGTGCTCACCCACACAAGCAATCGAACGTGTAATCTAATTAGATAGAATGGAAAGAACCTTACCTACTCTTCTTACATATTCAGCGCAGCGACGCTTTTATAAATAAAAGCGCTTTCTTCAAAATCGCTAAGATAAGTTCTGAACCCTATTTAGGTTTGTGTTATAAAATATTATGTTTGCTAATTACGTAAGAAGCACAACTTTTATCCTTTCTTTGCCAGTGATTCAATCGAGAATTTAAAAGGAATTACTGCTGATAAATTAAAGAAAGAGAAAGATAACGTTAAGTTATCTCATTTTTACTACTTACGAATAGAGTTAATACGTGTTAAAATGGCGTATATGCAGAAAGATGAAGAGATAGAAGAGGTAGTAGAAAATAAAATTAAAAAAAATACCTCAAAGTATGGATTTAAATCTAAAACTCCATACCATAGAATCTTAATCCTTAGTAATTACCAATCAACATATTACAATGAATACATTTTTAGGCCTTACATAAATCTTCCGTTACCCCATGGGAGTGACTTGCAAAAAAATAGACCAACCGGTAACAAGGGTGATAGGTAATCTTCATAATGGTTCTTACCACTTTCTGATTCATGACTGAGATGAAGTTATGATAAGATATTCATCGGAGAACCTCCTGTAAAAATCATTTCCTTACCTAGACAAATTGTATATAAATGGTTACATAAATTGTGT
>JBQMRR010000098.1:0-9012 GCA_052174495.1 Arsenophonus sp. NC-TX2-MAG3
AGAAGTTTCTTAGTGAAGCCTTCGGTGACACCAATAACCATTGCGTTCAATAAAGAACGGGTTGTACCTGCTTGTGCCCATGCATCAACAAAACCCTCACGTGGTGAAAAAGTTAATTTATTATCAGCATATTTAACTTTAACAGCTTTATGGATTGTACGAGTAAGCTCTCCATTTTTACCTTTAATCGCTATATTTTGACCGTCGAATTTAACCTCTACGCCGACAGGAATAATGACAGGTGCTTTTGCCATACGAGACATTATTTTCTCCCAAATTAAGCTACGTAGCAGAGAATTTCGCCACCTAAACCTGCTTGACGAGCTGCACGATCAGTCATAACACCTTTAGAAGTAGAAATAATAGAAATACCTAAACCAGCCATAACCTGTGGTAGCTCATCTTTTTTCTTATAAATACGCAAACTTGGTCGGCTTATACGTTGAATATTTTCTACAACAGGTTTACCATGAAAATATTTTAATGTAATTTCCAATATTGGCTTAATATCGCCTTCAATTTTGTAATCTTTTATATAACCTTCTTCCTTAAGCACTGTAGCAATTGCTATTTTTAACTTAGCGGAAGGCATCTTGATCATAGTTTTATTAGCGGCCTGCCCGTTACGAATACGGGTTAGAATATCCGCGATGGGATCTTGCATGCTCATCTGCCTTTACTCCCTTGATTAAATTTATAGTAATTACCAACTAGCCTTCTTGATACCTGGAATTTCACCACGCATAGCGGATTCACGAACTTTAATACGACTTAAACCAAATTTTCGTAAAAACCCATGTGGTCGCCCAGTTTGTCGACATCGGTTGCGTTGACGAGAAGGACTAGAATCACGTGGCAGCGTTTGCAGCTTAAGAACAGCATTCCAAGAATCTTCATTGGAAGATTTTACATTAGAAATAATATCTTTTAATTCTATTCGTTTTAGAAAAAATTTTTTAGCTAATTTTGTACGTTTAATATCACGTGCTTTCATTGATTGTTTAGCCATGAATATTCTGCCTTATTTTCGAAACGGGAAATTAAACGCCATTAACAGTGCAAGCCCTTCATCATCTGATTTTGCAATAGTAGTAATAGTAATATCTAAACCACGTACACGATCTACTTTATCATAATCGATTTCAGGAAAAATAATCTGTTCACGTATACCCATACTGTAGTTACCGCGACCATCAAATGATTTAGTAGATAAACCACGAAAATCACGAATACGTGGTACAGCAATATAAATTAGACGCTCAAAGAATTCCCACATCCGTTTGCCACGCAGTGTTACTTTACACCCAATTGGGTAACCCTGACGAATTTTAAAACCAGCAACAGATTTTCGCGCTTTGGTAATAAATGGTTTTTGCCCTGTTATTGCCGCTAAATCAGCAGCCGCATTATCAATCAGCTTTTTATCAGTAACAGCTTTACCAACACCCATGTTTAGGGTGATTTTCTTTACCTGAGGGACTTGCATGATAGAATTATAACCATACTGAGTCATCAACTTTTTGACTACCTCGTATTTGTAGTAATCATACAGTTTCGACATCGTATACTCCAAAAAATTACTTAATAGTTTCATTGTTAGATTTGAAGAAACGCACTTTTTTTCCATCTTCAATTCTAAAACCTACTCGGTCAGCCTTTCCAGTTCTTGCTACATTAAAGATTGCAACGTTAGAAACATCAATTGCTGCTTCTCTTTCAATAATGCCACCTGGTTGATTCATAGCTGGGATAGGCTTCTGATGTTTTTTAACCAGATTAATGCCTTCAACAATAATCTTTCCGGAAGAAAGAACCTGTTTTACTTTACCTCGTTTACCTTTATCTTTACCAGCTAATACGATAACGTCGTCATTACGACGAATTTTCGTTGCCATTATTCCAGGCTCCCCCGCTTAGTGTTAGAGTACTTCTGGTGCCAGAGAAATAATTTTCATAAACTTCTCAGTACGAAGTTCACGAGTTACCGGCCCAAAAATACGCGTACCGATAACTTGCTTACTTGTGTTGTTTAACAAGACACAAGCATTGTGATCAAAGCGAACAATAGAACCATCAGTGCGACGAACACCCTTCTTAGTTCGTACTACCACCGCTTTTAAAACATCACCTTTTTTTACTTTACCACGTGGAATTGCTTCTTTAATAGTTATTTTTATGATATCACCTATCTCTGCGTAGCGACGATGAGAGCCACCCAGAACCTTAATACACATTACACGGCGTGCGCCGGAGTTATCAGCTACGTTCAGCATAGTCTGTTCTTGGATCATTTTAGTACTCCGCTAAATATCAATCACAATCAAGTTTTTTCTTACTATAAATTCAAGGTGACAATTCATGCCTCATAGAGGATAACACGTAATTATAACACTAAATTTTAATATTGACAGAAAAAATAAACAATCACTTTATTAAGAAGCTCCTCTTTTATAATAAGAGGACCCTATTATAGAACAGCTTTTTCTAGAACGCGAACAAGTATCCATGACTTTGTTTTTGACAGTGGGCGAGTTTGATGTATTTCTACTAGATCACCAATACTACATTCATTATTCTCGTCATGTACATGCAATTTAGTCGTGCGACGAATAAATTTACCATATAAAGGATGTTTTACCATACGATCAATAGTAACTACAATAGATTTCTCCATCTTATCGCTAGTTACACGACCTTGCAAAGTACGGATCTTATCACTCATTACGCACCTGCCTTTTCAGTCAATAAAGTCTTAATGCGTGCAATATCACGACGCACCAGTCTCAATAGGTGAGACTGTTTCAGCTGTCCACTTACTGACTGTATACTTAAGTTAAACTGCTCACGTAATGAGTTAAGCAGTTCAGTATTCAACTCCTCAACGCTTTTTTTACGCAGCTCTTTTCCTTCCATTACATCACCGTCTTAGTTATAAATGTGGTTTTGATAGGCAGTTTTGCTGCCGCTAACTTGAATGCTTGATGAGCTAATTCTTCTGGAACACCATCCATTTCATAAAGAACTTTCCCAGGTTGTATCAAGGCAACCCAATATTCTACAGTACCTTTACCTTTACCCATACGCACTTCAAGTGGTTTTTCAGTAATAGGTTTATCTGGGAATATACGGATCCAGATTTTACCCTGACGCTTAATTGCACGGGTCATAGCACGTCTTCCTGCTTCAATCTGCCGTGCAGTCAGACGTCCACGACCTACTGCTTTTAGACCGAAAGTGCCGAAGCTAACATCCGTACCTACAGCTAGACCACGATTGCGACCTTTATGCATTTTACGAAATTTCGTATGTTTTGGTTGCAACATCATCGACTCTCCTCTTTGCGGCTTTTGCGCTGCTGCTTTTTAGGCTGAACTGTAGATTGTTCAATCTGTTCAATAGCAGCCATACCACCTAAGATCTCATCTTTAAAGATCCATACCTTAACGCCGATTACACCATAAGTGCTGTGTGCTTCTGCAGTATTATAATCAATATCAGCCCGCAAAGTGTGCAAGGGCACACGGCCTTCACGATACCACTCAGTACGTGCAATTTCAATACCGCCTAAACGACCACTGACTTCCACTTTGATGCCTTTTGCACCTAGACGCATAGCATTTTGTACTGCTCGTTTCATTGCTCGACGAAACATAACACGACGTTCTAATTGCGAAGCAATACTATCAGCAACTAATTTAGCATCTAGTTCAGGCTTACGTACTTCAGCAATATTGATTTGTGCAGGAACACCAGCAATATCTGCTACTGTTTTACGTAGTTTCTCAATATCTTCACCTTTTTTACCGATAACGATACCAGGACGAGCGGTGTAAATAGTTACACGAATGCTCTTTGCAGGACGTTCAATAACGATACGTGAAATAAATGCCTTTACTAATTCTTTATTTAAAAACTGACGTACTTTAAAATCGCTATCTAAATTATCAGCAAATTCTTTGGTATTTGCATACCAAGTCGAGTTCCAAGATTTGATAATACCAAGACGAATACCATTTGGATGTACTTTCTGACCCATTATTAGTCTCCAGAGCATCGATCGGAGACACCCACAATAATGTGGCTGGTGCGCTTTAAAATACGATCTGCTCGACCTTTCGCACGAGGCATAATGCGTTTCATAGTTGAACCCTCGTTAACGAAAATTTTTGTAATTTTTAAATCATCAATATCAGCACCATTATTGTGCTCAGCGTTAGCAATAGCAGACTTTAGTACTTTCTTTACTAAGGCAGCAGCTTTCTTATTAGTATAGTTCAGAATTTCCAAAGCTTTTGAGACTTTCTTACCACGAATTAGATCAGCTACTAAACGAACCTTCTGAGGAGAAGAACGAGCGTGACGATGCATAGCGATAGTTTCCATCTCTTCCTCCTATATTAACGTTTCTTGACTTTTTTGTCGGCCGCATGGCCGCGATAAGTACGGGTCGGTGCGAACTCACCTAATTTATGACCAACCATTTCATCGGTAACATAAACTGGAACATGCTGACGACCATTATGAATACCGATGACCAAACCAATCATCTTAGGAAAAATCGTTGAACGACGGGACCAAGTCTTGAGAGGCTTTTTATCTCCGCTTTCCACCGCTTTTTCTACCTTCTTCAGCAAGTGCAGGTCAATAAAAGGGCCTTTCTTGAGAGAACGTGGCATTGTTTATCCTTTAATTATTTTTTAGAACGATGACGCACGATATATTTATCAGTACGCTTATTACTACGAGTCTTTTTACCTTTTGTTTGAACACCCCAGGGTGTTACTGGATGTTTACCAAAATTACGACCTTCACCACCACCATGTGGATGGTCTACTGGATTCATTGCTGTACCACGAACGGTAGGACGAATTCCACGCCAACGGCTGGCGCCGGCTTTACCAAGAACACGTAGCATATGCTTCGCATTACCAACTTCACCTAATGTTGCGCGACAATCAGAAAGTATTCTACGCATTTCGCCAGAACGTAAACGAATAGTCACATAACTATCATTACGTGCAACGATTTGTACATAAGCACCAGCTGAACGAGCGAGTTGACCGCCTTTACCTGGTTTAAGCTCAACATTATGAATCGTTGAACCAACAGGAATATTACGCATAGGTAAAGCGTTACCTACTTTAATTGCTGCATATCCACCAGACTGAATTTCTTGACCAATTTTTAAGCCTTTTGGTAACAAAATATAACGACGTTCGCCATCTTTATAGAGAACTAATGCAATATTTGCAGAACGGTTTGGATCATATTCCAGACGCTCAACAGTAGCAGGAATACCATCTTTATTACGTTTAAAATCGATCAGACGATAATGCTGTTTATGACCACCACCAATATGACGCGTAGTAATACGACCATTGTTATTACGTCCACCGGTTCTATTACTTTTCTCTAACAATGGAGAATAAGGTTTACCCTTATGCAGTTCATGGTTAATCACTTTAACTACATGGCGTCGGCCAGGAGACGTAGGTTTACATTTAACAACTGTCATTATTATTTACTCCTCCGATTTACCCTGGACAACCGATGAAGTCAAGACTCTGGCCTTCTTTCAGAGTGACGTAAGCTTTTTTCCAATCGCTACGATGACCAATTCGTTGAGCATGACGTTTAGTTTTACCTTTAACCAGTAAAGTATTTACACCGTTAACTTCAACTTCGAACAATTTTTGTATAGTAGCCTTAATCTCTGATTTAGTCGCATTTTTTACTACTTTAAGTACGATCGTGTTATTTTTTTCCATTGCTGTAGAAGCTTTTTCAGAGACATGTGGTTTACATAGTATTTTTAGTAGACGTTCTTCATGAATCATCCTAATATATCCTCAATATGCTTTACAGCATTAGCAGTCATAACTACTTTATCAAAAGCAATTAGACTAATAGGATCTATACCGATTGCATTACGAACATCAACTTTATATAAGTTACGAGCTGCTAAAAATAAGTTCTTATCAACCTCATTCGTGACGATCAATACATGATCCAGCGCCATTTTCTTTAATTTTTTCATTAGAAGCTTAGTTTTCGGTGCTTCCAATGCAAATCTTTTCACAACAACTAGACGATTCTGACGTACTAATTCAGATAAAATGCTTTTCAAAGCACCATGATACATCTTTTTATTTACTTTTTGACTGTAATTCTGTTGTCTCGCTGCAAAGGTGACACTACCAGAGCGCAAAATTGGGCTTTTAACTGAACCAGCACGTGCACGACCAGTACCTTTTTGAGACCATAGTTTTTTACCAGAACCTGAAATCTCAGCACGAGTTTTCTGAGCACAAGTACCTTGACGAGCACCAGCTGCATATGCAACAACCACTTGATGTACAAGCGATTCATTGAAATCAATTCCGAAGGTAGTTTCGGAAACAGTAAGCGCGCTTTGCGCATCTTTCATTATCAATTCCATGCCTATATATCCTTGACGTTACACTTTAACAGCTGGTTTTACAAGCAGATTGCTTCCAGTTGCACCTGGAACAGCACCCTTTACCAACAGAAGATTACGCTCAATATCAACGCGTACTACATTTAAACTTTGAACAGTTACACGTTCATTGGCTAATTGGCCTGGCATTTTTTTGCCTTTAAATACCTTACCTGGAGTTTGGTTTTGACCAATAGAACCCAGAACACGGTGTGATAAGGAGTTACCATGAGTGGTGTCCTGAGTGCGAAAATTCCAGCGTTTAACCGTACCAGCAAAACCCTTACCTTTTGAAGTACCAGTAATATCGACTTTTTTGACATCAGCAAAAATTTCAATAGTAATAGTTTGACCTACAGTAAACTCTTCGTTTTCAGTAAAACGAAATTCACGTAGTATACGGCCAGGTTCAACACCAGCTTTAGCAAAATGCCCAGCTTCAGGTTTTTTTATACGGCTTGTTTTTTTACTACCAGTAGTAATCTGAATTGCATTATAATGATCTGTTTTCAGACTCTTAACCTGAGTTACTCGATTATTTTCAATTTCTATAACAGTTACAGGAATAGAAACACCATCTTCAGTGAAGATACGTGTCATCCCTGCTTTCTTTCCTATTAAACCAACCATTGTTTTAACCTCTCAATAGCATAACGAGCCGATTAACCAAGGCTGATTTGCACATCTACACCCGCAGCTAGATCCAGACGCATCAGAGCATCAACTGTTTTCTCAGTTGGTTCAACAATATCAACCAGACGCTTATGAGTACGAATTTCGTACTGATCACGGGCATCTTTATTAACATGCGGCGAAATCAAAACGGTAAAACGTTCTTTACGTGTAGGTAACGGGATCGGACCACGTACTTGAGCGCCAGTGCGCTTAGCAGTTTCAACGATTTCCGCAGTTGATTGATCAATTAAACGATGATCAAAGGCTTTTAGACGGATACGGATTCTTTGGTTCTGCATGAGACCAGAACTCCAACTATTTATAAACGTAAAAATTACTCATTTCCCCTATAAATTGATAGGGGAAATATGATTATTATCATAATAATCTCTAAATTAGAGGCATTATTGTTAACATATCTTCACTTCTTACATGACTTTTATAACTATAAGCTCCTAAATTAGAATTAGAGGGCCCGTGCATTATACGTAATTTCAAAATAAGAGCAAGCCATAGATAGAAAAAAATTCTATAAAATTTATTTATAAATATCTTAAATAAGAGTTAAGAAATCTTCACAAGTAAAATACTAATTAAATTATTTCTTTTTACTCAGGGCATGAATCTGTAGGTAATTTTAGACTATGTATCTTATCCCTAAGATAGTATGAGATTTTTAAGTAAAACAGATTTAACTTTAAAGCAATCCTTTATAGACTGCAATAGAGTTTACTATTCAATGCTATTAAACGTAATTCCTTAATTGTACAACTAAACATATCGATACAAAGTGATTTTAAGCTATTAATTAGAATTAAAATGATAACTTTTACAGCCACATCTATATGCCTATTAAGTTGCTTGACTATACCATCGTTCAAGGATATCTCACGGGATAAAATCAGTATTATACACAAAACTCTGTATAATAAACGGGTTAATTCTTGTTTTTCGGTAGATAAACGTTTTGCAGAGCAAATAGCAATCTGTAAATTCTTTTCCATTGTCTGTAAGTGCATCTGATGAATAGCTATAGAACTCTCATTAAGATCACATAAGAAGTGTCAAACATTACCAGGAACCCTTAACATTTTAAAGATGGATAAAAACCCATCGAGTAGCTAATCTGCATATGAGAAGGTAACGCCATAAAGTTTCGTTTGCCATTTACAGAAGATATTTAAAACTACGTATATATAATCAGAATCGTAATTTCTAAATGCTTTATGTTTCGGCTTTGATTCTCTACACCTCATTTTACGAAAATTCTTTACTTTTAGCTACGTAAACAATGATTAATGGTAGAGATCAAGAAATAAAACTACTTATGTAGTTCAAAATTCTCATACGATTCTTCTACCAGGAGATCGTCGAAAAAAGAGAAAACGTTTTTAGTAAAAAAATTACAACTTCTTTTGAGCAGTTAATAAAATTTTTATAAACTATGGAAAACATACCTGTAATCTTAAGCTATATTAGTAAGGTTTGTTGATAGAAATTTCTTATACTGTATGAAGGATTTTCGCTATAAACGATTCCCACGGAAAGAAGCAGTCATTCAGGTCAAAGATATTCTCTCTTTAACTCCCTTAGCAACATAAAGCTATATTTTATTAGTTGACTCGTCGATAATCTGTTGGATGATATCGATTTATACATTGAAGAAAGTCTTTCTACTTTATCACTACCTATATTATCATATATTATCCGTTCAAAAGATTTATTATAGTTACCATATCGCTTAAAAATTCGCGATTGCACGAAAAGATTTAATAATCTAATTAGAATTCTTTGCTAAAACTAAATCACAAAGATAATGATTCAGTTATTTGCTATGTATATTAAATAATTTAACTTTACGGGGGGAGTCTCAGGGATAA
>JBQMRR010000099.1:0-10054 GCA_052174495.1 Arsenophonus sp. NC-TX2-MAG3
ACGAGGTATTACATCGTAAGTATCGACAATAATTTTACGACCAGTTAAACCACAATCACGCATTGAACAGCCTATAACAAAACAACCTGTGAATTAATGAAATATTTAGTATTTTTATATAACTATTCTATAGGTAAGACTGGCTTAATAATTTCATCCATTACAGCTTCTAATAAGGTATTTAGCTAATTTCTTCAACATGCTGAGTAGATAAGACAATGGTATCAATTCTCCTATTTTATTATTTCCATATTAGAAAGTGATTTGGCTTTTAGTATATAGACCTAACTAAGGTAATGTTCCATTTTTTCGCATTTCAGCTTGATGTTTAACTAATTGATGAAAACAGGTAATTGGTGTCAGAATAAGAACATCAGTTTCGTTATTAGTATAACCGAATATGATCCCTTAATTGCCTAGTCCTTGTTTTAAAATATTTGCAGAATTTACTCCTTAATTAATATCAGGAAATTGTTTGCCAATTGCACTGATAAACAGGACAGGAATTAGTATTGAAACCCATGTTAGAGCTGGTATAGCCAATTTCACGTATTGTATGCCGCATAATTTCTTCAATATCTACTAAGGGACTGGACATAATTTCACCGCCAACTATTACCATATCTGTTTTAACATAGATTTCACAATTGCAACACGTGCTTTTGGATCTTGCGCAAGAATTACATCAATAATTACATCTGAAATTTGATCTGCAATTTTTCAGGATGACCTTCTGATACTGATTCAGAAGTAAAAGATGAGTGGTAATAGATGTTTTATTACCTTAAAAATTCGAAGAAACTGAATTAGACGCATTACTATCTAGAGATCTATTTAATGTTAAGTTAGAGCTATTGGTAGGTATTTATATTTGTTGATCGAAAAACTGATCTACTATATCTATATATAGATAACGAATTATTAACAAATTTTGCGCATGACACATGACCATTAGGCTCTCACTCTGATGCTTCGTAAATTTGTTCATAGTTAGGAACTTGAATTGTTCTTTAAGTAAAAGCAAAGTAATTTTTTGTTAAAGCAGATAGAATTAGTTTGCTGAGTCTTTTAGTAAAAGACTTTATCAACGTGTATATTTTTTGACTTAATCCACTAATGTTAGAGACATTAATCCTATGTTTGACTTAATAATCATCCTTTTTCTATTTTATTCATGCTTTCTAACAAGAATTCCATTTCTTTCTTGTTAAGCTAAAGCGTTAGTAAAAGTATTCGGGTCGCTACACAGAATACATTTTACAGACCTGTGTGCAGGGAATTTCTCTTCATAATAAAAGAAAACCCCGATTTTTCCGGTTTTTTCGATCCATCATCTCCGGTATCTTATACACCTTTGATATATAAAGTGCCTTGTTTATTCTTAGGTAAGAATCCATGTAACGCAGCATCTTAAAACGCCTTGCAAAGAATATAGATAATATAGCACCAATGATCTCTTCCTGCTTCAGGATCTGCTATCGGTACTGTTTAATTAGATAATCATAATAATGATGTATAACACCTCTTCTTTTCGGGGTAATCCCATAGCTTTTATGCGAATACCGGCGAGTCGTTTAAGATGTAGCGCCAGAAGTATTATGGGGTATACATGCTCATCTTTTGTATTTTATGAAGTGTACTTACAAGTAACGCGTCCGGCAGAGTGTGCCTTCAGTAGGTACACTGATATTGCTTACCTGAGCGGATATACTCCAGACCAGGAAGAGAATGGGATTTATAAGATTATACTTTTGCGACACATTAGTGAGATAACAGTACCTCGCTAGATCTATTCGTCCACTTTTTTTAAAGAAAAGCTTCAACCCATACAGTATGTTTAATATCTAGACCTCCATGAATGAGGAGGACATAAACATAGAGATGCCGCTTGAGTTGTCAACCATAAGCATGCAAGACACAGAAGATACTAATACTAATTTCGATACTCTGTTTCTGTGTCTACTATAGCATAGCGTGCGCGAGAGCGCAAAAAAATATTGAGATCAGATTAGTTATTATTAAAAACAAAGACTAAAGAAAATAAAGATAATGAAAGGCAATGTGTTGCAAGTTGCAATCGAATAAAATATAAACCTAGCACTACTTTGTAGCTTTAAAGCTATATGAATTCAAAACTTTTAACTTACAGGTTTGATACAAAAAACGGTGATGGGAACATTCAGAAGAGGTACGGTAGTAAGCGACAAAATAAAACTTCCATAGCACAAGTATCGCAGGCAAACGTTAGCTTAACAAATAGACGAATCAACGCGTTTATACTTTTATTTGTGTTTTCAAGAGATTTATTTTAGCCGTTATCAACGGTGAAAACCACTTTAGTTGGTCTGGGAGGATATATATCTGGGTAAATTATTTTCTAGGTATCTTACTAGAGAAATAGAATCGTCATTGTGTCTGCATTTATCATGTCTATCGGTTCAGTTATCTTTATGTTTCTTTCTAAACTAAATGGCAGAAGAGACAGAGACTGTTCCTAATTCCCTATAAGGTCATAAATTCGTCAATAAACATACTGACATTCATTACCCATGAATGAAGTCGTATCCAGAATTATCGTCTTTGCTCTACGCTGTTCTTCTTAATATCCCCAGATATTCGTAATTAAAGACGGACAAGACTTGCGCGTTGAGAAAAACATTGAGCAACAAGTTCAGCTATATTGATGTATAGCTGACCCCCCTTTATAGAATCAAAAAAAATTGGTTTGTCTAATCTCCATTTATTTTATGATGGAGATGATAAAATCCTTTTTGCTAAAAAATCAGTATAATACGTGAAGTCATCTGTTGTCTTCCTAATTTATTCGATTTACGCCTTCTAGAAGATTTATTCCGAGCTATCTGTATGAATTCCTTTAAAATTATATATTGCAAAGTAAAAACAAGTACTTAGATCATGAATATTTACGAAACAGATTAGCTACACCACCATACACATATAATGTGTTATGTTCATATTTTGTTGACAAAGTTTTCAGGGTATGCTGCAGTGATGAAGAGACTGAAGAAAGATCAAAAGGATAACTGTTTACATCCCATCACTTCCTGTCAGCAGTAGTAAGCGTCAATAAGAACAACGATCTATTTTTTAAATATCGGATTTGCGCGACAATGAGGCTTATCAAGCCAATGCTCGAATCGCTGTAGTTCAAAAACAACCATTTCAATGATATTTAAACTTCCTTCCTCTGTTCGGAAAAGCTGGAATCAACTAAGGAGTTTAACCTGTTCTGAGTCCCCATACTGTAAACAACGTCTAATTTAAAGATGGAGAATAGATTTATGAGGGAGCTATGAAGGAGCATCGGGTGAGCCTGACCATCATATATTAGATTTGCTAATAACTCTTATTGCTAAGACATATAGTAATAATAAAAAATAATAAATTATGTAAATAAACTGAAACATTATAAATAGTTTATTCTTTTAAATTAAAAAAATAGAGATATAAATAAGCTACTGGTATTAAAAACTAAATATATAATCAAATTTTTTTTGACTTAAATTATTTAAGTAAATGAAGTAGAGTATATGAAAAGTAATGCTTTTGTAATGGAGTATTAAATATCTTATATGGAGATAGTTATGCGAAAGTTATTTATGATGTTATTGATGTTAATAACAGTAGGTTGTTCATCTAAAATCCCTATCGTTGATAGGGGTAATTATTATATCGATAAATCTTTTTCATTAATAAGCCAAGATAATCGAGTTAAATTTTTAATATTTCATTATACGACAGTAAATGATGCTCGCTCATTACAAATTTTAACTCATGCTAAAGTAAGTGCTCATTATCTTATTCCAGAAATACCAAAAATAAGAAATGGCAAACCTATAATATTTAATTTGGTTCCTGAGAATAAAAGAGCATGGCATGCAGGATTAAGTAATTGGAACGGTAGGCTGAATCTTAATGATAGCTCTGTTGGTATCGAAATAGTTAATAAAGGATTTACTGAAGATATGCTTGGCGATAAGATCTGGTACCCTTTCAATGAACAACAAATTTCTTCTATCATTGTTTTAGCTAAAGATATCACAAAAAGATATAACATAACCCCAGATAATGTCTTAGCACATAGCGATATTGCTCCGTTAAGAAAGCATGATCCAGGTAAACTTTTTCCATGGAAACGTTTAGGTGAGCTTGGTATTGGAGCTTGGCCAGATGAAATAACTGTTAAAAAATATCTGGCAGGGCGATCAACCTATGCGCCGGCTAAGATATCAGTTATTCAAAAATATTTGCAAAAATATGGCTATGACAAAATTCCACAATCAGGTGAACTTGATGAGGAAACACAAAGAACGATTAGTGCATTTCAGCTTCATTTTCGCCAAGCTGAGACAAGTGGTAATGGGGATGCTGAAACAGAAGCAATTATCCGTGCGTTAGTTGTGAAATATAGAAATTAGAGTGGTTAATTGTTACTTAGCGGAAGGTAGTATATCTTTTTGAATAATTTAGGTTTAACTTTGAACTAATCTTTCATAGACTGGAGTGGAGTTTTATTACCCAATAATAATTGGGTAATTCCTGATTGTACAGCAAAATATATCAATATTAAGTGTTAAGTAAGCTCAAGCTTTTAACTAGAATTGAATTTATGGTTTCACAACATATTTTCTATGTAATGATTTAATCGTCTACTATTCCACTCCTTTTAGGATGGTTCAATGAGCTTAAGCTGGTATTATAATTAAGCTTTGTATACAAAAAAGGTTAAATTCCTATTTTTTTGATGGCTAAACGTTTTTACAGATAAAAAAGCGATCTATAAATTTTTTGCCATCATTTATAAGTATCCGATAGATATTTATGGAACACATTCGATTAAGAATCACGTAAAAAATATAAAGTATTAGCTGGGATCATGACCTTATTTATAAAGACGGATAAAACTTATTGAGTGTCGCGATCTATATACACCTACAAAAGATAACGTTCTGAAGTTTTATTTGGTATTTTAGAAAAAAATTTCATATTTATGTTTAGATAAACAGCTTTATAGCTTTTAAAAGCTTTATGATTTCAACTTCAGTCCTTCAGCTTATTTCATGTAAACTCCTACTTCAGGACTACATAAACAGCGATCTTACTAGATATACTTACTGGATTTAAGAATTCATATACGACTTCCAGTAAGTAACAGAGAGTTATACTTATTTTTAGTGTATGGAGTTTTCAACTGCTGGCGTATCTTTCTGATTGATTTTATAAATGATATCAACAACAGAGAAATGATATATCATAAAAAGTCTACCCTAAGATATCCATGAAACCAGATATTTACCTGTGTTACTTTTACATGAACTTATTTTATAATAGTGCCAGGGAGCTGATAGCACTGTTGTTGAGGCTGATCTTAGAAACTATGCTGTAGTAATATGCTAAACGGTTTTGTAAACAGGTTATGTCGTCATCCATAACGGTTATTTACTATACAACAAATCATATACAGACTGGTTTAGCGATTTTTAGATTAAAGTGCTAAAGGTCAGAAATCGTAGCAGCAACAGAATATGATTATAAAGCTCTTTTGCCTCTACTGTGTCTTATTCTAAAAAGTATGTAAGAGGAGCTAAGAGCTGCTACTATGGCCTGTATATGTGAAGCATTATCTACCCACAGTAATTTAACGGAAATTCTAGAGATTTTCTTGATGGAATCTATGGTTTCTCTCTGACAAGTACCTATCAGCAGACCAAAACATTAATGCCTTGAAGAGAACTAGCAATGGGTTCCTATATGATTTAAAAGATACGCATTACGTTTATTTCTTGATGATATCATATACCTTTTTCCTGTCAGCCAAAGCTGATTGCCTTTCCCTACTAATTATAATTGACGTTACTGATCATGGATGGTAATGAGCTCGTTACGTTCAATGATGCTTATCAAGAGTTAGAAGTAAACTAAACCGAACTTCTGAAATGAATTACGACCGCATTACTTAACTATATCTCCTAAGCTTGCTATAGAATAGACGAGGTGCCTTGTTTTTTAAATGAAATAGTAAAGATATTCGCGGGTACGCAGCATAAAATGCTGTTTAGCATATAAAATAAACAGCTAATGCGCTTACGCTTTACTTTCTAAAGGTATGAAACTGAAAGTTAAAGGTGAGCTGCGTAGAGATTTAGCTAGCAAAGAGCTATAATGCCGATAATAAAGCTTTTGATTTTTTATTGGTAAATTTTTTAGCGTATCATATAGCGATAAGAATATTGGAGAATAATTAAAAAAAACTACTGTCATACACAACTTCCCGTCAGTGCACTGTGGTGTAACAATAAAAACAATGAATCTAATTAAATTAACTTTTGAGAGAGGGGAGCTTATAAAGCTACGCATGAAGCACTGTGATTCAAGAAAATAATCATTTCAATGGTTATTTTACCTGCTATATTCTGTCAGAAAGGTTAAAATTAGCTAAAGGAATTAAATCTGCTAATTCTTTGTTATAAATAACATTGAATTAAAGAATGAAAATAGGTTTACAGAGCATTAGAATGGAACGTAGTATAACTGTTATACAAAATTTGCTAATAACTCGTTAAAAGCTATCCGTCTGCTCTAGTTGCACGTAGATGTAAATATCTTCCGAAAATGGCAAACAAAAATTCATGACGTTATCTTTTTGTAGACATAAATCTACGCCTCTCTATATTATTTTTATCTATCTTTATAATAAAAACTCAAAACAACCGGTAATGCTCGACACTTCTTACGTTATCTTAATCGTGCATATCCATGAGTATTCATTGAGTACTTACAGAGAATGATAAAGAATTTATAGAATGCTTTTTGGTCTGCAAAAGCATTCAAGCATCGAAAATAGGAATTCACCCGTTTATGTATGATCTTCTTATAAAACATCAACTTAGCTATACGATTGAGTTATGTTCATTAATTTAATGTTGTAATTAAGTTTGTTTGCAAAAATAAAAAAAATTTTTAATGGATAAATAATATTATATTTAAATTATTTTTCAACTATTAATTGAATATAAAGTTAATTTAATTAACACTTTATTTTTTAATAAAATTAATTATTCCTCCACCTGATTTTTGCTTAATGGCGCTTTAAGATAATCTTAGTTCAGGTTATAGGTTGCTTTTAGGTTTTATTCTCTTCCATTCAAGATGGTTATCACTACATCTTTTTATTTTTCCAATAAAACCGTAGACTGATTATCTATCATTTTAGTAGTAAATGACTTATATTCCGTTATAGGAATAATCATACTATAAAACGAAATCTCCCAATTTAGCAGCGCTTCACTTTTGATAAAACGAATGTGATCATTCGATACACAAATACAGCAAGAATCAATCGCATCTTGCAATTCGTTGCTAATATAATAAGAATATAGGAAGTCATACTGGTCTGGTCTTATTTAACCAGATCCACCTACAAGTTTTTGCTATACAATAAACGATGGCGATTAAATTGCTTAATTTTAGTGTAAAACTACTTCTTCTCCATGTAAGAATTACTCATCAAGTACATCTCTAATTAATCCCTGGGGTGATATTACTATATCATGAGCAGTACTAAATTGACCTTCTAAATCTAAGTCGTATACGATTTAAACTTGGTATTTTAATCCTAGTGAAGTAATATACTGGTTTTTTAAAACGACAAAAACAGTTTAACTACATGCGACGTAATTCATCAATACAATACAAACATCATTATTAGATTGAATAACAATACCACGATTTAAATCCAGCACTGAAATTGTATCTTTGAGTTTTAAAACATTAAAAAGATATTTTCAAAATAGGATTACCGATTATCCAAGTATCTTTTTAACGATGACAAAATTATTAACCCTAATTTTACTTGCTTTAATTACTTTGACCAACTACATAACTGGTCATAATTTTTATTAAACTATCAGGATCTAAACGTTAATCTAGATTATTAGATGTTAGAACTTTACCGCTATGCTAATTGCATTAGCGCATAATCTTTTAGATCGAGCTGCAGTATAACCTGTAATTCATCAGCATAAATTTCATGAAGAAAAAAAATAAATAATAGACTCTTAATTCACACGTAAAATGATTAATTTTCATCGAGGTCTTTCTAATTATTGATCTACTGCGCTTTCTGATTAAAAATATCAAACATGATACTATAAATAGCTTATAATAACTTAAGTTAAGCAAAAATTTAAATAATATCTCTATGTTTTATCTACTAAAGAGTTATTAGCAAATCTAGCGTATGGCGCTGCTAAGGTTACGTTTGACTCTAATACTTGGTGAGTCTGTTTTCCATTTTTAAATGGGCATTATTACCAGCCATGGTGAAGGTTAAAAATTTCATCAGCTGGTTCCAGCTTTTTTGGGTAAAATGGAGCAACTTGAGTGCAATTGAAGAGGTTGTTTTGAACCACAGTACTTTCGTGTGTCAGATTCATAACTTCGCTGTCAAAAACTCGATTCCACAATCAGATTTCTGATTTTTATTGGATGCGCCCAGTTTGCTAACAGGAAGGAATAGAACGTCAGCAGTTTTTTCTGATTACTCTCCAACATCCTCATCGCCGGATAATACACTGAAAATCTTGCCAACAAAATATAAAAAGGTTTATTAACGGCATTGCAACTTTCTGTTAGCTAGGGCCCTCCCCACTCTTGCAGCTTATCCTTAACTTTTAGTTTCATATCTTTAGAAATTAAATCGACAGCACATTAGCTATTTTATGTAGCTAATGGTGTTGGTGCCACATGTTTAGGAATATCTTTGCTATTGCATTTTAAAAATCAAGGGCAGAGTTTTCCGTAACAACCCCGAGAAATATAGTTAAGTCACGTGTTTGCAGGCATTAAGGAGTTAACTACAGTTTATTTCTTACTCTCGATAAGCATCTTCTAGCGTAATGAGCTCCTTATCTCCATGCGCAGTGATGTCGATAATAAATGCAGGAAAAAGGTGATTACCGTCCATGACAGGACGGGGCATATGCATAGACTCAGAAATAAATGTAATGCATATTTTTAAATCACGCAGAACACTATTACTAATCTTCTTCAAGTATTGCTATTTTAGTTTGCTGATGGGAGTGCGCTTTCTGTCAGAAAGGTCATGTACTTCTCATCGAGAACTGCCCTAAAGTTTAGTGAAAATCATCGGTGGCATATCTTACAGATACAGGTATAGCAGTAACACTTCGTTGTTTTATAGGACTTAGATAAGGTGGTAGCTAAGGAAGGGGAAGCTGTTGAAGCATATTCTTGTTGCCGCTGCGTGATCACTGAAATTTAGCTATTTTAATCTCAAGATCGCCAATATTTATCTCTATGAATGGTTGTGACAAATAAAAATTACAAATCAGTTTATGCAAGGGGATCACGGTAGTATTTATTTTACAGATACTTGTAGGGTAGACGTTCATGGCATATATCTCTATTGTTGTAATCATCTATGAAATCAATTAGCAAAATATTACCAATATTTCCTAAACTCCATATATCAAAAATGAGCATATTCATCCCGTATGAAAACAAAAACGAAGTTAGAATTAACGGTAATATTTTTGCTCGATTTCTTACTTTATATTACCCTAACAAAAAATTATTTTTGATTTCATCTAAAATTTTTTTTTCTTCTGAAATATTTTCTTTGTTTATGGTGTTATTTGGCTTTGATATCAAAGTCAAAACTTTATTCAATTGTTCGAGATTAAAATTTTCATCCAATAAACATGAGATCATATTTAGTAATCGATGGTCAGCTAAATACAAAGCTAAGCCTGATAAGAAACATTTTCTCAGAAAATCCCCTTTTTTGATTAACTGTTGATCAAGAATTTTATCTGCAAATTTATCTTCCATAAAAGAATCTGGATGAATGTGTAGAATGATTTTCTTTCTTTTAGCACTCATTTAATCCTCCTCTAAAATCATACCAGCAATTGATTTAACCTAAGCAAATTGCAAATCAGTAAGTTGATATTTTGTTATTTAAATATTAAAAATTTTTAATAATTTAATCTTTAATTAAAGATGAGTAGAG
>JBQMRR010000100.1:0-520 GCA_052174495.1 Arsenophonus sp. NC-TX2-MAG3
CATTTGGATGAAGAGACATCAGAACGAACTCTATCAAAAAACCAACACAATAACAGAAGAAATCAGAAAACGCCGAGCAAAATCTTACACACATATCTACAGGATGGAAAACTCAAGAACATCAAAGAAACTACTCAGCATCATAACAAAGAGTAAATGCGGCACACAGTGGCTGAAAGAGGTCCAGAGGGACCAGCAACACATCAACATAGAAAATCTCGAAGACCGCACAGAGTGCTAGAATAAAATAACGAGTGTAAAGTTTGAGCAAAGAACATTACAACAACCTGGAAAAGAAATGGACACATGAACGGAAGAAAGAGCATTCCGAGAGGGTGAAAAGAACTTAGGAAGAGAAGAGGAAAAAACATCCAAAGATGAAATCGCTTTTTCAATCGCTCTACGTGAAGCGGTAAAATCGCTATTGAACGTCGTAACGCTATTAGTCTCAATCACTCTGCTACCCATTTGTTGCATGCAGCTTTGCATGATGTATTGGGAAATCATATAAGCCAAAAAG
>JBQMRR010000101.1:0-2749 GCA_052174495.1 Arsenophonus sp. NC-TX2-MAG3
TATAATCGAAAGTTAAGGTGAGCTGCGAGAGCTCTTGGTAGCAGAGAGAGCCGTAATGCCCCTTATAAATCCCTTGATATTTTATTAGTAAAGTTTTCTTTATATCCTCTGCCAGCGATGAAGAAGTTTGAGAAAGAAAGAGAAGAATAGCTGCTATTCTATAGGTTCCAGTCAACATATTGGTCGTAAATAAGAATCAGGAGTCCGATTAAATCAGCTATTGCGATAGTAATAGCTACGAAGCTGACGCACGAAAGCATTGTGATTTAAAGAAAAGAATCCTTTTAATCCTATTTAAGCTGCTTCTCCTCTGCTTAGAATAGCTGGAATCAGCTACCTAGCTTAGCTCTGCTGATCCTCCTGGTAAACAATATCTAATTTAAGAATGAAAATAGATTTATGAAGCATCAAATCGCAGAGCCCTGGCCTCGTCCATACTCCAGATTTATTAATAACTAATTGCCAGAGATAATTGTGGCTTATATAATCGATAAGATCTTAAAGAATTTAATGCAGAGTGTGTTAGACGTTTTCTTAAAAAGATCATCGATAAAGAGTTTATCTTTTGGCGGATAGAGGTAACTATAAGAAAGCATTTTGGCAGCGACTATGAAATTACCTACAATTTCTTAATAATCTTGGTAATCAGAAAGTTATTACTAAAATAAATTCTATATTTAAACTGTGAACAGTTATTTTAGACGATTAAAAGGATCGCTGAGTAGATTCCATGGTATTGGATCTTTTATTTGAATTATCTGGTCTGGAGAAGATTATTTAAAGTACAGCAATTGAAATGCAGATGTGGCTAAAAATTACTCTGCGAGTAAAACAATAACCTTTTGCTAACATAGCCAAAACATACTATCTTCTAGGATGCAATAGTTAACAAAGGTTGTTGCTCTGGTATACAAATAGATTTACAGTTTTTATAATACATATTTTTGTATCACTTCAGCAATCCCTGGTGCGCTATTTTGATCGGTAATTATATCAGCATGTTTTTTTACCTCATCACAACTATTGCCCATTGCAACGCCAAGATTTGCAGCCGTTAGCATGCTGACATCATTAAAATTATCACCAAAAGCGATTACATCTTTCATTGCTAAGCCTTGTGATTCTACCCAACGTTGTAAACGCAAACCTTTGCTATTGCCTTTTTTAGCAATATCAACTTGGTCAAACCATGACCATTCGCAAGCAAGATTTAGGTCTTTTTGAATAGTTTGCCTAAAAAGGCGTAATTTTTTAATATCAGGTGTATAAGTGGCAAATTTCCAAATAGCAGTAACCTGTTGAATTGCTGTGTTGAAGTTATCAACTTTATAAATATTTGGACGTTGTTTTTTAGGTAAAGAATCTGCCCATTTTAACGTTTGTTCGATAGTATCATTATACTGTTGATATAGCATAGCGTCATCAACATACATTAAGTAATTGATATCAGTACCTTTCAAATATGCAATTACTTTAGTTGCTTCTTCTATTGATAGTGGATCCGATTCCAGTACTTTTTTAGCTCGGTAGTCATAGAGATAAGTACCATTGCAGCAAATTGCTGGTGTATCTAAATTAAGTGCTTGATAAAATGGATGAATTGAAACATGATGCCGGCCGGTAGCAATAATAACTTTAATTCCTTTCCGACGAGCTTGGTTTATAGCTATTAAAGACTGTGGTAAGATTTGTTTTTGTGGATTTAGTAGGGTACCATCAAGATCTAAAGCAATGACGCGATATGACATAATTAGCCTCATTAAATAAATTAAATAACGATTTTAGCATTTAACCTATGTAGTAATTTTAAACAATGTAACTTAGTAAAGTATTTATCTTAAATGTTAAAGCAACAAATTTTCTAAATCCGATCATATCGGATAATAGTCGTTAACTAAACAGGAAATTATCTTAATAAATAATAAACTAGCAACATAATTAAATATTAATAAGCAAAAAAATTCTGGATTAATAATTTTAATGACGACAAGTTATTTTATGATAAAGATTATTAAATCAATAGAATAGAGAGACATAAATGAATAAATTTAGAATTTTATTAATTTAATGTTAAATTATTGAATTTAAATAAATATTTATTGCTTAAATTAGTAATAAGTGCTGTTATTTAAACAGAATATTTTTAATATTAGTCTTTAAATTTATATATCCTGATCTAAAAATTACTAATTTTAACTGATATTTTTATTAGGTTATGAACTTTATATTCTATATCTATGCTTTATAACATAAATCATTTTTGAGTGAACAAATTTATTATTATTGACTGAGTTAATAGCAAATCTAGTCTATGACGGTCAGATTGTATTTTGATGCTTCATAAATCTTTCTCCATCTTTAAATTGGATGTTGTTTATGCTAGGGTTAGCAAGGTTACAGTAATTCAAATCTCCTTACTTGGTTCCCGCGTTCTCTAGCAAGACAGTAAAAAGGGTCAGCTTAGATCCATTAAAAGATTGTTTTTCGAATTACAATGTTTCACATGTCAGCTTTGTAGTCTAGTCGCAAGAGCTAATTCAATCGAATTTATTGCTCTTATCACGCTCAGTGCACTAATGAAAAATTATAGAATGTTAACCATTCTTTTTAGTTATTTCTTCATCTTCCTCATCGCTGGCAGAGGATATAAAGAAAACTTTACTAATAAAATATCAAGGGATTTATAAGGGGCATTACGGCTCTCTCTGCTACCAAGAGCTCTCGCAGCTCACCTTAACTTTCGATTATA
>JBQMRR010000102.1:0-1213 GCA_052174495.1 Arsenophonus sp. NC-TX2-MAG3
GTGTGTGGGCATTAATATATAATAAAATATAGTTGCATTAATGCCCACACACTTCACAGATATTACAAAACAGATACTAGCATCTATACATACATATCTACTGAAAATATAAGAATTTGTACACTGCTGATGCTGTGCAGCAGTTGGTTAATGCAATGGTGCCTGTCTTTTGAGCTATCCCATGGGGGAGTATTTTTTACCCCCACCAAGAAAAACAAATCATTATTTTTGTAAATAAAATGTGTTTAGTAATTTCATAAACAAGAACACAAATGGTATATCAACACTACCAGGATTTTATGTAAGGAAGGAAAAAAACACATGCACACATTAGTTTTCACAAAAATCACTTCATTTGCCCTTCAAAATAGAATTTCTCTCAACCATAATCTATATATACAGATTTATAAAAAAATTTCCAATCCCGTTGTTTTCGTGGTTTTGTTTTTTTAAACAATAAACAATACATATACATTTGTTTAGCGTCCACATGGACATAATATAATTATGTACACATATGTACACACACACATATAGAAATTTCAATATAAACATTTGATTTCATTTACTAAGTAAATAAAAGACTGAGACTTTATAATAAAAAGCATCAACATAATGAAAACTGTTGTAGCAAAAGATTTTAACTATATTTGTATGACTATTTAAAACTAACCTTCTCAATATAAAAGACAACTATCTTAAATATTGCTTTCTTAAGGAATTTAAAATGAAATAGTGCCAATTACATAAAGAATCATTACATTCTACTGGTCACATCTGTCACACATTCAAGGCCATAACCAGGATGGGGGCAAAGGTGCACATGCCGTGGATGTCACATTAAGAGTGCCAAAATAACAGAACATTATTTTTATACTGAATGCTGAACACACAACATCTAATATTAAATCATTTAAGAAGCACCATCAATGACTGTGCTACATGTGGGACAAGAATAGTTTTCAATTTGAATATTATTTCATTGAAAATAAGAAAGTATTAAGCTAACACATAGCAGCTATATCATTTAAATTTTTGCTGCATAAAACCTTGTAAGTTGAATTTTTGAAACATGTATGATCATTCATTAGGCTCATTTTCATTTATAGGCAGTTAATGCTGAATAGAAATCAATCTCAGTTATTCCTACTTTAGTGAGTGTTTCTGCAATTGTTTTTATTGCAGTAGTTTTTCCTGCACCTTCAAGACCTTC
>JBQMRR010000103.1:0-14780 GCA_052174495.1 Arsenophonus sp. NC-TX2-MAG3
TGATGGAGATTTGGCTAGTCAAGAGTCATGTAATGCCGATAATAAACCTCTTAATATTTTATCAGCAAGATTTTCAGGGTATTCTGAAGTGATGAAGAAGCTAGAGAAAGATCAACAAGAATATTGGTATTCCATGGAATTTCGTCAGTACACTTTTGGCTAATTAAATTAGATTTACGATAGTTAAGGATATAAAGCAGACGTATGAAGAGATGCATTTTGAGAAAATAACTCTTTCAATGGCATCTAATCTGGTTCCGTCTGATCAGAAAATCTGAAACCAAGCGAGCAAGAGATTTTACTTATTAATCCTGATGCTAAACAACGCTTAATTTAAGAATGTTTAATCTGCTTTTCAGTAATTTTATTGACAAGTTCTATTTTGTTCATGTAGTGCTTAAGTAAATAGGACTCTACCTTACTAAAGATGTTAAATAAAAATCCCTTATACCGTATAAAGGGTTTTTATTATATCGGTTAATATCAAAAAGCAAGCAGTCATCAAGCAGTCATATAGATCAAAAAACTCTTTCCTCACTCTATGCCAAATAGAGCTGCGTTTCATTAGTTGGTTAACTATAATTTATCAGATGATGTTGATTAATGTATTGAAACAACTAATATCACTTTATGCTACCCATGTTATTACATTGAACATCTTATCCGATAAATATATTCATTAAGATTACAGCAATATTGTTGTAGGTTTCCTGATCCTAGGAAACATTTAACAATCTTATTTGAACTTCTCTAGTAAAATTAGATCACAAGAATAAAAAATGCTTTAGTTATCTGTATGTATATTGAATAATTTAATTTTTCGGGAGGTCGGGAAAACAAACATGCATTCATTTGAAAACGGCGCTTAGATGCTGTCATTGCTTTTTGCTTCATCAGGAGACGGTCAATATAAGTGCATTAAGTGTTATTATTGAAATCGACGAAATATTTTTCTATAAATCATTTAAAAAAGCATTCTATTCTACATAGAAAACACAGAAAACGCGAAAGAGGAGGGAAACAAAAAAAAACGAATTGCAATTTTAATCATTAAAGATATTAACAGGATCATATTAGCGATGAGATTTTTGAAAAGTTTAATGGAGAGTATGTTAGTTGTCTTTCTTAATCTAAATTATTAATAAAGAGTACATCCTTTTATCAGATGATAATAAAGATGACTGAGTAACTTCCATATTGTAAGTTATTTTATTTATTAAATTATTTGATCTAGATAAAGATTGTGTGAACCATACAACAATTGAAATACAGGCATATCTACAAATTCTTCTATGAAGAAGTCAATAATTTTTTTCAAGATACGCAATCATTAACATCATCTCATTTTCACTATTTAGAAACGATAAGTTCGGATATGCTATAATGCTTACCAAAGTAAATGCAACTTCTTACTTGTCTGAGGAGCAGTTATTGATTAAGTGTTGTAGCTCTCTGACGATGGAGCTTCATTATCATAATAGTTTCTCTTATTATATACTGCTGAGAGTAGCTATATTTTCTATGAATAATGCTGTATAACGATGAGGATCCATATAATAGTTCTGGAGAAAATAGATAAATTAGGAATAAATAATAAATTTGATATAAAATTAGCGCGATATAAAAATATTTTATTAAAATCGAGCATTATAATAGGAGATTGATTATTCATTTATTGAATATTTAGTTGGATAAATGTTAAATTTTATTATTGGAGAAATGCATGTCATCACTAAGTAAAGAAGCGTATCTTGTTCGTCAAGCACTAGAAGCTCGTGGTCTTGAAGTTCCACTATTTGCTCATACTTTTTCCTCAAATGAGCGAAAACAACAGATTGAAGAGCACATGGGTGAAATTATGCATTTACTTAATCTTGATCTTAGTGATGATAGTTTAGCGAAAACACCTAATCGGGTTGCTAAAATGTATATTGACGAAATTTTCTCAGGGCTTGATTATAATAATTTTCCTAAAATTACTTTGATCGAAAATAAAATGGATTTCGATGAAATGGTGACGGTTCGTGATATTACTTTAACTAGTGTCTGTGAGCATCATTTTGTCACCATTGATGGTAAAGCGGCACTGGCCTATATTCCAAAGAATAAAGTGATTGGTTTATCTAAAATTAATCGTATTGTTCAATTCTTTTCTCAACGACCACAAGTTCAAGAGCGTTTAACTAAGCAGATTTTAATTGCATTACAAACTTTATTAGGCACAAGTAATGTCGCGGTTTCAATTGATGCTGTTCATTATTGTGTTAAAGCTAGAGGTGTTTGTGATGTAAGCAGTAGAACAATGACAACCTCGCTAGGTGGATTATTTAAATCTAGTCAAAATACACGTCAGGAGTTTTTATGTAATATTTCGCGTCTGGTGCCACATTGCTAATTAATGTTTATTATTAAATTTAAGTGGATAGTGCATTGAAAAGTTGTTTTGTTTCGTGGAAGTTCTATTATATTAGTTAATATTTTTAATTTTTCGTTATCTGAATTAGATCATATAAATCTAATTTATTCTGCTAGCACATTAGTTTGGGATATCTGAAGTTGGATATTTTGAATATCTTTGTGTGGGGGGAAATTTCTGGTTATTTTAGCTTGTTATTTGGTGGAAATTTTAAATTTTTATCTAAGCAGGATTTAGCTTGGAATCAAATTTGTCTGTTTGTGTTAGCTATTATTGATCTGTTTCATGATATTATATTGTAGGATGAAGATATTCTATTATTTCTTTATACCTTGACGGGCTATAAGAAATATAGTTGATTTATTTATCATTTTCCCGAAGATAGTATGGTTTTTGTTGGTAACAAATCTGTTTTGTCATAAATTTTCCTTATCATCCTTATGATTTCTTATGATTTAATCTTAATTCTGTAGAATACAGATAAATATTTTATTATTAAATTTAGTTTAATAGAAACAGTAGATTATGCAAAAATATACTAGATAAACGTATGGTAGAATCGTTAACTGAAACATCCATGTGATCCAATTAGTATATATTGGCGATAACAATTCAGAGTTATGAGCCAATGCTAACGACAACCTAGTAATTTATACCAATAAAATAAAAGTTGAAAACTGGAGTAATATTAGTCTCCATTGGTTAGGTAATGCTAATTTTTATAGTGCGATCATAATACCAATAACAATTTGCATATCTTATTTGGCGGTAAAATTGCTGTTTATTAAAAGAATGGTGAGGTTCATGGCTAATTTGGAAAAGAAATCTCAGTGAATACTTTAATAATATCTTCCTGCATGATTATTCGATTAGGGTATATGCAAAAAGTTAAGATATAGCGATGCAGACTATCCTAAATGAATTACCGTATTATGATTTATAGGCATTATTAACTTTAATACTGATGAATATCCTGATTTATTTCAGAGACGAGAGAGTCATACAAAATATCAATGATATCTACATAAATGTCTGGTTCATATCTGATGAAATATTAAAAATTTTATATGTTATCAACCTGATTTTCTTAATAAGAGAGCTCTATAATTTTTGCTGATGTGATTTTTCTTATATTTTAAGATGTTTAGAGCTGGTATGAGTAATAAAACTTTTCAGTTGAAAACTATGGAAGTCAAGTGTGAAATAATGGGTAACACTTTAATGTTATAATATTAGTGGCTTATGTTATAAAGGAAGACATATAAGAAAAATTATTTATCAGAATGACCTAAAAAGTCCAGGCTTAATCGAGAATGGGACTTTATCTGGGACTTTATCGATGGCTCAGATTGTTTCGCTATGCTATCATAACAGATGAACTAAAGTAGTAAATTATTCATAATAAACTAGATTATCTACTTAACAAGTGGAAAATCTATAGCATTATACAGAATGCTCAGACTTCGACATAGTTACAGAAGTTAAAGAAGCCTCACTGTTTTGACCTGGAAAATATCGTGTATTTATAAACCGATTTGATATTAATACTACGCTAGATATTCAGTAGTTGGAAGTATTATAGAAAGCAGGGTAAATTTGAACATCAGGCTGTCCTAAAAATGTAGTTAGACATAACGTTGTTTTTGATGATGTTACTCGGACGGATTTCCTTATCAGTTATTGTTACATTAGATGAATCAAAATAACTTTTATATTCTTGCCAGAAATTGAAGAATAAGATTGTATTACAGTCTAATTGAACTTCTGTTATTTATAATAAACACTTCTTTTTTAGAAAGAGCTCGAGTTAAACAGCTTGTTCACCTATCATTCACTTAGTTTAAATTTTCTGAATGACGTATTAGATTACAAGTTTAAAACTTTACGAGTAAGTAATCTCTACTTTACGCCAAGAATCTAGCTCAAGATAAATTCCTAATATAAATGAGAAATTTTGCCTGACGGATGAGTAAGAGTAAAGAACAGATATTTTATTTTATTGAAGGATTACCGTTTCAGATAACTAGCTTGTTGTGGAGATTTTAGTAGGCAAAAAATAAAACGCCTACAAGAATTTTAATACGAATATTTCTATTGCAATAGCATGAACATCTATAGCAGTTTTAGCTGCACATTCTAAGTCAATATTTTATCATTAATTTATGATGGTTTGATGTTGTATTTTTAACTAGATTTATAGTTGCATTAAACTAGGTTTCTTAAAGCTAAAATTTAGCTAAAATTTTAATTAAAATCAGTAATTAAAAGGTTTTTAAAGATAATAAGAAATGGCTAAAATAATAATAGATCATATAAGCGAGTTTTAAAAAATATCTAAATAAAGATTTATAACGAAAATTGTTAATTTTAAATTGTGAATATACTTTATGGATAAAAGTCAGTAGAAAACAAGCCAGATATCCAGATTTAAAACTTGTCTTAAACTGTTTAAAATCAGGTGATACTTTAGTTATTTTAAAGCTAGACAGCTTGAGGGGAGAACTAGTATTAAACATTTAATTGGTTTAATTTAAGATTTTGAAGATAAAAGAATTCATTTTGCAGTTTAACGAATTCTATAAATACCTCTTCATCAGCAGGCTGTTTTCATGTGATGAGCATAAAAGCACAAATAGAGCGGTAACTGATTATTGAGCATATTCAGGCAAGTTTTTATCCGTGACGAAAAGCAGAGGTTGTATCGGCAAAATAGACTTTAATCATTTTTATATAACCCACTACCCAGACTAAAAATACTTGAATCCGGGTCAGAGTAGAAAACAGCTAGCATTACTGTATGGATTTTTATTGATCAGGATCTACAATATTATCCAGTGACCGCACTATTTGAATAGACTAAAATGCCACTGATAAAAGTAACAATATAATTTAGTTGCATCGATCTAAACAAAAAATAGTCCGACATTTATCCAGTTTGGTTTAAAATGTCACTGCTGTATCACTAGTGTGTACAAAAGAGATAAATTATAAACACGAGAAAAGCTATAGCGTTTTATAGTGATTTATATCAAAAAAGCAGCTGATGCCATCAATTGAGCATTATGTGAGCAGGGCTGAGTCACCAGATTAAAGAACTAAATCTGCGCGATTTTATTAGATAAGGTATAACGTAAGATTTTATAAAGAGATAATCCAATGATAAAAACCGATACGATACTAAGGGAAGTGACTGAACTAATCATTATCCTGTACAATGTAATCAGTGAGACGATTGAATATATGGATATAGTTCAAACGTAATATTATTAAATCAATATGATTGTTAATTAGCTTCACTTGTGCCTGAATCTCGTCTGTTTTTAGTGGGTGATGCTGTTTTTATTATATTGATTTTTATAGAAAAAGCTAATGCGAACTGTTAAATAGTTCTCCTATATCTTAGGACCTGATTGCCCGATTAGCGCAAAATTGACCTGCATGATGCCGTCAATGCTTACGGCGTTGATGTGCTAGAATCGCTGGACTTACTCGAAAATATATCAATGTTTATAGCTTATAATAACATTGGTTGCTCGACGACAGCCGAGGTGTTTATGCATTGTTGAAAAATCCAGTCGTTATCTTGGCTGACATGAGTGTAAATCTGAGTATAACATCATCACGGCCAGCAAATTTTGTGATGTGATGGCGGATATGTAATATGTTTTGCGTCGACAAAAAAGAAATGTATGTTGGAATATATTGCTGCCTTCACGTTATTTGCTTATACATTTAAGCAGCTGTGATCCCCCCTGATGTGATGTTTATGAGTCTACGTTTCAAAAGAAACGCACAAGAAAATCCTTCAGTATATAACCGCTTTCCGTTCGCAGCTTTAAATTAGTCATTTAAATTTTCGCTACTTTACTTTACTTTACTTTACTTTAATTTTTATAGCTTTCAGAGTTAAATGGTGATTAACGAGGTAGATTTCCTATGAAAATTCTTAAAAAATTCGCTAAAAAGTGCCGTTGATACTTAACATCTACGGAAAACCCCGCGCAGATGCAACTGATTTCTATCAATAAGGGTCTCAATAATCTGTTTAATGCCTATATTCAGGATGCGCCTGTGTAATTGAGATGCAAGGATTATTCATGTATCGCACGCAACTATAGATTAGGCGATTAGCGAAAAACTGTATCGCCATCTATTATTGTAAATGGAAAACCCTAGTAGGCAGGATAGTGAAAACCATGGCGCTATAACCTGTACAAATAGTCATATTGTGAAAGGTTATTAATAGAGATCTCTTATACTGTATGAAGGATTTTGCTACAACGGTTGTTATAAAAAAAGTAATCAATCACATAGATCAAAGAGACTTTTCCTTACTCCCTGCAAATATAAATCTGCATTTTATTAGTTAGTTTGCTGTTATCCTGTCGGATAACATTGATTTATATATTCAATAAATTCATTCGAATTTATCTTGCTCAATTATTACAGTAAACATCTTATCATCTTGGATGACGTACCAATTATTCCACATTCATTAGGGTTATAGAGATATCATTGAAAAATCTCCTAATTTCAGAAGAAAATTGAACAATCTTATTATAAGTATTCTGGTGAAATTAGATTACAAGAATAAATAGTTTAGTTTATCTATAATGTATGTTAAATAGCTTGACTTTACGGGAGTCAGCAAAACAAGCAGGCATTCATTTGAAATAGATTTAGATTGCGTCACTGCTTTCTTTCTTAAGTGGAGAAAATCAATATAAATGTACTAAGTGGTATTATTGAACCTAACGAAATATTCTTCTTTAATCTATGAAAGAAAGTGTTTCTTTCTATAAGAAAAGCTAGAAAATATAGGAGAGAAGGAGATAAAAGGAAAAAGTAAATAGCGGTCTTAATCGCGCGAGATTAAAATGGCCATGTGAACAATAAGATTCTTGAAGAGTTTAATGCAGAATATATTAACTGTTTTTTTGATCTGATCATTGATAAGAGTCCATCTTTTGCTCGGATAGAGCTAAATGTTGCGAAATTTTTTAGAGAGCATAAAATTAGTCACCATTACCTAATAATGTTAAATAATCATAAAGTTATTGCTAAGGAATTCTACATACAAAATGTCAATAGTTATATTATTTGATTAAAGAATAGCTAAATAGATTTCATGATATTGGGTTGTTTTTATTTAGTAAAATTATTTTGCTTAAAGAAGGGTTTAAAACCAGAACAATTGAAATATAGAATGACTATAAATTTTTTTTGTGAAAAAAGTAATAATATTTGCAAAAATAGTCTCATAAAATGCCAAAATAGCGAATGTACCGAAGAGGAATACAACTGCGTGTCAACGCAACAGTTCTGATGAGTGCCTATTTTGTCCATGGTAACTGATTGAAACGGAAATGGCCACTGGGATGCCATGTTCTCCATCCCTCCCCCTGCATTTTTGAAGCTTAACTGACTTTTAAACTGTAGAACTTTTAGCGCAAAGAGGAGATTATAGTTTGCTACTATAGGAATCTTAAGGTGGTGATCACAACTTTTACGTCGAACTTTTATTACTATTTCGGTGAGGAAATTCTAAGAAAGGGTGATCTGTCACTAATTCTGGTATTAGCTGTCACTTCTTTTTAACTAAGTGCAAGGGTCTCGCTGCACTTCAAGTTGCACAAGGTCACCTATGACTAATAAAAGTAGATAATGTTCTACATTCTAATCTAACTATCACATATCTGGTGTGTGGTTAAGACTTTAACTCTATTGGTAACGGCTGGTATCTGACATAAGATCACCCGGGTATATTTTGTCCCGTACATTGTGAATTATATTACACTGATATAAAAGGTTATCTCGAATGGATGTAAAACTTAAAGGTTAATTGAAGGCGAAAAATTTAATTCTGGGGGCTATCAATCAATACTAGATGATTTTCTGCATATCAGAGTAATTAACTGTATACTGAAAATTCATGAGAGTCCAAGAAAGGATATGTCTTCAGATACTCAGGCAGAGCGCCACGTTATGGTAACTATGTGATGCCGTCTGCATGGTTTAACTGAAGTTGCTGCTACTTTAATGGTTTTTTGCTAAATGAGGGAGCTCTTGTAAGGCATTGCTGCCAGTATACGAGGAATGAAATATGCCGACGACATCAGATATAACGATGATAATACCGATGAAATCGGATGCTGTTAATGAAACATATTATTGTATTCATAGAAAATTGCTGATGTTTTCACCGTATAGCTATACAGTAAAAACTGATATTCTGGTAGATGGCGATCTGTACGCCAGGGGATTCGTCTTAATCATATCCCTATTAAGCGCGATGGATTCTATTTTCTGGCAGCAGGGATCGATGATATGACCGCTCTGGTGGATTTAATTGTTAGTCTCGAAGAAAAAAGTCATCCATCTTTTTCTGAATTCAGTAAGCGCTGCCATGTTACTGCACAGCAAGGAATAAGATATTTGAGCTGATTGGGGGTAAACCCATTCAGCATCCAAGAAAAAATTCAGGCGCTGGCGCTAGAAGAGTGGATTACTGACGCGGCATAGTTTTGGCAATGCACTATTTGATTTTATCGCTGTTTAGTCAAAGACTATGCGATACAGGAAATTATCTAGAACTGGGTCGAAGATGAGTTTTCCTAACCACTTCTACTGACGGAAGTCTGGCACTGTTTTTATATCAATTCCGACAACTACTGCAAGCGGGTAGTTGCGCAATATATAGCAGTTATGTTAAGTAGATGTTATAGTTGTTTAACTGGATTTGTTATTAAGATTAAGACTAAAGTAAGACTACCTAGGTAGCTAGGTAGCTAGGTAGCTAGGTAGCTAGGTAGCTGGTAAGTATATTAATGTTAGTCGTTTACTTCAAGAAATTATAGCGTGCAGGATTTTGCTAAATTTCTGAAGATTTTTTATGCGTTTACTACTGAGGAGGGAATATTTCAAACAACGCGAATGTAAAATAAAAAACGTCGTAATGTGAGCGGTGATAGTCAGTTTAACTTTTTATGCAATTATTATCTAGGCACGCATGGGATATCTAAAACAATCTTAGGTAGGATGGTGATCTGATAGGCTGGGAGATAAAAATTTTGCTGGGAGAGGTGCATAATGTGGTGCGTAAGGAGATCCGTAACGCTGATTTACGGAAGCTATTACAGACCTTTTACTGCAATATAATTTATCCCTTGCGGAGCGTTGAATAACCATGTCCTGTTTAAAAATGGCTATTTTGCCTGATGTTTAATACGATGGAAAGCAAGGATATATCTGCCTTTCTGATCCGGTTGTCAACCTGATAATCGGGATGGATATTGGTATTCATAAACACATGAAAAACTGAAGATTCCCATGCTTTCAGCCGGATATATGAACAGCGCCGATAATCAACGCCCTAGATGCACTGAAGAGAGAACTCGAGAACTCTTCGCGGTTTTAAACACTAGTTTTGAGACGTTATTGACTTGATGTAGAGATAAGCCGTTATCCGTAAGAATATAAGTCAGAGACACAGCACTGGTGGAGAGTCCAGTGCGGCGTTTTTATATTCCGAGATGGACAATTGATATGATTTAACTGCTGATTCATGTTACCTTTGCGTTGTAAAGGTAACAGTGCATTTTGATCCTAAGATTTGATTGATTTGATATCGTTATTCTTCTGTTATTAAAAGAGATTATTGCCTACTTCTGCGAAGGGCTATCATATTATTTGAAACTGCTTCAAGGAACTGCGGTAGTCGGTTTACCTAGGATGTTTACCTGCTAAGATAGTACGACTAGATCTTCTAAGTATCATTTTTAATGAAGTGGATCAGACCATTGCTCGAAGAATATCCTGGAAGGACTTTATTAATACACCCATAGTGGGCCCTTCAGCTGAAAAAGCTGGGATTCCAATGTAAATATGGGTCATGCTGTGGAGAGCCAGGTAATGCAGAAGAAATGTAACTGAGCAGCAGTCTCTTGTCTAGCAACGATATATAATATATAATGTCAATACCACTTGACTATAATACCAGCCGTTATGCATAGATGATGATCATACCACAGATCTTTATCTCAACTACTTGGTAGATACAATAGGATGCTGTCTCGTCTGGAATGAGACAGCTGAACCGGGCATCGCACGCGCCCCCAGCATAGCCGAGGATTTTGTTACCATTACTTCTTCTAGAAAAGTCATTATCTATTTAATAGATTTAATTATTTAGTCTTGAATCATTATATAGACCCTTCTTGAAAATCCTATTTATAATAATAGGGCTATTGAATAACATAATTAAAAGTAAAATATAATGATAATAAGGCGCTGTTATCAAGCAACTATAATACTAAAATCAGCGCTGTTCTTCGAGCAAAATAAAGCCTGAATTTATTTTGACTAAGCGTTATAGCATATCTGAATTTATTATTATCAAAGGGGGAAATCAGATGATCTTAATGATTAACTATGTTGCATAACATATGTAGACTACTTTTTACTTGGCAAAAAAGTTCAGTCACTAAAAACATGAATTCGCCTGTTTATGTGCAGGGATTGATATAGGACAACGTCTTATCCCGCTGATGTATCTTGAAATGAATATGATATAATCAAACGATTTAATGGGCGCATGGAAAATGAGCAGCGAAGCTATCCTTTCAATCTGGTGAAGAGTTTGAAATTACTCTGAATTAATATGTTTTACTATAAATTAGAAATTACCTCAATCAGCAATGGCTACTAAAATTCCATTCTAGTCTATGAAAGATTAGTTTAAAGTTAAATCTGAATTTTTAAAAAGATAACTATCTCAATAGAAGAAATATCTAATGAAATGAAAGATAAAAGCTTTGACGTATACTATTGATGATAAGCGCACTTTAAAGATACTTTAAACTTTTTTTAACGATCATTAATAGTGAGAATGAGTTAATAGATGGCATGCCAGCAGTTAGCAGGATTTACGCGAATGCTATAAGGATTAATTGATATAAAACTGGTTACAACCTGGTGCTATAATGAAGTGGCAGTTAGATAGAAGTAAGCGTGGGGCCCATGATGGGGATAATTTTTATTTCTCCAGTTACGTGCAGAGCATCTTGGTGGCGCGCTATCGGTGTTAAAACAGCATCTGCATAATATGTTTTACTACTTGAATGATGATTTAGTTACTGAATAGACTACCACTAGCAGCGACTCTGCACAGATTTAAGCCTAGGTTATTGGTGTTTTAATGAAAGCAAAAAGAATTCGCCTGATTATGATCTTTATTAAAATATCTTCCTGGTTTGGTTAGATCACGTGCTTGGAAGCGTGCCCGTTTAATATTGCCATCCTTTATTTGCCCGACGATTTTGAAGCAAAGAAGAAGGCTGCGTAATGTGCTACTGATTGACCTTTGATGTATCTAAAGCGGGTATCTGTGCCTACAGACCCGATCAGATCAAAGGTGTTATCAATAATTCTTTTATTTTTACATGGTAGCTAAAGTAATCAGCAGTCAGCAAGTGGATAGGAGGGGGGAGCCAGCTCAGTATTTATAGATAGTAGAGAGAGTAATAAGCGGGCTTATCGGATTTTATACAGCAAATATCTGATTAATATCTTTTAAAAAGGAAGAGTCCAAAACCTGTATAATGAACAATAGAGAAATTCTAACGTGCTCTTTGGTCTTATATAATCCCTAATTTACATGTAGGGAACTTCGGCGGTGCCTGTGTTGTTGATTAAAGAGGAAGCCCTAGATGACTACCTTAGTTATTATCAGACCTTATCGAGGTGGATAAGGTAGTTCAACAGTTGTCTACTCACATTATTTTGTACAGAAAATATAACTACAATGAATAATACTGACAACACCGCGATGCGATTCTTTTAATCTATTTGATTAATAATGATTTTATTGTGCTGGCTCAATATCTCTCGGTGCAGGAACCCAATTCCATGAAAATGTTATCAGATGAATAACATGGTGCAGACGTGTCTATGTTTAAAGGATGTGCTGGCCACAACGCAGTCGCCAGCAAACTCGCTGAGCATCCGGAGAAAAGTCACCCGCTAACAAATATTTATTGAGATTGATAATTTACAGACTGTTATCGGTATACTTCGACCACGTTTGCTAACTTATCCGCTGGTCTTATGCTAGACGAACTAGCAGGGACGATAAAATAAACGATAACAGATTATTAGATACGCGCCGCGAGGTGCGGTGTCACCAATGTACTAATCATCCCGAGATATATTGAAGCACAGGGATCCATATAATCTCTAATGGTGATCACTGTGTCTGCTGTAACACCTTGTAGGTGGTCACGAATTATAATTTAGCAGACAGTATTGTCGTGCTAAGGATACCATACCATCAGCAGATTATCATACCCTAGCTGTTACTTTTCGATAGTAGTATAGTTTTTTTGAAAAATTTAATTTAGTTTTAAACTAATCTCTCATAAACTCTAAAGAAGTTTTATTACTCAATCAGTATTGAGTAATTTCTAATTACACAGTTAAATATATTTACGTAGAATAATATTAAGTTTTTGATCATCATTGAAATAAATGGCTTCGCAGCTTATTTTTGCGTCTATGTAAATCGCTCAACCATACTATTTTTATTTGAAAATGTATCGGCAGACTAAGTTTTTGTTCTATATCAAGCTATGAAAGCAAACGATTGAATTGATATTTTCCTAGTGGCTGAACGGTTTTACAAACCAAAAAGATGCCTATAAATTTTGCCATTGTCTATAAATACAACATCCATAAGCATGGACATACTTCTTTAAAATTACGTAAGAAGTCTCGAGTATTAAGCACACTCTTATCCTTCTATAGGCAGATAGAAACTCATCAAGTGTTGCGATTTATACTATACCTACAAAAGATAATATCGTGAAGTTCAGTTTAGTATTTGTGTAAAATATCTACACCTACGTATAGGTGTAGAACTGCAGGCTCGTAGTTTTAAACTCTTGGGTTTCGGTTTTAAAGGAGTCAAATTTCCTCTTTCTTTCATATAAATTTTCATTGTTAGCATATACAAATAGAGGTTCTAGATTAGAAAGAGAAAAATGTTTTTCGAAAGAAAACAACTACGATTTCTCTTGAGCGGGCGAGAGCGTCCTAATAAATGATAGGGATATAGTTGTAATCATCAACATTATCTCATTTTTGCAATTCAGCAACGGTAAAGTCTGGAGATGCTATAACGTCTAGTTAAAGTAGACGCAGGTTATTTATCCTGAAGAGCAGTTTCTGATTTTAGGTATTGTAGTTGCCTGATAATGAAGTCTTATCATCATGATATTAGCTATAAACTTATATTTATTAGTAAGCATATTACCCTAAATAAGTTAATGCGCGAAGATCTAATAATGATATGGAATAAAGCAATTAATTAGTTAGTGATAAATAAAAACCGATAGTTTTGAATAGGTGATAACTAAAACTATTAGATTCCTTAATAATTTAAGGACAGTCAAAGAAAAGCAGTAGCATAATTTATTCTATTTATTTTCCATAAACTTCTTTTATAGAAGAAGTATTTTTCATTAAAAATACTTTTGTATTTTATGCTTGTAACTTAATATTTAAATTTAAATAACAATTATTTTAATAAAATTAAATACTTAAAAAGTTAATATTTTGTATAAGCTAAAAATTCTGTATAATTACTCATATCTTGTTCATCAAGAAATGAGGAGCTGCCTTAAACAGGGTTTACCAGCTTTTTAGCTAAATCAGCTTAAGTGATCTCATCTTCTTGTATATTAAGATAATGATCTTATCAAGATCATCATGTTCATGTTTAATTTTATACTAATTTTTGCGCTCATATAATATGAGAAATTAGAGCGACTGAAAATGATAGTAAATATCATATTTCATTAAACTAAATTTCATTTATAATCTATAATTTATTTGTTATATCTATTCTAATTAGTATAGAAAAAGCACAATTTATTTATTTTTATTTGAGATGTTCATAATTATCTAATCTAACAGGATAGAATTTTAAAAACTAAACATAGATTGCTATAAGCAAAAAATTAGTTATGATCATTTTTAGTCTATGAGATTTCGGAGATTGAGCGGCGTATCTTTTTGATTAATTTTATAAATTATTTTAATAAAATATAGATAATATGCCATTAAAAGTCTATCCTAAAGTAGATACGAAATTATATATTATCTGTTATTATTCATTTCATCAATTATCCGTAATGATGTTAGTTATCTGATATTGCCGCTATTAAGACGGACTTCTAAGCCATGCTACAATAACGTGATAAACGCTGTCTTGTCGGCAGCTGGCGTCCCCTTATACCTTCATCTTTAACAGTTATTTGCCACAGCGAACCAAACAGACTGGTATTGACGCGATATTAAGATTAAAACC
>JBQMRR010000104.1:0-2054 GCA_052174495.1 Arsenophonus sp. NC-TX2-MAG3
TGATGGAGATTTGGCTAGTCAAGAGTCATGTAATGCCGATAATAAACCTCTTAATATTTTATCAGCAAGATTTTCAGGGTATTCTGAAGTGATGAAGAAGCTAGAGAAAGATCAACAAGAAGAACTAGCATTCTATGATTTCTCGTCAGCGTACTGAGAATCAATAAGAGTGACGAATTCGATTAAGTCGCTTTTAGACGACAGTGAAACTATGAAGCTAACGCACGAAAATTATCGAAGCACTGTTGCTTTGGAAATAAGCCTTTTAATAGTATTTAATAGCTGTTACAGTCTGCTCAGAAAATCTGGACCAGCTAATGCAATTTAGCCTGCTTATCTAGTGCTAAACAATGTCTAATTTAAGGATGGAGATAGTTTTATGAAAGATTAGAAGTGTAAGTATCATCTTAACTATTATATATACTATAATTGCTAATAACTTTAAATTATTCACTATACATTCTTTAGGAAATATAAAGATTTGTGATAATACTGAAGTTATTTGAATACTATTTTTACTAGAATAGTATTGCATTATTTAATGATAATTAATCAAATTCAATTAACTGCTTTATTTATGATAAAGATGTTTTACTTGTTATGATTATTAGTAAATGGTTGCCGGTAATACCGGTATCATGAATATTCTTTGTCGGATAGTGCCTAAGCTCAGTTTTTCTGTATTGACTAATAAAATAGTTTAAAAAATAATCAACGCAAGATAAAAATTAAGTAGTATAATCATTACAAGATAGGTTTAAATTATGCGTCTTAATAAGCAGTTAAATAAAATTTGACATGATAAAATCTAGTCTATTTGTTTAAAATGATAGATGGTGAGCTTCCATAGATAAAATTATTGGTGTTTTGTGTAAAATAAGGTTAATTAATGGATTTAATTTATTTCCCTGACATAGCTAGATTACGAGAGTGGATTATTCAACTCAAAACATCATATTTTGAATGTGATAATTGCCAAGCATTGCATTTACCCCATATGCAAAATATTGATGGTATTTTTGATGCTAAAGTTGATATTGTTGAAAATATATTAGTTTTCTCGGTTTTAGCTGAACTAAAACCGACATCGATTATTACTTTATTGGCAAATTTAAGTCAAATTAATGCTAGCTCATTAACTGCCAAAGCATTTATGGAAATAAATGATGAAAATTTGCCTAAACTAGTTGTTAGTCAATCTTTCCCGTTATTAGCAGGAATAACTTGTAATCAATTTTTAAATTTTATTAAACAAGCTGAAGGACAGATGGCAGCTATTATTTTTGAAGTTTATAACAATGATATGATTTATAGTGGTCAAGAAAATATTGATGATGAAGAGCTATCTGAGCGACCTTTACCTGCTCGTTTTTTACTACATTAAACTATATAAATATATGCAACAGCATCTATCATTCATGTCACAGATATCTTTTAAGGAGATTAAAGGAATAATAATAAATCTCAGACTTTTTTACTTTAAAAACCCGACTATTTTATTAGTTTTTTTGTTAACTACTTTATTTACAGGTTATTAACCAGATATTATATTAATAATAACCGTATTTCATAAAATAGATTAAATATAATTAGTTCATTACAATCTTCTACTATCAATAGCATTGAATCTTCAATTTTTTTGCGGATTTATTAGCAAATCTAGTGAGACGATCAGGCTATTTTCTACTATAATGCTTTATAAATCTATTCTTCATTCTTAAATTAGATGTTGTTTATAACCACAGAATCAAACAGATCAAAATTTTCTAAGCTGATATTCAAGCTTTCTAATAAGACGGAAGCATCTTTAATATCATTGAAAGAATTACTTTCCTCTAACCACAATGCTTCAACATCGGCTTCATAGCCTCACATTGTCGCAAAAGTTAATTTAACCATATTTGTCATTTTTATTTAATTTCAATTGTTGCACTGACGAAATTCCATGGAATACTAATATTCTTGTTGATCTTTCTCTAGCTTCTTCATCACTTCAGAATACCCTGAAAATCTTGCTGATAAAATATTAAGAGGTTTATTATCGGCATTACATG
>JBQMRR010000105.1:0-28679 GCA_052174495.1 Arsenophonus sp. NC-TX2-MAG3
TCTAGTAATTGCAGTATAAATAAGCTCTCTACTAATAACAGGGGTAAAAATCGGTGCTAAAATCAATGCGACATGTTTAAATTCTGATCCTTGAGATTTATGTACTGTCATAACAAAAGCAGTTTCATGCTGAGGTAAGCGACTGGGTTGTATTCTTTTTATTACTCCATTAGGTAACTGAAAATAAGCTCTTAAACCTTTTTGATCATCCTGCAATATAATACCAATATCACCATTAAATAAACCAATCGAACGATTATTTTTGGTAATCATAATTGGGCGACCTTCATAGTTTTTACTCCAACTACAGACTGACCGTCGAATACTTCCTTGACTATATAAAAGCTGTTCTAATTTATCATTTAACCCTATAACTCCGTACGGCCCTTCCCTTAAAGCAGCTAATAAGCGATACTGATTAAAACTATTCAGGATCTCTTCAGGATCTCGACCAATTTTTATCATATCCAAATAGCAACGGTAGTATTCAGCAGTATCAAAAAGTAATTGAGTATATTTTTTAGGCGAATTAATTGAATTAAAAGTAATATCGGCGTTTTGTTGTGTTAATAATTTCTCAACATTTTTAATGTTACCCTGATTACTTGCAGTAGCAAGTAGGCCTATTTCTGATTTGGCATCAAAACGGTAACTCTTTCGTAATAAACAAATACTATCTTTTATCTTTGGCCCATTATTCGAGATAAAATCAGATAAGTCACAACCTGTGATTTTAGTTAGTTGCGCCGCTCTTTCTTGACTATATCCTAATTCTGAAAAACGACAAAGATCCCCAAAGACAGCACCCGGTTCAACGGAAGCTAATTGATCTTTATCACCTAGCAAAATAAGACGCGCATGCTCAGGTAGAGCTTCAATTAATCTCGCCATCATGGGGAGATCAATCATAGATGCCTCATCAATTATTAAAACATCTAAGAAGAGTAGATTATCTTTATGATAACGTAATGACTGGCTATCGAGTTGAGCACCTAATAACCGATGCACAGTCTGCGCTTGTTCTGACATAATCGCATACTCATCGGCAGATAAATTTAGTTTTAACAATCCATTACTTAACGATTCTGTTAATCTAGCTGCCGCTTTTCCTGTCGGTGCAGCTAGCTGAATGATTAACTTTTTATCACTTAATTGGACTAAAGTACCTAATAAATATGTTACCGTCGTGGTTTTACCTGTACCCGGTCCACCAGAAATAACAGCAAACCGACTGGTTACCGCAACTGCAACAGCTATTTTTTGCCAATCTTGTCCTTTCGAGGATGTAAAAAAACGTGTTAAAATAGTTGCTAAACGCTTTTCATCAATAGTTTCTAATAAATGACGAGAAAAAAAGTCAGCCACTAACCCTTCATCAGCCCACATTCGCTGAAAATAAAGTTTGTTATTTGATAATACTAATGGTTTTGCTACTGTTTGCGATGCATCACAAACTGCATTACATTGTTTAAGCTCAATATAAATTCTGTTATTATCCGGTGCTCCCACTTTTTCCCAAAGCATAAAAACTATTTCAGCCTGTCTACCTTCAAATAAATAACCTAGTTGAAGCTTATCAATAAATAAGCAAACATGCCCTGCTTGAGTTTCAGCACTCAATATTGCAAATATTAATAATAATAATGGGTTTTTATCATCCGCTAACCGAATAGCAAGTTGTATATCTAAATAACTAAATAAATTAAGTTTAATAGCTCGTTTTAGTAAAGTTATCATTATTCCTCATCTTGATTAGTTGCATTAAATAATTCATCTATGCTATTACTAAACCTATACGTTGCATATACATATAGTATATAATTACTACTATAATTTAATTAAGATTGTTAGTATCCAACCCACAACGTAAAAATATAAATAATACCACTAAAATATTTTAGTAATCGTCATTAGGCAAATAATTTTATAAAAATTATGGATAGCTAATATATAAAGCTAATACTGTAAATCATATGCATGATCAATCATGGCATTCTGCATTACCTTCATTCCTATATACCATACCTTTTCCTCTAACTAACTTAATTTATAATCAAGCAAATAAATTTATTTTGCCAGAAAAAACTAAATCAATTTAATATTTTAAAATACCATTACTGGCTCAAAACTAAATAATTGGTAACGTTTAAGATAAAACATCATAATATTGATTATCTGCATTGTCTAATGCAGATTGCAAGAATTCTTCTATTAAAAAAATTTTATTTAATTGATATTCAGATCTATTCTTTGACAAGTTAAACTATCTTTAACTAAACTGGTGCAAAATATTTATTAACTATATTTTAAGCACCGGGATTAATCATCAGAAAAACCAAATTATTTTAATTTTTAGCTATCTAAGACTCTTATGGATGTTGATTAAATTCAAGTAATCCTAACAGGAAATGTAAAAAAGTTTCTATTGTAGTACCTTAAGAAAAATATGAACACCTCCTGCTTTAGTCTTTCACCTTAAAGCAATAAGTTATTAACTTACACATTACCATCTATCTTAGATATCAAAGATTGTATAGTAATATCAATATATATCACTATCACTGAACACTTATCAAATAATGAATTGATATCATAAATATGATAATCCTGAATAACTAGGTAACCCTCTAAGTATTTTAGATCTACTTATAAAATTTCAAGTTAATAACTTTACGAATTTATTCTCCTTTCTCCTTAAACTATAAAAGAAATAAGTTAATACTATTAATAATAGGTGTAATAGTAGTATTTTACTCACTCTAATGTGCTTTAAAAATTACCTAATAAAGTTACATTATCTGACTACCCATTTTATAATAAGCAATTTAATCTCATTTGATATAAACCAGTATCACACACTTTTCGTACTAGACCAACCTTTTAAAGAGGATTAAGCAATACTAATACTATAATAAACTAAACGCATTAGTGTAATATATAGAGTAAGCCAAATCTTCAGATAGACGCTCTTCATTAGGCATCCTGCTACTTTTTTGTTGAGTTAGATAAAGGGGTTTTAAAAAAATCACAATCATGAAAAATGGGGGCAATTTTTACTATAAAAATTAACAGAAAAAGTAATCAAACAATCAGGTATTCTAATGCTTTAGATTTAAAGATCTCACTAATATGAATTAAGCGACTATTACTCTCTAAATCTATTTCTAATTTTCTACTAAAGTATTTGATTTATCGACCTACTGATTTAACCAGCAAACTATAGCATACTCACTTTTAAGTTATAATTCAGGTTCTTCCAACAATTCATTTAAATGCATCAGATCTATCAAGTAATTTTCAGCATCTATAATGATCTATTAGTAGATTTTCAGCAATCACCTGGTTAATTTTAATAGCTACTAATAGATACTACCTACCATATTGTTACCCAAAACAATAAATAACTAGCAAACTCTTTAATCTATATTCTTCTACTTATTTATCTTAATTTAATTACTTAATATCTTATGCACTTGGCCCAATTAAATAAGTAGATAATGCACAACTCAGCATGTTCAGCTTTTTTGATGAAAAGACGGTTTCTAATAGTCATTAAATATCGCGCACTTCATCAGTGGCAAAACGCTTTCTTGATTAAAAAACTAATAAAATATTAAATTTAATTAATGCTTTTTTTATCATTATGCTTCATGCCGACTTCTGTGATTAACACTATAGTATCCGCAGTCATTACCGATTATTTGATATCACTTCGATATAACCAGATTATTCCATTCTCCACCTCTTTAAGCCAATTAAAAATCTGAGTAGCACTCTACTCTATGAGTTATCCTTTATTGGATAACTCAAGATTGAAACATTTTCTTTATCTAAATAACAAAAATTTAAAGCTGATAATTTTACTATTTTATGAATAAACGCTAAACGCTAATTTGAAAAAGATAAATTAGCTATTTCAAACAGAATTTGCTCAAATAAAAACAGTTTTTTCCTGACTGAATAATTGATTGATAGCCACGCAACCATTATTAGTGAAAAACGTTAATTAAATTAATATTAATAGTATAATATAATTCAATTGATCTTTATCTTAAGATAAGTAAAAACATTCGCTTTATAAAAAATATAAATAGCTTTGTTAGCTCCACAATAAATAACAAGACAAAATTTTTATTTCATTAATAAATAGTTAAAAACTTTGATATTGTTGTAGAGCACAGTATCTTGAAACTCATCAACTATAACACATCCAAATAACCGATTCCGGATCGCGTTAGCTAATCGCTCTTCACCTTCTACACACAAGGCCTAATCTAAATGATTTAAAAATCATCAAATCTAATCTCTACATATTATTTCCCCTCCTTAATAATTGCTTGGTGAATGTTAATAATCAATTTCAAACTAATGAGATTTCCTAATGCGGATGATTGTTGAAACAAATTATCGCTAGAAGAAAAATCTTATATTCTGGGATACATTAACGGCAATGTTTTATCCATCAATTAAAATTGACAAAATGCGCTAATTCTTTAGATATTTTATAATTTACTGTTTGGTAACCGCGCCTAACTAATAGCACTGCTAATAAACTCAGTAAATTACAGCAACTATAACTCCGTTTATTAATAACGGAATCAATAATTAAATTAATAAAACTTATTAAATTTTAAAACTACAAAATTTTTATTTTTATCGTGTTAATTAGGGTTTAATGATATTTTATTGATTGAGGTTCAATGGGTTGATTAATAAAAATCGAAATATCGCCTTGTAAATAAATGTTTTTTCAGCTAAAAGTGCTTCTAGATTACTCAATTTCTCAACTATAATATTCAATATAGAATAATCTAATAGCTAAAAGTTGTATCGCTAAAAATCACTACAATTCTGTTTCTATAAGGTATGCTTATCTTATTATTAATGCTTAAACAGCATTCCTACTTCAAAAGCATTCTGCATCAACATACGTTAACAAAAGCCATGGATGCTATAAATCGTCATCTCATCAATTTGACGTTAAATAGCAAGTAACTATTGAACAGCTATGTTTTATCTGATTTATCTACTATAAAAGATAAGATCCTAAAATTTAAAATATTGAATTTCATTAAAACTAATACACCATCTCTAATACAAACCATTCGCATCTAATATATATTATAGTAAATATCTGATCGTAGTTCATCGGTTATCAATTCAATAAAAGTGAGCAGTAAAATCTCTTTAACACTTAATTGGCGGGAGATGCATTTTTCCTAAAACCAATAATAATCGCAAATAAATAAAGATATTGTATAGATTTTTTCTGTTCCTGTTGAAAGCTCTATTGATCTCTCTTCATAAAGAGAAAAATAATAAAGATGCAGCTTTTAAGCTTGTATTTGCCTATTACTCACTTACTATCTACTAATTAGAAAAATCTTTTATAATTCAGATACAGGCTAATAAGTAATTCACTCTTTCAATTTATTATAATTCTTTTTATTAATATCTTTAGGAAATAATTTCTGAAATAGAAACTAAACATGTTTGTTTCAAACAGCATTTTATAAAAAGTTAATAAATCTTCCTATTTACTTTTTCAATACTTTGATAAATTTTCTATTATCAAAAGCAAATTTATTGCCTGCGAAACCAGATAATAAAAGATCTACCTCTTCGTAAAAAGTTTTATAAAGAGGGCTTTCATTTTTGTTAAAGTGCCTTTTTATAGAATTATTAGCAAATATGGTATATGGCCGGTCAGATTATGTTCCACTCTGATACTTCATAAATCTATTCCATTTTTAAATTGGGCGCTGTTCACCATCAAAATCAAACAGGTAAATTCCTTTAGCAGCTTTCAGGTTTCTTGGCAAACGGGAATAAATTAAATAGTATTAAAAGGGTTATTTTTCGAAACCATACCGCTTCACACATCGCCTTCATAGACTCACTATTGCAAAAAGCCAATTCAATTGGATTCGTCATTTTTATTTAATCCCCCATTACTGGATTCACACAACACCATAGAATACCAACTGCTATTCTCGTTCTTTTTGCAGTTTCTTCATGGTTGAAGGATACTTCGTTGATAACTTTGCTAACAAAATATCAAGAGGTTTGTTAGTGGCATCGTGGCTCTTTGGTAGCCAAGAGCTCTTTTATCTCACTTTAACTTTCGGTGTTGAATGCCTTTAGAGAGTAAAACCAAGGACACAGTGATCTCCAGTAGAAAACATGGAGATACGATTAAAAAACGCGCTCATAGGTCACTTGAAAAGTTAGGCTCAAGTTTGCTGCTGACTCTCGATAAGCATTTTAGACTGCAGCTAGCTCCTTACGTTTATTCACAGTAACGTCAATAATAAGCAACAGGCAAAGGTGATTAATTTATCTAACAGAATGACATATGTCATTAGCCAAGGACAAACGTAACTCGTATCGCGTAAATTACACAAGGAATGGTGCCTGTGTTCTTCAACGCCATTACTGTTTCAATCTGCTGATGGTACAACTAGAGCAGGAGAGGAGAGGATGTGCTTTTTACTAAAAATAATTACCCTTATAGTTTCATAAAATTATCGGTGGATATCTGTGAAACAGCCATGCTAATTCTTCGATGCTTTTTCATATTTCAGATAAGACGGTAATAATGAGTTCTTGAAGCATATTCTATTGATTCTGGAATTCCTGACTTTAGGTCACTTTAATCTCAATATCACTAATAGCAGTTTATATAGTTCGCTTTAGAAAAACAGTCATGGACAACGGTATATGATGTTTGTCAATAAAGTCGGTATTTAATAAATTACCGTAGCATGGGGGGCTATTGAGATCAACCTCAATAGTGATATCTATCAGCTATCTGTAAGCATTACGAATAAGTTCATGCAATCGATCATAGATAATATCTAGTTTTGCCGGATACCTATAAGGTAGACTTTTCATGAGATGTAATCTCTCTATTGTTAAAATCATCCAGTAAATTAATTAGCAAGGATACATGTCAGCATCCCCAAAACCCAATAAACTAGAGATAAGTATAATTTTCATTATATTAATACTTAGCAATATACTAATCATCACAATCCAGAAATTATTCTATGTTCTAAATACATTCGTAAATAATTTATGTTAATTAGTCGATTATGTATTAATGTTTTTATAAATTTATAATGTCTTATTAAGAATTTTAATAAACTTAAATAACATTTAAATATTATGAGATCATATCTCATTCAATAAATAAAATAGTGATACCTAAATTAAACATCACTATTTTATTATATAATTTCTCTGACGTATCTATATAAGTTTTAATGATATCCAGTAAAACAAACCAGAAAGTATAATAGAAATAGGCAATGTAAATAACCAAACTAGCAATATACTTTTAATTGTTTTAGCTTGCACACCACCACCATCAACAACCATTGTTCCTGCTACAGCGGAAGATAAAACTTGCATTGTTGATACAGGCATACCAGTATAACTTGCAACACCAATCGAAACTGCAGCAGTAACTTGAGCAGAAACACCTTGTGCATAAGTCATACATTTTTTACCAATCTTTTCACCGATTGTTATAGAAATACGTTTCCAACCAATCATAGTCCCTACAGAAAGCGCTAAAGCAACAGCAATAATAATCCACAGTGGTGCATATTCCACTGTATTAAGTAAATCATTACTCAAGTTACGCAGAAAACGTGCATCCGAAGAGGATGTTTCTGATAGTTTAGCTACATCTAATGCTGTATCAGATAAACACATTAATAATCGACGCATTTGATTACGCTGTTCAGGTTTTAATGCGGAATAATTTTGAATATTCGCTAACATCAGTGATGTCTGTTTTAGTACAGTAATAGGACGTGAATTATCACAATGAAATTTCTCATCTAAAATTTTTAATTCTGACTTATATCGTGACGACATATTAATAATATATTTTACCGCTGACTTATGCTCTTCATAATAATGTTGTAGATGCACCATCGCGTCATAGGTACGCGTTATATTATAACCATTAGCATTCATATTAAGCACAAATCCAGCAGGTGTTACTCCGATTAACACCAGCATAATAAGACCAATGCCCTTCTGACCATCATTAGCACCATGGGAAAAACTGACGCCAACGGCAGATAAAATTAATGTAGTACGTATCCAAAAAGGGGGTTTCTTTTTACTATTTTTCTTCTCTCGCTCAGCTGGTGTTAAATGAACACGACGACGTTTTTTTGTACCACTCCAATAACGGCGTAAAAAGAAAATCAACAATCCAGCTATAACAAAACCAATAGCAGGAGAAAGAATAAGAGAAAGAAAAATTTCAATAACTTTTGGAATGTTTAATGCATCCACTATAGAGGACTCGGTTACTAATGCATTGGTTAAACCAACACCAATAATAGCGCCTATTAATGTATGTGAGCTAGAAGCTGGTAACCCTAAATACCAAGTACCCAAATTCCAAATGATAGCCGCTAACAGCATAGAAAAAACCATTGCCAGGCCATGAGCAGAACTTACATTAAGCAGAAGATCTGTTGGCAATAAATGCACAATAGCATAAGCAACACTCAAGCCACCTAAAATAACGCCAAAAAAGTTAAAACCGCCAGCCATAACAACTGCAAATTGAGCTCGCATCGCTCGAGTGTAAACAACCGTTGCTACTGCATTTGCGGTATCATGAAAACCATTAATTGCTTCATAAAATAGCACAAATAATAGCGCTAGTGTTAATAACAGACAGGTATAAAAATCCAATCCACTAAATAAATGTAGCATAAACCTTAAGCCAATTTGTTGAATATGAATTCAATACATTATCAGTGATAAACGTTAGCGGTGGAAGCAAAATCTACATCTTTTTTGACTTTAATTGACAAAAAACAAATAAAAAATATTCTTTACTTTCATTAAGTTAATAAAATTAAATATATGGATTTCTTGTAATATGCTGGCAAAGATTGTTGCTTTGCTCGCATAGAGATTTTTAGACACGTCTATACTTCAATCGTTATAGTTTTAAATAATCTAGTTCAGGTCAGATATTTCAATAAATAAAACGACCCCATACTATGGATCAAGCTTAAGTATTCTTTAATTAACTAATATAACTATTCACATTTTAAAGTAGGATTTATTTCCAATAACTATCTGATTATTATGCTTACTATCTGATAGTAACTAATTTATGCTCGCTAAAAAAGGTAAATTATGTTAATTTTGATATATAGGTTTTAAAAATAGCGATGGCGTATTCTGCTAATTAATTTCGTGGATGTTTTTAATAAAAGAGATGATATGTTATAAAAAGTCTAGCTTGCAGGGATCTATGAAATGAGATATCATTCTAATCCCTTCCATGAACCTATTCACCATAATAATAAGTTCCAGTTAGCTAATAACAGCACCGTTGAAGATAAGTTCTAAAGTATGCTACAATAACATTCTGAACGAGACTTTATCGGCAGATCATGCCGTTATCCGCAACAGTTATTTGCTACAGAGAATAATATAAACTGCTATTGCCAATGTTGAGATTAAAGTACCTAAGGTAGAAAGGGATCATGCATCATCGACAGCAAGCTTGGTTCAAGAGCTTGTTACTACCACCTTATCTAAGCGTGCAAAATGGCGAAGAGTTGCTACCATAGCTATACTTGCAAGGCAATTTACCGATCTACCGGTGATTTTTACGAAGTCATGATGCCATTGCTCAGCGAAAAATACATGGTCTCTCTGTCAATAGCATTGCAGACTGGAGACAGCGATAGCTTGAAAAACATAGGCAATGGGTAGCTGTGTGATTTAAGGGGGATACGCGTTACGTTTATTTTTGGCCAATGGCATAACCATTTTATCAGCTAAGTTGATCGTCTTTGCCTACTACTCATTATCGGCATAATCTGCATTATCGGCATAATCTGCATGGACATAAGGAACTTATTTCGATCAAAGATGATTATTGAAAGTTAGAAGCAAACTAAGCTAAACGTTTTAATGCCTGGTAAGCACGTTCCTTAACCGTATCTCCCAATTTTGTTACGGAGATGGTGCTCTTGGTTTTTGGAATGCTATAACAAAGATATTCTAGTACATGCAGTACAAACGTTATTCGATACATAAAATAGGTAATGCACTGCTTTATTCGCAAAAGGTAGCCAATCAAAAGTTAAAGTTAAGCTTCAGGATAAGTATGGCTAGCAAAGAGTCGCGATGGCGCTAATAAAGGCTTTGATATTTTTTTGATAATCTTTTCAGTGAAGTATCCCGAAGTGATGAAGAAGCTGAAAAAGAGCGAGAAGAATGATTAGCACTCTACAACTTCTATTCAGTGCACTTAGCATCAATAAGAACGACAAATCCGATTGAATTGGCTTTTGTGATAATGAGCTTATGAAACTGATGTGTAAGGACTCTGACTCAAGAAAGCAATTTCCATTTTCAATGGTATTGAAACTGCTCTCGTCTTCTTAAAAAAATAACTGAAGACAAAGAGATTTAACTTGTTTACCCTTTTGATAAACAACCTTAAATTCAAAGATGCAGAATAGATTTCTGAGGTATCAGAGTAGAATCTATCCTAACCATCTGTACTAAGTTTACCAATAACTTATCATAAAATTTTTTTTAGCATTTATGGAAGATATTTACATTTACGTGCAGATAGAACAAGACTTATAGCTGTTTTAAATGTTTTATACTTCAGATTCTGTGTTTCACCTTATTTTATAGAAATTCCTCACTCTATAACCCTATATAAACGCAACTAAACCAGATCGAGATACAACGGAGTTCAGGAATTCGCATACGGGGAATTGTCAGAAGATCGGGGAGCGAGAAATGTTTTTTAAGAAAACTACATTCTGCCTGAACGGCAGAGGACTGGTCGTAACCAGTGGGAAGTATGGAGTTGATGATTATCAACATCATCTATTTTTGCTCTTTAGCAATGGTAATTCAAATATACCATAGCGCTTAGCTAAAATAAAGACAAGCTGTTTGTTAGTCTTCATAGTAAATATAGCACTGATTTTAAGTGCTATAGTTTCCTGATGATCGGCTTTATCATCATAATATTTGCTCTCAACTTAGTAGGCATCGCGCCATGAATAGAGCTATACCACAAGAGTTTATATAATAATTAGAATTAAACAAATAATCAGTTTCAGTATGTGTGAATTCAGCTCAGCTCTAGTGGACACTCAATACGTTAACTTATCTTTCACATAACTAAATATAGTTTAATTCTGTTTACCCTTCGTTTATCATCACTCTAATCGCATACTATAATATACTACAATCGCATACTAATATACTAAAAGGAGGAAACCCCTTGCACATATTTTATTTTACATAAATTTTGCTAGGCTAATCAATTTTTTATTGCCTAAATTAGAGATAAAATATGAACAATAATAAATTAAGAAAAATTATTAACGAACATAAAGTATAAATATTCGCGCTTTGAGTGATAAAAAATTTAAAGCTAACCTACCAAGGTCATATATTTTTATATTATTGGTGAAACTTATCTAATAACAAATTATAAACAGAAAATACTTTCATAGTAAAGCATGAAAATCATCAAGTAGAAAATAGCAATAATTAAGTAGAGAAAAAATTACAAATATGGATGGCAAAAAGCGCTTAAATTTTATCCTCATTTTCTTATATATTTATATAGGGAAGACTAAGCGTCATAAGAGTTATTAGAAAATATGATATATGGTGCAATGAGGACTATGTTTCACTTTAATCCTTCATGAATCTATTCTCCATCTTAAAATTTAAAGTTGTTTATCAAAAGAATAACAACTTAAAAAAAACCCTTTACCTCCAGTTCTTTTTCTGAGCAGACTGTAGCAACTAAATACAATTAAAAGGGTTATTTTCTTGAATCAGAAAGTTTCTCACGCATTAGCTTAATAACTTCACTATCATAAAAGCCAATTCAATTGGATTTATCGTTTTTATTAACGCTACAGTGTGCTGACGGGAAACATAGAATGCTAACAATTTTTTTTCGATCTTTTCTAGCTTCATTCATTGCTCCAATGATATTTTGCTGAAAATATTGCTAATAAAATATCAATGGATTTATTAGTGGCATCACGGATCTCTGCTAGGTAAATCTACAGCAGAACTACCTTAACTTTCGATGTTGCATGCTTTTTTAGAATGAAACCAGTATATTAGTTATTTTATGTAGCTAATGGCGTTAATTCTGCGTGCCCTGTGGAATACCTTTGCCATTGCATTCTAAAACTAAGAGCATTCATCTTTTCTGTAAGAATTCTAGGAGATCCGGTTAAGATCTATGGCTTATAGATTATTGAGAAGTTTGACTCAGTTCCCTTCTGACTCTTGATAACCATACTCACCGCAACTGGTTTCTCTTACGTCTATATTCATAATAAAAATATCAATATGATAAATAGAGCAACTAATCCCCACATAGGCCAGTTACTCCAACGTGCATAAGGTGTAAGACCAGATGTCGGTGTTACATCAGCCCTTAATACTGAGCGAGTAAATTGAGGAAGCTCTGCCTGAATATCTCCATTAGGTGTAATCACTGCGGTAACACCATTATTAGTAGCACGCAATAATGGCCGACCAAGCTCAAGTGCACGCATGCGCGCCATTTGAAAGTGTTGCCATGGGCCAATAGAATGCCCAAACCATGCATCATTTGAAACTGTCAATAAAAAATCAGTATCTGATTTAAAGTTATCTCTAACTTGAGTGCCTAAAATAATTTCATAGCAGATAGCGGCAGTCAAATTAATATTATCAGCAGTTAACTGCTGCTGCTTATAATTACCACGACTAAAACCTGACATTGGTAAATTAAATAAAGGAGCAATTGGCCGAAGAATATTTTTTAATGGTACAAATTCACCAAAAGGCACCAAGTGGTGCTTCTGATAACGATTGCTAGTTGGATATTGATAAGGTTTATTTTCTCCTAACACAATAATACTATTAAAAAAATTGCTCACTCCCCGTGTACTTAGTTTAGCATCAACAATCCCAGTAATTAAGCGAGTATTTTGTGAGCGTAGCAGCTTATCTAATGAGGTCAGCCAAACGTTATTATCTGATTCGATTGATGGAATAGCGGACTCAGGCCAGATAACGATTTTGGCGTTACCAAAATAAGGTTTAGAGAGATCGAGATAGGTAGTTATAGTTTGTTCAAGAAATCCTGGTTGCCATTTTAAATTTTGCAGAATGTTACCTTGAACTAAAACAATTTGTGTTTTTTTTTCTGTAACTGGTGTAAACCATTGATAATTTTTAATTATTAAAGGTAAAAATAATAAAATAATTGCTGAAATTAGAGGAACAACTCGGCGCTTTAGGTAAGCAAAAACTAAACAGCTACTAATAATCATCAGTAGAAATGTTATCATCTCAACACCAAATATCGGTGCGATAGCTTTTAGTGGCCCATCGATTTGACTATACCCAAATTGTAACCAAGGAAAACCAGTTAGTATACAACCACGTAAATATTCAGTTATTTGCCATATTACTGGCGCGGCAAAAATAAAGCGAGTAATATTAATCCGTGGAAAAAATTGATTGAGTAGATAAGCAAATAACGCAGGATAAAGTGATAAATACCCTGCTAGGAATATCACTAAAAAGACATTAACCACCAATGGCATACCACCAAAATCAGCGATACTGACATAAATCCAGTTAATATCAATACCAAATAAACTAATTCCCCAACAAAATGCTATTAAACTTGCTTGTTTGCATGAACGATTAACAATTAGCAACTGTAACCCAAAAAGAGAGAAAAGAGCGGCTAACCAAATATCAAAAGGTGAAAAAGCCAATGCTCCACAGAGCCCGAAGATTAAGGCAAATAAGACTCTTAACCTCTGACGTTGATAGAGTGGAGTTTTATTCATTAAAACTACTCTTCTATAAGATTTGGAATAGGTCCTTCATCAGGAATTTTTACCTGAACTTGAATAATTTTACGGCTATCGGCAATACTAATTTTAAAAATATAACCATTAATAGTTATGATTTCTCCTCGAGCAGGCAAATGTCCGAATGCTTGCATCACCAAACCACCAATGGTATCAATTTCTTCATCGTTAAAGTGTGTTCCAAATGTTTTGTTGAAATAATCAATTTGGGTTAGTGCACGAATAGAATAAGCATGTTTACTTAGTTGACGAATATCAATGTCTTCATCATCATCATACTCGTCTTCAATTTCACCAACAATTAATTCAAGAATGTCTTCGATTGTCACTAATCCGGAAACGCCACCAAATTCATCGATGACAATCGCCATATGATAACGTTGTGAACGAAACTCTTTTAATAACAAATCAACTCGTTTGCTTTCAGGAACAACAACAGCGGGACGTAATACTTTATCGATATTGAAAGGTTCAGCATCAGTACGCATAAATGGTAGCAAATCTTTAGCCATCAATAGACCTTCAATATGATCTTTATCTTCACTAATTACTGGAAAACGAGAATGTGCTGAGTCGATAATCACATCAAGGCAATCATCTAATAATTGATTTCGTTTTAAGGTTACTATCTGAGAACGTGGGATCATAATATCCCGAACACGCTCATCAGAAATATTCATTACTCCCTCAAGCATTTCTCTAGTATCAGGATCAATAACATCTTTTTCCTCTGAATCACGAATGAGTTCAACTAAGTCATCACGATTTTTAAGTTCACCGTGAAATAGTTGATTGAGGCGCTCGAAAAAACTCTTTTTCGAGTGATTATTATCATTGTTTGCAGGATGCTCGTCACTCATGGCGTTTTATTAAAATTTCTCTAAGTAGTTTATTGTATCAATTGTTTAACATAAAATACCATTATAGTTACGCCTTTTCATGTTAATAAGGATTAGGATAACCTAATTTTTGCATAATTTCGGTTTCTATTATTTCCATTTCTTCTGCCTCAAAATTATTTTGATGCTCATAACCCAATAGATGAAGACAACCATGTATTACCATATGCGCCCAATAAGCATCAGGTTTTTTTTGTTGTTCAATCGCTTCTTTTTCAACAACTTTACGACAAATAATCAAATCACCGAGTAAGGGTAATTTAATATTGTCTGGCGCTTTAAATGGAAAGGATAACACATTTGTTGGTTTATCTTTTCCTCGATATATTCTATTTAAATATTGACTTTCTGGCATATCAACAATACGAATTGTAATTTCACTTTCAGATTGAAATTGTGGCAGAAAAACCTCAAGCCAATGTTGGAATGTTGTTTTACTGGGTAATCCATTATGATTGCCACATGCCAGCTGGAGATCAAGAATAACTGATTGCAAGTAAATGTTTCCTTTTTTCTATAAGGGGCCTCTGTGATAGCTCTTTTATTGACAAAGTAACTGTTTCATTTCTTATTCTTTTTCCTAGTTTTAATAAACAATAACCACTTTTATCACTACAGGATGTACTACATCATCACTATGGAAAAATTAAAACTAAGTTCTTTAACTTCAGAAATCACTTCAATTTCCTAGAATAAACCTGATTTATATCCCTAACTAGTCAGATCAATTTTAGTTACATCACCTTGTGTTTTATGATCACGATTTCAGAGTTAAAATCAATACACGAATCAGAAATATTTCATTTATTTAATTATGGTATTCTGATTTTTATCAAGAATAAAAATCTAATTAAAGATGCAACTTTGCATATATGGCTAATGGTGGGTTCTACTTCAATCACATTGCGCGTTCAATCATTTTTTTACTTTTTCAAAATCCAGCATTTCAAATAAGGCTTTATATTTATATATATTTATATAAAGAGGCCATAAATAAAGATTAACTTTTTTGACTGAAATCATCTGGCAAAAATCCGAGTTTTTTGTCGACCTTGACGACGGGCAAGTGAGTAAAATACGACTATTTCTTTACGTTCTAAAGTATAAATTGCAACAACCACAAAAATAAGTTTTACCTAGTTCTTCAAAACCAATTTTGAAAGTAATGTCATGCTATATATATTAGCAATATATTAAACTTGATTACTGCACATACTTTGATAACATACCGTTTGGTTTTTATATTTGCAAATTTGTCATAACTACCAAACGTTTTAATAAATTGCTCAAGAAATTAATTTCTTATTATAAATAAGTGGATTTGTTCAAGGATAATGCCACGTACAAGAGCTATATTAACATTATAGGCAGCATAAAATGCTGCTAACTGCGTTAATATTAAGTGGTTTACCAATTAATTTATCTCAGTTATTTTAAGATTGATTTCAATACCTAATCTGTCTGTGCTTAAACTACTTTATATTATTATTGAATAGACTACAAAGGCTAATTAACTGTTGATTATCGACTAGCTCTAAAAACATTTCGCTACTGAAAATTTATAGATTATCTTTTGAAGTCATTGAATTTCTATATTAATGTTAAGGTTAGTAATTTATTACACCAAGATCGTCTTATTTACGTATCTAGGAAATAACTGATTCAACTGATTCCTGGCTTCTTAACACCATATTATCTTCTATTTTAACTACTACATCACGTAAATAATTAGCGTAGAGATAGATAATTTTGACATCAACAAACTTTTCGATCATATTTTGCCTATTTTCGAAATTTACTATTAAATTATTTCGGCACGGCTGAAATTTCCATAATATTTTTATAAAAAAGTCCCTCTTAATTAAGATACATTGAATAACTACTTAACGAGTTATTCTCATTTATGGTATATAGAGTTTTAGAAATAATGGCGTATCCTACTGATTAATTTTGCAGATAATTTCAACAACAAAAAAATATATTCCATGAAAAGCTTATCCTCCATTAGTATTCGCGAAACTAGATATTACTTCTTATTCTTTGCATGAACTCATTCCTAATGCTACCGAGAACTTATAGCATCAATCTTAAAGGTGAGTTCTAAGGCAATCCTGCAAAATAACCTGCTCAACGCGCTTTGTCGACGTGAGAGTCTATGGCATCGTCCGTAACGATTATTTGTCACCGCGAATCTACAAAAACTAATATTGTAGATATTGAGATTAATGTGTCTAAGATTAAAATGGAATAGCAGCAGTAATTGAGTATCCTTCAACAGCTCATTGGTATCGCCTTTCTAAATCGTCCAAAAAGAAGGTAAGAGTTGCTCCTATAACTTTACCTGCTAAGAATCCATCTCTCCAACGATGATTTTTATGAAGCTCTATAAGCACTTATTAGACCTATTAGTAAGAAAGTAAATGATCTCCTGCTAGTTAAAGCATCAGGAGATTAAAACAGTAATGACTTCAAGAGAAGTGACAATGTTAGCTACGTAATTTACATGATACACCTATGTTTATTTTTGTGCTGATGGTATATGCAGGCCTATTAGGCAAACTGATCGTCTTTGCCTGCTTGCTTTATATCCGACGCGAGACTACTGCCCATGGATACAAGGAGCTAGATTGCGATAGAAGATGCTTATCGAGAGTTAGAAGCGAACTAAGCTAAACTTCTCAATAACTTGTAAACGTACATGGTTTAACTGTATCTCCCAGGGGCTTGGTACGGAGGACGCGGTGATTAATTTTTTAGAATGCAATGGAAAAGATATTTTCGTATATCTAACAGCAACGCTGCTAGTATATAATATAGTTAATGCACTGGGTTTCACTTCCCAAAAATATGCAGCACTGAAAGTTAAAGGTAAGCTGCTGGAGTCTGATTAGCAGAGAGGTGCGATGCCATTAATAAAGCCTAATATTTTAGGTAAAATTTTAGAAAAATACTATACTAAATCTATGAAGAAGCTAAGAGAGATTAAGAATAACGGCTGGCATTCTATGGCTTTCCGTTAGTGCACAGGGCGTCATAAGAACGACAAATACGATTGAATTACCTTTTTTGCGAGAATGAGACTAGAAAGCAAAGTGCAAAATTGTAGTTTAAGAAAAAATCCTTTTAATAGTATTTTAGTTACTTCTGTATACTTATAAGAGCTCGAACTAATTAAAGGAGAATTTGACCTGTTGACCATGGTGGTAAATAACATCTAATTTAAAAATGGAGAATAGATTTACAAAATTTTAGAATTGAAATATGCTTATTTTTAGCTTTACATCATCTTTAGTAAATGATGTAAAATTCGTAGACCAAAAAATAATACCCACACTGTATGGACTAACGGACCCAACACGTTGATAAATAAAATTCCCTTCTTATGAATCGACACAACCACCTCAACACCAATAATAATATTAATTAATATCTTTTATCTTTTTCAATATCCTAATTAATAAAATACTTTTTATGCTTTTTACGAATTTAGCAGATATCTATAGCAGTAGAATATTAAAATCTTCAGCAATCTCTGTTAATTGATATACATAGCTTTGTTGAGTAAGGATAGTTTTTTGATGCATCATATTCATTTATCTGGCGCCATAGCGCGCACCCTCCTATATATTTTAATATATAGTTTTATTCCTAAATATTTTACATATCTAAAATTTCAGTAATAAAATTTGTTATACTTAGAATATTTCTATTAAGTTAGAAATTTTGATATGTATTGCATTTGTTTGGAGCTTGCTAAGCCCAACATGGTGAATAGATTATTAGCAAATAACATAAGAAAACTAAACCTAGTATTAGATTAATGACTATTGATAGTTAAGCTTACATGAATAGAATAGATAAAAATTATGACATTATAGTCGTTGGTGCAGGTATGATAGGTGCAGCAATGGCAATTGGGTTGGCAAAAGAAGGTTGGCAGATCCTGTTACTTGAACATATTAAACCTGAACCTTTTAATTCGTTAGAGAAACCTGATTTACGCGTTTCAGCGTTAAACTGTACTTCAGTAGATCTACTTAAACAGCTCGGTGTCTGGAATAGTGTTTTAAACATGCGCGTTACTCCTTATCGAAGATTAGAAATTTGGGAAGAAGAAAATTCACACCTAATGTTGGAAGCAAGTAGCCTTAATTTATCTGAACTAGGTTATATAGTTGAAAACCGTATTTTGCAATTGGGATTATGGCAGCAATTTTTTCAATATCCAAATCTTACCTTACTATGCCCGGGTAAATTAGTGACAATGCAACGTCAAAACCAACAATGGAAAATAACTTTAAGCGATAGTCAGAAACTATCGGCAAAGTTAATTATTGCTGCTGATGGCTCCTATTCACAGCTTCGATCTTTAGCTGGAATTGGTAGTAACGGTTGGCAATATACTCAATCATGTCTGCTTATTACCGTTAAGATGAAACAATCACAAGAGGATATTACTTGGCAACAATTTTTTCCTTCTGGTCCACGAGCATTTTTACCCTTATTTGATTATTGGGCTTGTTTGGTTTGGTATGATAAACCTGCGCGAATTAGACAACTAGAAGCTATGTCCTTAGAGCAGCTCAGGAAAGAAATTATTTTAGCTTTTCCTATTCGCCTTGGCTCATTGCAAATTGTTGCTAAAGGAAGTTTTCCACTGAACCGTCATCATGCTAATTATTATGTTAAAGAGGGATTAGCGTTGATTGGCGATGCTGCTCATACAATTAATCCACTAGGCGGGCAGGGTGTTAATCTTGGATATCGTGATGTAAATAGTTTACTAAAAGTACTGATTAATTCCAATACACATTTATTACCTTTTTATGCACGACAAACTTTACTAAGTTATCAACACGACAGAATGCCAGATAATAAATTAATGCAGGCATGCATGGATGCTATTTATATACTGTTTAGTTCCCAGTTCTTGGGTATAAAACTCAGCAGAAATTTAGCATTAATGTTAGTACAACGACTAAATATAGTTAAGAAAAAAATACTTAAATATTTTTTAGGTTTATAAGATAAAGTTAGTTATGATATTCTTCTATTGTGTTTAAAACCTTGTTCTTCAGATTGAAGATCTATCAAAAATTAATTGAATTATTAAATAGATTAAAAAAATCTATTTTTTATTATTTTCATTATTTTAATATTTTTATAATGACATTTTTATGTCATACATAGATATTTTTATTTATTAATAAATAAAGTTTTATCGTTTTCATTATTCGTTAGGTAGTAGGGGGCCTACTTGACATATGTTTTGCATATTTCTACCATGTTACTGTGATATTAATAGCTATATTTTGATATTTCGTACTTTAACGCACTTCAAGTTAAAAACTAGATCGCTACTATTTTTAACGATGTTGTTAATTACTTATCTATCATTTATCTTTTTTATTATTTTCATATTACTTAATATTATTTATTTCACTTCCAGCTCAGCTGATTAGCTATAAAATAATCTACTAATAAAATATAGGATTATTACAATTAATAATAAAAATAATTATGATTTTCTTGAAAAGAAAGTTATTATTTAAATAAATATTGGCAAATAATTCTAATCTAGATTTCTAGATTTTTCGGTTATCCTTCCAAAAATCCTCAACTTTTAAGAATTTTTCTTTTAACTATTTTTTACTAAAATGCTAAAGATATGTTAGGGATTACATCCTAGTAAATAACATTTTTTTAAAAAATTTAAGTTTAGTTTTGAATCAATTTTTCATAGATCACAATGAAGTTTTCTACTTAATACTAATTAGTAATTTCTGATTGTATAGCTAAATACATTAATATTGAATCATCTCAAACTCTTTATCAGAATTAAAAGGATGGATTTGCATCCCATCTTTTATGTGTCCATTAAATTGTTCGACCATATTATTTATGAAGATAACTCGCCAAGATAAGTTGATCTTCTATATCAAGCTCTGTACACAAATATTTGAATTCCTATTTTTCGGTAGCTAAACGTTTTGCAGAGCAAACAGCGATCTGTAAATTCTTTTCCATTGTCTGTAAGTACCTGATTAATAGGTATAAGAGCCATCCTTAGTTAAGCTCAGATAAGAAACGTCGTGCATTGAACGCAGTCTTAATCCTTCTAAATATGAATAAAAACCAATTTATAGACAGAAGCCGATCTATACCTATTAAAAAATAATGTCGTGAAGTTTCGTTTAGTATTCTTGCAGAAGATATTTAGATCTTACATGCAGATAATCAGGATTGTAGCTTTTAAACGCTTTATGCTTTGGCTTTAGTGGATTTCCTGCCTTTATTTCACGCAAATAGCTTACTTGTATCTGTATAAACAGTGATTCAGTTAAGATTGAAATAGTAAGAGATTTAAGAATTTGTATACAATTGCCAGTAGATAGGCTAGAGAGAAGAAAATATTTTTGCAGAAAACGACTAGGCTTAATTGAACTAGTGTTAGAATTCTCCATCAACAGACGATGAGGGAATATGACTATAATCATCAATATCATCTCGTTTCTCTCCTACTAAGAGAGAGTAAGTTCAGAGATATTCTAATACTTAACTAAATAGATCTCCAGGATCTTTCTTGACTTGAAGATCAGCTTTGATTTTAAATTCTATAATTTCTTAACGATGCAGGTTAATCATCATAATATTTACCTAAACTATATTCTTCACAGTTCTATTGCCAATGAATAGAACAGTGCAATGATGATCATTCACATAATGATCTGAGATCAAAGATCTACTAAAATCACTATTAACAAAAATAGTTTTATATATAACTTATTTTTAATCCCGCTCATGATTTTTAATTTATATGATTAGTGAAATCATTGGCTGGGGTACCAGGATTCGAACCTGGGAATGCCAGGATCAAAACCTGGTGCCTTACCGCTTGGCTATACCCCAAAGAAAATATAAATAATCTTTATAAAGAATGGTGCGGGAGGCGAGACTTGAACTCGCACACCTTACAGTACCAGAGCCTAAATCTGGTGCGTCTACCAATTTCGCCACTCCCGCAAAATTATGGTGGCTACGACGGGAATTGAACCTGTGACTCCAGCATTATGAGTGCTGTGCTCTAACCATCTGAGCTACGTAGCCATCTTTTTCTCAACCTTTATCGGTGTTGAGGGGCGCAATTATCCGTACATGGAGCTGAGTCGTCAACTAATTTTTATGATTTTTGCAGAAAAGTATCTATTTTTTGGATTGTTGATTATTTTATCTATAAAATCAACAAAAATAATATCGTTTTATAAAATAAAAATAACTTTATATGTTAAATATTAAAGCTAATTAAGTTAAGATATTGTTGGAACAAAAACGAGTGATGCTTTTTGTTTGAAAGATGGTGTTAATTTCTATTAACAGAGGAAAGCATATTATTCGTTTATTCAAATAAATTATGGATAATAATCCAAGTAATTTCTTATTGAGCGAAAGTGAAATTAGCGGATAATATTATATATCTATACTGTTACATAGCAGCGATTAATAATAGTTATTATGCATTAACCATGTTTTTATATACCAATAAATGGTAATATTGACAATAAATTTTTTATACTTTAACTAGTAAAAGGAACTAGTAAAAGGCATATATTAATCTATTACAACGTTATTATGATTGAATTAAATGGTACAAAAGCTCACCATTTAACATAGGACGTTTAGTTAATGGAGAGTGGAAATAACTGAATTATATCCTAACTGCAAAGTAATAATTGATAAATCATTACAGAAATCTTTTAATATTTTATTTTTGATATAGTTTTGCACGTGTGGCAAGAAACTTTTTCTATTATTGTGATTTCTCTCCGCGATGACTACTTTTACGAATTAAATAGGTTAATGATAATGGCAATTGCATTACTAATGCATGGACTGCCTATTTAATCACTTCAATGCTAACGATTATTTTTATTTACTCTCTGGAAAATTAGTTTTAATAAAATAATCATTTAATTTTAATTGCCTTGCATAATTTTGTTCGAATTGTTGTCTAATTCTATTTTCAATAGCGCTGTAGCTATAGAGTTATGCTAATTTCTAGTGAATAAAATTTCAGAGATGATAGTGGTACTCTACTGATTAATTTCATGGATTATTTTAATATCAAAAGGTAATATCTCATGAAACAATCTACCATTCTACCATTATAGATATCTGAAAATCAGATATTATCCTGATTCATTACATGAACTCATCTATGAATAATGCCATGAAGCTGATAGCACCGCTGTTAAGGATGAGCTCGAAGCCATACTGTAACAAATGTGAAACACTGCCTTGTCGATGAGCAGCAAGCTATCGCCAGTAATGGTCATTTGCTACAGGAAACTATACAGATGAGTATTGCCGATGTAAGATTAAAGTGCCTAAGGTTAGGAATTGCAATAGTAAACGAAATATGCTTCAACAGCTCCTTGCTTCCGTTTTATCTGAAGCGTCTAAAAATATCGAAGAGTTGTTCTTATCACTCTTTTACAGATACACCAGTGATCTTCATAAATTCATAAGGAAAAGCTTCCCGGTGAGAAGCGTATGATTTCTTTCTGTTAGTGCTATCAGCAAACTGATACAGCAATAGCTTGAAGAGAATTGAGAATATAGTACTTGTATGATTTAGCAATATGCGTTACGTTTATTTTTGCTGAAGGCATATATCATTCTGATAATTAAGCTGATCGCCTTTGCTTGCTAGTTATATTGGCGCAACTGCGCATGGACGTAAGGAGCTCGTGGGGTTAAAGATGGTTATTAAGAGTCAGAAACGCACTATGGGGGGGTCGAATTTCTGAATGACCGCGCGAGCGCGTGGCTTAAGAGTATCTCCTAGATTTACTACGGGAGAAGATGCCATTGGTTTTGAGTGCAATGGTAAAAATGTTCCAGATATTTAGTATCAATCTCCTGTTGGGCACACAAAATAGCTGATGTAATGGTTTCATTCTCCAAAGATATGTAAGCGAAAATTAATGCTGATTCATGGGAAGGCATGCCTAGCCAGAGAATTACATGCCGATCATAACGATTATAATGTTTATTAACAATATTTTTAGTTAATCTTACTCTCTTGCAGCGATGAAGAAGTTTGAGAAAGAGGAAGAAGAGCTGCTTGGTATTCTACGACTTTCTGTCAGTCAGTTATACTGGGCATTAATAAGAACAAGAAATCCGATTAAATTGCCTTTTGTGATAGTGAAGCTACGAAGCTGATGCGCGAAGAAGTGTTTTTTAAGAAAAATAACCCTTTCAGTGGTATTTAAGCTGCTATTGCCTATATAAAAAGCTAGAACTGCGCTAAAAGGATTTGATCTCTTGACTTTTTGTACTAATAACGTTCAATTTAAAGATGGAAAATAAATTCTCTAAAACATAAGAGTGGAAGGTAAGCCTAATCATCATGTGGCAAAATTGCTAATAATTCTTAGCTATAGTTGTTTCCAGACAACTAAATTTACTGTAATAATGACATTATCTGAATAAATCTATTTGTAGATGATCAATTTTATTCAGGTTATGACAGTTATTCAATAAGATTTTATCACCCATAATCATACCTAGCTATAACAGCACCGCCACGATGAATGCGTACAAAAATTAAATTAACGCAATTTTATGTAACACAAAAATAATGCTCTACCAACGCAAAACAACAAAATTCATGACTGATAAAAGAATTTAGAGCACTATGGTGTAAGCGGCGCAGTTATGCTGCTTTAGGGATTTTCATGATCTGAGTACTGTTTTATATCATACAATATACTAATTTTCAGAATTAGGGATATCCCTGCAAATGTTGTTACTTTGCTCGCAGAGCAATTTGTAACTACGTGTTTATATTTTAATTATTATAGTTTTTAACAATTCCTGAAGGCCAGCTAATTAAGTAAATAAAACCCTCCTTCCTATAGCATGAAATCTACTCAGTCATTCTTTTAATTAGCTGATATAACTGTTTACATTTTGAATGTGAAATTTCTTATCAATAATTCTCTGATTACTAGCCTTATTAGGCGGATGCTAAGTAATTTCATGTTTGCTAGCAAAGCTTTGTATCATTTACCTCTATCTAAAAAATAACTCTTTATCAAAAATTGGATCAAGAAAAAAGGATAACATGCTCTGCATTAAACTCTTCAAGAATACTATTGCTCACATAACCCTCTTAATCTTGAGCGATTAAGAGCAGAATTCATTCTTTTTTTTTCTTTTCCTTTCCCGAGTTTCCTATTTTTCTTATGTGGAATATAATCCTTCCTTTTAAAAAATTCATGGAAAAATGTTTCGTTAACTTCAACAATAGCAATTAGTGCATTTATTTTATCTATCGCTACTACTGAAACAAGAAATAGTGATATCCCATCTAAACGCTGTTTTTAAATCAATATTTGTTTGTTTTTCTGACTTCCGTAAATTTACGCTATTAAACTATATCGAAGATAACTAAACCATTTATCCTTGTGATTAATTTCACCAGAGAACTTCCAGTAAAATTGTTAAATGTTTTCCTGTAATAGAGAATTTTGCAATGATATCGCTGCAATCCTAAATAATACCCATCGGATAAACATGTTGACTGTGACATTATAGGTGGGATAGAGCGGAATAAATTACTTTAATGCATGAATCGATATCATCCGATAGATTGTTATCTAGGCAACTATGTTATCTAGGCAACTAATTAGATGCAGATTTATGTTAGTAGAAAGCAAGAAAAATCTCTTTGATCTATATGACTGTTTATTTTTTTATAGCAATTTCTGTAGCTAAAAATTTTTATGCTGTATAAAGAATTTATATAAATAACCTTTACTAATATAGCCAGAAATTAACATATCGCAGAGTATAAATATACTCTGCTCATGAATATTTACGAAGCAGCATATCTGTTGCACGCTCATGCGTAGCGTGCTTAGTTCTAGCTTAACTAAGATAGATAAAATAATGAAATAGAAACTAAACTTGCAATTAGGAGGTTGATGTTATTGAAAAAATTCAATGGCTAAAATTAAATGATTTTTTATTTCTTAATTGAGTAATTTTTTATGAGTTATTAGAAAATCTGGTGTATGTTTGTTAGGCTATATTATACTCTGATGCTTCATAAATCTATTATCCATCCTTAAATCAAACCCTGTTTACCATCAAGTTACAAGATCAAATCCTCTTAGGCTGTCTAGATATTCTGAGAAAACTATAGCAACTTAATTAAAAGTATTCCTTTCTCGAAGCACAGTTAACTTTAGCACATCAGCTTCATAGGTTCACTCTTGCAAAAGTTGATTCAATTAAATTCGTTGTTCTTATTGATGCCTAGTGCATTAACAAGACATCATAAAGTAGCAGCATTCTTCTTGGCTCTTTCTCCAACTTTTTATCGCTGCAGGAATGGAATACTTATCCTAAAAACCTTGCCACTAAAATATCAGGTAGATTTATTAACGGTATTACGGTTCTCTGCTGGCCAAACTTCCGGCAGTTCACCATTAGTTTCGGTTGCATGTCTTTAGTGAATGAATCAGAATATCAGCTATTTATGCACACAATAATATTACTAGAGTATTCTGGAATATCTTTGCCATTGCCATTCCAAAATCAAGAACACTACCTTCGTAGGAAACCTGGGAGGTGCGGTTAAGTTCTCTGCGCTTGCAGGCCACCCAGAAGTTATGCCAGTTTGCTTCTGACTTTTTAAATAACCCTTTTCACGTGCGCAATGAGCTCATTATGTTATGTTCATGTGCAATAACGCTAATAATAACTGGTAGATAAGATGATCAGCATGCTTGACAGCATGACATATAACTTTCGCCAAAAATAAACGTGACGCGTATCGCTCGTTAAATCATGCAGGTATCATCAATGTCTATACTCTTCAAGCCATTACTGTTTTAGTCTGCTGATGATATAGCAGAGAGATCATGAGCTTATCACTGAAAAGCTCCCTCATGAACTCATGAGGATCACTGGTATATCCGTAGAACAGCAATGGTAGAATTCTTCGATTCTTTTCACGTTTTAGATAAGGTAGCGCAATGAGCTGTAAAAGTATATTTTTGTTGCCACTACGAATCCACTTTAATAAAGCACTTTAATCTTAACACTATCAATAGCAATCTGCATGCTTCGCTGAAGAAAATAAACCGTTATAGATAGGGGTTACCTCCTTAGCGATTAAGGAGCGTTTCAACATTTTGCTGGAGTTGTGACTTTGATCTCTGCCTTAACGACGGTGCTATCTATCAGCTTCCTAATAGCATTAGGAATTAGTTCATGCAAGAGATCAAGGTAATATCTAGTTTCATAAATACCTCTATGGTAGACTTTTATGGCATATTATTTCTCTGTTGTTGAGTTTTATCTATAAAAACAGTCAGAATAATACGCCACACCATCTCCGAAATCCTATGCACTAGAAATAAACATAATTAGATTTATCAATCTATATGTTCATTAAGTTCTATTTCACGGCCATTAACAATGGTTTTTCGAATGATGAAGTCGTGATTAAATACAATAAGATTTGCAACTTTATCTTTTTCTATGCTCCCAATATTTTTCTCAACACCAATAGCGCGAGCTGGATAAAGCGTGGCCATTCGTAATGCTTCATCTAATGGAGTACCTGCATGTTCAACGATATTTTTAACAGCCTTTATCATCGTTAAGGAGGAACCACTTAATGTACCATTTTTATCAACACATAATTCATTACGATGATATATAGTTTTACCCGCAAAGGTAAAACAATCTATTTGATTACTATTAAGATCAAGTCCAGCAGGTGCTGTAGCATCTGTTACTAGAACTAGTTTATCGCCTTTTAATTGTTTACTATTACGAATATTAGCCCAATGAACATGTAATCCATCAGCAATAATTCCTGCATATACACTAGGAGTGTTATAAATAGCACCAACTAATCCAGGAGCACGACTTGAAATAGCAGGCATAGCATTGAAAAGATGGGTTGAAAATTTAATGCCTGCCTTAAAACCATTCTGTGCTTCTTCATAAGTTGCATTAGAATGACCAGCTGAAACAGCAATACCAGCATCAACTAATTGATGAATATATTTTTCTATAACTACTTCTGGTGCTAAGGTAATTTTAGCAATTACATCAGCATTTTGGCATAAATATTTGATCATTTCGGCAGAAGGCTGACGAATATATTTATCATTATGAGCACCTGTTTTAATTGGATTAATATAAGGTCCTTCAATATGTAGTCCTAATGCCTGATTTTTATATTTAGCCAGATAATCACGCATCGTTTCTATTGCTGTTTTTATCAGAGTATCAGGGCTAGTGATCAATGTAGGTAGAAAGCTGGTACAACCATTTCGTTCATTTGTCTTTTGCATAATTTCCAGGGTCTTAATAGAGACATCTTCTGGATTATCATTGAATTGTACACCACCGCAACCATTAACTTGTAAATCAATAAAACCTGGCGCTAGAATCGCATTTTGTAAATCATGAATTTCAATGTTTCCAGGTAATTCTGCAAATAGACAAACTTTTTTATCTGTTCTTTTTCAATAATAACTGCATGATTGTCCAATCGTTCATAACCTGTATAAATAATGCAATTCGTTAATGCATACATAATATTTTACTCTTTTTTAATTAAAAATTAGGATAATCTATATAAGATATTTCTATTTGATAGTATTAAATTTTAATATATTAATTTAACTAGCAAATTGATTAATAATGTCAGATTCTAATTGACAAAAATATTTTAAGGTCTTTACTTTTAGCTCAAGAGTTGCTGATTCATCACAAACTAAAGCTGATTTTTCATGCATTTGTAGACAGCTAATTGTCCACATATGATTAATAGAGCCTT
>JBQMRR010000106.1:0-1626 GCA_052174495.1 Arsenophonus sp. NC-TX2-MAG3
TAAACTTAATAAAGACAAATCAAACGCCGTACTTGGTTAGAAAAAATAACTATTTCATTTATATGATTTTTTTACAAAAACGGATAGTTAAAAGAGTAATTCGTCTTATGACCGCAATAGAAATTGTAGATTAAAGTGTACAAAGTTGTGCAGCTTCATACCAGATAGTACAGAGATTTACATGCTGTTAAAATTATCGCCAGTAAAACTGGTAGTTGGGCGAGCGTTTTAGCCAATGAAAAGAGTCCGTTGGACAGTCGAGAGTGGAGTCAATACCATTCGCATAAAACAGATCTTCTCTAAACACGGTAGTAGAAGGTTGTAGGAATGACGAGAGTTTTTCGGGCGTCCTCTACAAACTATATAATGGTTCTACTCTTATGTCGATAGTGGAAGGTTGCAGGAGCGACTGGAGTTTTTCGATCGACCCCTATCAAATATTAAGACTCAGTCCTTAATTAATCAGGAGATTCGCGTCAATAATAGAGTTGTGGGAGACACGTAAAAACATAACATAGAGTATAGTCCGAGTGCTGTCCGTGTAATGTGGAAGATTGCCACTTAGGGCTTCCACGGTAGGACATTTCCTTAGTCCTAAGGGATATCAAATATATAAATAAATATATAAATATAATATCTAAGGGATATCAAATATCATGAATAATATCAAATCTAATTTATCCTTAAACTGACCCTGAAAATATTTATAAGTAAAAATATTGTATACAATAGCGACAAACAAACAAACAAAATTATAATAAGAAAGTACTTGTGAAAGTGCCTAATTTTGATATAGTAAACAGATCGGCAGTCGACCGAGTTCCTGTGGAGACATACGACTGGATCAGCGTGGGATAATCATAAAACAACTTAAAGGACAACGTGTGGCCACGGTATTGCTGCAGCAAGGAAACTTAGTTTAAATAAATAAATGCATTAGTTAAAAGAAGGACAATTAATAAAAAGGGCAACATTTTTAATATTTATAGATTTAAATTTGTGTTGTATGTTAATAAATTCCAATGCCTCTAGTTAATCAATAGTAAAATTATTCTATGCACGTATATAGTAAGCTGCTGTAATATTGTTTTGTTTTGTAGCAGTCTTGGTACTGTTGTAATATATATCGAATTATTAAACAACATTGTACTTTTCAATGGACGTTATCATTCTTATAATATAATCCGAGATAAAAATATATAATTCTTTCTTCAAACACGAGTTTTAAATAAATTCATGCTTAACGTAAATAGGAATACTCGCCCACTAAGATAGGTCACAATTCTCCTGATGGGCACTAAGATAAGTCTATGATTTATGTAAGGTCCTTAATGTCTGTAGAAATCAGAAATGACTATATATTGTTAATGGAAAAACTAAGATTGATAATACTGAAACCCTTAGCACTAACACAAAAACATTAAACAATCTTTCAATCTTGACAACACAATAGTTATAAAAGATGACTTACACCAAAGATATTGCAACAAAATAGGAAATAAGACGGCAAAAAAATAAAAATCCAATTTTGATTTATGGTTATGGTGCTTATGGTATTAATATGGATCCAGTTTTTAGTTCATCTTGTTTGAGTTTATTAGATAGGGGTTTTCTCTATGCAATAGT
>JBQMRR010000107.1:0-854 GCA_052174495.1 Arsenophonus sp. NC-TX2-MAG3
GACACACTACCCCCACCACACACGCACACACATACAGCAACGAAAAAGCAACAGTCGTACACCATGCACTGAAGACGTAGCACGCTTGCTACGAAACGCGTCTGTACCAATAAGTAAGTGTTTCTATTAAGTGTACCTATTCAACAGTGTTTAATAATAATTAATAATAATAATAATTTATCTGTAATAAGTTGTTGCCTACATGACACACTATCAAACTGTTTGCCGAGAAATTTTTGAAAGGCTACGGAAAAGTTACTTGCATTAGACCAGCCATTGTTAACACCTGGTTGCTGAATCATGACAACGCACCTTGTCACACGCACTTCCTGTTAATGACATTTTGGCAAAGAAGATTCCTGTTTATCCGCAACCATTTAATTCACCTGCTTTGTGCCCATGTGACTATTTTCTCTTCATGAGATTGAAAATATATCTCATAAGACACCATTTTGGGACGATAGATAACTTAAATGTAACTGACTAGAAAGAGAATGCATTTTCTGAATTCCACCACTGCTATGAAGAGTGCAAAACCAATTAAAGCACTTGTGGTTTCCGAAAGGCACAATTTTCAAGGTGATAGAATCTAGATACAGCTTGAGTGTAAATAAATAAAAGTTTCACTTAATTTAAAGGCTATAGTAACATAAAGATATACAAGTTTGTTTCGAGATTTTGTTTCGCGTTGTATGTGGTGCCAATATGAATATTCCTGTTTGTATAGATACTGAACGGTGGTGTCGTCGAAACCATAACGTCATTCTGAGAAACCTGATAAGAAGCAATATTAACGACATGACTATTTACCATGATAGCTTTATGACTAACCATTTGACGTGCTTCTGCACGTG
>JBQMRR010000108.1:0-12130 GCA_052174495.1 Arsenophonus sp. NC-TX2-MAG3
TTCTTAAGTTTTTTCGTCTCTGCAGAATATTATTGAAACCTTTGCAAAAACATAAAGGCTTTTATTGGTGAAATTATGGTTTTTCCGCTGCTACCCAAACTTTCTGGCAATTCACCTTTAACTTTCTGTATTTGATGTCTTTATAGAGTTATACTAGCACATTAGCTATTTATTTTTATATACCTAATAACATTTATACTGCGTATTCAGGAATATCTTTGCTATTGTATTCTAAAAACTAAGAGCACTGTCTTCCGTAATAAATCTAGGAAATACGTTAAGCTCTATGCTGTCAGGCAATTAATAAGTTTAGCTTAGTGAATTTCTGATTTTCAATAAACATCTTCGGTGCAACGAGCTCATTATGTCCATGTGTACTGACGTTGATAATAAGCAGAAGATAAAAGCGATCAGCTTATCTGGCAAAACGGTATATGCAATTGGCAAAAAATAAACGTAATGCATATCGCGTAAATTACGTAACTGCCTATTATTCCCTATGCTCTTCAAGTTATTCCTATTTCAATTTACTAATGGTCTCTTCAGAGGAAAGCATATGCTTTTTATCAAAAAGCGCATTTACAGAGCTTAGTGAAAATCACGGGTGGCTATTCGTAGAATAGCAATCATAGAAAAATTCTTCGCCATTTTGCACATTTTAAATAAGACGGCAGCAATGAACTTTTGAAACAAATTCTTTTGCTGCTTACAATCTCTTTTTAACTTTAGGCACTTTAATCTCAATATTGGCAATACTTATCTTCTATTCTTTGCTGTAGCAAAGAACTGTTATGGTCTATTAGCATAACTGCTCGTCGACAAGACGGTGTTGAATATCTTTGAACAACATGACTTTAAGCTCCTTATTAAACAGTGGTGCTATCAGCTCCTACTGCACCAATTATGGATAAGTTCATGAAAGAACTCACGGTAATATCTGGTTTTAGGAATATTGCAGGACTAAATTTCATAATTTATATCTCTCTGTTGTTAAAATCATCTACGAAATCAATTAGCACAGGATATGCCTCCATCTCCAAAGTTCATATATCAGAATTAGTATAACTTAATATGATAGTATCTTAAATGGTTGCTATTAATGTAATATTGCGAAAATATGAGTAAAACGAAGTTAGTAAATTCCTATTATATTAAAATGTTTTTAAGAGTTTAGTTATTAACTGTTGAATAAATTATTCCAATAATGATAACACTCTCTAAGTACAGTAAAACTGAGCACTTATAAAAGTATTTTATCTTTATCTGATATATTTTCCAGTTTGGAATATAGTGCTTAATGATTTCTTTTGATCTAATAATATTAGTAATAATTTGAATACAAATTCTTCTAAGATTAGATTTTTTATCTATATTAAAATAATTACCTACTAATTATAAATGCTGGAAAATTATTTTTAATTTAGTTAAAATAGTGAATTTATTATTCTTCCAGGAATAAACCACCCGTGACGCGAGTTTAAAAAATCACTAGCTAACATTATTTTTTTTCCGGCCGGTTGTATTTTTAAGATATTTAAAATACCTTTTGCAGTTGCCACTTTAATTCCTGTTTTATCAGCACTTAAAATTGTTCCCGGTAAAGCTTCAATATCATAATAAATAACTTCAGCATACCAAACTTTAATACGTTGATCTTTAATAATAAAGTAACTTACTGGCCAAGGATTAAATGCTCGAATACATCGTTCAATTTGTTCAGCTGAAAGTGTCCAATCAATTAATGCTTCATCTTTACTTAGTTTTTCAGAATAGTTAGCAAATCTATTATTTTGTTTTTTTGTTTTTGCTTGACCTGAAGTGAGTAAATTAAGAGTATGCAGAAGTGCAATAGGGCTAAGTTTTGCAAGTTTTTGATATAGTGTTACACTGGTATCTTTTAATTCAATTGGGCAACTTACTTTATAGAGCATATCCCCTGTATCTAGACCAATATCCATTTGCATAATTGTAATGCCTGTTTCTTTATCGCCAGCCAAAATTGAACGTTGAATTGGTGCAGCGCCTCTCCAGCGAGGTAGTAGTGAACCATGAACATTGAGGCAGCCCATTGGTAACATATTTAATATAATTTCAGGTAGAATTAGGCCATATGCGACAACAACCATAACATCCGCATGTTGATTTTTAATCCAGTTATGACTTTCTGCTATTTTTAGAGTTGTTGGCTGGAAAATAGGAATATTTTTTTTTTCGGCTAGCGTTTTTACTGGGCTTGATGTGAGTTTTCGCCCTCTTCCAACTAGTTTATCAGGTTGCGTTAGAACACCAACAATTTTGTATTTATTCTTGATAGTAAGTAAGGCAGCTAAATGTTGTGCTGCAAAATCTGGGGTACCGGCAAAAATGATTCGTAGACAGTCTGACACGTAAAGATCCTTTTATTCTAAAATAGAAAATTACTATTTCGCTGCTTTTGTTTTTAGACGTTCAAGTTTTTTTTAATTTTCTTCCTAATATGTTGACATTTTAATAGAGAAAATAGTCAATTAATAATTTGCTATTCAAATGATGAATTTCATATCTGAATACAGATAGCAAGTAGATCATCTATTTCTAATTAAAATTATTATTATTTATATTTTTAAGGCTTTTATTTTGATCTATTTAGCATGATGGATAAATATACGTTGTTCCGGTATAGAAAACAACCTTCTTTAATTCTCATTTTACCAGATGTTTCTATGATAACAGGATTTATAAGTACCAATTTTAATTACAAAATTCCAAAATATTAATAGAAATAATTCTTGATGAATATTAACCCTGTGTTTCGATTAAACCAATACTTCCTTCTCTATGGATCGTTTTAAATATATCATTTATGATACGTTGTATTTTTGTATTAACTTTTTACCAGTTGTACAAATTTCCAAAGACGTTCATATAGATAATGTACTATATTTAGTATTGATATAAATATTTAAAGTTATATGAAAAAAATAAAAGTTATTTGATATCTCTATTTATTTTATATATCTCCTCATTATGAGAGATAATATTGGTTATAAACAGAACACAATTATTAGTAATTAAGCTTATAAATATAATAGAAATATGGCTACTATGAAGATGATCTCACATCTTTCAGCTGTTAAGACTGTTGTAATTATGGGAAAATCATTGCATTAAATAAGAGTTATTAGCAAATCTGATATATAATGGCGGGGTACCCGTTCTAGTCTAATATTTTGTGAATCTATTCTCCATCTTTAAATTAGATGTTGTTTACTAACATAGTCAGAAGGTCAATTCTATTAGTCGGTTTCTAGTTTTAGAAGCAGACAAAAATACCTAAAACACTATTGAAATAGTTGTTTTTCTTGAGGTACACATTGCTTCGCGCATCAGCTTCGTAGGCTTAACTGTCATAAAACCCAATTTAATCCGGATTCATCATTCTTATTGATGCCTCAGTACACTGAGAAGAATCCATAGGAATGCCAGTCATTCTTCTTAATTTTCCACAGTTTCTTAATTGTTGCAGAGTTAACCTTCGCTAAACCTTGCCAACAAAATATTAATATCTTTATCAGCGACATCATAGATCTCTGCTAGCCGAAAATCTCCTGTAGCTCAAGTTTTGACTTTTGATTGCACGCCTTTTATAAGTAAAACTAGTAGATTGGCTATTTTGTGTACACAACAGTGTTTCTGCTATATATCCAGGAATATCTTTACTATTGCATTCTAAAAATCAAGCACTAGATCCCCCTTATCAAGCTTTAAATATGTATTTAAGAACGTGCTCATCAGCTATTGAAAAGTTTAGCTAAGTTCGATCTAATTCTTGATAGATATCTTAAATTGCAACGAGCTCCTTATGTCCATGCGTAACGCTGGCAATAATTTAAGCACCAAGTAAAAGACAATTAGCTTACTTGAGAAGCTGGTATATGGCATCTGGCAATGAATAAACGTAAGTGTATCACTTAAATCACGCAGATATAATTGCCAATGCCCTTAAGGTATTCCTATTTCAGTCTGCTGATGAGTTACTTGACAGAGAAATTATATTCTTTTCATCGAGAATCTTTATCAGGGCTTTGTGAAATTATTGATAGAAGATACCTTACAGAATACATAACTATAATAACAACTATTCGTCACTTTTGTACACTTTAGATAAGGCAGGAACGAGCTTTTCAAGGATACTTTATTGCTGCTATAATTCCTGATCTTAGGTACTTTAATTTTAACATCGCTAATGCCTGTCTGTTTAGTTTGCAGTGAAATAATTATTATGGCATAGAGAGGCCCATAAGAGGATCACCTTGATAAGGCGTCATTGAGCAGCTTATCGCAACCATGGCTTCGAGATCCACGCTTTATAAACAGCGGTGTCTATCAGCTGCCCTACCATCATTATAAATAAGTTCATGTAAGGGAGATGAAGGTAATATCTAGTTTTGCAGATACCTATATGATAGACTTTCCTAATATATTATAAATATATTATTGAAATAGTTCATTAAATTAATTAGCAGAATATACAAGGATATCCTGAAACTCCATATACTAAAAATGACCATAAATTCCTGTCAGGTAAAATGATTGCCTTTCCCTGTTGATTATATCAGCCTTACTGAGTATGAATATAAGAAGTTCGTTACAGTCGAAAATGCTTATCAAGAATCAGAAACAAAACTTGCCGAACTCCTCAATGGGCTTCAAGCACGTAATTAAACTATATCTTCTAATCTTCCTTATGGAAAGGCTTATACCTTTAGTTTTGGAATGCAATGGCAAAAATATTCTCGGAGACACTCAGAACAACCCTGTTGACTACATAAAATAAGCTAATGTGTTGTCTTCACTTCTTCAAAAAAAGTCATGCAACCGAAAGTTAAGTATTATCTGCGGGAGGTATGGCTAATAGAGAGTCTGATTCGGCTAATAAATCTCTTGATATTCGTTAGTAATGTCTTCAGGATATAATCCCAGCGATAAGGATGATGGAAAATAATTAAAAGAACTACTAGCATTCTATGACTTCTCCAGTTAGCAGATTGGGTATCAATAAGAACGACGAATCTGATTGAATCTGATTTTTCGACAGTGAGGTTATGAAGTTAACAAGTGAAACTCTGTAGTTCAAAAAACAACCCTTTCAATGCTACTTAAGGTGCTTTCGTTTACTCAGAAAATCTGAATTATCTAAGAAGTGCAACCTAGCCCTGACACTTGCATTAAATAATGTTTAATTTAAGGATGGGGAACAGATTTATAAAGCATCAGAGTATAGTGCAATTGTCATACAGAAAATTTGCTAATATCTTTTAGATCAATACTTAAAGTAAAATATCGTTAATGTATACAGTATAATATGAGGGATCAAAGATTGTGAGTATATAAAACCATGGAAATAAAAAATAAGACATTGATTTTAAGAAATTAAAAAAAGAAATTTCAATTTTTGGTAATTAGTAATAATCTTTTTAATTATGTAATATAGAAAGTATCAGAGTGGAACCAGTCTGATTATTATGCATTAAATTTCTAATAACTCTTGGGTCAATATCTACAAAATACATCGGAGGTACTATGCGGTGAAAATTATACTTCTTTGTTTTTATAAGAGAAAATAAGAAATTAAATAACATCATTCATTTACAATAGTTATTTAGAATATACATGATATTAAATATAGTATAAAACTATATTTAAACCAAAAATTTAACTAAGTTCATGATATTTTATTTATAGTAGATTAAAGTGTTTAGATCAGCAGAACAGTTTGAAAGATATATCTTTTCTTTACATTTTCTTGAATATATTAAATATTTTTCCGCATCAAATGATTTTTATGCTATCAAGTTAGGAAACTGAGAAAAAGTAAAAATCTCTATATATAAAATTATAAAATAATAGCGTGTAATTATCTAGTTTTCTCATAATTAAGAAATAAAAATGCCCTCATAAAGAGGGCATTTTTATTTTTCAATCCGCCCGCATTATTCATGATCTCGGTTACTAAAACCCGCATTTAGCAATTCTGCCAAATTAGCTGTTGCTTCATCAGCGCTAACTTGTAATACCTCAATAGGTTCATTAACCATATGACGACGACGCATTCGATCTTGGTGATATGCATAGCCTGTACCGGCAGGAATTAGGCGGCCAACAATTACGTTCTCCTTTAAACCACGAAGTTCATCACGTTTCCCAGCAACTGCAGCTTCAGTAAGAACACGTGTTGTTTCCTGAAATGATGCTGCTGAGATAAAGGACTCTGTTGCCAAAGATGCTTTGGTAATACCTAGCAGGTGACGACTAAAGGTAGCAGGTACTTTATCTTTTTGCTTTAATTTACGGTTCGCTATTTTAACACGAGCGTACTCTACTTGTTCCCCTTCCAAGAATTCAGAGTTACCAACATCAACAATGGTTACTTTACGTAACATCTGACGAACGATAACTTCAATATGTTTATCGTTAATTTTAACTCCTTGTAGGCGATAAACTTCTTGGACTTCGTTCGTGATATAACGAGCAACAGCATGTGCTCCACGTAAACGTAAAATATCATGTGGTGATTCCGGACCATCAGAAATTACATCACCACGCTCAACTATTTCACCTTCAAAAACATTAAGTTGACGCCATTTAGGGATCATCTCTTCATATGATTCATCACCATCTATCGGTGTGATTACTAGGCGACGTTTACCCTTAGTTTCCTTACCAAAAGAAATAATACCGCTAATTTCAGCAAGAATAGCTGGTTCCTTTGGTCGACGTGCTTCAAATAGATCAGCGACTCGTGGTAAGCCACCGGTAATATCCTTGGTGCCACCTGATTCTTGTGGAATACGAGCTAATGTATCACCAATATTAATTGCCGTACCATCATCCAATTGAACAATTGCCTTACCAGGTAAGAAATATTGTGCTGGCATGTCAGTACCAGGAATTAATACATCATTACCTTTGGTATCAACAACACGCAATGCAGGACGTAAATCTTTACTACCTGCAGCACGCTCAGCTGTATCGAGAACAACAATTGATGACAAACCTGTTATTTCGTCTGTCTGACGTATAATAGATTGCCCATCTGCCATATCAGAGAAACGAATAATACCTGTAACTTCACTGATAATTGGCATGGTATGTGGATCCCAGTTAGCAATGGTTTCACCAGCATTAACATCATCATCTTTATTAAGGTGTGCGCCATAAGGAACTTTATAGTTTTCTTTGGTTCGACCAAATGCATCTAGCACTCGCAATTCTGTATTACGAGAAGTGATAACCAAGTGACCTTCAGAATTTTTTACAAACTTGGCATTAATCAGTTTAATATTCCCTTTATTACATACCTGAATACTCGATTCTGCCGCAGCACGCGATGCCGCACCACCAATGTGAAATGTACGCATTGTTAACTGCGTGCCAGGCTCACCAATTGATTGAGCAGCAATAACACCAACGGCTTCACCTTTATTGATGATATGACCACGCGCTAAATCACGTCCATAACATTTTGCACAAACACCGAAGTCAGTTTCACAACTTACAACAGAGCGCACTTTTACGCTATCAATAGAGTTGACTTCCAGCTCATCACACCATTTTTCACTTAATAAGGTGTTACGTGGTATTAAAATATTCGCTGTACCAGGTACTAATACGTCTTCTGCTATAACTCGGCCTAAGACACGTTCACGTAAAGGTTCTTTAACGTCACCACCTTCAATAACCGGTGTCATTAAAATACCATCGTGAGTAGAACAATCATTCTCAGTGATAACCAAATCTTGTGCAACATCAACTAAGCGACGAGTTAAATAACCTGAATTTGCTGTTTTCAAGGCGGTATCAGCTAGACCTTTACGCGCGCCGTGAGTTGAAATAAAGTATTGTAATACGTTCAGACCTTCACGGAAGTTAGCGGTGATTGGTGTTTCAATAATCGAGCCATCTGGTTTCGCCATTAAACCACGCATACCCGCTAACTGACGAATCTGTGCCGCAGAACCGCGTGCTCCAGAGTCAGCCATCATAAAAATACTATTAAACGAAACTTGTTGTTCGTTTTGCCCATCTCGGTTAACAACTGTTTCAGTAGATAAATTTTCCATCATCGCTTTTGCAACTCGTTCATTAGCCGCAGCCCAAATGTCAATAACTTTATTATAACGTTCGCCTGCAGTAACTAGACCTGATTGAAACTGTTCTTGAATTTCAGCAACCTCAGATTCAGCTTCACCAATAATACTAGCTTTCTTTTTTGGTATTATCATATCGTCAATACCAACAGAAGCCCCAGAACGAGCAGCATAAGCAAAACCGGTATACATGATTTGGTCAGCAAAGATAACGGTTGGTTTTAAATCTAAAATGCGGTAACAAGTATTAAGCATTTTAGAAATAGCTTTTTTACCCAACGGTTGATTAACTAATGAGTATGGGAGGCCTTTAGGTACGATCATCCATAAGATAGCTCTACCAATTGTGGTATTAACTAACTGAGTTACAACTTTAATATTACCTTCACCATCATGGACTTCTTCTGTAATGCGGACTTTAACGCGAGCATGTAATGATGCTAAGCCTGTACGGTAAACCCGCTCAGCTTCTTTCGGTCCAGACAATATCATATTTTCACCTTTAGCATTTACACAATCACGTGTCATGTAGTACAAACCAAGTACCACATCTTGAGAAGGTACTATGATGGGTTCACCACTGGCTGGTGATAAAATATTATTTGTTGACATCATTAAGGCGCGCGCTTCTAACTGCGCTTCTAAAGTTAACGGAACATGAACAGCCATCTGGTCACCATCAAAGTCAGCATTATAGGCAGCACACACTAGTGGGTGTAATTGGATTGCTTTACCTTCAATTAAAATAGGCTCAAATGCTTGGATACCAAGACGATGCAGCGTTGGAGCACGGTTTAACATTACTGGATGTTCACGAATCACTTCATCGAGAATATCCCAGACAATAGCTTCTTCACGCTCAACCATCTTCTTGGCTGCTTTAATCGTTGTCGCTAATCCACGTAATTCTAATTTACCATAAATAAATGGTTTAAATAATTCTAATGCCATTCTTTTAGGTAAACCACATTGATGCAGGCGAAGATAAGGACCAACCGTGATAACAGAACGACCTGAGTAATCAACACGCTTACCCAGTAAGTTCTGACGAAAACGACCTTGCTTGCCTTTAATCATATCAGCTAAAGATTTTAGAGGACGTTTATTTGAACCAGTAATTGCACGACCACGACGGCCATTATCCAGTAGTGCATCAACTGCTTCTTGTAACATTCGTTTTTCATTACGTACAATGATATCAGGGGCAGCTAAATCTAATAAACGCTTTAAACGATTATTGCGGTTAATAACGCGACGATATAAATCATTTAAATCAGAAGTTGCAAAACGGCCACCATCTAGTGGAACAAGCGGACGCAAATCTGGCGGTAATACTGGTAGTACATTCAGAATCATCCACTCAGGCTTATTGCTTGATTGAATAAATGCTTCTAGCAGTTTAATACGCTTAGTTAATTTTTTTCGTTTAGTTTCAGAGTTAGTTATATTTAACTCTTCACGTAGAACTTCACATTCTTTCTCTAAATCAAGATTTTTTAGCAAAGATTGGATCGATTCTGCGCCCATTTTAGCATCAAACTCATCACCAAACTCTTCTAAAGCATCAAGATATTGTTCTTCAGTTAAGATTTGTCCAAGCTCTAAGCTTGTCATACCTCTTTCGATCACAACATAAGATTCAAAATAGAGTACCCGCTCAATATCACGTAAAGGCATATCAAGTAATAAACCAATACGTGACGGTAATGATTTTAAAAACCAGATATGTGCTGTCGGTGAAGCTAACTCAATATGACCCATACGCTCACGACGTACTTTAGTCTGAGTGACCTCAACACCACATTTTTCACAAATCACACCTCGGTGTTTTAATCGTTTATATTTACCACATAAACATTCATAATCTTTAACTGGCCCAAAGATACGTGCACAAAAAAGACCATCACGCTCAGGCTTGAACGTACGATAGTTAATAGTTTCTGGCTTTTTTACTTCACCAAATGACCATGAACGAATCATATCTGGAGAGGCAAGAGTAATCTTGATCGCATCAAACTCTTCTGTTTTAGTCTGCGCTTTCAAAAACTTTAATAAGTCTTTCACGGAATGTTTCCTGTCGGAGTTAAACCTACGAAGAAGAAGCGGTTTTTAGCTACTCCTTCCTAAACTAGTATAATACTTTATAAAGCTAAGTAGAGACTAAGCTTTACAACATCATTTATTACTCATCTTCCAATTCGATGTTAATACCTAACGAGCGTATCTCTTTCAATAATACATTGAAAGATTCTGGCATCCCTGCTTCCATCTGATGATTGCCGTCTACGATGTTTTTGTACATCTTAGTACGTCCGTTCACATCATCGGATTTGACGGTGAGCATTTCTTGCAAGATATAAGCAGCGCCATATGCTTCTAGAGCCCAAACTTCCATCTCACCAAAACGCTGACCACCAAACTGTGCTTTACCACCCAACGGTTGTTGAGTAACCAGACTATAGGAGCCTGTTGAACGTGCATGCATTTTATCATCAACAAGATGATTCAGTTTCAGCATATACATATAGCCAACTGTCACTTGACGTTCAAATTTCTCGCCTGTACAACCATCATACAATGTAATCTGCCCAGAAGTTGGTAACTCAGCTAAAGTCAATAGTTCTTTGATTTCATTTTCTTTTGCACCATCAAAGACTGGTGTTGCAATTGGAATACCATTTTTTAAATTATCTGCTAATCTCAGAACTTCTTCATCAGAAAATATACTTAGATTAACTTTCTGGCGAGGATCATCTCCTAAATCATAAGCTTTTTGAATAAATTCTCTTAATCTGACTACTTTACGTTCTTCTTTCAGCATGATATTGATCTTATCTCCAATGCCTTTGGCAGCCATTCCCAAATGAGTTTCCAGAATTTGTCCAATATTCATACGTGATGGTACGCCAAGTGGGTTTAAAACGATATCAACATGGTTACCACTTTCATCGTAAGGCATGTCTTCAACAGGGTTAATTTTTGAAATGACTCCTTTATTACCATGCCGGCCGGCTATTTTATCGCCAAGTTGAATTTGACGTTTTACTGCTAAAAAAACTTTAACAATTTTTAATACGCCTGGCGCTAGATCATCTCCTTGAGTGATCTTGCGACGTTTAGCCTCTAGTTTTTTCTCAAATTCAGCTTTAAGCTCATTATATTGCTCAGCTAATTGTTTTAACTGATCTTGTTTTTCTTCATATTTTAAAGATAATCCTAACCAACGTTCATGTGGTAATTTATCTAGTTTTTCACCTTCAATACCGCTATTAGTTAATACTGCTCGGATACGAGCAAATAAACCTGTTTCAAAGATACGCAACTCTTCAGTTAAGTCTTTCTTTGCATCATGAAGCTGCATTTCTTCAATTTCTAACGCACGTTTATCTTTCTCTACGCCATCACGCGTAAATATTTGAACATCAATAACTGTTGCTGATACTCCATTTGGTACTTTCAGTGAAGAATCTTTGACGTCAGAAGCTTTTTCACCAAAAATAGCACGTAACAATTTCTCTTCTGGCGTTAATTGTGTTTCACCTTTTGGTGTTACCTTACCAACCAGAATATCGCCTCCCGTTACTTCTGCACCGATATAAACAATACCTGATTCATCTAATTTAGATAATGCAGCTTCACCTACGTTAGGAATATCTGCTGTAATTTCTTCTGGCCCTAATTTAGTATCACGCGATACACAAGCTAATTCCTGGATATGAATAGTAGTAAAACGATCTTCCTGTACCACTCGTTCGGATACTAAAATAGAATCTTCAAAGTTATAACCATTCCAAGGCATGAATGCCACACGCATATTTTGCCCAAGTGCTAATTCACCTAAATCTGTTGATGGTCCATCAGCCAAAACATCGCCACGTTCAATCGGATCACCAAGCGAAACACATGGCATCTGATTAATGCAAGTGTTCTGATTGGAACGCGTATATTTAGTAAGATTGTAGATATCAATGCCGGATTTACCAAGATGCATTTCATCTTCA
>JBQMRR010000109.1:0-23620 GCA_052174495.1 Arsenophonus sp. NC-TX2-MAG3
ATACATAGATACATATAGATATATTACCCTGAGTATTTTTTAGAGAAATGAAAATTATCATCCTGTTTGTCATTTGTCAGATCTATCAGGCAAGATATCTTTATGTTTATCCTAGTGGCAAGAAGACTAGAATTATCTCTGTTCCCTATAAGTGATAAATTTATCGGGAATTATACACTGTTAATTATTATCTCTCATGCAGTTATATCCAGCGTTATCGGTTTGGATTTGAACGTTTTTAAAATCGGATAATCGTGACTAGAGATAATTAGTACTTATATATCATATATTAGGAGAAAATGAAGACTAAATCAGACGTATTACTATATCTCCTCTTTGTGTATAATAAAATTAAGTTGGTCTGTCATTATCAATTTCGGTAAAAGGAGAGATCATAAAACGTTTTAGATTAAAAAGGTAATGTATAAATATGTGAGTTACTTGGTGTCTTTATAATTTTATGTAGTTTACGCTTTCTAAGAGATTTATTATGAGACATCTGATTGAATTTCTAAAAATTAATATACCACAGAGTATAAACAGTATTCAGATCATGAATATGCCAGTAGTAGAGTAACTTAGCTCCTAACACCTAGTTAGCTATATCCTAATCATAGGAAGGATAATTATAACGACAACACCGCTATATATCGAGACCCAGATTGTACCGATGCCGTCGCATTTTTTGCCGGGAATAGACTGGGTTCTCTGTAATGTTGCAAGTTAAAAGGTCAAAAACGAAGAGCGACGGTGAAAGTAGGACTCTGAATTGTATGATTAATTACTAGTGTCAAAATAGCCAGAAAATTTGCAGTGGGTGATGAAGTGCTGTTCAATTTTTGCAAATTAACCTTGCCAAAAGGTTGGAAGGATGGTTATGGGTCTGGCATGGCTTATGGACCAGCAAATTAAAGGTGGCATCTTTATGCCATCTCGCGATAGATAACACGTATTACGGTTTTGTTAATGTATGACGTTACCGAGAGTAATTTTACTCCAATTTACATCAGAATAACCGTATTATAAATAATTTCAAAGCTGCTTAGGATATTTATCTACATCATATGGATACCCCCCTTTCGTATTGGGGGCTTATATGTAGTTATGGACGCCTAATTAAGAATAACGGTGATTCGGTACTAGATTTTAGTTATTGGGCTTTTCTTGATCAAATTCACATACTGAAACCCCCGTTTATTTAACTTTAAAGGATGATAATTTTTTGGCCAACCAGGCTTCGGAAAATTCACTACACTAGTAGTGCCTATGTTGCTCTCTATCTTGCATATTGTACTTTATAATTAAAAAGCTTACTGTTACGACTAAGTGTTCCATTGAAGATTTACAAAAGGCCGTATTTATGTGGAGATTTAGATACTAATTATCGCCGAATCAGAAAACATCTAGGAAATAAAATGCGCGTAGCTATTATTGATGGCTTCTTATGCCTTGCGCTGTAATTTGAACGCTATTTCAAATATTGAAATATTCGATGAGGTATCTGCATTAATCATCATTAAAAGAATAATAACTGAATATCTACTGATGACAAGAGTTTATGTCAACGATGAACTCAATTATTATTGATCGGTTGGGAATTAAAGAGATATCTGCAAAACGGTTAGCTGATCCTCAATTGTTAATTGAGCTAATAAGCCAATGACTAGTATAACCCTTATACACGAACTACAAAGTCTACTATCACCGAGTAGATTGAGGTAGACGATCACGATCTAATAAAGCATTATTTGCTAGCTTGAAAAAGTATTTATTTGTTATTTTATCGGCAGAGAATACTGTTATTACGGAATTGTCGAACACATTGTAGTGGTTGAATTGATTGCCTTCAGATGCACAATTTTTTGAATTGTATCAGACTAAAAGCAATGCGGAAGTGAAAACTTACTGGCATCGAATACTGAATGAGATATACTCGTCGCAATTAGTACGTATTACACTATATCTCTCCTGAAGCAGTTGACCAACTGGTAGTGCATTTTATTTCCATGATTGATAAAGATAGTTATACAGTGTTGCCGTTAGAATATTAAAGCGCCCACTATAGGGGCGCTACGTTTAAGAGGGATCGCGCTCAAGAACACGGCCTGATTGATTCTGAACACTAATAGCAATCTTTTGCGGTTTCTCCAGTTCAGGAATATCGTAGGTAAATTGCAAGGTTAATAGTCCTTTATCTAGATTCGCCTCCTGGATTTTTATCCGATGCTCAAGACTAAAACTTAAAGAAAACTCATTTTTTCTAATACCCTGATGCAACCATTTGCTTCCATCTTTTTTTTCAACAAAATTTGTTCCTTCAATCTTTGGTTTACCGGTAAGGGTTAAATGGTTATTAAGAACTGAAATATCAAGTTCATCTTGCGCATATCCTGGTATGCTCACCGTCATTTCATAATGTTCTTTATCTTTTTGTAAAAGATTATAGGCTGGCGTATCAGCCAGCGGCTTTTCACCGGTCAAACGACTAAATAAATTATCTATCTGAGTAAAACGATCAGATAGCAGATGATTGCTAAATGCCGGAATAAGAGAAAAAGAACGATAGGCCATAGTATTCTCCTTTAATAGGATAATAGAATGTTATTAACACTCAAGTTTACCTCCATAATATATGGGTCAGTTAATACGTTTTCAAGTGCGACAGGAATACAAGAGAGAAAATAATTTTACCCTTAACTAACCTAAACCGTTTTATCGTCAAACCTCATATTGACGCGATACTGATATGGATTTACTAAAAACCTTTTTTACTAAAGATTGAAGTTCCTTATACATGAATGCTGGCTTTTTTCTTGGATAACAACAAATTATTGCAACAAGACTTTATCTATATACATAATATTATCACCGATTTTTAGCTGCAAATATTATCCTTATATCATGCTGTTAACGATTTCTTGTCATCATTGGATAGAAATGAATGGGGGGACACCTTTAAAAAATGTTGCACGAATGGTGTCGTTTAGGAGCCAGTATTGATTGGCTCAGTGTCCCCTCATCTTTTTACGGAAACCTTTCGATTGTCTTTTCGATCGTGGCAAATCAAAATTTTGAAGAGCAAGAAAACGAGGGTATCCGCTCTATTAGTAGTAAGCGCATTAGGCTATCTTTATTTTCCTTAGTTATTGCATAGTGATTATGCATATGATATATGATAAATTTTATTCCTAACTTATCAAAACTTGATGTCATGTTATAAATGGGAGTGGCTCTCTATCTAGCTAATTAATTTTATTTTCTGAATTTATTGTTAATTTTGAATGCTTACTATTATATTGGCTTATTGGCTTTGGCGCTGTTGTTTGAATTCATAGCATGATTTAATGAGTCATTAGATGAATCGAAAATTGCGACAATCTGTCCTTCCGTGATCAGTATATCTCGCCGTGAAATGGTTATTTCATTGAATAACGCCGCAACAATACAGGTGAATATGTTTATCGAAAATGAAAACAATGGTTGAAGAGGTATTAATGAAACTTTTCATTATATTTTGCAGGCGCAAAAACCAGTATTGAGCATTATGCTGACCGTTTATTGGGTATCAGCATCAATAAGAAAAATAATCTAGTTAACCGCGCTTTGTTTTTATTGATGTTTGATTATGTGTTTTTGCTTTTATTATTCAGCTGCGATTTAAATATGATTGTCAATTAAATTACTGGGATCACAGCAATAAAAATAATTCAATCGCATTTTATCAAAACTATGAAAGAGAAAAATATAAAAAGCAACACTTTATCAGAAATTTTTAAATCTAGAAATGATGATGCATATACTAGGCCATCATAGTGGTTGTTATTTTACTTGCTGTTAGCAAGTTTTCCGGTATGTTTATAACTGCTTTTAACGATGAAATCGTTAACGTAGAAGCATTACTGATATAATCACACGACATGCTCTAAAGCCACAGGGTAAAAATATCTATTTACCAATGGTCAAAAATGACAGGCACATTGATGCAGTTTAGAGCATCTTCGGAAAAATAACCATTAACGATAAGAAATCAAAAGGTCATAAAAATAGCCAATAGTTTTAGCTATCGGTGATGATCATCATTGCTTAAGAAAAGTATAAAACTCAATTAATAATAAAGGAGGTTTTTGATTACTTATAAAATGTGCTCAGGAAGTCTATAGGAGAATTGCAACGAAATTGAACGATAGCACAATATTACATAAGGTCTTGATTTCTTGTGCAAATAATATTGGTGACATTATAACCGAAAAAGTCGGAACACAATAAGCCAGATAACTGCTCGGTATAGATCAAGGTTTTATTAATAGCGTTATTTTTAAATTTAACAATTAATTTCACATTCTTTTTAATTTTAAATCCTTTCGATGCAAAGCAGCAAATGGAGGGATCTTTTCTTTTTCTGCATTTAAGTAGCAAGTATTATATAGCGAAAATTATCATCTTTTGGCTTATTACAAGCTTAACCATCACGTCAAGCTTATGCGTTTTTGTTTAATAAGGCAGGCAGCGTTATACCCAGGTTGAACCAAAACTGTTAAAAGCAATCATTCAACAAGAAGGCTATCTATCAGAAAAACCATAAACATCAATTATAATAAACGAGGTGGTATTGGACTTGGATTATGTTATGAGCTGATGCAGGTTAATTCTACGTATATTCAAAGCTTTAAAAATGACTGTTGACTGATAATTAGCAGGGTTTACTTAATCAGTTATGTTTCAATGTTAAAATTAGTACAGGGATGCTGCTGAAATATTTGCGCAAGCTTAGTGGTAACTTAGCTTGCATTGGGTTATATAACGCTAAGCTCTATCTCAGGAATTAAAAAACGCCTGCGCTATGCCCAAGCAGATTTATGCTCACTACTGCCAGCTTATAACCGATAAAAGAAAAAACTATGAGAGCAAGTAAGTCTGATGTTGCTGTGGATGTACGTATCACCGCACAAATTAGCGTGGTTATATCATAAAACATTTTTAAATTTTTATCACGAACGCCTGTTGTTTGAGATTGGTAGAGTGCTGAAGTAACGGTAATTATTTTATCATATTATCCATTCTGTTAATCATTTTTACGCCACAATAACTACAAGCGCCTGTTTTTTGGTTTTCTTAGCTTTTTATCTCTGTTCATCTATCTGGGGATGTGTCAATAGATGCTTACTACACTATTTTACGCTGGAATTTTCTGTGATAGGGAAAGAACCTATCTAGTATTTTCTATCCCCCCTAAAAGCAGATTAACTACTTTTCTCATTGGGTGTTAAGTCCTTTAGTATGTTTTTGACACTATGAATCTTCGTTTATCGTCGGAATAGTTATGTACAGTTTAATTTTAGTAATGATGTCTAGTTAAAATGGTAGAGCTGAGTATGTGGTTTTTCTTTTTGGTCCTATTTTAATCATCAGTGGTGTCCGCTATTTCAGGGAGTTTTTTTGATGACAAAAATATTTCTACCTCATCCAATGGTAAAAAATATCTACTACCGTTCAAGTACCGTTTTTGCTGCTTTTAATGAGGTGCGATGAAGATTAGATATATTAGGTAGATCGGAGATTACATTTAGGAGATCACATCTTAAAAACAATCGAAAAGCTAAAAATCCATCCTGGATTTATAGAAGTATTATGTGCTCTTATGGTTGTAACATTGGCGCCTTTATTAGAGAGTAAAAGTACAATGAATATTTGAAATAAATAGGAGTTCATTCTTTTAGGAGGTTATGTCAGGCAATTTAATAAGCTACAAAACGATATATTTATAACTATAATGATAGTTATTAAACTAATCGCTCAAAAAAAACGTATTATTACTGGCATGCAATAATAGGCTATTTTTGTAAGAGGTTATTGGTGAAAATTTTCTATTCTATAAGAAAGATTCTTACTATAGAGGTAGCATAAAAAAGGAAACAGTCATACAGATCAAAGAGGCTCTTTCTTCACTCCATCCCATATTGTTACAATGAATATGTTAACTGCTTGGAACATATTCATTGTAGTTAGCGATATTGTTGCTAAATTTCCGATTACAGAAAAATATTTAACAATTTTAGTGGAAGGGGAATTCTCTAGCGAGAAACTACATCACAATGATAAATTGTTTAGTTAATTATCAAATTATGCTCATTTCTGATATATGGGGTTTTGGAGATGGTAGTCGTGTACTTTATCCCCCCTTTCTGATTGTTTCATAAATAATGTTAATAACAGAACCTGGTGGCTTCAACTCCCAAAAGGAATGTAACCGAAAGTTAAGGGAGAGCTACGGGAAGTTTGCCTACCAGACCCCAGTCACGATACCGTTAATAAAGAAGCCTTTAATGTTTATTTGTAACATTACCATAGGCGAAGTATCCTGAATCAATGAAAGGGGGGGGAAGATAAAGAGAGAGCGAAAGAACCGCTGGTATTCTATGATTTCCCATTAGTGCACTGGTATCAAATAAGAATAACGAATTTAATTGAATTTTTTTATGACAATCAATCTATAAAGATAATTAATTCGAACATTATTAAGAATGCATATTTTAATAAAAAATTTATGTAAATAAAAATATTTTAAGTATATTTAAAGTATATTTAGTAATTATTAGTTCCTTATCTGGGATAGTTTACAATGCGTAAACTACAAACATACTACTAATGGTATTACTAAATGATTTTAAATTTAGTAAAGAAACTGCTCAAAATAATTTGTTTCAAAAAGGCTTAAACATATCACAATGATGCTGTATTGTAAGAGTTTAATTCCATGGTTAATAAGTTAAGAAATAATCACGTAAACATTATTGTTATGCTAAGTAAACAAAATGTAGAAATGCTTAATTCAATTTCCTTAACAATTGATTCTCTATACATTTTACAAAAAAAGAATAACGAAAAAATTTTTTTCATATATTTAATGTTTATAAAAATAGAAGACTTGAAGTTCAACCAGACAATTAATTAACTTTTTAAAGAGAGAAGGAATAAATATAAATAAAACAATTGGTTTTCTACGTATGTAAATAAGTTAATCTCCCTAGAAGGAACGCATAATCTAGTACTAGTATAGAAAAATAAAATTATTTATGCTACTATTATATCACCAAGAACAAATCTTAAAATGGTTTAATTCTTCCGCCTAAGGAAATGAATTGTAAACCAGTTGTTTTTCATAGCTTTATTAAAAATAATTATTTTATTTATAATATGAACGTTATGATAAGGGTTGGTTCTAATTTTCGGTCGTTTGTTCTAGACAGTATTTCTGATAAAAAATACGCGAGATTTTGTTAAAACAATTATATGAAGTTTAAAGAGATTATTCCAATCAGATTAGAACAAGTTAAAATATGGCTAGGAATATTATAGAGGTAACAGAAAATGATGAAAAAAAAGATTTTTATGGCTGAATTAGTTTATAATTCATTTGGTTATAATTAGCATAATACATTAAACTAAATATTAAGATTTAGTTCCGGTTAATATTAAGAATATTGAAAAGTAGGATTGAGTAATTGCACGATGCAATGTTAGTTGAAATTTTTTTATACTAGGTCTGTAATTATAACATTATCACTTTATTGAGTAATATTTAATATAAAACTGAATTAAGATATAATTTTATTTTGTAGAAGGTACACTTCATAGAACTTGTAACGCTATCATCTTCCCATCTTTAATTTTTATATAAAAGACTTTTCACCTTCTTTGTATCACTCTTTAAACATCTGCTCATAATTTGCACAAAACAAATAACCGATTTCGTTATAAATCGATATTTTAGTCATTTTGACACCTTTGTATAGCTAATTTTTTATTTTTATCCCTTTCTACTGGTCCAAAAGTCTTGTAATTTCTGGTTTTAATTAAAATTAAAGCTAAATTCTATATTAATAGAATCTGTTTATTGGAAACTGTTACATCTCGGAAGAGAGTATGTTTTTTAAAGAATTCAAGTTTAATTTTGAACCAGTCTTTCATAGTAGACTGCAATAAAATTTTATTATCTAATACTGATGGTTTGGTAATGTTTATTGTACAGCAAACATATCTATGCTAATAACGTATTAAAGAAGCTTTTTAGTTTTAGAATTTTAGAAAAGAAAAAGCCAACCACGAAAGTTGGCTAACTTGTTTAAGGTGAAACTTTTTTATTTTTAATTTTTTAATCATTAAAATTAAACTAAGCTTATAGTATCAATCTAGTTTAAAATATCAATGACTTATCTTCCTTAAAAAGATTAATTAATATTATAATTATATTTTTAAATTTTTAGTAAATCTAGTGAGATGAAATCAAGTTCCAGATCTAAATATTTTATTAATCTATTTTCATCCTTAAATTGAATGTTGTCAACAGTGTTAGTACTGTATCTCTAAAAATATTTTGCTATTATATTATAAAAGCTAATGACACGCTTCCGTGGTAAGCGTGGAGATACGATTAAGCAATGTGTTTACTAGTCATTTAAAAGTTATGTCCAGTTTTCTTCTGACTTTCAATAACTCTCTTTGAGTACAACTAGCTTCTCTTACATCTATACCCAGTGATGCCAATGATGAGCATCAGGTGAAGACGATTAGCATGTCTGATAAACTATTATCCCATTGGCCAAGAAATAAACGTAGAATGTATCGCTTAAAGCACATAGCTATTATTTATTGTTTATTACTCTTCAAGCCATTGCTCTTTTAATCTACTGATAGGTTTTTCTGTCAGAGAGACCCTGTGCTTTTTATTGAGAAACGCTCTGCAACTTAGTGAAAATCTCCGATGCAGATGCCTCGCAGATATAACCATAGCAACAACTCTTCGACATTTTGTATCATTCAGATAAAGCAGTAGTAACGAGCTGTTAAAGAACGCTCCACTATTATTTCTGTGATCCATTTGTTTTTATGCACTTTAATCTTAATATCATCAATATTAATTTGTATAAATTTTTCTATGCTAAATAACTATTCTGGATCTCGGTATTACACTCGTTGACGAAGGTGGTACCTATCAGCTTCCTAATAGGATTACGGATAAATTCATGTAATGAATTAGAGGTATATCTAGTTTCGCGGATACCTATAGGATAGACTGTTCATAACATATATCTCTCTCTATTATTAAAAATATTCACGAAATTAATTGCAGGCTATCCTCACACACCAGCATCTGCAAAATTTCATACACCAGAAATAATCATAATTCTGTAATTAACTACATATCATTTTATGCTAAAGATATGTTTAAAGCAAAAATAATAAAAATTAATTTTTAAAATTTATTAATCCCATCAATGTAAACTATACTAAAATACAGATACAACAAAATCTAAATAGAATAATAATGAGCACATAATTTTATTATCAGTATTTTTTGCTTCTATAAAAAGCTATAGAAGATGGACTAAAGAAATAGAGCAATAATCGATGATGACAATTATTTTAATGGAATTAACATCAATTTTTTCAATCTAGCTTAATTTTTAATGCTTATCATTAATTTTTATTTGAAAATAAAGTTTTCATAACATAAAACATAACCATAACTAAAAGGCACCAACTAACGCAATATCAATCAGTAATAAAACTTTTGATATTAATCTAAATTCAGAAATAGTAAAAAGTTATGGGATGACATTAATTTTTTGCTGAAAAACTTTTAAAATGAGTAAAATAAATAATAAAAAATATAGACAGGAAACAATAACCATCTTATAATATAAATTATTTTCAATATACTTTTTTATTTTTTATTCATCTCCCTGTTCCTTATTTTAAATAATAATAATCCATATATAAAAGATATTAATTTATTATTAAATAAATTAGATTATACTCCATCTCTTATAAAATACTTTTTAGATAATTTTATCTAAGATAAATAACGAAGTTTTTATTAATTTTTTGCATATACAGGAGTTATGCTTATTTTTGGTGTATAGAATTTCTCGATTGGTGAGGTGGGTGGGGGTTCTCCTGCTAATTGATTTCATAAATGATTTTAACAAGAGAAAAATGATTTGTCATGAAAAGTCTATCTTATAAATATTCTCGAAACTAGACAATATCTCTGATCCATTTTATTAACTCATCTGTAATAGTAATAGACACTGCTATTGAGCCCAAATCTCAATACCAAATGTGCAATAATATACTCAATGCCATCTTGTTGATGGGTGGCATGTCCGTCGACACTAACGGTTATTTATCATAGCAACTATATACAAACTGCTATTGACGATGTTGAAATTAAAGTACCTAAGGTTTAGGGATTATAGTGGCGATAAAATATCCTCAGTAGCTCATTGCTACTGCCTTATCCAAGAATGGTACAAAAATATCGAAGAATTACTGCCATGCCTATATCTGCGAGGCACATCCACCGATGATTTTTATGAAGCTCTAGAGCGATTCTTTATGAAAAAACATGATCTCTCTGTCAAGTACTCATCAGCAGACTGAAATAGCAATGGCTTGAAGAGTAATAGGCAATGGCGGCTGCGTTATATTTAAATGATACACATAACCTTTATTCCTGGTGGTGGATGGCATGTGGCGTCTTCTATCAAGACAAGTTGATCGTTTTTATCCTCTCCTCCTTATGTCCATGCACAGTGCCTGTCAATAATAAACAAAGAGTAAAGGCATGAGAGTAACTCTTCAACGTTTTTGTACTATTTTAATAAAGGGATAATGACATCTGTTGAAGCATATCCCGTTCCCACTGTGATCTTTTGACCTTATAGACTTTAGTCTCAACAATTCCTAATATCAGTCTGTATTGTTTTCTATGATAAGTTAAATAATCGTTACAGACAACGTAGCATGACCCCATACCCTCAAGAAGGTAGCGTTTGTATGTTTATGACAACCATAGCCTTCTAGCTCCGCTTTAAAAGCGGTGCTATCAGGCTCCCTGTTACTATTACGAATGAATTTATGAAAAGAAATAACAGGTAATATCTAGTTTCACAGATACCTGTATACTGGACTTTTTATGGCATATCATCTCTCTTTTGTTGGCATCATCCACAAAATTAACCAATAGGAATACATAACATCAGCATCTCCGAACTTCATATACTAGAAATGAACATCAGTATAGTAAAATATAGAATGAAGAGTAAATGAAGAGTATTTTAAAAATTTTATTCTTTATCTCGTTACTCAGCGTTTTTATTTCAATCAGATTATGTACCATTCTCTATTCTATAATCTTGAGGTTTCTTGATTAATTAATTGTCATTGATGATTTTTCATCAATATTTTATTTTTATTGACATTTTCTAGAACTTTTCGTTGTTTATAGATTGATGTTAGGGTGGTATTTCTTTCAAGCTATCAATATATTTTTATATTTCCAGTAAAAGATATTGAACTTATTCGTTTATTTGTCAGATAATTTATCTATTTTCATCTTACTTTCTCTTAATTCGCGCTTAGCTCTAGTAAATACATCTTGCAGCTAATTTACCTACTTGCTATTGCACATGTGATGATTTTCGATCTCTGTGAGATATATCATTGCCTTCTAGTTAAATACTATGCTATGTTTTGGATTATTATCATCTATCCAAACAGATTCCGTAATGGTGTTTTATCAGTACAGCTTTCTTATTTTGATTACAGTAAAAACTAAAAATCTAGCTTATTTATTGAGTTGGCAATAGCATTAGTCGCCAAACGATTGGGATATGAATTTAATAATCAACATCATCTTATTTTTGCCCTTTAAGCATAAGTAAAATTCAAATATTCCATAACGCTTACTAAAATAGAAATAGGGGGACCTGCTTTATCCTGAACTTAAGAGAAGCTCTGCTTTTATATGTTGTGTTTGATTGAAGATGAAACATCATCATGATATTTTGGTATCAACTATATCCGGAGTAGCGTCTTACCATAAATAGGGCTTGTGCGACAAAGATCTATATAATGATCAGGGATAAAATAAGTAGGGCTTAAGTTAAGCAGATTAAGATAAGTTCAATTTAACACTGAGTATAGTATAAGTTTATATATTATTAAATATATAACAACATAATGTTTCTTATGTAAAAACAACATAATGTTTCTTATGTAAAAGAAAGATGTTTATATAAAAATATGATTTATTGAAATTTAATATAAAGTTTGACTTTACTTCATCTATAATATAGATGAGTGATATCAAAAAGCAATCGACCATTAAAAGGAACCTTCAGGTAATGATAGATATCGATTTTGTTAATTTTTCATAAAATTTTCTTTTTAATGTTTCGACAAATTCTTGTATATCAAATGCAAGATGATCACTCATAACGATAGCTCCTTTTTGGAAGGATAACATAACCATTTCATTATGAACTTAATAAAAAGTCTAGCTTTCCTGTGCTTATTTGTGAAGCACAATCGCTAATATAATATACTAATCTATATAATAAAATGTATCGCATGATAAAAATCGTTGATATCTCCTAACACTTAGATTTAGGCAATTTTTCTTAAATTGATACCTGTTAAATTTGAAACATGTCTTTTATTTGGTTTTAGGAAATCACAAAAGTAAATTTTCAGTATTGAGTTCAGTCACTATCGGTTGACTTAGCGTAATATAGGCGCCTCCAGATTGAAGTTTGAAACAAATTTATTAAATCAATTAATGACGATATTCATATTTTTTAGTGTTATTTACATGTGTTATTTACATAAAATATGAAGGAAAAAAATAATTGAACACATAAAATACCAAGAATTAAGAGATTGTATGAAAAGATTTATTTTTAGATTATTGATTGAGATAATAATAGTTTCACATCATAACTAGTTATGTGCCTTTTATCTAGATCATTAATCATAAAAATACTTCGACAGCATGGAAATCTGAGTTAGGCACTCAGAGATGGCATTTTAGTTTATAAAAAGATATTAACGAAAAATCATGCGCTTATAGCTTATTTGTATTTGTAAAATTAGATATCAGGTTTTGCATCTCATTTAAGATAATCACGATATATGTAAACCAATAGCGTATTTTTAGTTTGTAATCTATTCATTAATGTTGAGCTAAATGAGCATCTAAAAACCTGTCTGGATTGATTAATTCAGTATTATAAATCATGTTCAGTTCACCACCAGTAATTTTATAGTGTTTAGGATGTGGAAAATTAAGTTAATCACTTGAAAGTCGCTATGACTATTTTAATTTTCTGCAACTACACCTTTTATCTGTAACATATCAAAGCAAAATCTGGTTTACTTCTATCCATTTTGTTAAATTACTAGCATAGTATGATGATACTAAATCAATTAATAACACTTCTTCTATCTTCTATAATTAAGATATTGATGAATTTTAATAGAGAGTGTTTTATATCATCGAATTAGTGATCTCAGTTAATTATTTTAAAAAGACCACTATTTCTCCCTACGAGCTGCTCATCTCATTATTATGGTTACACATAGCTTTCAGTAATTAAAGAGTTCGAAATGGGTATCGATATATTATAAAATGTAATACTACTCTATAGTATAGAGTTCTCTATAGAGTTGCTATCTGTAGATACTCTGCATAATATATCTTTGGTATATAATCAGGGAACCCACAATCAGTATTGGATGATAAAACTCCATTACAATCTTATAAAATATTTATTAAAGGTTAAACCTAAATTATTTAAAAAACTATACTATCTTCCGGAAAGAGTGAGATCTAATCAGCATTGATATACGTGATGATAACAGATAAACAAAGATTTTTAAAACAATTAAATTGTCTTTAATAAAAAATTTTTTATCTAAAAAAGAAAATCGAATTTTGATGAGGATATATCCTAAAATTGACTTCCTGTGCAAGATTTAACTCTGAAACCAAGAAATTAAATTTCAACTATATAATTAAGTTAATAGCCAAATGGTAAGTATAGTCTAAAAAATTAGAAGAATTTTAGTATTACTGTTCAGTAGCAATAGTTAAAACTATCATACTATCTAGCTTTCAAAGTAGTCCTGTAGCAATGAGATATTCAACATCTTTACGAATTAAAGAAATTTAAGCATTAGTTTTTCAAAACGTAGATCCATGTCTTTTTGAAGATCAGAGATTTGTGTATTTAAATCTTTATGAAAATCCTTTAAATTTTGTTTAGTTCTATATCAACTGTTTCATGCGATTTACGAACAGTCAGAGAAATAGCTTTAAGCCTAATTTTATATAAACCAACGCCTTCAAAGTGTTTAAGAAAATTTAGTATATCAAAATGCAACTTGATCCATAGTAAATATTACTTATAGTAAGTAAAGCCACTAACAAATAACCCATTAATGAAAGAAAAATCATTTACTATAGTTATTCAAGTGTTTAAAATACCTTCTGCGAAAGAATATCCTCAGTCGATAATCTTGCGATTTTTTATCTTTATAGATTATAGGCTGATAGTAAATAGAATATATAATATTTTTAATGAAAAACCTGTTAGTCGTTTCGTAGCAAGTTAAAGTAACTCACCACCACTAAACTAAAACAGGGTTTTATAAATCTATAAGGACGTAGGTTACGATCTTACATTTAATTGTTGTTATTATAGAATAGGAATGTTTAATCCTATCGCTTTCATTTAAAATAGAAAGCACTAACTGTTTAGAACAAGATCATTTATAGATCTTTCTCCTCAAGCCTGCCATGGCAACATAGCTATTAAGGAGTATAATTGAGAGCAAATATCATGATAATAAGAGCTTCATCGTTAGACAACTATAATATTTAAAATTAGCGCTCCTCTTTAGCTCAGCAAAGAACCTGAATCTACTTTAGCTAAACGTTATAGTGTATCTAAATTTACTATTGTTAAAGAGTAAAAAGATGATGTTAATGATTATAACCATATTTCTTATCGTTTGCTTTTATGATTTTCTCGTCCGCTAAGAACGCATTGAATATGAAACATAAATCATTTAAAGATATGAGTTTGGTTATCTCCACGTAGGTGCGAATATTTTCCGAATATCTAAAACGAAACTTCACGATGTTATCTTTTCGTAGGTATAGAATTATGTCTCTCAATTGATTTTTTCATCTTTACAAGGCTAAGACGGCGCTCAGTGCGTTCTTGACGCTTTTTACGTGATCTTAAACAAATAATATTACATAGCTATTCTATGGAATACTTGCAGATAATAGTAAAGAATTTATAGACCTTTTTTATCTCTACAAACATGTTTACCCCCTAAAAACAAAAATTCGACCGTTTTTATACAGAGCTTTAGTATAGAATACTGACTTAGTCTCTTGATGTATTCTCAAACGAAATAGTATGATCAAGCGATTTAATGAGGGTATAGAAGATAGGCTACAAAAGCTATAATTTCAATTTTTAATGAAGAACTTAAGATTATTCTGGATTGATATATTTAGCTGTACAATCAGGAATTATTCAAAAGTATTAGGTAATAAAACTCCATTGCAGTCTAGAAAGATTGGTTTAAAATTAAATCTGAATTATTCAATAAAAACCATATTATATCTTCTGATATGTAAAAGTTTCTAATAAACTAGGTTTTATTATATACAGAATTTAACTAAAATTTAATCAATGCTAGTAATTTAAGCTTTTCAGATAGAGTATAAATGGATAAAAATGGCAAAAATTAGCTATATAAAAATATTAAAATGATCAAAATACTAATTTATGATAAAATTGCTTTTTTATGTAAATTCTTACCAGATGTTTAAATAGTAAGAATAGGAGTTATACTTATTTAGTGTATGGGTTTCAGAGAAAGTAACGTATCTCCTGAGTGATTGATTTTGTGAATAATTACAATAACAGAGAAATAATATATCATAAAAGTTCTACCATACCAGGTATTCAAAAATTAGATATTACCTCTGATCCATTATATTAACGCATTCGTTAATAGTCACAGGTAGCTGATAGCATTGCTGTTGAGGATGAGATCGAATCTATGTTGCAACAACATGCTTCAATGACGTCTTTTTCGATAGGTTATTTCGTTATTCATAACGGTTATTTGCTATATAACAAAATCATATACAGACTGGTTTAATGATCTTGAGATTAAAATGTCTAAGGTTACAGTAGGATAGTAGTAGCAACGGAATACCTTTAACAGCTTCTCGATATCGCCTTATCTGAAGTGTATAAAACATTAAATAGTTTCTACTATATAGCAATGTAGAACTGTGAGATATCTCTATCAGTAATTTCACATAAAGATCTTTCAAATTTCTTAATAAAATGCATATGATCCCTATACCACTACTATTAGTAGACTGAAACAGAAATATTTTGAAGAGCATTTAGTAATAGTGCCTTCGTGATTTTAGCGATATCCGTTACATTTATTTCTTGGCTAATAACATATTATTGGCTTGTCTATCAGGCAAGCTCATCGACATCCACTGCTTCTCATTATTAGCGGCGCTGCATGGATTGCAAGGAGTTGGTTAGTATTGAGGATGCTTATCAAGAGTTAGAAATAAACTTAGCCGAACCTCTTAATTGCCCACAAGCGTGGAGCTTAACCGTATTTTCTGGACTTGCTACGAGAGATAGTGCTTGGTTTTTTTTGGGGGAATACAATGGCAAAGATATTTCTGGACACGCAGCACCAATGTTGTTGAGTACATAAAACATCTGATGTACTAGCTTCACTTCCAAAAGGCATGCAATCGAAAGTTAAAGTTGAGCTGCGTGGAAAAGGTCTTTGCTAACAGATAGCTGAGATGCGGATGATAAAACCCTTGATGTTTTTGTTGGTAAAATGTTTGGTATTTCATCCAAGTGATGAAAAGCTAGAAAAAAATCGAGAAAAGTTATTGCTATTCTATCACTTCCTGTCAGCTCAGTGGGCGTACAAATAAGAATATCAATTCGATTAAATCAGCTTTTAGACAGTAAAATTATGAAGCTGATGCGATAACTACTTTTATTTGAGAAAATAACCCTTTCAATAGTATTCAAGTTGTTCCCGTCTGCTCAAAAAATCTGGAACAGGCTCAGTGAAGTTGACATTAATACTAGTGGAAAGCAGCGTCAAATTTAAGGATGGAAATAGCTTCACTAATCATCAAATTTAACTTGAGCAAGGGATATACTAAATTTAGTAATAACTCTTAGTAGATAAGACATAGTGATATTCTTTAGGCTTCTTAGTTAACTTTAATCATTATAATCTCTTTATAGTATCATGCTTGATATATTTTAATCAGAAAACTTGGGAGATCAATAATGAGAAATAGCTTGATGAAAAAAATTAACTATTTAACGTGTGGATTAAATCTATTATTTATTCTTCTTTCCTTCATGAATGTTTATGCCAATGAATTAAAAGTTATACCTCAGCTTAATGTAAAAGCTTATGTGCTAATGGATTATCATAGCGGTAAAGTTTTAACATCTGATAACCCAGATGAACGTTTAGATCCTGCTAGTTTAACAAAAATTATGACCAGTTATGTGGTGGGTCAAGCAATTAAAGCGGGGAAAATTAGGGTTAATGATCTTGTCATCGTTGGAAAAGATGCTTGGGTAACCGGTAATCCTGTTTTGCGAGGTTCTTCTTTAATGTTTTTAAAACCCGGAGATAGAGTTTCAGTACTGGATTTAAATCGTGGTATTGTCATTCAATCTGGTAATGATGCTTGTATTGCATTAGCAGATTACGTGGCAGGTAGTCAAGCTGTGTTTGTTGATCTTATGAATCAGTATGTTACTTTACTAGGATTAAAAAATACCCATTTTAAAACCGTACACGGCTTAGATTCAGAAGGCCAATTTAGCACTGCTTATGATATGGCGGTATTAGCGAAGGCATTAATTAAAGATGTACCTGATGAGTATCTCTTATATAGCGAAAAAGTGTTTATTTACAATAAAATTAAGCAATTTAATCGCCATCGTCTATTGTGGAGCAAAAGCTTGCAAGTAGATGGGATTAAGACAGGTCATACTAGTAGAGCTGGCTATAATCTTATTACATCGGCAACGAATGGGCAGATGCGATTGATTGCTGTTGTGTTGGGTGCATCGAGTGATAGCATTCGTTTTACCGAAAGTGAAAAGCTGCTAAATTGGGGATTTCGTTTTTATAATACAATTATTCCTATAACGGCAGATAAGCCATTTACTACTGAAAAAGTATGGTATGGTAATCAATCTACGGTTTTATTGGGGGCTCAAAAAGATGTAGTGATAACCATCTCAAAAGGAAGAGAACAAGACCTAAAAGTAACTTATAGCTTGAACTCAGCTTATCTCAAAGCACCATTAAGCAAAAATCAGGTGATAGGGACTATTGATTTCTTTTTAAATGATCAGTTGATTGATAAACACCCGCTTGTAGTGAAAGAAGCGATAGAGCAAGGAGGATTTTTGAATCGATTATGGGATCATATCGTCGTTACTATTTCTGGTTGGCAACAGAAATTATTTAGTTAATTACTTACTAGATTATAAAATATCTGCAGGTCTTTTTTATAATTATTTTTATTAAAAAATAAAGTGTTAGCTAATTAAATCAGCTTTTTATTTAAAACTTTAATAATTTAAAGATGATATTATTTATATAAAAATAAATTTATTTATGGTTACAAACAAACTTTGTTGAAACATTAAATTAATGAGCGTAACTAATCGGATGGATAAATCAATGTTTTTAAGAATATCATATATAAACGGGCGAACTCGTGTTTTCGGTGTTTGAATGTTTTTACAGACCAAAATCAGTTTGTAAATTCTTTGTTATTCTCTGGTAAGTACTCAGGTGGTAGGCATTGGATAAGCAAAATTAAAATCACGTAAGAAGCATCGAGCATTCCTAGAGGCTTTAATTTTTATAAAGACATGGAAAACTATAAAAAGAGGGCATCTATGTTTACTAAAAGATAACGTCGTGAATTTTTGTTTGGTATTTATAGAAATATTTATATTTATATGTAGATATAACCAGAAACTCGTAGCTTTTAAAGAAATTATTAGTAAATCTGCTCTATGCCAGTCGTCTGGCTACACACTATTTTGATGCTTCGTAAACCTATTTTTATTTTTAAATTTGACGTTGTTATTACTAGTAATAATGTTAACTTCCCCATAGCCAATTCTAGCTTTTCTGAGCAGACGAGAGTAACTTAAATACTATTGAAAGGATTATTTTTCTTGAACTATAGAGCTTCATGCATCAGGTTCATAACCTCATTGTGAAAAATGTCAATTCAATTGGATTTTTTATTCTTATTTAATGCTTAATATGTTGACGGAAAGGCATAGAATGCAATCATTCTTCTCAATCTTTCTCCAACTTCTTCATCCCTGCTAGGAGATACATTGAAATCTTGCAAACAAAATATTAAGGATATTGTTATCGGCATAACAGTTCTATGCTACCTAGATTTCTCGCATCTCATTCTTACTTTTGGTGTTGGCATGTTTTTAGGGATGAAGATAGCAAGTGAGTTGTTTTGTATATCAAACCTCCAGCAGCCCTAGGAAGAGGTGCTGTGCCTAGGTATATCTTTTCCATTGAATTCTAAAATCAAGGGAATTGTCCCATAGCAACCATTGAAAATATGGTTAAACTTAGTATTAACTAGTTATTGAAAAGTTAGGCCCAGTTTACTTCTAACACTCGATAAGCATTTTCGACTATAGCTATCTCATTACGTGTATGCGCAGTGATGCCGATAATGAATAGCAGGTAAAGGCGATGAGCTTTCTTGAAAAAACGTCATATGGAATCGGAAAAGAAATAAATTAAGCGCGGATCAGCGCTTAAATCACGCTGACAACATTGCCTATGCTCTTCAAGGCATTTCTGTTTCAGTCTGCTAATGCTACTAGCAGAGAGATCATGTACTTTTTATGGAGAAACATGATCATGGCTTCCTAAAAATCACCTGTACTAATGGCTCAAAGGTATAGTCATCATATCAACTTTTCTGGGTTTTTATGTATCCAGATAAGGTGGTAGCAAGTAGCTCTTTAAGAATATTCCTCTGCTTCTAAAATTCTCTAATCTTAGGTATTTTAATTTTAATATCGCCAATACCTTCCATCTGTAATGATTTTCTACGGAAATAACCAGTTACAAACGACGAAATAAATGCGTCAAAAAATGGGGGTGTTGAGTATCTTGTTGGAGCATAGCTTTGAGTTCATCATAAACAGCGCAGTGTATATCATTTTCCTATAACTCTCATTACGGTTACCTTTATGTAAGGTAACATAAGTAATATTTAGTTTTGTAGATACCTATAAGGTAGAATTTTTATTCTATATTATCTCTCTGTTATTGAAGTTATTCACAAAATCAATCAACAAGAATACTAATATCTTTTAAATCCTATCTTCAGAAATGAGCATAACTCTCTACTGTTTACTGGCAGTCGTATGCGAATTATAACTCGCAACACATTACTTTCATTATGCCTATTTTCTTTGATTTTTGTTTTAACAATAATTAGCTGCTCTCAATTCTTTGTTTCGCGCTCTCACCCAACGTTATACTGCAGTAAGTACAAAAACAGAGTTAAAATTGATATCTTCTATGTCTTGCATACCTATGGTTGATAACTCAATCAACATCTCTATATTCATGTCTCCGCCACTCATAGCAGTCTAGATATTAAACATGCTATATGGGTTTGGAGCTGCTCTTTAAAAAAGAGTTGGCAAATGGATATAACGAGACGTTGTCATCCGGTTGCTATGTTATGGCTATGATCTGATAAATCCCACTATTTTAGTCTGGAAGTATAATCAAGCAAGTAAACAATATCAGCGTACCTTTAAAGACACAGTACGGAGTCATTACTGTAAAGTGCATTTTACTAAAAAACGAAAAATGAGCATAGCATACCATGAGATACTTCTGAGACTCTACACCCTTAAGCAGTTCACCGGTATCCGTACCAAAACTGTGTATTACCGAATAGGAGAGCTGTTATACATTATTAGTATGACTATCTAACTTAAATAGTACGATAGGAGACCCTGAAGAAGAAAGAGATCATTGAATACTATATTATCCATATTCTAGCAAGGCGTTTTAAGATGCTGCGTTATTATGATTTATTGTCGAATATTCAAATCAGGCACTTTATTACTGAAGGTAAGGCACTGAAAATAACGGTTTATAAACAATTAAAGTTAACCGTTATGATGAAAGAATTTTTTCGCACAGATACCCAGTACAAATGCATTCTGTGTGAGAAGACGGGATATTTTACTGACACTCAGGTTTTGAAGCAAGCAACGAAATTATTATCAAAAAAATCCATAAAATAAAAAAACTAAATTGTTAAACTAAACCTAGAGTTAATGTCACTAAAATTAGTGCAATTATAGATCAAGAATACAAATTCCGATGAAATTTTACTTATAAAAGAAGCATGGTAAACTAATTCTAGCATTCTTTTAACAAAAATAAATATTTTCTCTACTTTTAAAGAGTAATTTAATTTTTTAATCATGAACGAATTTCAGTCTTAATCGCCTAAGATCGATAGGGACATGTGAGCGATGAGATTTTTGAAGAGTTTAATGCACAGTACATTAGCTATTTTCTTAAGCCGATCATCGATAAAGAGTTCATCCTTATATTCGGATGGAGTTAAAGGATACGTAACCTTTACCATTTAGCATTAAGTTAGTCACCATCCCCTATAAGATTAGGTAATTAGAGAATTATTTGCTAAAAAATTCCATATTTAAAATATGAACAAGTTTTATTAGCGATCAAAAGGATATGGGTTAAGTAAATACATGGCATAGAGTCTTTTATTTACCAAATTATCTGACCTGGAGAAAATTTTTTGAAACTACAATAATTAAAATATAGATGTGCTATAAATTACTCTGCGAGTAAACAATAACTTTTACCAAAATAAATATTTTTTACCACTTAATATTCTGTACCTTTTGGAAACTGATAAATATCATTTTTATTTTTCACATCGTTTAGTTGCCAATATGAATTTTTTTAACTTATAAAACTCCCGTTTGCTTTTTCCCGTTGTTGCTCTTTTTCTTTCTAATCTGATGTCAGATTACAGTTATTAAAAATTACCATATCAGTTTCTGTATCATAACGAATACCGTAATTTGGTAAGTTATTGCTTTAGCTAGTTGCTTAATATTATGCCTAAATATTTTTAACAATGCGGCACTCTCTCCTCCTCGTTTTTAAACGCAGTTTTTCAAGGGTTATAGTAAATTATCCCTGATTACCACAATGCTTACGGGCTATTTCATAAATTATCCTATCTATCGCTTTTCTAATATGGAAGTAGGTCTTGACTAATTTTTTAATATTTTCTTTTTATGCAACATCTGATAGAGTCAGTAAGATACCGTTACCTCAACCATAGTAATAATTAAGTTTAGCTTTCCCCCCTGTAAAATAACCTACTTATCAATTTAAAGCAAAATTTTCTATTTTTTAAAATCTTTAGAATAGACTACATTTCTTTCAATTATTCTTACAGCAAGACAAGATAGTAACTTTCTTAAATCTTCATATGCTCTACTACTCTTCGCTCTATTTGTTCTTACAAAAAATCATATGATATAAAATAAACAGTACGATTAATTTTCTCATGATTATTAATAGATTCTTGTAATTTAGAAATAGCGTAAATTTAAACATCTTTATCAAAAACGATTGCTATCCCATATTTAGCATTAGGGACTACAACTATATTATTGTGTTACTATTTTTATACCTTGGCGTATCAATATTACCACCTTTTAAAGTAAAAAATGGGTATTCCATACTAACCATTTCATCTCTAATTCTGAAAGCTCAACTTCATCAATAATAAAAAATCTATCTCCTGTTTTCGAGGGCATAAGGTTTTTAAGTTGTTTTTCGCTCTTTAATTTCTACTATCTGTTTTAGAATTGTTATTAGAGCTATGTAGAGCCTGATCAGCACCTTATTTCCTTCCCTTAGCTTGTTTTTCAATTTTTAAAACCGTAAAATGTAATAAAATATCAACTTTTAAAACTAATTATTGATAGTTAAAACAAAGATACAGTAAAACTTATATCTATTTATATAGATTCAGACAAAAATCCATTTAACTTATACATAACTAATTTTTAACCAGATTCTACTCTTGAATCTGTAAATAATTTCTCATCTGGTAAACTCGTTAGATAGCAGATTTTTGTTTATTATTGAAAAACCTATCGCCACACAAAAGTATGTTATCAGGAAATCTGATGTATGGCGATCAGGCTAACGCTCCGCGCTGTGATTCTTCGTGAATCTGTTCTTCATGCTTAAATTAGATGTTGTTTAGAAGGTATGGTCGCCAGTCCAAAAATCCCACTAGTCGATTTCAGTTTTATGAGCAGACGGAAGCAGCTTAAACACTATTGAAATAATTGTTTTGTTGAGCTACAGTACTTCGTGCTTGCGCGTTAGCCATAACCTCACTGTTACAAAAGCTGATTCAATCAGATTTTTATTTTTATTGACGCCCAGTGCACTGACGGAAAGACACAGAATTTCCAGTCGTTCTTCTGCATTTTTCTCCAACATCCTCATCGAGGGAGGATGATACTTTACTGATAACCCTACTAATAAAGGATTAAAGGTTTTGTTAGCGACGTCAAGTCTCTCTCTTACTAAAACTCCA
>JBQMRR010000110.1:0-4656 GCA_052174495.1 Arsenophonus sp. NC-TX2-MAG3
ATACATAGATACATATAGATATATTACCCTGAGTATTTTTTAGAGAAATGAAAATTATCATCCTGTTTGTCATTTGTCAGATCTATCAGGCAAGATATCTTTATGTTTATCCTAGTGGCAAAGAAGACTAGAATTATCTCTGTTCCCTATAAGTGATAAATTTATCGGGAATTATAACTTTTATTAATTACCCTTCTTCAATAACAATCGTATACAGCGGGATCGCTTGTAGCCTGTCGCATGTTATCAAACATATTGATTGGATAAACGTGCAAAAACGAATAATACTTGACTTTACCTAAAGATTCAAACAGACGTTGCGATAAATTATAAGAATCTAACTTTTTTATTTTTTTAAAGCTTTTATAAAACCTATAACATCATTATTCCTAGATTTAAATATTAATTTAAGGCATTAAAAGTGCGAAAATCACGTACCGCGATACTAGAAAATTCCTAGCAGTGTAAAATTTATAATTGAAGTAAATATTCGAGACAGTAAATTATTATATGCTTAGGTTGCTAAGGAATACCTGTAAATCAAATTTAAGGCTCATAAGAAGCCCGTAGCACTATTTTTTCATTTCATGTAATAGGAATACATTAAAAGTTCAAAAAAACCGCTATTATAGCTTAGGAAAGTTTTAAAAAATAAATTCATTTACTTAAATTTTAGAGTAAATATCCTATATACTTGACAATACCCTCTAATGAGATATAATTAGAAATTAATCGACTAATTAGATGATAAATTGTTTGTTCTAAAAATTAATGGATTATTATAAAATCTGGTATCTAACAATCAGACTAACGCTTTGCTCTGATGCTTTATGAACCTATTACCATCATTAAAGTTGAATACTATGTTACTATCAAAGTCAACAGGTTAACTTCTTTAAGCTGATTTTAGCTTTCTGAGCAAGATGGGAGCCAGTTTCAATATCATTGAAAGCTTTGTTTTCTTAAGCAAACAGTACTTCGCGAATCAGCTTCATATCTTTACTATCACGAAAGCTAATTCAATCGGATTCATCGTTCTTATGATACCCACTGTTTTGATAAGAAAATAACCATCGTTTTCTCTATTTTATGAATTGTTTCTAAGAACAATTTTAATTATCTGTTTACCTTATTTCTGAGAATAAGGTGGCAAAAAATAGACTATCTTCACACAGAAGATATTTATATAATTATATGTGCAGAAATCGTTCATCAGAACAGCAACCCCCCCTAATTTTCCGGTTTTTTGTGAGGGGCATCTCTTTATCGCCTTCTACACCTTCTGTAATAGTGTGCCTTATTGATAATTAGCTATGTTAGTAACGGTTACAGCTATAAAATTTATATTATATAAAAGATTTCGTTACAACAATTGCCATAAAAGAAAAAATGAATTATGATTCTTAATCATCCTAGATCGATATGTGGAGTCATGTGAGCAATGAAATTTTTGAAAAATTTAATGAAAAAGTGTGTTAGTCATTTTCTTGATCTAATCATCGATAAGAGTTTATCCTTTGTTCGTATGAAGCTAAACAGTACGAAACTTTTGCTAGCGAACGCAAAACTAGTCACCATCTCATAATAATATTAGATAATTAGAGAGTTATTAATAAGGATTTTTTACTTTAAAATATAAAAAGTTATATAAGTAACTTAAAGAATGGTTGAGTAAATTCTATAATAAGGTTGTTTTATTTATCAAATTCTCTAGATTAGAGAAGATTGTTTGAAACTATAACAATTAAAATACAAATGTGGCTATAAATTGCTTTATGAAGAAAACAAAAAGAAATAGTCTTTACCAACATAGCCAAATTAACATACGAAAATTATAAAACAGTACTCAGTTCATGAACATCTCCAAAGCAGCATAGCTGTCACGGATTACGCATAGCGTACTAGATTTTATTATGTTTAGGGAATTCAATTCTTTTGTTTTTTAAAGAGCGAAAGCTCCTTCTATCCCTAAAAGGAGGTAGAATCCATTTACTGGATCTATTTAAGTTAAAATTTCATCGAAGCATATATCCATTAGTTTAATGACTAGTTTTAAAAATATTAATCCTAAATTTAGCTTAATAAGCCTCGTCTTTACGGATTTTTTATGCAAAAATTCTTTTATCAGAAAGCGAATTTTATTTTTCTAGTTTTTTGCTAGCCGTTATCTTCAATGCCTTTATACCTTGGTATAAATGTGCTTCATTTACTCCTTGATAAGAAACCATGTTATGTAGTTTTTTAAAACACCTTTCTAGAATATGACTAATATAATGCCCGATCATCTTTCCTGCGTCAAGATCTCTGCTGGTATATTTGCTTAGTTAAGTGGTCATAGTAATGAGGCATAACTTACTCCCACCCCCTTAGTAATTTCGTAATTTTGACCCCCCGGATACTCCAATATTAAGCATTCAAGATATAGCTCGTGGTATTTCATGCTATACTTAACTCCTATTTTATATTTTTAGTAAAATGCACTTTTTCTAGTAACATCTGTACTGCAGCTCCAGAGTACGCGCTGCTACTTCTTCCTCATGCAGAAGTGCATAAAACAAGAAAAGAGATTGCGTTTTATCAGGTTATAGTTGTAACGAATCAGCCGGATGATATCGCCTCGCCAAATTTCTTCTACCGCTATTTTTTAAAGAATAGCTCACGCGATAGAGATCAGTCGACGACTATTATATAAAATCAATATCCGTCTAGGATATACCACTACTGTTATCAGGACCCTTACTTAGATAAGTAAGTAGAATTATTTATTCATAGTATAAAACATCAGATAGTGCACATTGGACACCTCAATCATCTATCGACTTGATCAGTCGATAATCGCGAAAAAATATTTCAATATTTATACGCTATATCATTATTAACTAATACTTCTATGTAGACAATTTATACAAGCTTAATCCTGCTATTGATTGCTCTCCACTGTGATCAATTTCTGATGATAAAAAAATAAAAAATGCGCGACATACCTTTCTGTTATTCTTATAATTTCTTAGGAAATCAAAATAAAAATAATATTGATACTGCGTATTGAGCCAATTGGTAAAAAGCTGCGTATGCATCAGATGTATTAGGTTGCAGAAAAATATAATATTTTGCCCCTTCTTTCAATTTATACGATTGGTATATAATTGATTATGAGGTACCATACAATAAGATGATGTATTTAGATTATGGTTTTGATTTAGATAGACTTAATAGCGTCATCCTTTTTTTAAAAGAGGATTTTACTTTTGGTTATATTGAAACCTATATTTCAGTTAAATGGATCCAGTTATTGATTCAATTGTTTTCTAGATTGGAAAATAATTATGTATTACGCATTTTCAGAGGGAATAAAGCGCAAAATACAGCAGTTTTACACGTAATCGCAATAAAAACTACCTCTACAGATTCAATCTGGTATTAAATGATCACCAGAATACTTCAACAAAAAATCATTAAAAGTATTTTTAATCCTCTAGATTGTATCATATCTCTTGGATAGGAATTAGATATGAGTAAAAATTTACCTTTGTTGATCCTAAAAAGCATGTAAATTTTGAATTCCTGTAATTACCACTAACATAGATGGCATAGCTGAATATGTCCATTATGGAATTAATAGACTCTTGTTTAAACATCGAAACGAAAAGCTTATCTAAGCAAATGCAATATTTAATTAATAAATCCATGATGGGCAAGAAAAATTAAGCTTGAGTGGGTTTATATAGAATCATCTGATGGTAGTATTTTGAGCCAAAAGGTCACGTTATAGAAAATAGAAAAAATTTACAAATTACTGTTGTAAAATAGTCCTCTCTATTTAGAGACAATTAAAATGAAACTCAGTCCATAGTATAATATTTACGATACTAACTCTGATAATTATAATTACAATACATCATGTGTGAAGATCATTCTCTTTATAATTTCACTCAGGCTAATAAAATAAAGACAAGTATAGCTAAAAGTCGGATGGATATTGATTTAATTAGAAAGATTCTTGCTGATTTCAAAGGAAATCTATTCATTAGAAGAAATAATTCCTTTCTAAGGGGAAACTGTTAATATATCAATATTTTGATTAAATTGTAGCAATATATCATAAATATAAAAATAAAACTCAACCTGATGATTTAATAGAAACTTTCTATAAAATAGCGTTAAAATTTGAGCTAGGGAACCACTTATTCCTGTTAGGTCGAATTAAAAATATCCTGGAATGCTGCAAATAAAAACATAAAAAATTATGTTAGAGAATCTCCTATGGGAAAAAGTTTTAAATAATTTAAATAAATTTATCATTATCCGAATGATTATGCAGAAAAAGAAAGGAAATTATTGTAAATTACTTTACAAATAACTTTTCTAGAAAGAATGTACAAAAATTAGCGAACATCGTGTAATTACCCATCAATTATGATAAGTTAATCAAATTAAAGGTCATCATTTATAGACACATTAAAGAAATCGAATCGTTGTCAACGCGATGAAATAAAGAAGTTATTTCTCACTGGGATTAAGAGGTTATTCAAGCTAGAAATTTGCTAATAATCATCGATTACAAAACGGTAATTTTATTAAATTAGTGAATATGGACTTACTAGATAAATGGGCTTACCAGGGTTTATGCCTGATGTATAGAGTATGCGATTTTTA
>JBQMRR010000111.1:0-57105 GCA_052174495.1 Arsenophonus sp. NC-TX2-MAG3
CCTGGAAACCGTTACATATGAATTAATATAAGAGATTAAAGTAATATCTAGTTTTATAAATAGCTGTAGGTTAAACTTTTTTATAGCATCTCATTTTCTATTATTAAAGGTATTTATAAAATTAATCAACAGGATATCTCAGGATCTCCAAAACTCATACAGAAAAAATAAATATATTCATTCTGAATCATTATATAGACACCACCATCATTCCACAACCCTATAGTGATCCAATACCAAAGATATAATTACTCCTTTTAGAAATATAATTTACAATGTAATAATATAATTATAAATACACAGATATCATAATTTTTGTATATAAACAAACTAGACAATCAAATAAATAGTAAAGTACTTTACTTTCTATAATCTATAAATAGGCTAGACTATAATAATTTTTTCTTAAAGTAATAAATTTAACTTAATTAAGTTATTTTTAATTACAATATTCAACTGTTGTTTTTATTTTATTTCAAAAAGTTAAACTCTTAAAAAAGAATAATAGTAAATATAGTGAATCACCAAAACGAAGTATAGAGAAATAATTTAAGGATAAATATGAAAGAAGGTCTATATATAGGTCTTATATCAGGTACTAGACTTAATTGGGGTTGATGTTGTTTTATCTGAGATTGATAATAAAAATATAGTTCAGTTAGGTTCGATTTTTCTTTCTATTTTAAACTAGATTAAAAAATTAAATTTTATCTATAAATCAAGGTTAATCGATAACTTTATCAACCATGGGTGAAATTGATTATCAGCTTAGCTTGATTATATGCTGAAGCGATCAATAACTTATTGAAACAGCATCATTACTGGTTTACTGATATTATTGCAATAGAATGTTATGGAGAAAACTTCTTGGAAATAACCTACTGCTACAACGGCCTTTTATTCTGCAATTAGGTGATAATAATGAAATCATTGTGTTAACCAAGATTTGCCATAGTAAAAAAAATTTCGTCATATAGAGACATGACGAATGGTAAAAAGCGCACCTTAGTTCCTACTTTCATCAGAAAGTGTATAAGCATCTTGCTGAAAATCGTATTATTTTAAATATTGGGTGGCATCGCTAATCTTAATACTTTATTTAAAACTTAATAATTAAAAGTTATCGATAGTGAGCTAGGAAATATTCTGTTGAATACCTGGATCAATTAACATTTTAATAAACCTTATCATAATAACGGCAATTGAGCATATTTAAAGCAGATTAATGAATCGCTTTTAATTGAAAAATCTGCTGACCTCTATTTTAAACGGCTAACGCAAAAGTACTAGTAGAAAATATTTTAATTCTATCTGGTTACAAAATATCTGATATCGTACTTAAATTTATCAGCAGTAGGATAAATAAGCAGTTTAGCAGAATTAACTATCCGTTCAATTGTTGAACAGATTTTATTTTATGACAAGGTAGATTGTTTATTGGTTTGTGGATTTTAGGAGATAAGATAGCTATCTTTGGGAAGATTAAGTGAATTATTAAGCAATACTGTAGTCCCATTAACAGATAAGTGTACTTTGAATGGTAATAATATGGAAGTTTCTGCTTTTGCTTAATTAGTAATTACTGTACTTTATTCGATTTACCAGGCAATTTTACCCTTGTTATTGATGCTAATCCAGTAAGGGTACCCCAAAAAGGGGTAATTTATTTGGTTAATCCTATATAACTTAATATTAAGATAGAGGTAAAAATGTTAGAAAAGATTCAATTGGATATTGCTAATTTAAGACGGGAATATACTGAAGGAGGGTTAAGACGTAAGGATTTAACTGATCAACCATTAGTTTTGTTTGGACGTTGGTTACAGCAAGCTTATGAAGTAAAATTATCTGATCCAACAGCCATGTGTGTTGCAACAGTAGATAGGGATGGGCAGCCATATCAACGAATTGTATTACTCAAACATTATGATAAAAATGGATTGGTATTTTATACTAATCTATCTAGTCGTAAGGCGCAACATATAGCCTATACCAATAAGGTAAGTTTACTATTTCCCTGGTATCAGTTAGGCCGTCAGGTCTCCTTTCTGGGTAAAGCAGAAAAACTCTCTACACTTGAGATAATAAAATATTTTTATAGTCGACCAAAAGATAGTCAAATAGCAGCTTGGGTTTCACAACAATCCGCAAAAATTTCAGCTAGAAGTCTATTAGAGACTAAGTTTTCCGAATTAAAACAAAAATTTAAAAATTGTAAAATTCCATTACCTACTTTTTGGGGTGGATATCGTGTCAAATTTAATAGTGTCGAATTTTGGCAAGGCGGAACTAAACGGTTACATGATCGATTTGTGTATCAATGGAAACATGATCATTGGAAAATTGATCGTTTGGCACCATAAACGGAAAAATGATTTTTAACTAGCACTTATTTCCTCACGTTTTTATTCTATTGTACTTTTTATATTATATATTGATAATATAAAATATTGATGGAGTCATTGATGTTTTGCAAGAATCTAATTGAGCAATTGCAAGAGCGGGGTTTAATAGCTCAGATGACGGATGAAAAGGCATTAATAGAGAAATTATCCCAAGGATCAGTGACACTATATTGTGGATTTGATCCAACTGCTGATAGCTTGCATTTAGGGCATTTGGTTCCTTTACTATGTTTAAAGCGTTTTCAACAGATGAAACATAAACCGGTAGCTTTAGTAGGTGGGGCGACAGGGTTAATTGGCGATCCCACTTTTAAAGTTAGTGAGCGTAAATTAAATGCTAACGAAACGGTGCAACAATGGGTAGAAAAAATTCATCAACAGCTTTCGCTATTTCTTGATTTTGATTGTGGCAAAAATAGTGCAAAGGTAGTTAATAACTATGATTGGTTTGGTAAAATGGATATTTTTACTTTTTTACGCGATGTTGGCAAACATTTTTCAGTTAATAAAATGATAAATAAAGAGGGGGTTAAACAACGTCTTGATCGCGATGATATTGGAATCTCTTTTACTGAGTTCTCCTATAATTTATTCCAGTCTTATGACTTTGCTAACCTATCTCACCAATATAATGTTGAATTACAGATAGGCGGCTCTGATCAATGGGGCAATATTACTTCAGGCATTGATCTTACTCGTCGTTTATATCAAAAAAAAGTTTTCGGCTTGACGGTTCCGCTAATTACTAAATCTGATGGAACTAAATTTGGCAAGACGGAATCGGGGATAGTTTGGTTAGATCCGCAAAAAACAAGTCCATATAAGTTTTATCAATTTTGGATTAATACTGCCGATGTGGATGTTTACCGTTTTCTTAAATTTTTTACTTTTATGCCAATTGAAGAAATTAACGCTTTGCAAGAAAAGGACCAGAATAGTGGCAAAGCCCCACTAGCGCAGTATGTCTTAGCAAAGAAAGTGACCCAATTAGTTCATGGCGATGAAGGTTTGCAGATTGCTAAGCGGATCACAAAAAGCTTATTTTCTAATACAATTCTAGCTTTAACTAAAACAGATTTTGCTCAGTTAGCACAAGATGGTATGCCGATGATCAAATTAAATTTAGGGGCAGATTTACAACAGGCACTAGTTAAATCAAAATTGGTTCCTTCTCGCAGCCAGGCTAGAAGGATTATAAATTCAAATGCGATCACGATTAATGGCGAAAAATGTATTAATCCTGAATATATTTTTACTGCAGAAGATCGCCTCTTTGATTGTTATTCTTTGATCAGGCGTGGTAAAAAACATTACTGTTTAGTTAATTGGCAATAAATAAGTACGATAAAAGCGTAAATTTAATTTTTATAAGAGAGAATTAGCTAACATAGCAATAACTTACTGATGTTAATTATATTAATTATAAAAAATATTAATTTTTGTGTTAGAAAGCAATAATTTTTATTTTAAAAAAAAATTTATTAAAAATAAAATGAATGGTATATAGAAGTGTTCTATCAATTCAGTCATTATATTGTTTTAGTGATCTGTAAGTAATAGTGTTGCAGTTTTCCTATGAAATAAATCAGAATTAATGTTTGGCTTCTAAATACCGTGTAATTTCTAATCATATACAATACTACAATGAACAGATAGTGTTATAACGTCTAAATATTTAATATATATTGTTAATAGTATTCTAATATCTGCCATAAACATTGTAATGAAGTTTTAACGAGTTATATTGGTTCTGCTAATAAGGGAAGCTATTATTGTTATTTTAAACAAATAAAATAAATAATCTTTCTGCTTGATATTTCTTTAATTCGATGATCACGGATAGCCTGAAAAGGCTAAATTTCCCTGAGGTGTAGTTTGATATTTTTATCTTATGAAACTTTGTCTATCCATTATATAATGATGCCTTTAACTCTATTAAAGTAAAATATTAGTTAGAAAAATCGATAGTAATGTTAATAAGCTCTATTAGTAATAGGTGAGAAATTGTATAAAATATCAAACGGTTTTAGCAAAACATCTTATTCGCCGATAATTATGCCGATTATTTTTAAATACTATTAATGATTAAATCGTATAGCTGGTATATTAGTTGGTCATTGATTGATTCAATAAACAATAACTAATAGAGTTAGCGATTTCAATACCAGCGATTTAATGTTTGCTAATTTATTAAAAGATAAATTACCATCTAATGGATTAGATAGTATAACAGCATCGGTTTATCAAATAAACTTAAAGATAAAAGTGATTGAAAATATGAATTATAACTGATTTCTAAACAAGAAAAGATAATAAATTTTACTTATCATTTCAAAGCGATGCAATTTAATTAATAAATTTATCATATGCTATTTCCTTTAAGCTAAATAAAATCTAAAGAACAACAAACAAATCTAATTTTAGAATAAATATTTAGTTATTAATGTCTTTTGTAAACTTTTATGTTGGCTAATTTCCTTAATACTATTTTATATATTGATAATAACTAAGGTTATTATTGAATACTGTAGCCCAATAATAGATAATAAATAGATAAGTATTTATAATAAATAAAGTATTTACTGCTAATAAATTTACCTTTAATTCTTTCTTAGCAGAAAGACACTGTAATTTTTTTTAAATAATTTAGGTTTAACTTTACTAATTTTATATAGACTGACAATGAAGTTTTACTACCAAATATTAATTTGGGTAATTTTTAATTGTATAGCCAATCAGATTGATCCAGATTGATCTCAATCCATGAGATATGCTTATTTTTAATGTATAGAGTTTCGAAGATGCTGTCATATCCTGCTAATTCATTTTATGAATGATTTTAACAACAGGGAGATGATATGCCATGAAAAGTTCTATATAGTACAGGTATCCGAAAAACCAGATATTACCTGCGTTCCCTTTTGGATGAACTCATCCATAACGATTATTTACCACTACGAACCATATAGACTGCTATTGGCGATGTTGAGATTAAAGTTATCTTAAGATCAGAAATCTCAGCGGCAACGGATACCTTTAATATCTGATTACTGCCACCTTATCTGAAGCCTACAAAACCAGCAAAGAGTTATTATCTATGGCTGATAGTTTTTTGTTAAGTATCTTACAACCGCTGATTTCATGAAGTTCTGGTGGTGATTTCTTAATAAAAAGCACATGTTCTCTGGAATACTATTAGTATAGTAGATTGAAATAGTAATAGCTTAAAGATCATAAGTAATAGTGCCTGCGTTATTTAGCAATATGCATTATTTTTATTTCTGGAGTGATAGCATATACTGGTAATATACCAGATAAGCTGATTTTTTGCCTACTAGTTAGTATTGAGATGACTGCATAGATATATATGAACATATTAAGGAACTCATTGCAGCCGAAGATGCTTATCAAGAGTCAGAAGTACACTGTTTGCCGAACTTTTCAATGACCTATTAGTGGATAGTTTAACTATATCTCCCAGATTTACACGAAAAATAGTGCTTTTGGTTTTTGTAATGGAATAGCAAGATATTTCAAGATACGTATCACCAATGTTATTGAGCTTTTAGGGAAATACAAAACATCTAATGCGTTAACTATTTATTTTTTAAAAGGTATCCTAACCAAAAGTTAGGGATGAGCTTCTAGAAGTCTGCTAATAAAAAACTGTGATGTTGCTAACAAAACCATCGATGTTTATTATCAAGATTTCTAGTAAAATTATTCTTTGTGGCGATGAAGAAATTGAAGAAAGAGTAAAAAGAATAGCTGATATTTTATAATTTTCCCTCAATACACTGAGAATGAATTAAGAAGGACGAATTTAATTTAAATATCGGCTTTTGTAACCAAAAAGTCTATGAAGCCAACAGGGTGAAATCGGTGTTCTTCTAGAAAACAACCATTTCAATACTATTTAATCTCCTCCAGTTTGCTCAAAAAAGCTGGAAACCGATTAAAGTGAATTTAATTTGCTGTGATTCTGATGGTAAAAATATCTAATTAAAAATAGAGAATAGATTTATGAAATATCATAGTGTAACGTAGCCTGAAGCAGGCGTTTATAACACTAGGTTTATTGATAAATCTATTAATGATTAACCATATCGTTAATAAAGGCAGCATTATAGCTAATGCTGAGATAGATACAACAAAACTATCCAGGATGTATTTTGCTAAGAATTTTATTAATCATCACAAAGGTAATATTAACGCAAGGAAAGGTAAAATCAATTTTAAGCATATCTATTTATAATCTGATGAATCTAGATGAAAAGATAAAGACAATGAACTAATTTGTTAAATATGTAATAATTTAACTAGTTGATAACATATTAACTGATATGTTTATCGATAAAGATCATCGCGGCAATAAGGCTATAATATCACCGACTTTTCACGTTTTTAATAATTTTAATATCTAGATATATTTTGTCAGATAAGGTTTAACTAAATATTCCAACTCTTTGGTTATTAAACTAGCAATTATAGTAATTGTTTTATTCTGCAATATCTATCATTGGTTCACGGATATACATATGTAATTGATGAATTTATAATTATAAACTGCAAATAACAGTACTATCTCTGCATGATATACCTTTATTAAATATCTTTCTACTGGTAAAGTTGTTTTATAGATTTCAAAAATATCAATAAACTCATTATGTTTTGCATTCTGATCTTAATCAGGTAAATAAAATTCACAATAAGCTTGCTTGACACTGGTTAATAAAAAGTTTCATACATGTTTAATAAGAATGCAAAGGACTACCAAAATGATAATGCTCTTTATGAAATAAAGAGCAGGTCATCGGCTCCTTTTATAAGGAAACATGGCTTTCATTTTTATCCTCGAGCTGCTAATAGCATTGTCAGGATATCATCTATTCTCAACTATATGAGATACCATAAAAATAATATTGTGCTATTGTGCTTTTAATCGTTTAATAATTTGGATATTATGCTAATGAGTTAGCTATAAAATTTTGTCTATACTGCATAAAATTAATTTAACCAATATAGCAAAAAATCGATTTTCTACAGCAATATTTCATCAACATATTTTTTCGTTACTGCTCCGTTAATTTAAAAAAGCAATAGAGTAAATTAATTTTTGTCTGACTACGCGAACCTGTTACTAATTTACCAATTAGTTTACTTATGTTTATTAGTAATAAATCACGTAACTTAATAGGTAAATAAATGTAGCCCTAATAGCAAAACATCAATCATCCCATACCACGATATTTAAGATATAAGTAAATACAATTCAAAATAAGAATATAACTAAGAAGTTTACTTATCTGTATTCTATACATTATTAATGAGTACACTCAAATGCAAGATATAAAAAATCTCAGAATCTGAGATATATATTAATAATAAACTTATGATTTACAAAAAATAATTATAGGAATAAATTAAAGGTTATTTGATAACCTATCAATTAACAAAAGCAATATTAATTGTTTGCTAGCTTTGATTTATTTTTTTTAACGAATGCTAAAAAAAGTTGACGATCTTTATCTGTTAATCCAGCTGAATAAGGTAAATTAGCAGTTAATGGATTGATTGCTCTATGATTAAACCATAACTCATAATGTAAATGAGAGCCAGTAGTACGTCCAGTATTACCTGATAACGCAATACGTTCACCTCTTTTTACTCTCTGGCCTGGTTTAACTAATAATTTACGTAGATGCATATAACGAGTGCTATACTGACTACCATGACGAATAGTAATAAAATTACCGGCTGCTCTACTATATTTTGCCATAATAACTTCACCATCACTAACCGCTAAGATAGGTGTCCCAATGGGCATAGAAAAATCTACTCCATGGTGAGGAGTAGAACGCCCTGTTACTGGATTTATACGACGTAAACTAAAAGGAGAAGAGATTCTAAAGGTTTTAGCTGTAGGGTAACGTAAGAAGCCTCGCTCTAAGCCATTAGCTTCACTATCATAGTAGTGACCATTTTCTGCTCGAAAAGCATAATAATTTTTACCATTAGTTACTAAGTGAACCCCCAATAAACGGCTTTGTTCATTATGACCATCAAGCATTTCACGACTTAACAAGACCGAAAATTTATCGCCAGACTTTAGTTTGCGCAAATCAATCTGCCATTGTAGTGCTTTAGATACTGCACGTGCTTCATTATGTGTTAATGTGGCATTAATCGCGCTAGATGTAAAGTTACCGTTTATTTTACCTTGGATAAATTTATCAGCCCATATACCTTGACGAATTTTCTTCTCTTCATTAAAAGTACTAGAGGTGCCTTGACGAGTATAAACGTGTGTTTCACGCTGCGAAATAATCCATGTTAGTGTCTGTAATTCCCCATTTTTATTCAATTTCCAGCTTAACATTTGCCCTATTTTCAAATTACGTAAAGCTCGGTATTGATTAGATAGTGCCGCAACATCGCTTAGATCTAAACCATACTGAGTTAAAATACTAGTAAAATTATCACCGTTTGAAACAACATGTTCATTAAGTGTATCAGTATCTTTTTCATTAGTTATCTCTTCATATGGTAATTGTTCGCTATTATTAGTGATAATATTATCAGTATCTGAATTATCTACTTGGCTGATATCAGTTTCATTTTTATCTTTTCTACCGAGAACAATATCCAATTTTATTGGTAATTCTTGAGAGATATTTTCATCTTTATTGTCAGGTTGAATAATAATAGGCTGCCAAATAGCGACAGCTAATGTTGCTACGGTCAATGTGCCTAGCATTATTTTATGCGGTTTAGGAAGATTCCCGTATACCTGAACAATAGTCTTTGCCATCTGCTGCACGTATTAAATTCCTTCTAATTCTTATCCAGCAGGCAACTCTTAAATTGATTAGATAACGCTGTTAAAAATTCCACATAACTATCCTTACTTAACCTGATATTGCTCCCTAATGGATCTAATGTTTCCATTCGTACATTAGTACCTTTTATAACAGCTTTAATTACCGCTGGCTTGAATTGTGATTCAGCAAAAACACAAACTGCTTTTTTCTGAGTCAACATTGCTCTTATTTGATATAGTCTTTTGGCGCCAGGTTGAATGATAGGATTAATAGTAAAATAACCTAATGAGGCTAAATGATAGCGTTTTTCAAAGTAAGCATAGGCATCATGAAAAACAAAATATCCTTTATCTCTATCCAAGAGTAATAATATCTTAGCAAGATTTTTATCTGTTTGCGTTAATTTTTCATCGAATTTACGAAGGTTTACGTCCAACTGTTTTTTATATTTAGGATATAAAGCGACTAATCGATGATAAATAATGTTAGCAATAATATACGCAATCTCTGGTGACAACCAGATATGCATATTATACACACTATGTGAATGATGCTCATCATCAGCATGAGCATGAGAATTTTTATTATTTATTGATGTACTATTATTACTTATTTTTAATAAGTGTGCTTTTATAGTCAGATCTTCGATTAATGTAATCCGTTTGTTAGTGGGTAAGTGTGCTAACGGTTTTTCTAAAAAAGTTTCTAAACTTAATCCAACCCAAATAAAAAAATCAGAAGTTTTTATTTTTTTCAAATCAGAAGGTTTTAAAGCATAATCATGAGGTGAAGCACCATGAGGTAATAATATATGCACATCAGTGACACCATTAGTAATCGCTGCAGCAATAAAACCTAACGGACGGATTGAAGTAACTACATCAGCATAGACAGTAGGTAAGAAGCTAAGTAATAGTCCAGCAAAAATATATTTTTTTTTCATAGCTTTAAACAATTTTTTATTTTGGTATTCTAAAAGAATAGTTTCTATATTACTAATTTTAGTAATGTTACATTATAAAATTTTAATTATTCTGACAAAATTATTACCATGCAAACGCTATTAAGCTTAAAAAATATTACTGTTAGTTATGGTTCACATCAAATTATTAAAAATATCTCCTTTGATTTATATGCTGGAGAAATATTAACCCTATTAGGGATAAATGGTGCTGGTAAATCTACCTTAGCTAAAATAGTCCTTGGCCTAATTACACCTACTCAAGGAGAAATAATTTATAAAACTAAATTGCGCATTGGTTATTTGCCACAAAAATTATTACTAGATATAGCAATGCCTTTAACAGTAAAACGTTTTATGACATTAAAACCTGGAATAAAAACTAGTAATATTATTCCTGCTTTAATACGTGTCAGCGCTTATCATCTTATCGAGCAACAAATGAAAAAACTATCAGGTGGAGAAATTCAACGTGTACTACTTGCCCGTGCGCTACTTAATCAACCACAATTGCTTGTTTTAGATGAACCTACACAAGGAATAGATATCAACGGTCAAATTGCTTTATATAATCTGATTAACAATATTCGCAATGAATTAAATTGTGCTGTTTTTATGATTTCACATGATCATAATCTTGTTATGGCAAAAACTGATAAAGTACTTTGCATTAATAAACAAATATGCTGCTCTGGCCGACCAGAAGATGTGGCTTTAGATCCTAAATTTATTGCCATGTTCGGACAGCGTGGGATAGAACAGATAAGTATCTATCGGCACCATCATCATAATCATCAGTGTGATTTAAATAATAATATTGATAATACATCTATAGGGAGGAATGATCATGATTGAACTATTACTACCTGCTTGGCTAGTCGGTATGTTGTTAGGCATTGCTGCAGGACCCTTAGGCTCTTTTATTGTCTGGCGGCGTATGTCATATTTTGGTGATACTCTCGCTCACGCTTCATTACTTGGCATTGCTTTTGGTTTATTATTTAATGTTAATTTGTTTTATGCCATAATTACTATTACACTTATTCTTGCAATTTTATTAGCCTGGCTAGAAAAACACCAGCAACTACCCATTGATACATTATTAGGCATAATAGCACATAGTGCCCTATCACTTGGATTAGTAGTCATTAGTTTAATAGCCAATATTCATATGGATTTAATGGCTTATTTATTTGGTGATTTATTATCGGTAACCACTGAAGATGTTTTTTCAATCGCAATAGGCGTGGCAATTGTTTGCTCAATTATTGTCTGGCAATGGCGCAATTTACTATCAATAACAGTTAATCAGGATTTAGCTTTTGTTGATGGTGTAAAAATACAGCAACTTAAAATACTATTAATGCTACTTACTGCCATTACAATAGGTATTGCTATGAAATTTGTTGGTGCTTTAATTATTACATCGTTATTAATTATTCCTGCGGCTACGGGTAGCCGATTTGCTAAAACACCAGAACAAATGGCAATCTCTGCTATTATTATCGGTATGTTTTCTGTAACAGCTGGACTTGCTCTGTCTGCTTATTATGATACAGCAGCAGGGCCTTCTGTTGTCATATGTGCGAGTATTTTATTTGTATTAAGTTTATTTTTTAAAATAAAAAACTAATGCTATAAATGCATTAAGACTAATCTTAAAAAATATTTATTCACTATAAATTAAGTATAATCAATAGTGAATTTTTATTTTCTATCTAGATTAGAACTTCTAATTAATGCAAATTATCCAAGTGCCAAATTTTATATTTTAAAATTAGAAAGTATAAAATATAAATTTTATTTATATATAAAAATGTTAATTGATAAGTTTTTGGTTGGATTAATTTCTAGACAAGCATAATAAACTATTTTAGTTTTAATATCTATTAAAAATAGAAATTTGATGCTGAGCACCATGTCTTTACGTTAAAGAAGACAATATTATTTTATTTTAAATGTTCTTATTAAGAAGTATAAATTAATGAATAAATAAAGTTACGGTAATTATCTGTTTCATAACGATGTTTAATATTAACACTATTTAATTTATACTTGAATTTTCATCTTTAAATTGCAAATAACTTTATTACTAATCTGTAATAGATATTATTTCTGAATAAATATTAGTAAAAATACAAGTAATAATAATTATAGATGTAATAAATATTATATTTATCTTTTAATTCTATATAAATAATATTTCATTCAATAATCCTTATAAGGTAAGAAATAAATTAATTACGATATAGATTTAAATTAAATAGCTTTTTGTTTAATTTTATTTAAAACCTAAAATAGAATTTACTTATAATATTTAGTTAGTTAATGAAAATAACTAAGGTTTTATATTAGCAGATATTGCTTGATAAAAAATGTATTGCCAGTATCGATAAATTGTTCATATGCTTAAAATAGTCTAATAAGTGATACGATATAGAGTTATTAGCAAAAATCCTTGTGTATAACGGTCAGACTTATCGCTATAATTCTTCATAAATCTGTTTTTATCCTTAAATTAGTAGACGTTGCCCATTATCATAGTTAGCAGATTCAATCCGCTTAGGCGAGGCATAAGCTTTCTGAGCAGAGGAAAAACTGAATAACCATTAAAAGGGTTGTTTTCTTAAACTACAGAACTTCGTGTATTGACTTCGTAGTTTCAATGCCACAAAAAACCAATTCTATTAGATTTTCGTTTTATTTATGCCAAATGCGCTGATAAGACTCATAGAATACAGCAGCTCTTCTCGTTCTTTCCCAGATTATTAATCTCTTTAGGAGAAGCTGAAAACCTTACCACAAGACATCAAGGGATTTATTAGCGGTATTACGCTCTTTTTATCCAGAGCTCTCGCAACTCATCCTTAACTTTCTGTGTTATATGCCATTCTGAATGAAACTAGCACATCAGCTGTTTTATTTACTCAACAGCGTTGGTACAACATGTTTGGGAATATTTTACCATTGTATTAAAAACTAACAGCCTCACACACTCCCGCCTTAATTAGTAAATCTTAAGGATACGCTTAAGTCATATGCTCCCAGTCCATTTGAGAAGTTTAGCTCAGTTTATTTCCAACTCTCAATAATCATACTTGACCGCAATAAGCTCTTTATATCCATTTCAAGTGACTTCAATACCTAATCAGTAGACAAAAGTGATCAGTTTACCTGACATAACAGTTATGTCTTTAGCCAAATAATAAAAATAGGTGTATCACTTTAATCACGCAGAGACTTATTACCTGTAATTTCAAGCTATTGCCGACTTAGTTTACTTACTGACAGTACTGTAGAGGAATTATGTGTTTTTATCGAGAACCGGATTAGGATTTTGTAAAAATCACTGGTAGATAATATTTTACATATACAGGGCATTGGTAGTAACTTCTCGATATCTTCGCACGCTTAAGATAAAATGCTAGTAATAAGTTTTAGAAGTATATTTCGTTACCACTGCCTACTCTATTTATCTTAAGTATTTTAATCTTAAGATTTCAATATCATTCTCTATATCTTATTGTAGAAATAATCATTATGGACCATAGAGCTTTGACGATCATAGACAAGGCAGTATTTACATGCTTGTCACAGAATAGATTCGAGCTTCATCTTAATAAGCGCCTATCTTAACTATTTGGAGCGATGATTACGTATTAGTTCATGCATTGCATAAAGAGGACAGATAATACTTGATTTCACGAATACCTATGGGTAACTTTTATGACATATCTTTTTGTTATTGAGATCATGCATGAAATTAATAAATATAATAATTAGTTTACTATTGCGAAACAAATACATCAGAAATGAGCATAATTCGATGAAAATTGTTTCAATATTTTATTTCATTTATTGTTTATTATTTTTATTTAAAAGGGTTAAATTAATTATATTTTCTAATTTATAGTATTAAACTACTTTTAGTATAAAATTAATTAGTTTCCAGATTAATATTCGAGATAATTTATATTATAAAATGTTATAATAAATTATTGGTTTTATATTTTTATTTTAATAAAATCATTATTTTCTTGTACGCTTTAGTAAGCCTTATAGCTAGTTTTTTTACTTTCTCTGCTGAAATGGATTTATTCATTTATGACAATAAGATAAAATAGACAATAAATTAAAAATTATTCATCTAGTTATTAATGACTCAGGAGGATTATTTTTAATTAAAAATTTATTTGGCATTTATTAACAAGTAATTTTACTTACCAATTTTATTTTAATTTTACTACGATTAAATTTCAGACACAAAAATTAATTATAACCAATTGATTTTTTATCAAATATTGAACGGCATGAGAGGATTTGAACCTCCGACCACCGACACCCCATGACGGTACGCTACCAGGCTGCGCTACATGCCGATACAAACTTACTACTATACTACTTTTTATATTAAAATCAATACCAAGTACTACTATTGATTGATTTTTAGTTATTAACTAATATTAAAATTGTAGACTCGTAAAAAGCTTTTAGTAGTTTAGTTAAATCATATTTTTATCTTTTATAATATTGATTTTATTATAAAAGATATATAAACTTCTCTATTTTTACTAAGGTAAAGCGTTTTATTAGTAAGATTAATAATTAATACTTGTTCATTACTTGATAAAACCTAGGGTTGATTACGTTTATAAGGTAAAAAAGATCTCACCTTGAGAATAGTCTTTTGGTGAATCATTTACACATAGAAAATGTTGTATTAAGGTGGTCATAATATCTCAATAACTAGTTAACTTATTAATTTTTTGTATTTGAGATATTGCTAGGTCAATATCTCCATAAAGGGATCTTCATTTTTTTAAAATTAAATTTACTGTTGATAAGCCATTTCATTAGTTCATGAGTTTCTGTATTGCTACTATTATTTGCCGTAATGACAATAACGATATTATTTAATATATTTTTTTGTTTTAATGTATCAAGTATGCGTTTAATCTTATGATCTAATTGTAACTTATTGTTACTTTTCAATTTTTATTATCAAAATCATTAAAATTAAGATAAAGAAAACCACTGAATATGCTTTTCGATACTATCTACAAATATTTAACTGATTCATCGGTAGTTTTATAATCATTTTGACAGTATTTTTAGATAACGAATAATCTAATATAATTGTATCATGCAATAATAGCTAGCTAAATTCATTCGATGAAAATAGATAAAATTGATAGTTTTGATATTTGAATGTTTCAACCAGGTCAGAAGATTTTCTGCTATTAAGTATATTATCTAAATAACTAGATGATAAACCGTAGAATAAGTTAAATAAGGTGTATTAATTTTTGAATACCTGCACTGATATGCAGGTTAAATTGTCTACTGATTACTTTAACAGCGTTTAAAACTAGCATATCTTTAAATGCTATTTTGATAGTTAATATTATTAACTACAAATAGTAATAAATTATATTTTGGTGTTTATTTTTGGTAGCTAAGTAGTTTAAGTAGATATTTAATAGAGATAGTTCTAAAAAGTTACTTTCTTGATGAATTTTGCGTTGATATTTACTTTATCAAGATAACCATAACGTTTAAGAAATTTCGTGCTGTCATTATATTACATAGCGGATAATTAGCTTGTTGCATAGTTATTGGGAAATAAAAATTTGCATTAGTTAAAATATACATTAAATATTACACAATAAATGGCTATGATAAAGATATTTATCATGGGGGTATTTAGTAAATGGTTGACGGTTTATGGGATACCTAATTTTTGCCAACTCCAGGTAGTAAATAATATCTCAATTAAAAATAATTGGCATATAAATAAACATGAATTGACATTCTCGTGCCATTTCATTGTTTTTAAGATTTATTAATAATTCTCATAGTAATGGCGTTAAATAGAAGTTGTAGCGCGAAAAAGAAATCTTAAAAATGAAAAAATTCAGTATGATTGTAGTAAAAATAATGTATAAAAATTTTAGTAGCAGCTGTTAACAAACAATGAAGCTGATAGGAAAAATGATTAAAAGATAGCAGATAAAAATAACAAAGCTAAAATATACAAGCCAATTGACAATAGCGTAATTGCGGCCAAATAACGTACTTTGGCGGCTAATCAAAAATAAACAGATATCGGCTACTTAATATTAAACTGTGTATTAAAAATAATATAAACTAACATCCAAAACTTATCATTTGAGAGATTTTCATGACAATTTTAATAATTAGTTGCTATCTAAGATTTTATCTGCTAAAAAAATAATATTTTCTTTAATTAACAGAACAGAACAGAACAGAACAGAACAGAAGCAAGTAACGCCTGAGAAAAAGATTTCACAATAATTTTATGCGAACTCAGTATAACGGTTATAAATTAAGTTTTTATAATACTAACTGATTCTATTCTTAATAGAGTCAGTTAGTGCTTTATTATATTAATACCTAGAATAAAAAGTCTAGGAGAAGATCTTCAATTTTTTTATCACTATAACAAGATAATTGTGAGATAATAAAATCCTGAATGAATAAAGCTTTATATTTTAAGGTATTGTTGCGTTTTTCTGTAAATTTTATCTAATTAAATTAGACAATTTCATTTAATAATATTTTAAATAATCTATTTCTCTAGATTAGAGATCATATTATTATTATGCCAATAATTCAAAAATTCTATATGAATAGGTACTAATTTTGTTGTAGAAAGGTTATCAATATTTGAATACCATTAATCTTTATGTCTTAAAGAAAATAAGAAATAAATAATCAGCTAAATATTATCTAAATCACTTTATAGAATTATTAGCAAATCTAGTGTATAACAGTCAGATTCTGCGCTTCTAATGCTTCATAAATCTGCTTCTTTCTATTAATAAAGACTAAAATTCAGTTAAAAGTGGAGGAGCGAGTTTAGGCTACTGACAGATCTGATGTAAAGAAGGTTCAATTTAAAGATAGAGGGCAGATTTATTAGGAATTAGAGTGGAACGTATCCTGATCGTCATATACTAAATTTACTAATAACTTTCAGAAACTGAAAGTAGAACAGATTTAATTTTAATCTCCTTACCACATGAGGTAAGTTGGAATATAACTATCATCTTTGAGCCAATTTAGATAAAAATTATAACCACTTTAAATCGAAAGTGAATGAATATAAACTTTAAAATATTTATTTTAAAGTATATTAATTGTCATTAATGGGTTTTAAAATGTGCAATTAGACGTTTACGTTTACGTAACTGCGTTGGTGTTAATTTATTTTTCTTGCCAGCATAAGGATTATCACCTTCTTTAAATTGAATACGAATTGGTGTCCCCACGAACTGTAATGTACGGCAAAAATAGTTCGCTAGATAACGTTTATAAGAATTGGGTAATTCAGCAACTTGATTGCCATGAATGACCACAATAGGTGGATTGTAACCGCCAACATGAGCATATTTTATTTTTACTCTGCGGCCTCGTATCAGAGGTGCCTGGTGCTCTTCTTCTGCCATCTTCATAATACGTGTTAATAAGGATGCACTTAATCGCCGTGTTGCTGATTCATAAGCTTCATGAATAGGATCAAATAAATTATCAACACCTATACCATATAGAGCTGAAATAAAATGCACTTTAACAAAATCAATAAAACCTAATCGCAAATTCAGAATATCTTTTACTGATTGTTGATCTTCTTGGGATATACTATCCCATTTGTTGACTACAATTACTAGAGAACGCCCAGCATTTAAAATAAAGCCTAGCAATGATAAATCTTGATTAGAAATTCCTTCTCTGGCATCAATAACAAGTAAAACAACATTAGCATCTTCAATTGAATGCAATGTTTTGATCACCGAAAATTTTTCAACGGTTTCAGTTATTTTTGCTCGTTTACGAACACCTGCTGTATCAATTAGTACATATTTATATCCATCTCGTTCTAATGGGATATAAATGCTATCACGTGTTGTACCTGGCATGTTATAAACAACTACTCGATCTTCCCCTAAAATACAATTAGTTAAAGTTGATTTACCGGCATTTTGCCGACCAACAATAGCTAACTTAATTGGAAGTAAACGTGGATCAAAGCTTTCTTTTTCACTATTGTCGATTGCTTCTTTTTCTTTCTGAGGCAGCCAATGCGGCTTATTGGCTGCCTCCTTTGGTAATAATTCAATATTATTGCTTAATTTTGTTGAATAGGGAGAAACTATTTTTTCAATCAATTGAGTAACACCGCGTCCATAAGATGCAGCAATGGGATAAATATCTTTAATGCCAAGTGTATAAAAATCTCCTAAAACCATATCAATATTTAAACCATCAATTTTGTTCGCTACCAAATAACTATTTTTCTTGCGAATGCGCAAATGTTTCGCAATCTCATAATCTGACGGCATTAAGCCTGAACGAGCATCAACTATAAAAAAAACAATGTCAGCTTCTTCAATTGCCAATAAGGATTGAGAAGCTATATGGGTTTCTATTCCCTTTTCTGAACCATCGATACCCCCGGTGTCGATAATAATAAATTTCTGTCCTGCAAACTCTGCTTTCCCGTATTTTCGATCACGAGTTAAACCAGAAAAATCAGCAACCAGTGCATCCCTAGTTCGAGTTAATCGATTAAATAAGGTAGATTTTCCTACATTTGGACGCCCTACTAGCGAAATGACAGTTATCATTTTAAGATGCCTAATAAAAATCAGAATCAATATTCTGATTCTAATTCTTGAAATACTAAAAATAAAATAAATACGGAAATTAGTAACCGTTAATTCTATCTAGAAAATAAGGAAATCTCAGGCAATTAACGTTCAATAAGATATATAGTTCCATTTTTTGCCTGAATAAGTAATTTATCACTGGCAATAATTGGATGGCTACGTAAACCAAAACTATCAATTTTATTTTGTGCTACAAATCGACCATTTTGAGTATCTAACCAATGAAGATAACCTTCCCCATCACCAACCACTAAATAACCATCATAAATAATCGGTGCAGTTAAATTCCGATGTAATAAGGCATCTTGAGTCCATGATGTGATACCATTATTTTTGTGAACTGCTAGAACACGATCATTTTGATCAACTAAGTAGATAATATCATTGGCAATAATAATGTCATTCACCGTCCCTAAATCATCACGCTTCCAGATAATTTGGCTAGAGCGCATATCCATTGCAACTAAATTGCCATTATACGCAATAGCAAAAATAGTGCTTGAATTGGTATCAATAATAGGCGTTATATTAACATCATGTAAACGATCAATTTCAGTTGCACCACGGATCTGAGAAATATATTGTTGCCAAGCAATTCGTCCTTGATCAAGTATTATGGCAGTAATACGACCGGCAGCACTACCAACAATGGCGACTCCATAGGCAGTAGCTGGCGATGACTTTCCTCTTATTGAGAATGTTGGAGTGTCTAAATTAATACTCCATTTATTTTGCCCAGTCTCTGAATCTAACGCTTGTAATACACCGTTACTGGTATGGATCAATACTAAACCATCACTAACTACTGGATGGGAAAGCGCTTCTCCGGAAACGTCAGTTTTCCATTCTATTTTTCCATTAGTTTTATTTAATGCTATAACTTTGCCGTTTTCTGTTCCAAGATAAAGCTTATCTCCTGAAACCGTTAATCCACTAGAAAGTAAGGCTGACAAATTAGCTGTGAAAAAACCAACTTGTTGTGATAAATCAATTGACCATAACATTGCGCCTGAATCAGCATCTATTGCTTTTACCGTTCCTTTACGATCAGCTGCGTATATAATAAAATTATCATAAGCCGGTGAAAGTTTAGAATAAAATTCTCCACTACCATCTCCTATAGAGCGATGCCAGATGACAGAAGGGGTAAATTTATTGTTAACTTCAGGTAGAGGAGAGATTATAACAGAATCTTTTTCTGTTGAGCATCCCATTAATAAAGTCATTACTAACAAACTAACTAAAAGCGTTCTAGTCAATTGCATGTAATATTCCTCTTAGTTTAGTAAGATACTATTGATTTTTATTTTTAATATTGCCTTCATTATTTCAGATCCATTTGATTCAATTCCTTTAGAATAAGCCGCACGGGCACCAGAGATATCACCTTTTTTTAGTAATATATTGCCACGAATATCTTCAACAATCATACTCCATCCTTTATCATGAACTTGAGTTAACGTAATCAGAGCTTGATCTGTCTTGTTTAAATCTAATTGTACACGTGCCAATCTTATATTGATTAAATCTTTAAGATTATCTAATTTTGCCTTATCTAGGGCATTTAGTAATGCTTTTTCTGCTCCAATAATATCACTCTTTTCCACAGCAATTTTAGCTAATTGAATATTTGTCAATACACCATAAATATTATTTGTTTTATTAGCAAATTGCTTGCCAGAAGCAAGCGCTTGTTTTGAACCTGTCTGCAGTTGAGAAGAAATTTGTTCAAAAATTTGAGCACTTTTTTGCAAATTATTTATCTGATATGATTGCCAATAATTCCAAGTAATAATCGCACTAACTCCAACAGCTAGCCAAATTATTAACGCTTTGGCATTGTTTATAAAAAAGCATTTAATAGCATCTATCTGCTCATTTTCAGTGGTATAGATTTTCACAGAGTCTCCTTTAATCTAAAAGATTAGTCAAGCTTATAGAAATATTCTGCTGAGAAATTTTTTCCTGGTTACCCGTACGTAAATCTTTTATTGTGACTTTACCAGATTGACACTCATCTTCACCTAAAATTATGGCAATTTTCGCCTGGTATTTATCTGCTCGAGCTAATTGTTTTTTAATATTACCACCGCTATGATTAGTCATTAATTTTAAATCCGGTAGTTTATCACGAATTTTTTCTGCCAAGACTAATATTGCCTGTTGACTTGCCTCACCACAAGCAATCAAATAAACATCAACTAAGTTATGTTCAGAAATAAAATCTGGGTTAATCTGACGCACCAATAATACTATGCGCTCCATTCCCATCGCAAAACCCACCGCGGAGGTTGCTCGCCCGCCAAGCTGCTCTACCAGACCATCATAACGACCACCAGCGCATACAGCATCCTGTGCCCCTAATGCATTAGTAACCCATTCAAATACAGTACGATTATAATAATCTAAACCACGAACTAAACGTTGATTAATTCGAGATTGAATACCTGCTACATCAAGTAATTTACAAAGTTCAATAAAATGTTGTTTTGACTCATCATCAAGATAATTAGCAAGTAATGGAGCATCATTAAGCAGTTTTTGGACGTCAGGATTTTTTGAATCAAGGATGCGTAATGGGTTAGTCGATAGTCGACGTCGGCAATCTTCATCCAATTTATCTTCACATTGTTGCAAAAAAGTGACTAATGCCTGACGGTATTTTGCTCGGGCTGGTAATGATCCAATCGAGTTTAATTCAAGTGAAACATATTTAGCAATCCCTAGTTCACGCCAGCAACGTGCTGTCATAATGATAAGTTCAGCATCAATAGCTGGCCCAGCTAAACCAAAAACTTCAGCACCTAATTGATGGAATTGGCGATAACGTCCTTTTTGTGGCCGCTCATAACGAAACATAGGGCCTAAATACCATAGACGTTGTTGCTGATTATACAATAATCCATGTTCGATCCCAGCACGTACACAACCGGCTGTATTCTCTGGACGCAGCGTTAAACTTTTACCATCCCCGTAATTAAAAGTATACATTTCTTTTTCAACCACATCAGTGACTTCACCTATTGCGTGAGAAAATAAAGAGCTTTGCTCTACGATCGGAGTTCGAATCTCACTAAAACAATAACTCCTAAGGATTTGTTTTAGTTTGTTTTCAATTTTTTGCCAGAATTGAATATCGGCAGGAAGACAGTCATTCATACCGCGAATAGCTTGAATCTTTTTAGCCACGTTATTTCTCTATTTTAGAATCTATCATAACATTGATTATAAAAGTCAATATTAATAGGGTGCAATCTACAAACAAAATTAGCTCATCACTTTATGATCTATGATTGATAATTTTTATTTTTATATAAATTTTATATTTATTATGATAGTTGGTTTTTTTAACTGAAGGTAATAAGGTATTTAAAAATGAAAAACACACAAACACAAACAAATAGAAACTTCATTTTCTCCAATTAAATAATTACTTAAAGAGTAACAGTAAAAAACAACTATTCCATTATAACTAGCATATTAACAAATTATGCTAATTCGTTTATGTATGTATGTGGAAGATAAATTATTAATAAATAAAAATAATATACTTAAGAAATAATGCATTAATAAAACATTATTTATGGGATTGATCATTATCAACACTAAAAATACAGAGTATACAACCATCTGAACTCAGGTATTTCTTTAAGCTCTTTAAAAATAAATCCAACACGTATTGCGATGAACTGGAAAATTGAAAATCAATTAAATTTAAGTAAAGTCACAGTAATTGCTAATGTTTACATTGTCCATTCAACATTCAACATAAGAGGATTTAAACTTTATAGAAATACTTTCTAGCTAAAATAAAATTTAGAAAAAATTAGACTATTCTTTAACCATGAAGAAAAAAATACTATCAAAAATTAATGATTAAATTATTATTTAAGCGTGCTGATCTTGATAACTAAATAATGTATTAAGAATTATACTCATTTCTGATATATGTGATTTTTGAGATGATGTAGCGTATCATGCTGATTGATTTAATGAATGACTTCAACATCAGAGAAATGATATGCCATGAAAGTCTCTACCCTACAGGTATTTCCGAAACTAGATATTAGATGTATCCCTTTCCGTGAATTTATTCGTAATCGTGTTAGCTAACTTTATAGGGGGGGCTTTGTCAAGGTGTAGTTTGAAGGCATGTTGCAACAACATATTGAACAGTTGCTTTATTGGACGCTATTATCGTTTTTCTTAACGGTTATTTAAAACAGCGAAGCATACAGACTGGTATGGCAATATTGAGATTAAAGTGCTTAAGATCGGGGTATTGATCGTAAAAGGCGACAAGGGAATATGTTCTGGAGCTCCTTACTTTACTATCTTACTTGAAGCGTCCAAAAGCGGCGAAGAGTTTTGCTACTATTGCTTATATATGCGAGGCAATACCCAACCACTGATTTTTACGAAGGTATTGAGGCGCTTCTCGGTGAAAAACAGATGGTATATTCTTACCAAGTCCCATAAGTAAACTAAAACAGCGATGACTTGAAGAGAAAAGTAATGGTTTCAGCGTGATTTAAACGATACGTGTTACGTTTATTTGTGTGCTGATAGAATAAATTCTCCTGTTAGATAAGATAATTGCCTTTTCTTGCTGCTTATTATTTGACTTTACTGAGCATAAAATAATATAAAAAAGTAACTATATCAAAGATGGTTATCAAGAGCCAGAAACCAACTTAGTCTAATTTCTCAGTTATCTGCGAGCGCGTGGCTTAACCGTATTTCTAAATTTGCTATGAAAGACGGTGGTGCCCTTAGTTTTGAAATGCAATGACAATGATATTTCAGGAGATCCAGGACTATAACGCCATTAGCTACATAAAATAGCTAATGCACTGGTTTCATTTTCTAAAGGTATGCAATTGAAAGTTAAAAGCTGTGAGTTTGTTAGGAAATCTGGCTAACTAAAAAGAGAGCTATGATGGCGCTAATAAATTCCTTGATGTTTTTGTTGAAAAGGTTTTCAGAAAATTATCCTGCATCGATAAAAAAGTTGGAACTAATTAAAGGGGGGGGGGATTTGACCTGTTGATTCTGCTGATAAAAACGTCAAATTTAAGGATTAGAGAACAGATTCTATAAAGCATAAAAGTAGAACATAGCCTGATAACCATACACTAGATTTTCTAATAACGCATTAGACAGGTTAAATTATTTATTACGTGAATGTCGTAATAATAAAATTAAACCTATTAATACGAAATTATCTGATCAAATTTATTTTTTTATCTTTCCTATCGTAAAGCAATGAACTTGTTCAACTAGTTTTCAGTTATTGCTTAGTCAAAGTAATATACTTGAACGTAAAACAGTGTGATTATAAAAATAGCTTCAACAACGATGATTGAGCAATGAATTTTTTATATTAAAGGAAGTTGAACTTAAATATATAATGTAAACCAGAATCAAAAACATGATCGAACGAGTAGATTATATTAATCTACTATATTATATAGTATACCAATATTGGTACAGGATGCACCTATTAGAAAATAGTAATCTATTATTTTTTAGATAAATTTTTATTTAAGTAAAATGGACTTTACTACTATATAAATTTAAATTATTTCTGTAACCGAGGATTTTATGTAAAATTAAACGTTAATTTTAGATGAAGGAAGCTTAAATTTTGTTACTATTAATCCTAGTAGTGAATAGCAAAATTAATCGCTGAAATTGGAAAGTGTTTATTAAATTTATAATATAGATTAATAATCTATGGCCATTAATCATGCAGCTATATCTGTATTGTGCTGAGTTAGCAGCACATTTCTCAGTGTTAATTTATAATTCGTAATTTAAAGAAGGTAAGTTTTTGATCAAGGGATTATTATTTAAAGTCAAATCTTTAGTGTGGCGCACTTATTTCCAGATTTTATCTTAGTTTGCTATTTGTGAATGGGTAATAAATTATTTAATTGATATCAAACCAGCTGTTTTATACCACCTAGTAGCATACGACAAAATATTCCTATCTTAAGTTAATTAAGTAGATAAGTTAATTTTTATGAAAGATATCCTTTTCAAAGTTGGAATTATTTCCACTGATATTCCTAAATGTGATAATGAAATATTAATTCTTCCTGGAAGAATAACTTTGGTTTTTTATTTTTAATTAAAATAAATAACAAAAAGTTTATGGCTAGAAAATTAAATTTCTCTTTTTAAAGATAAAAGAAAGCATCGTCCTTTACTAAAGGACGATAAGATTAGTTTGCTAAATCTATTGCAAATAAAAATTTCATCGGAGTATAGATTTGATCTTATCCAATAATTCTCTTATCTTCTCAACAAAGGTAAGCATCTAAAAATATCCTGTCGTCATGAAGAATACTGTCGTCATGAAGAATATATTTATACGCGTCTGTGAGTGAACAGAAATCCTTTTATTTAGGATGGGAAACCTTGGTTTTTCCAGTTTTTTGCTAGCCGTTATCTCCAAGCACCTATAGCATCTTTGTTAATAATTTGCTTCGTTGAGGATTCGACAAGAAATCATAGTAATATAGAATTTTGAAATGCCTTTTTGAAATATGGTTAATATAATGTTCAATCATCTCTTCTTGCGTTAGGGAGAGATGACGTTACTGCTTAGCTAAGTTAACATTAGTAATTCATGTACTACCTTCTCTACTCAGTAAGATCGTAGTTTTAACATGAATGGTTGGAAATTTAAGGTAGCGCCAGAGCTATTTCATACTATGTTTTTGTCTTTTTAGTGAAATGTATATTTTTAGTAATGTTCGTGCTATTCTTTCAGGTATAACGCCGTCACTGCTTCTTGGGGGGTAGATTTACCCCATATCAGAAAAACTACTTGGGATTTATTAGATCACAGTTATAACGCAGAAGCTGGATAATAGCGTCTAACCAAATTTCTTCTATCTCTTTTTTTAAGAAGAGCTTAATCTATGCAGAATGTTTAATATCTAGACTATTATTGTTGAGTGATGAAGACATAAACATGCGAATGTTAATTAAGTTGTTAACTATAACTGTATAAAGCACATTAAGATACTAATTTCGATATCCTGTTGCGTGCCCGCTGCAGGATAGCGCGGAGGTTAGCAAGCTCAAAACAGAGATTTTAGTAGCGGTCAGTTTTTGTAAAAAAGCCAAAATGAGATGAGTATAATAATGAAAGTAATGTGTTGTTAGTCGCAATCAGATAAAAATATAAACCTACTATATAATATAAGTAGCGCTTGGTAGCTTTGACACCGCATAGACTGTAGACTTTTGTAACTTTATAACTTTCGTGAAAAATGATTGTGGGAATATTCATAAAAGCACAATGCTAGCAGCAAGATACTACAAGACACCCATGGAATAAGTAGTGCAGGAAAGCATTTGTTTGACAAAACAAATTGGTCTATAAATTAACACTTTATAGTATTTTAAGAAAGTTATTTCAGCTTTCATTAATTATAAAAAGCAGTTTAATTAGATAAGGATTATATATAAATTTGGATATTTTGCCAGAAAAAATAGAAATCATTATCCTATAAACATTGGATTAAATCTATAATCTTAACTATCTTTGTGTTTTTCTGGGGGAAACATGAATTATCATTTATAGTTCCATATAGTAGGTAGTAGGTGCTGAATTGATCGACAAACATATTTTATTGATTCCACTTCATATTCCAGTTGTATCGAGTGTCATTCGACTTGATTTTTAGCCACCTGCTTTAAAACCAAAAATAATCGTGACTTATATTTATATTAGAGATGAATAATATTTGCATGTTGAGAAAAGAATGGAGATCGAGAGAAGTGAACGTATTTATGGTTTCTTTCTGGTATTATAAAAAATTCAGTCGATCTATTCTTATTTATTTTTGGAGAGATATCATAAAGCGCTTCAGATAAATAGGTTCTGAAATACGTGAAGTCGTGTGGTTGTTCTGATTTTTCCTATTTGCGCTTATTATAAATAAGATTTATTTAAAGCTATATCTATAATAAATTTCTAAAAAATTAATGTATCGGAAAGTATAAAGTAGTGCTCAGTTCATGAACATCACAAAAATAGCACAGTTATATTGCTAACACCATACTATACTACGTTCTATTATTTATATTTTGAAATATAAAATTTTTTCTTGTAAGAAGTATTATATTTTTGTATTATTTCAAAGTAAATAAAATATTTTCCAGTGGAACACTGGACGCAGTAAAGAAGACGACACTAAGCTATTAGAAATAGCTCCCAATGGTTGGGAACTTATTTTTGGCAGTGGCAGGTGTCTGAAATAACACCAATGAGGGTAATAATGATGAAGCGCAATATATTTGCAATAGTTATCCCGGCGGCGTTGTTAGCTAGTACAGCAAACGCAGCTGAAATCTATAACAAAAACGCCAATAAACTGGATCTATATGGTAAAGTTGGCGTTCGTCACTTATTTAGCAAAAGCAGTAGTAGTAATGATTCACGTGTAAATTTTGGTATTAAAGGTGATACTCAAATCTCTGATAAGCTAACTGGTTTTGGTCGTTTTGAATTGGAACCTAAAACTAATAAAAGTGAAACTGAGAACGAAAATACAAATTATATAGCTTACACCGGCTTAAAAATTGCTGACTTTGGTTCATTGGACTATGGTCGAAACTATGGCGTTCTTTATGATGTCAGCGCATGGACTAACGTTCTACCTCTTTATGGTGCAGACTATATATCTCAAACTGACAGCCACTTAACTGCCCGCAACCTGCTAACTTACCGTAGTACAGATTTCTTTGGTCTAGTAGATGGATTAAACTTTGCCATACAGTATCAAGGCAAAAATACAAAAAGTAACGAATCAGGTACCTCAGATTACTTAAAAAATAATGGTGATGCCTTCAGTGTAGCTGCTAACTATAATATCGGCTGGGGAGTTGCATTAGGTGCAGGTTATGCAAAATCTAATCGTAGTATGACTGATGAAAATAAAAATTTAAGTGGCGCTGGTGGTAATAGTGCTGAGGCTTGGAACGCTGGTATTAAATATGATGCTAATAACCTGTATTTAGCAGCAATGTATGGTGAAACTAGTAATATGACTAGCTTTGGTCATGGTATAGATTCTCTTACTGATCTTAGCTTAACTCGAGTCGCTAACAAAGCTGAGAACTTTGAATTGGTTGGTCAGTATCTGTTTGATGAAATTGGTCTGAAACCATCTATCGCTTATGTGCAGTCTAAAGGCAAAGATTTGCCTGATGTTATCTATGCTCAAAAACAAGATTTAGTGAAATACGTTTCTCTTGGTGCTTTCTACTATTTTAATAAAAACCTGACCGCAGTTGTTGATTATAAAATTAACCTAGTCAATAGTAATGGTTTTACAAAAAAATATGGTATTGGCAGTGATAACTTGGTTGGTTTAGGTTTAGTTTATCAATTCTAATTATCATTTAGTGATCATTTAGCGGTAATTTTAATAGCAAAAGTGAAAACGTAAATTTAAAAAGCAGTGCTAGAGTAGAAAGCGCTGCTTTTTATCAATTTATCTTTAATTAGTAATATATTATTATCAGGTTAACAATATCAATCTAAAAATGTCATAAGTTTGCTTTATTTTTATCGCAGAGTATTGAAAATCATTTTTACCGCATTAACAAGATCCCTTGGATTGCTAAATTGAAAAGGAGTTAGTGGAATTATAAATATGTTGGAAAATATTATTCCGGCTCCTTCTGATCCTATTTTAGGATTAGCAGAGAGTTTTAATACTGATCCGCGTAAACAAAAAATTAATTTAGGTATTGGTGTTTATAAGAATGAGTCAGGGGAAACTCCCATTCTCATTTCCGTAAAAAAAGCAGAAAAATATCTGCTAGACAACGAAGTGACTAAAAATTACCTCGCTATTAGCGGAATAGCGGAATTTGCTAGTGTTACTCAAACATTATTGTTTGGCGACAATCATCCAATTATCGCTCAAAATCGTGCTCGCACTTTACAGGCAATAGGCGGAACTGGTGCATTGCGTATTGCCAGTGAATTCATTGCTAAACAGACCTCCGCACAACGGATCTGGATTACTCAACCAACCTGGCCAAATCACAAGAATATATTTAAAGCTGCTAATCTGATAAGTTGTCATTACAATTACTATGATGCTGAAAAACATAATTTAGATTTTGCTGGTATGTTAACCAGTTTAGAAGATACGAAGCCGGGTGATATACTATTACTACATGGTTGCTGTCATAATCCTACCGGTATCGATCCAACGCCAGATCAATGGGAAATTCTATCTACTTTATCAGCAGAAAAAAACTTATTACCGGTTTTTGATTTTGCCTATCAAGGTTTTGCTGAAGGATTGGAAGAAGATGCCCAAGGTTTACGTATTTTTATCAATAAAAATCCTGAAATCATCATTGCTAGTTCTTACTCAAAAAATTTTGGTTTATATAATGAACGGGTTGGCGCTTGTACAATAATTGCTAATGATAGTGATCAAGCAGAGCAAGCATTTAGTCAAATAAAATTGATTATTAGAGCAAACTACTCTAATCCCCCTCTCCACGGTGCAGCAATTGTTACTACTATTTTATCCGATGAATTTCTAAAAAAAGAGTGGAGCGAAGAGCTAACAATAATGCGGCAACGTATTCAACGTATGCGGCAGTTATTTGTAAATACATTACAAGAAAAAGGTGCTAAGAAAGATTTTAGTTTTATTAGCAAGCAAAACGGTATGTTCTCTTTTAGTGGTCTTAATCAAGATCAAATAACTCAGTTACGTGAAAAATATGCTATATATGTAATTAGTTCAGGCCGAATTAATGTCGCTGGCTTAACATTACAGAATATGATTCCTTTATGCAAAGCTATTATTAATGTTTTATAAAACATATTTTTAATTTAACAATTACTGATTATGGTAGGATCTTAATGAATTTTTATTATCATCAGTAGCAGATAGAAATTATAGATGTCTAATAAAATTTTTTTAATTAAAAAGATTCAATTGATGTCAATACTCAAATTAAGTTATTGCTTATTTCTGGTGTATTGTTTCGGAGATCCTAGCGTATTCTGCTGATTGCTTTTGTGAATAAATTATAATAACAGACAGATGATATACCATGAAAAGCCTACCATATAGATATTCGCCAAACCAGATATTACCTACGTTTCCTTTTACATAAACTTATCCGTAATAGTGGAAGATAGCTGATAGCAGCGATGCTGAGACGGAGCTCGAAGGCATTTCTGTAAGAGCATAAATGAACGCGCTGCCTTTCTCGGCTTACGTGTCTCCTACCCCATGCCAATCGCCGTAAGGGTTTTTATCCAGAAAACTATACAGATTAGTAATTGGGGATGTTGAGATTAAAGTTCCTATAAAGTAAAAGATTACAGCGGGAATTAGAATATGCTTTAACAACTCCTTGTTAGTACTGGATTATCTGAACTTACAAAAATACAGAAAAGTTAATACGATGGCTATACTTGCAAAGGGTGACCATTGTTGATTTTTATGAATCTTTAGAGTTACTTATCGATAAAAAATCATAAGATCTCTTTGAGAGAGCCATCAGCAAAATTAAACAAGAATGCTTTGAAGAATATAGGCATTGCTGCTTGCGTAATTTACTTACACGATACACGCCTAATGCTTATTTTTTATACTGATAACATCATCGTCCTCTCAGGCAATCTGATTGCTTTTGCATTCTGCTTAAATCGACATCATTGCGCAATGGATATAAGGATCTAATTACTATCGAAGATGATTATCGATAAACAAAAGTAAACTAGCCAAACTTCTTAAATCTGTTAAGTTCGTATGGCTTAGCCGTATCTTATAGGTTGCTACAGAAGCCGATACCCTTGCTTTTTGGAATATAATAGAAAAGATATTCCAGAACATGTAGCACCAACACTGTTGGGTACACAAAATAACTAATATGCTGCTTTCATTTGCAAAATGCAATCGAAAGTTAAGGTGAGTTGCAGAAGATTTGGATAGCATAGAGCCGTAATGCCGCTAATAAAATTTAATATTTTGTTGATAAAATGTTTAGAGAAGTACTCTATCCTGCAGCGATGACGATACTGGAGAAAATCGATAAGAGTTGCTGGGTTCTATCTCTTCTGTTAGTACGGTATAGCGTTATAAGAACGAAGAATCTAATTGAGTTGGTTTTTTGACGACGGTGAGCTCATGAATCTAATGCAGAAGCACTGCAGTTCAAAAACAACCCTTTCATAATACTTAAAGTTGCTCCTGTCTGTTAAGAAAAGCAGACACCGCGGACAATAAGATTTAAGTAGCTGACCATGTTGGTGTGATAAATAGCATGCAATTTAAGGATGGAGAGAATAGATTTATGAAGCAATCAGAGTGGAACATAGCCTAATCGTCTCATACAAAAGCTTTGCTAATAACTCTCAGTGCAAGTCATTATCCATCATCAAATTAAAAATGCTAAGTAATAATAGTAAGATGTATAGCGCGTATAAAATTTATATATACTGACTGATACAGAAAAATAAAGCATCATAGTTGATTCTGCTAGTTGCGTTTTGATAAGTTTTATAATTATAGACGTAGAAATGAACAATAGTAAGTATGGTTTTGTTGCTATAAAACATTTGAATTTATAAAAGGCTGGGTTTTATTATAAATATCCTTGACCTAAACAGGATATCCAATGAAATTTAAATAATATTTAATAAATATTAATTCGTTATCTAAAATACTATTTGTCAGATTATTTATTTTATTTATAAAAATTAAAAATTAAATTATTGCAGTGGGTCACCAGTAATGTTAAAACCTAATCAGATATCAATAATGGTAAAAGTTTAAATTAGGTCAATAAGGGTAGGTGATGAGTAAGGTATATAATTTTAGCGCTGGTCCGGCCATGTTACCAGTAGAAGTTTTGCATCTTGTACAACAAGAACTTTGTAATTGGAACGGTATGGGTATTTCGGTGATGGAAATAAGTCATCGCAGTGAAGCATTTATTGAGATAGTCAAGCAAGCTGAACAAAATCTTCGTGAATTATTAAAAATACCTGAAAACTATAAAGTTCTTTTTTGTCATGGTGGTGCAAGAGGTCAATTTTCCGCTTTACCATTAAATTTATTTCAACCTGATGAAAACGTTGACTATATTGTTGGCGGTTATTGGGCAAACTCTGCTGCGCAAGAGGCGACAAAATATTGTATTGTTAATGAAATTGATATTCGGCTAGAAAAATCAGCTTATTTAAGTGTAAAAGCAATGGATCAATGGCCATTAACAACAAATGCAAAATATCTTCATTATTGCCCGAATGAAACGATTGATGGTATTGCTATCCATACATCACCAAATTTTTCGAGTAATAAAATTGTGATTGCTGATTATTCTTCATCGATCTTATCAGGGCCACTCAATGTCAGCTGTTTTGGTGTTATTTATGCCGGTGCACAAAAAAATATTGGAGCAGCAGGTATTGCATTGGTTATTATTCGGGAAGATTTGTTAGGTCGAGCAAGAAAGGCGACACCTTCTATTCTTAATTATACGATACTAGATAAAAATGACTCAATGTATAATACGCCAGTAACTTTTGCTTGGTACCTCTCAGGAATGGTGTTTAAATGGTTAAAACAGCAAGGTGGGTTAGAAGAAATAGAAAGACGAAATCAAGAAAAAGCCTGCATACTATATAATGCCATTGATAATAGTCAATTTTATATTAATCGAATCGATCCAGTTAATCGTTCGGTAATGAATATTCCATTCCAAATAGTAAAACCTAATTTAGATAATAAATTTATTAAAGCAGCAGAACAGCAAGGGCTGCTTTTTCTGAAAGGGCATAAAGCAGCTGGTGGGATGCGTGCTTCAATTTATAATGCTATGCCATTGGTTGGTGTGCAAAAGTTAGTTGATTTTATGATTGATTTTGAACAGAGAAATAAATAAATTAAATAATTCTTTATGAATTAAATTAGTAAAGATACGGTCTAACTTTATTATATAAATATAAATGTGATTTAACTAAGTTATCCAACTGTATTATTGTTGTATTATTGGAGAATTCATTGTTAATGCAATCCCTAACAATTCAACCCATTTCTTACGTTGAAGGTACTATTAATCTTCCTGGCTCGAAAAGTATTTCTAACCGGGTACTATTATTAGCTGCATTAGCGGAAGGCCAAACTGTATTAACCAATCTTCTTGCTAGTGAAGATACTCGTCATATGCTTAATGCTTTAACAACATTGGGTATCGAATATCAATTATCCAAAGATTTTACTACCTGTATTATAAAAGGTGGTGGGCAGTATTTTAATCATAAAAAAGGTTTAGAAATTTTTCTTGGTAATGCGGGTACAGCTATGCGTCCATTAAGTGCAGTTTTAGCGTTAGGAGACAATGATATTATCTTAACCGGTGAACCAAGAATGAAAGAGCGTCCTATCGGACATCTAATTGATGCACTACAGAAAAATGGGGCAACTATTGATTATCTTGAGCAACCAGGTTATCCCCCTATAAGGATAAAAGGAAGATTTAAAGGTGGGGATATCACACTCGATACCTCTATCTCTAGCCAATTTTTAACTGCACTTTTAATTGCTGCACCGTTAGCGCAGAATGATACGACTATCCAAATAAAAGGAGAGCTTGTTTCTAAACCTTATATTGATATCACCCTAGCATTGATGCGTAATTTTGGCGTTGAAGTAGACGATCAACACTATTGTCAGTTTTATATTAAAGCTGGACAACACTATATTTCACCAGGGAAATATAGTGTTGAAGGCGATGCTTCTTCTGCCTCTTATTTTTTAGCGGCAGCAGCAATTAAAGGCGGTACTGTTAGGGTAACAGGTATTGGTAAAGATAGCTTGCAAGGTGATATCAAATTTGCTGTTATACTTGAAAAAATGGGTGCTAAAATACGATGGGGTAAAAATTTTATAGAATGTCAACGAGGTGAGTTAATTGGTATTGATATGGATATGAATTCAATTCCGGATGCGGCGATGACGGTTGCGACGCTGTCGCTCTTTGCTAGAGATGAAACGATTATTCGTAATATTTATAACTGGCGACTAAAAGAAACTGACAGATTAAATGCTATGACGGTTGAATTAACAAAAGTTGGTGCTAAAGTAGAAGAAGGACGTGACTATATTCGTATTTTACCGTCTAAATTATTGCAGCATGCTAAAATAGCAACTTATAATGATCATCGGATAGCGATGTGTTTTTCACTTGTCGCTTTGTCAGATATGCCAGTTACTATTTTAGATCCAAATTGTACCGCCAAGACTTTTCCAGGCTATTTTAAGTCAGTTAGAAACATTAAGTTATCGATATAGAGTATGTAAACAATATTGATTGAGATAATTCCTAATTATTATCGGTGAATATATCGATGTTCCTTCAATCTCTAGTAAGAGATTGAAGGAACGGCTTTCAACTCATCTTTTATAAGCCTATAAAAGTCGTGAGTTATGCTTATTTTGATACATGTAGTTTCTGAAAAAGTAACATATCTTATCGATTAATTTTATGAATGGTTACAACAATAAAGAGTGATATGATATAAAAGTGTACTCTATATTATCTATGAAATTAGATAATATCTGTGGCTTTCTGTATGAAAATATCTAATGGTGCCAGGAAGCTGATAGCTGATAGACACCGCCATTAAGGCGGTGCTCTACTCCATGTGGAGCAGCATACTCAAAACGCCACTTTGTCTACGGATCTCATCTGTTATGTCTAACAGATATTTACCATAACTATCCATATAAACTGTTATTAGCGATGCTGATATTAAAGTATCTAAGATCAGGGAGAGAGATCTTATCGGCAACAGAATATCCCTCAACAAGGTAGCTGTTGAGCTACTAGCTACTATCAAATCTGGTGTATAACAATTAGGCTTCTCGCTCTGATTCTTCCTAAATCTATTCTCTATTCATAAATTAGACGTTTATTATCACAGGATCAGCAGATTAATTCCATTAGACCCTCTTCCAGTTTTGAACAGACAAACGGTATAGCTCAATATCATTAAAAGGGTTATTTTCTTAAATCACAGTGCTTCGAACATCGCCTTCATGGTTTTACTGTCGCAAAAAGCTAATTCAATTAGATCCTCGTTCTTACTGACCCTACTATAGTGATAAAAAGACATAGAATCCCAGCAGCTCTTTTCGATTTTTTTCTAATTTCTTCATAATTGGCAGGATGCTTATCTAAACCAGATTATCCATATTGATATGCTTTGCCATTATTAATGCATGGATTATCAAGTTTTATGATGTATACTCCTTCTTTGTTCTGTTTATTTTGCATCATCAGGACGTTCAGTTTCCGTTAAGTAACGATCTTAAATATTAAGTAAATTAGGATGAATTTTAAGTGTTTTTGTCGTTCCATTCTGAAATTTCTTCTATAGTTAATCATTATTATTTTCTGCCTGATGATTTTAGGGGGTATATTTAAGAAAGTTATTCTTTGCTCACAGAATAATTTATAGCTATCTCTATATTTTAATTGTTATAAGTTCAAATAATCTTTTCCAAGTAAGATAATTCAGTAAATAAATAACCCTATTATACATATAAAGGGTAGGCTACTCAGGTATATCTTTTAATCGGCTAATATAATTTCATATTTTAAAATATGAAATTCCTTACCAATCAATCTTTGATTACCTAACTTTATTAGGCAATGCTAACTAATTTCATTTTTGCTGCTAAAAGGTTTAATGCCATTTAGCTCTATCCGAATAAAGAATAAACTCTAATGGATAATCAGCTTAAGAAAACAGCTAGAACACTTTGCATTAAATTTTTCAAGAATCTCATTGTTCTTTAAGAGAGACTGAATCTATTTTTTTACTAAAAGAAAAAAATCGGTTTAGTGTGTCTATTGTAAGATAAAATCTTATTAGAATGTATATTCTTTGATGTAATGCAATAATTCTATAGATATTAATTCTAGGTTTAGCTTAGTAAATCTTATTTTTTTCATTTTTAATGGATTCTTTCGAACACTAATTCCAGTGCCAGACTGGCTAATGAAACTGAGCGTCTGTAAAGTATCCTGTCACCACACAGAATTCATTTATACGAATAAATGTGTAAAATTCTTTTATCAAAACGGTGAACCTTAGTTTTTTCTGATTTTTTGCGAGCTGTCTCATCTCTGTGTCTTCTTATATACCTTTGATAAAAGTGTGACTCATTTACGTTTTAATAAAAAGCTATATAATACGACATCTTAAAACATCTAATGAAATATAGATAATATAGCGCTAAAGGTATTTATACTATGCTATGGGTTAATTCATCTTTTTAGCGAAGTGTATTTTCCAGTAATGTCTAGACTACGGCTTCAGAGTAACGCCGTTACTGCTATGTGTAGTGTGGATATCTTTTAGATCAGGAATGCAATAGAATTTTTTAGGTTATAACTGTAACGTAACGGCCGGATAACAGCGGATTGTTAGATTTCTAAGACCGCTTTTTTGAAGAAGAGATCACTGTGCAGGATATTTAAATATCCAGATTATTACTAGTAAGGAAGGCATGAACATGCAAATGTTAATTAAGTTGTTAACTATAACTGCATAAAGCACATTAAGATACTAATTTCGATATCCTGTTGCGTGCCCGCTGGAGGATAGCGTTGGGTAATAGCGCGAAAAACACGTTGAGTAGCTGGTTAATTATTGGCTAAAGAAGATGAGGAAGATAGTAAAAGTAATGTGTTAATAGTTATAGTTGGGTAAATATAAATCTGTTATCCTCTAATCATTAATCGATAACTTTAAAATCCTATGAACTATGAGCTTTTAATTTATAGATTTGGCAGAAAACGACAGTAGAAAATTAAAGAGAATTAGAGCAGTAGTGGTCCGGAGACTCATGACATAATAATACAGGTAAGCGTTCTCTCTATAAATAGATACATCCAAAAGTTGATATTTTAGTATGTTTTAAGAAATTTATTTCAGCCCTTTTTAATAATAAAAAGGAGTTTAGTTGGGCGGAGGAGATATGCATATCGATGAATTAACTTCTTGATTCTTTATAAGAAAGAATAAAAATCGTCATCTTGTTCCAATTTGTCAGCTCTATTCGGCTTAAGTTATTTTATACTCCTTCTAGGAGTAAGAAGAGAAGAATGATTCCCAGTTCTCTATAAAAGTAGTCAATTCATCGATAAGTATAATTTTATTAATTACCCATTAACGCAGTTATATTCAGTATCATCGAGTTAATTCCTAATGGCATCGCTTAAAGCGCTAGATAATCATAATTAGAAGAGGATAATATACTTTGTATGTCGAAAAATAAGGATCGGAGTTGGCGAATTGCTATGTGCCTCTTTTGATGTGTAATAAAAATTCAGTTGGTCTGTCATCATTAATTTCTGTAAGGAGATTTAGAAAGCGCTTTGGATAAAAAGCAATTCTAACATGTGACTTTATGTATTAGCTTCCTGATTTTACTTAGTTTACGTTTTCTAGAAAGATTCATACTAAGTCATCTGGATGAATTTCTGAAAAATTCATATATCGCAGAGTATAAAATAGTAATCAGATCATAAACATCTTATAAGCAAGATAGGTGAGCTACGTTTAAAACAATCTTTTTAATGGTATTTAAGCTCTCTAGTTTGCTTAGAGAAAATAGAAACCGTCTAAGGAAATTGAGTTATGCTCATTTTTAGTATATAGGCTTTCGAAGATGGTAGCATAATCCTGCTAATTGATTTTATAGCTGATTTCAGCAATAGAGAGATGATATAGATGAAAATTTACCTTACAGATATCCGTAAAACTAGATATTACCTGTAATTCTTTTCATAAACTCATCCATAATGGCGTGCCAGGTAGCTGATAGGGGACACCGCTGTTGAGACGGAGCTAGAAAGAATCCTGTAACAACATTCTGAACACTGACTTGTTGAGGGAGGGGGATTATATTACCTATCGATTGTGACAGTTATTTACCGCAATGAACCAAATAGACTGGTATTTAGCATCTTTAGATAAAAGTGCTTAAGGTTAGTAGATTTTAGTAGAAATAAAATATGCTTTAATAGCTTGTTTCTACTACTTTATTTCAAGCATATGAAATCGGCGAAAAGAGCTATTTTCCTATGTCTATTTATGGGTTCATAAGTAATTTTATGAAGCCCTATATGCCGCCTCTCAGTGAGAAGTAAATGGTCTTCCTACTGATATTCATCAGTAGAGTGAAACACTGATACTTTGAATAGCATAGATAATAATATCTACGTAATTTAAGTGATATACCTGCATTTATTTCTTATCTGATAGTATTATACTGTTCTGTTAGGTAAGCTGATAGACTTACCTGGTGCTCATTATCGGCAGCATTTAGACATAGACGTTAAGGAAACAGTTATGTGTTAAAAGATGCTTATCGAGAGTTAGAAGTGTACTGTGGGCTAAAGATTTTTTAATAATCTACTAAAGAATGGCTTAACTATATTCTCCTATGATTTCTACGAGAAATAGTCCTCTATGATTTTTGAAATGAATATAAAGATATTTCTGGATGCGTAGCACCAATATTGTTGGATGTAAAATAGCTAATGTACTGCCTTCATTCCCTAAAGACATTCAAGACAAAAAGTTAAAGTTGAGCTGAGGGAAGTCTGGCTATCAGAAAACCATGATTCCGCCAACAAAGCTCCTTTGATCCTTTGTTAACAAGGCTATTAGCAAAGTCTTCCTACCAGTTATGAAGAAACTAGAAAAAGATTGAGAAGAGCTGCTGACATTCGATGTCTTTCCGTCAGTGTACTGATATCAATAAGAACGACGAATTTAATTGAATCGGTTTTGGGTGATAGCGAGCCTATGGAAACGACTTGATAAGCGCTGTAGTTCAAAAAACAACCCTTTCAATGTTATTAAAGCTATTTCCTATCTGTTTAAAAAATGAGATTGCCTAAGGAAAATTGATCTGCTTTATGAGCATGCTGGTGAAGAACGTCAAATTTAATGATGAAAGAACAGATTTACGAACTATCAGAGCAGAGGTAGCCTAAATTCCTCATACAGCAGATTTGCTAATAACTCATTATCTGTCCTGGAGAAAATTATTTGAAACCACAAGAATTGAAATATATGATGTGGCTACAAATAATGTACTCTACAAGCAAAAACAAACTTTTCCAGTATAACCTATTGTTAATAACAGGCACACAGTCAGTGTGATGCGCAATAGAGAAATTTTATCTTTAAAATTTAACGCTATTTAGCAACAACGTAATTTAATTGCTTCAGCAACCATTTTTTCTAATTTTTCCTGATCAATAGCAAATTTACGAATACCATCACTCAGTTTATCCGTCGCCATGGCATCAGCATTATGTTGCCAATAGAATTCTGCTTCTGTCATCGGTTTAGGCGCTGACTGAATTTGCCCATTAAATGTCAATTTTGGTACCACTTCACCTTGCGACTCAGAAAGTTCTTTAAGTAATGCTGGAGAAATAGTTAACCGATCACAACCTGCTAATTGCAAAACTTCACTTCTATTGCGAAAACTTGCCCCCATTACTACCGTTTTATAGCCATGTTGTTTATAATAATTATAAATTTGTGTAACAGAAATAACGCCAGGATCTTCTTGTGGCGCATACTCTTTTGTATCAGTATTTCCTTTATACCAATCAAGAATACGACCAACAAAAGGTGAAATCAGATAAACACCAGCTTCGGCGCAAGCTCGTGCTTGTGCAAAAGAGAATAATAGAGTTAGATTACAGTTAATACCCTCTTTTTCTAACTGTTCTGCTGCGCGTATCCCTTGCCAAATTGAAGCTAACTTAATCAAAATACGCTCATTTTTAATGCCTGCACGATTATAAAGTTCAATAATGCGGTGCGCTTTTTTAATACAGGCTTCAGTATCATAGGAAAGACGCGCATCAACTTCTGTTGAAATTCTTCCCGGAATTAATTGTAAGATTGCTAATCCAATATTAACAGCCAATTTATCACACGCATCAATGATTTGTTGTTTATGTGATTGGCTTTGTTTCTGTGCCCAAGTGATTGCTTCATCAATAAGTGGCTGATATTCTGGGATCTGAGCCGTATTAAGGATCAAGGAGGGGTTAGTTGTTACATCTTCAGGTTTATAAAGCTTTATTATGCTAATGTCACCCGTATCTGCTACAACCGTTGTTATTTTACGCAAAGAGGTTAATTCATCAATCATTTTTAATCCTGTCGTTATTTAGATAAGTCTAATGCTTGAGATCCTCTCTTATTAGGATAAGATCATATATTGATATTATAATAGGTAAATTCACTAACTATTGCTGTTGAAATAAATTTTGTTCACTTATCTTACATCATACTATCATAATAGCAGCAATAATTAACGTTAAATGATATAAATAACCCAATGATAGTCATTTACTGTTTTGATTAAAATTGTTTATTTTAAAATTTTACTAGGTATTAATTATCCTTATTAGAAGGTTACCCAGCCAAAACAGTTGATTATGAGAATTCGTTTGTTAGTGTAGAGTACAGTTAACTAAACCCTATTAGAAAATTACTTTGTTTAAATATAGCGCATTTTGAAGAGTGGGATGCCATTTACTCTAGAAATTTCTGACTTGGAATCTTGGCTTTTAAAGGTTATGATAACCGGGCGTCCCTGCTCTACAGAAAGAAAGTTTTACGCCAAAATATTTCATCATTCTCTAAAGAATGTTGATATTATCAAACTTATTTTCTAGATAAAAATAAAAAATATAAAATTATTAGTTTTATACGAAAAAACTCGCGAATTAATCGTCGCTTTATTTATAATTAAATAAAATTATTGAATAATTAATTTAATTTAACTTAGCTGTTTCTCAATTTGATTACGCTTTTTCCAAAGATAATTAGTTAGTCTTTAAATAGCCATAACTTGGTTAACCTGTTTGCTGCAGAATCATTATATAAATCCTCGTCGTTTTAGCTCTTATTCATGACAATATAACTACTGAGAGAAATAGTTGATGGCAAAAAATATCATGATGATTAGATTCTATCGCCAGGAAGCTCTTCAACACCTAAAGTAAAAGAGCTGCTATTCAGGCTAGAGAAGCTGTTACAGCTGCTTTAGCTAAAGATTATAACATCTCTAAACTTACTACTACTAAAGGACAAAAACCAGATAACGTTGATGAGATTACAGCTATATTCCTATCGTTTTCTCATGACGTTATCGACCGCTCAAAAATCTGTAATCATTCCTTATGAAAAATATTTCATTCACTCGCCGATTTTTTGGTAAGGGTTTGTACACGAATTTATGAACTTCGTAGTATCTCGATCTGCTCTGAATCACTGTTTACGTAGGCACAGAGGAAGAATCTGTGTGAAATGAAGTAGGAAAAAGCAAATGAAAGCAAAGGATAAAGCCATAGCAAAGGATAAAGCCATAAAGCATAAAGTATAAAATATTTAAACTATTATCCTAATTATCTGCACATAATCTGGAATATATTCTGTATTATGTAAATACCAAACGAAACTTGACGATTTTATTTTTTATAAGTTATAGATTGTGTTACTCCATGGATTTTATCTATTTTTACAAGGATAAGACTGTACCAATACTCAACGCTTTTTACGCGATTTTAGTCAAATATTTCTATGGCTATTCATCTGGTACTTACAGATCGTTTTTGTCTATGAAAACGTTCAGTCACCAGAAAATATGAATTGCCCGCTTGTTGTACAGAACTTGATATAGAACACCGATTTATAACGCCGATGCATCCTGAAATAAATGATACGATCGAACGATTTAATGGACGCATAAAAGTTGGACTGCAAAGCCATTATTTCAATTCTGCTGAAAATTTTTAGATCACCTTGCATTAATATATTTATCTATAGAATCAAGAATTACCTAATCAGTATTCGGTAGTAATACTCCATTGTAGTCTATTAAAGATTAGTTCAAAGTTAAATTTCAATTATTCAAAAAAAACCATACTATCTTCCGGAATGTAACAGTTAGCTTATAGTAAAGGAACTCTTTTGGCATGAAACTTATGTATGATAATCATAGCTTACAGCAACGAATTCCGAAGCATGTTGCTATTATTATGGATGGTAACGGACGATGGGCGAAACAACATGGAAAGTTAAGAATTAATGGGCATCGAGCAGGAACAGAAGCGGTGCAAAAGGTGGTTAAATTTGCTATTAAAAATGAAATTCAATCTTTAACACTCTATGCATTTAGTAGTGAAAATTGGAGTCGACCAGAAACTGAAGTTACTGCTTTGATGGAACTTTTTACTTGGTTTCTAGATGATGAAGTTAAAAACTTAAATATTCATAACATTAAATTAACGATTATTGGCGATATAAGTCGATTTAAATCTAGATTACAAAATCGTATTAAACACGCGGTTGACTTAACTGCAAATAATACCGGCTTGCAACTGAATATTGCCGCTAATTATGGCGGTCGTTGGGATATTACCCATGCAATGGAACTTATTGCTAAAAAAATTAAAGCGGGTTCATTATTACCAGAAAATATTAACGAAGATACGGTAAATAAATTTATTAGTCTATATGATCAACCAACTGTTGATTTAGTTATTAGAACTGGTAGAGAATATCGCATTAGTAATTTTCTTTTATGGCAGATCGCTTATTCTGAATTTTATTTTACCGATGTGCTCTGGCCGGATTTTGATGAGGAAACTTTCAAAAGTGCAATTGTAGCTTTTAATCAACGTAAACGACGTTTTGGTAATACTTGGCCTGATGATATTAATGAAAAATAGGAGGGGGCACTTTTGCTAAATTTAAATGCTCGTATCATTACAGCTATCATACTTATTCCATTAGTTATCGTTACACTTTTTTTCTTACCTCTTAACTTATTTGGTTATGTTATCATTATTATTTGCTCATTAGCTGCATGGGAATGGAGCAAATTTATTGGTTTGATAGTACAGATTAAACGAATTATATGTGCTGTTTTATTTGGTATTTGTTTATTGGGTTTACAATTGTCATTTCAGGATCTTAGTCAATTAAGAACAGAGCCTTTGATTATTTATATTTTATCAGCTGGATTAGTTTGGTGGTTAATTGCAGTAATATTGGTTGTTACTTTTCCTACTTCTGCTAGATTTTGGTCTCAGTCAGTAATATTAAAAATTTTGTTTGGTATTTTAACTATTTTACCTTTTTACTGTGGCATCTTGGTATTAAAAAGTATTAATAATCATATTGACGATTTTATCGGTGCTTGGTGGGTATTTTATGTGATGTTATTAGTTTGGAGTGTAGATAGTGGCGCTTATTTTTTTGGTCATTTGTTTGGTAAACACAAACTGGCATCAAAGGTTTCTCCTGGTAAAACTCTGGAGGGTATGTTAGGTGGTATAATGACAGCAGGTATTATAGCCTGGCTATTTATTTTATTTGTTCCTGTTTTATTAATTTCCAAGAATTTATTATTTTCTTCTATTATTGTTGTGATTATTTCTATTTTTGGCGATTTAACGGAAAGTATGTTTAAACGTCAAGCTGGCATCAAAGATAGCAGTCATTTAATTCCAGGACATGGTGGAGTATTAGATAGAATCGATAGCTTGACATCAGCTATACCTGTTTTTGCAGGATTGACATGGTTATTTTTTTAGTTTTTAATATAAATTATGGAATTTTTTTGGAGTTTAACTGTATTTATTATTGCATTAGGTGTGCTAATTATTGCACATGAATTTGGCCATTTTTGGGTAGCTAGGCACTGCGGTATTTATGTTGAGCGTTTCTCCATTGGTTTTGGAAAAACTTTATGGAGTAAAGTTGATCGCTATGGCACAGAATTTGTTATTGCTCTGATCCCTTTTGGGGGTTATATTAAAATGTTAGATGAGCAAATTGCTCCTGTAGCAGCAGGGCGTCGCCATTTTGCTTTTAATAATAAAACAGTAGGTCAGTGTGCTGCAGTAGTTATTGCAGGACCAATAGCTAATTTTTTGTTGGCAATATTTATGTATTGGTTAGTTTTCATTATTGGTATACCTTCTGTGCGTCCAGTTATTGAAGGTATTCAGTCAAACTCGATTGCTGAACAAGCAAATATTTCACCAGGTATGGAACTAAAATCAATAGATGGTATTGAAACTCCTGACTGGAACGCAGTTCGTTTTGCCTTAATTAGTAAAATTGGTGATAAAGAATTAAACTGGAAAGTTTTACCTATTGGTAATTCAATGCCGATAAAAAAACTAATTAATTTAAAGGAATGGAATTTTGATCCAGAGACTCAAGATCCGATTTTATCTTTGGGGATTATGCCAGTTAGTGCCAGGCAAGATCCCGTTGTATGTAATATTCAACCTGGTTCAGCGGCGTCATTATCAGGTTTACAAATAGGAGATAGAATTGTAAAAGTAGGTAAGCAGATAATAGATCTTTGGCATCCATTTACCTATGTTGTTCAACAAAATCCTAATGTTCCATTGTTATTGACGATTGAAAGGCAAACTGAACAGCAGCAATTAACGTTAACACCGGAACTAAAAACGACAGCTAAAGGCCGGCAAATTGGATTTGCTGGGCTTGAATTATCAATAATACCACTTCCAGATAAGTATAAAATTACTCAGAAATATGATCCGTTTTATGCTTTGTACCAGGCAACGGATAAAACTTGGCAGTTAATGAAATTAACAGTTAGCATGATAGGTAAACTGGTTATTGGTGATATTAAACTTACTAATCTTAGTGGACCTATTTCTATTGCAAAAGGGGCCAGTGTTTCCGCTGAGTCTGGATTAGTGTATTATCTGATGTTTATTGCATTAATTAGTATCAATTTAGGGGTCATTAATCTGTTTCCTTTACCTGCATTAGATGGTGGGCACTTACTTTTTTTGTTAATTAAAAAGATTAAGGGAGAGGCAGTATCTAAGCGTGTACAAGACTTCAGTTATCGTATTAGTGCTATTGCATTAATATTATTAATGGGGCTTGCACTTTTCAATGATTTCTCTCGTCTTTAAGAGAGACTAGTTAGGAATACTCATAAAATAACAATGGCGATAAAAAAGTTGCTCATAGCAACACTGCTATTTAGCAGTGTCCCTGCATATGGTTCAAACGGGTTTGTAGTACAAGGTATTCATTTTGAAGGTCTTCAACGCGTCTCCGTTGGTACAGTACTATTAAATATGCCTGTTCGAGTAGGAGATATGATTAATAATGATTATATAAGTCGTACTATTCAAGCGCTATTTTCAACAGGTAATTTCGAAGATATTCGAGTTTTGCGTGATGGAAATACGCTGATAGTTCAAGTAAAAGAGCGACCAATTATTGTAAGGATTTCATCCTTCGCTAATAAATTGCTTAAAGACGATTTATTAAATCAAATTCTTAAAGCTTCTAATATTCGAGTTGGGGAAGTTCTAAATCGCACAAAACTGGCGAATATTGAAAAGGATATTAAAGATTTTTATTACAGTGTTGGTAAATATAATGCGGTAATTAAAGTGGTAGTTACACCACTACCGCGTAATCGTGTTGACTTAAAATTAATCTTTTCTGAAGGCGTTTCAGCTAAGATCCAACAGATTAATATCGTCGGTAATAAATCATTTATCACAAGTGAGTTGATAAATCGTTTTCAATTACGTGATGATACTCCTTGGTGGAATTTTATTACTGATCAAAAATATAAAAAGCAAAAACTGGCTGCTGATTTAGAAACATTGCGCAGTTTTTATCTAGAGCGAGGTTATGCCAAATTTAATATCGATTCAACCAATATCAGTCTGACACCTGATAAGAAAGATATTTATATTACTATTAATATAACAGAGGGCGATAGATACAATATATCGGATGTTGAATTAAATGGTGAAACCGCCGATCATTATGATGAAATCAATCAATTGATTACCATCAAACCTTCTTCGCTTTATAATAGTATTGAAATCACAAACATGGAGAATAAAATTAAGGATCTTCTTGGTCGTTATGGTTATGCCTATCCTCGTATTATTACCCAATCTGAAATTAATGATAAAGATAAAACAGTTAAACTATATGTGAATGTTGATGTGGGAAATCGTTTTTATGTCCGACAAATTCGTTTTATTGGTAATCATGTTAGTAAAGATTCCGTTTTACGTCGTGAGATGCGCCAAATGGAAGGCGCTTGGTTAGAAAATGATTTGGTTAATCTTGGTAAAGAACGATTAAATCGGACTGGTTTTTTTGAAACCGTCGATATTGAAACGCAACGTGTACTTCCTATACCTGATCAAGTTAATCTTATATATAAAGTTAGAGAACGTAATACCGGTTCTATGAACTTTAGCATTGGTTTCGGTACTGAAAGTGGCATCAGTTTCAAAGTCAGTGTTCAACAAAAAAATTGGCTTGGTACTGGTAATGCAGTTGGTATTAGTGCAAGGAAGAATGATTATTCAACTTATGCAGAATTATCATTAATAGATCCTTACTTTACCGTTAATGGTGTTAGCTTAGGCGAGCGATTATTCTATAATGATTTTAGTGCGAAGGATGCCGATCTTTCACGCTATAACAATAAAAGTTATGGTGTTGATAGTACCTTGAATTTTCCTTTTAATGAAAATAATGTGTTTCGAATTGGAGCGGGTTTTGTTCATAACTCCTTATCTGACATGAAAGCTCAAGTTGGAATGTGGCGTTATTTACAAAGTATGGGTGAAAATCCTAATTTTAATGATAAAGCATATTATATCGCTAATGATTTTACTCTTAATTTAGGCTGGATTTATAATAATCTAGATCGTTATTTATTCCCGACCACGGGAAATAAAACCTCATTAAATAATAAAATTACTATTCCAGGTTCCAATAACCAATACTATAAGATTCGGTTTAATACATCACAATATTATCCCATTGATAAAGATAAAAAATGGATATTATTAGCCCGTGTACAGTTAGGATATGGTAATGGTTTTAGTAGTAAAGAATTACCATTTTATGAAAACTTTTATGCTGGTGCTGCTGATACGGTACGTGGTTTCCGTTCTAATAATATTGGCCCTAAAGCAATTTATCTTAAAGAAGAAAAAAGTATAGTAAGTCCAAAATCAGGTAGTCCATCAATAGATCCTGTTGGCGGAAATGCAATAGCAACAGCATCATTAGAGTTAATTACGCCAACTCCCTTTATTGATGAAAGGTATGCTAATTCAATTAGAACTTCTTTTTTTATTGATGGGGGTACTGTATGGGATTCGAATTGGAGTAACACTCTCGCAAACTGGAGAGTTGGAATGCCTGACTATGGCAAGGCATCCAATATTCGAATTTCGATAGGGATTGCATTACAATGGATGTCACCGCTTGGCCCATTGGTATTCTCTTATGCAAAACCAATAAGAGATTATGAAGGTGACAAGTTTGAAGAATTTCAGTTTAATATTGGTAGAACGTGGTAAAACGTCAATTTAATTTATTGATTCGATTGTGGTCAGATCAAGAGATAAGGGGTGTTTAGTGTGAAAAAATTGTTGTGTGCAGTCGGTTTATGTTTGATTTTATCTGTATCTACCAGTGCAGATGCAGAAAAAGTTGCCGTTATTAATGTCGGGGAACTTTTTCAGAACATAGCAATCAGTAAAGCGGTATCTAAGCAACTTGAAAAAGAGTTTCAAGGACGCGATGATAAGTTACAAAATATGGAAAAAGATTTACAGGCTCAAGCGGAAAAATTACAAAAAAATGCTGCTAAGCCTAATGAGAAAGATCTACAAGCGTTTGAAGCTAAGCGGACAGATTTTCTTAAAAAAGCACAGCAATTTGAACAAGATAACCAACGTCGTCAACAAGAAGAGCGCAATAAAATATTGCAAACAATAAAGATAGCAACAAAAGCAGTTGCAGAAAAGGAGCGTTACGATCTGGTTATTGACGTAAATGCGATTCTTTATCCAGAAAACGGTTCCAACTTTAAAAATATTACTGATCTGGTTAATAAAAAGGTTAAATAATAGATGACTTCTATTCGATTAGCTGATTTAGCTAAAAAATTAGACGCGCAGCTACATGGTGATGGTGATATCATTATCACCAGTATTGGATCTATGCAATTAGCTAAGGAAGGACAAATTACTTTTTTATCATCGGATAACCGTTCTTACCTGACACAATTAGCAGAATGTAAGGCTGATGCAGTTGTATTAAAGCAGAAAAATCTGCCAGATAGTAAAATAGCAGCTTTAGTGGTTAAAGATCCTTATTTAGCTTATGCTCAATTAGCTCAAATTTTGGATACAACGCCTAAACCTGCACAAAATATCCATCCTTCTGCGGTTATCGCGGAAGATGTTCAGCTCGGTGAAAATGTTGCCATTGGCGTTAATGCTGTTATCGAGTCAGGTGTAATATTAGGTAATCAAGTTATTATCGGTGCAGGTTGTTTTATTGGTAAAAAAGTGAAGATTGGTCAGTCTACATGCTTATGGGCAAATGTTTCTATCTATCATAACGTTGAGATAGGTAAACAGTGTTTGATCCAATCAGGATCAGTTATTGGTTCAGATGGTTTTGGTTATGCAAATGAAAAAGGACAATGGATAAAAATACCTCAATTAGGTTCAGTTATTATTGGTAATAATGTTGAAATTGGTGCTTGTACCACTATTGATCGAGGCGCATTAGATAATACAATTATTGGTGATGGGGTCATTATTGATAACCAATGTCAAATTGCTCATAATGTGATTATCGGTGATCATACAGCTATTGCTGGTGGGGTTATTATGGCCGGTAGCCTAAAAATAGGCCAATATTGTATGATTGGTGGTGCTAGCGTTATTAATGGACATATGGAAATTTGTGATAAAGTTACAATAACTGGAATGGGAATGGTAATGCGTCCAATTAGTGAGCCGGGAATATACTCTTCTGGCATTCCATTACAGCCAAATAAAATTTGGAGAAAAACAGCCGCTTTAGTTTTGAATATTAATGAAATAACTAAGCGCATGAAGATACTAGAACGTAAGGTATTTAGTAAAGATAACTAAATACCGTGTGTAGATTTATTAATTGCGGCCTGCAGAATACCTTATTTAGGGTTAAAGCAGGCCGTGTTATTCATATTTAATTTTTTTAAATTTAAATAAGAAGAGTCTTTTCTATGAGTGATAAACATACTCTGGATATAGAAGAAATTTTAGGGTTATTACCTCATCGCTATCCTTTTTTATTAGTTGATCGTGTATTGGATTTTGAAGAAGGTAAATTTTTACGTGCTGTAAAAAATGTCTCTTTTAATGAACCTTTTTTTCAAGGTCATTTTCCGGATAAACCAATATTTCCTGGGGTATTAATTCTTGAAGCTATGGCTCAAGCGGCTGGCATTTTAGCCTTTAAGAGTATTGGAAAATTAGAGTCTGGTGAACTGTATTACTTTGCTGGTATTAACGAAGCAAGATTTAAACATCCAGTTCAACCTGGCGATCAAATGATTTTTGAGATAATGTTTATTAAAACTAAACGTGGTTTGACACTTTTTAAAAGTATTGCAAAAGTGGATGAAAAGGTTGTTTGTGAAGCGACAATGATGTGTGCTCGTAGCCAAGAAGTATAAAATGAGGGATGATATGATTAATAAAACAGCGATTATTCATTCCTCCTCTATTGTCGAAGAGGGTGCGATTATCGGTGTAAATGTCCATATAGGCCCGTTTTGTTATATTGGTTCTCAGGTTAACATTGGTGAAAATACAATACTTAAATCGCATGTAGTTATCAATGGTAATACTAAAATTGGTTGTAATAACCAAATATTTCAGTTTGTTACTATAGGTGAAATCAATCAGGATCTAAAATATCAAGGAGAGATAACTGGAGTTGAAATTGGTGATTGTAATCGAATTAGGGAGAGTTGTACTATTCACCGTGGTACACTACAAGGCAAAGGTTTAACGAAAATAGGTAATGATAATCTATTGATGGTAAATACCCATATCGCTCATGATTGCTTTTTAGGTAATTATTGTATTATTGCTAATAATGGTACCCTTGGAGGACATGTTAAACTGGATGATTATGCCATTATTGGTGGCATGAGTGCGGTACATCAATTTTGTCAAATTGGTGCTCATGTTATGGTTGGTGGCTGTTCTGGTGTTGCTCAAGATGTTCCGCCTTATGTCATTGCTCAAGGTAATCATGCAACTCCTTATGGAGTAAATATTAAAGGTTTAAAACGTCGTGGCTTTGATAAAGAATCACTACATGCGATTAGGAATGCATATAAGATTCTTTACCGTTGTGGGAAAACGCTAGACGAGGCTAGACAAGAACTGATTGCGCTAGGTAAAAATAATCAACAGGTAAAAATACTGAGTAATTTTTTAGAAAATTCAGTGCAATCTAATCGTGGGATTATTCGTTAACTTTTTAGTTCAGGATCATTATATAGACCATAGTCGCACAACCCTATCTATGCTAAGATACCTACTGGTGGATATAGGTGATTGGAATATCATGATCATGAAGATCTGTTACCAGATAACTTACAATACCTAAAATCACTTCTACTCTTAAGGCTATAAGAGTAGGCTGCGTTTAATTTTTCTAAGCATTATAAGAAATCTAAACTTCGTTTTCCTAAAGAAAAAAGCGATATCATGTTGATAATCACAGTCATATTCCCAATTGGTTACCGATGATGCTCTCGCCTGCTCAAAAATTTATAGTCATTTTCTATAAAAAATCCTTTTTCTCTACGATCTGATAGTAGTAGTTCATACACTAATTTCTTAATTCCGTTCTATTTTAATTGCCTGGATTGTTATTTACACAGGGGAATGAGGTAGAGATTTGCATGAAATGAGGTAATGAAAGCATCGAAGCAAAAGTATAAAGTATTTAAAAGTTATAAATCTGTTTTGGTTATCTGTACCTAGATTGAAAATATCTTTTACAAATATGAAATGAAAATTCATGATATTGCCTATTAGGAGATAATGATCCCACCTATCAATTGATTTTTTATATATCTTTATGGGAGAGGTAAGACAAGATAGCGGATAAAATGCTCAACCTTTCTTACGTGATCTTAACCGGTATGTTCCATATCGCTATATATCAGATACTTATAAACAGTGGCAAAGAACTTGATACCGTCTTTTTAGTCTGCAAAAATATTTAGTCACCGAAAATAGGAATTTAATTGTTTATGCGCAGAGCTTGATATAATAAAATACCAAATCCTAGTCTGTCGATATTATCTTTAAACGAAAAGTATGGTAAGCAATCTAATGGATACATAGAAAGATGAGAGATAATGCCATTATTTTAATTTTAGTTAAAAGATTGTGATCACTCTATATGAATGTATTTGGTTCTATATCCAATAATTACTCTAATCAGGATTAGGTAGTAAATTTTACTATAGTTTATGAAAGATTGATTAAAAGTTAAACCTGAATTATTTAAAAAATCATACTATCTTCAGGAAGATGATAGTTAACAACTAATCTAAATAGGAAAAATCTTTGGCAAATGGTAATCAAGTTTCAATTCAACAACGACCTTTGATTATTGGTCTCGTTGCTGGAGAAGCATCAGGTGATATACTTGGTGCAGGTCTTATTAGCGCGTTAAAACAACGAGTTCCTAATGCGTATTTTGTTGGTGTTGCAGGCCCATTAATGCAAGCAGAGGGTTGTGAGTCCTGGTATGAAATAGAAGAATTTTCTGTGATGGGGATTGTTGAAGTTTTAGGGCGACTAAGACGCTTATTACAAATTCGCGCTGACTTAATTAGATGTTTTATTAAATTGCAGCCTGATGTGTTTGTTGGGATAGATTCGCCTGACTTTAATATTACCCTTGAGAGAAAATTAAAAAAAACAGGTATCAAAACTATTCATTACGTTAGTCCCTCTGTTTGGGCATGGAGGCAGGATCGTATTTTTAAAATAAAAGAGGCAACCAACTTGGTACTTGCTTTATTACCATTTGAAAAAAAGTTTTATGACCGCTACAACATTCCTTGTCGTTTTATAGGCCATGCTATGGCTGATAGTGTACCACTACAACCTGATAAGCAGACTATTAGAATAAAATTAAATATAACTCATGATGTTAAGTGTTTAATTATTTTGCCGGGTAGTCGTCGTTTTGAGGTTGAAATGCTGAGTCCTATTTTTTTACGCGCTGCACAAATTTTGATAAAAGACTTTCCTAATTTACAAATCTTAGTTCCTGTTGTTAATCAAAAACGTCGGCAGCAATTTGAAGCGATTTATCGAGAGATTACGCCAAGCTTATCACTGAAAATTTTAGATGGCCAAGCGCAGACAGCTATGATTGCAGCTGATGTAACTTTATTATCTTCAGGAACGGCTTCATTAGAATGTATGCTAGCAAAGTGTCCGATGGTAGTTGGATATCGAATGAAACCAGTGACTTATTGGTTAGCTAAGCGACTAGTTAAAATTCCTTTTATTTCATTGCCCAATTTATTGGCTGGCGAAGAGTTGGTTAAAGAATTTATTCAGTATGATTGTCAACCTGAACTATTAGCTAACTCACTTAAGTCTCTACTAATAGATAAAAAAAAAGTTGAAAAGCTAAAACAAATCTTTTTACAACTACATAAAAATATTCTTTGCAAGGCTAATCAGAAAGCGGCAGAAGCCGTCTTAGAGTTGAGTGAAAAATAAATTATTTTATTTATTTTAAAAAAAATTTTGCAGTATTGATGAGGTTTGGTCTAAGATTTTTGTCGAATCAGTGATAACAGTCGCTGTGATTTTAGATCTAAACAGTTAATAATAAGATTAGCTGATTCTAAAAATAATCGAAAAACAGCATAATACATTTTATATTGAGATTTAAAATAAAGCATTATCTTGAAGTATAGGGGTGTGTAGAGCTATAAGAGATAGGTAAAATTAATACATTACAGGCCACTTTTGATCCATGTGCAGGAAAGTGACAGAATCTTACTACTATGCCTGATTTCGTTTTGATAGATGGGAATAAGAGTCTAGATTTTCATCTGCCTTTTCAAGCAATTATTGAAGGTGATAGTTTAGTGCAGGAAACTAGTGTCGTACTACTATAGTAATAGTGACATGAGATAGGGAAATACGAAAGTTACATATCCTTTATCCAAAGAATCCTTTTGTTTAGCATAAAAGCTATCCAACGGTATTTTATTTAGAAAAATTAAATCAATGTGCTGTAACACAGTTTCATCGCAAAAATTATACTTTTATTAGTCGAATACTGAGTTGCAAAGAGTATAACTAAGAGAATGGCTGAACCACATTTCATACACTTACACGTACATAGTGACTATTCTATTATTGATGGATTAGCAAAAATTAACCAACTCATTAATCAGGTGGTAGAATTAGGCATGCCTGCATTAGCAATAACTGATTTTACTAATCTTTATGGTTTAATAAAATTTTATTGTGCAGCATATTCTGCCGGAATTAAACCAATTATTGGTGCAGATTTTTATCTAGAAAACGAATTACTCAGTCATGAAGTTGCTCATTTAACTATCTTAGCCAGGAATAATAAAGGTTACCATAATCTAATGCTACTTATTTCTGCAGCCTATCAAAAAGGTTATGATACAATCGGACCAACGATCACGCGAGAATTGTTAGTAACCTATAAAGAGGGGTTACTATTACTTTCTGGTGGCTATATGGGCGATATTGGTAAATTTTTGTTACGTGGAAATCAACAATTGGTTGAACAATGTTTAGATTTTTATCAAATTCATTTTTCAGATAACTATTATCTAGAACTTGTCAGAACTGGGCGCCCAGATGAAGAGAGTTATTTACATGCCGCTGTTCAATTAGCTGCACAAAAAGGTTTGCCAGTCGTTGCCACTAATAATGTATGCTTTATTGATAGTGATGATTTTGCTGCACATGAAATACGGGTAGCGATCCATGATGGTTTTACACTCGCTGATCAAAAAAGACCGAAAAATTATACTCCTGAGCAATATCTACGTAGTCAACAGGAAATGATTGAATTATTTGCTGACATTCCTGAGGCGTTGAAAAATAGTGTTGAAATTGCTAAGCGTTGTAATGTGATGATATCTTTAGGTGAATATTTTTTGCCTAAATTCCCTACTGGTGATATGGAAACGAAAGATTTCCTTATCAAATGTGCAAAATTAGGTCTGGAAGAACGTTTACAATTTCTTTATCTCGATGAAAAAGAAAGAGCTAAACGACGAGTAGAATATGATGAACGTTTAGATATCGAGTTGCGAGTGATTAATCAGATGGGATTTCCTGGTTATTTTCTGATTGTAATGGAGTTTATTCAATGGGCAAAAGATAACGCTATCCCTGTTGGTCCTGGACGAGGATCTGGCGCTGGTTCATTAGTCGCTTATGCATTAAAAATTACGGATTTAGATCCACTTCAATTTGATCTTATATTTGAACGCTTTCTTAATCCTGAGCGTATTTCCATGCCTGATTTTGATATTGATTTTTGTATGGAAAAACGCGATCAGGTCATTGAACATGTTACACAAATGTATAATCGTGAATCTGTCTCACAAATTATTACTTTTGGTACCATGGCCGCAAAAGCTGTTATTCGAGATGTTGGTCGGGTACTAAGTCATCCGTATAGATTTGTTGATCGGATCGCAAAATTAGTTCCGCCGGATCCTGGTATGACCCTTAAAAAGGCATTCGTAGCAGAGCCACAATTGCAAGAAATTTATTATGCTGATGAAGAAGTTAAGGCATTAATAGATATGGCGAGAAAACTTGAAGGTGTGATACGTAATGCAGGTAAGCATGCTGGTGGAGTAGTAATAGCGCCAACTAAAATAACGGATTTTGCACCTCTTTATTGTGATCCTGAAGGTAAAAATCCGCTTACTCAATTTGATAAAAATGATATTGAATACGTTGGTTTAGTAAAATTTGATTTTCTTGGTCTTAAGACTTTGACAATCATTAGTTGGACGTTAAATATGATTAATCAATGTCTTGCAAAACAAAATTTAGCGCCCATTGATATCATGACGATTCCTCTTGATGATCAAAAATGTTTTGAACTATTGCAGCGGGCCGAAACGACAGCGGTATTCCAACTAGAATCTCGAGGTATGAAGGACTTGATTAAGCGATTACGCCCTGATCGCTTTGAAGATATAATTGCTTTACTTGCACTTTTTCGTCCAGGCCCATTACAGTCAGGGATGGTAGATAATTTTATTGATCGTAAGCATGGGCACGAAGCTATCTCTTATCCTGATGTTGAATGGCAACATGATTTATTACAACCGGTTTTAGAGCCTACCTACGGTATAATTCTTTATCAAGAACAAGTTATGCAGATTGCTCAGGTGCTTGCTGGTTATACGCTAGGAGAAGCAGATATGCTCCGTCGGGCGATGTGTAAGAAAAATCCTGAAGAAATGGCAAAACAACGCTCTGCTTTTGAAGCAGGAGCAGTTAAAAATGGTATTGATTGTGAATTAGGAATAAGAATCTTTAACCTAATGGAAAAATTTGCTGGTTACGGATTTAATAAATCACATTCTGCGGCTTATGCATTACTTTCTTATCAGACTCTTTGGTTAAAAGCACACTACCCAGCTGAATTTATGGCAGCAGTTATGACAGCGGATATGCATAATACTGAGAAAGTAGTTAGTTTAGTTGATGAATGTTGGTGTATAGGATTAAAAGTATTGCCGCCGGATATCAATAGTGGGTTATATCACTTTCATGTTAATGCTAGCGGTGAAATTGTTTATGGCATTGGCGCAATTAAAGGTGTTGGTGAAGGTCCAATAAAAACTATTATTGAATCACGTCAAAAAAGAGGTTTTTTTAAAGAAATTTTTGATCTTTGTGCACGGATTGATACTAAAAAGTTTAATCGTAGAGTGATGAAAAAATTAATTATGTCAGGTGCTTTTGATCATTTAGGTCCGCATCGTGCTGCGTTAATGTTTTCATTAGAAGATGCTTTAAAAGCAGCAAGTCAACATGCTAAAGCAGAAGCTATTGGACAAACTGATATGTTTGGTGTGTTAGCTGAAACACCTAATCAGGTTGAACAATTTTATGATAGTGTAGCTAAATGGCCTGAGCATCTTATATTAGAAGGTGAACGCGAGACATTGGGTCTCTATTTAACTGGACATCCTATTAGCGCTTATTTGCCTGAAATTGAACATTATAGCAGTGGATTGAGATTAAAAGATGTAAACTCAACATCTCGTGGAGAGATCTCAACAGTAGTTGGTTTAGCGCTGACAGCTAAAGTAGTAACTAGTAAACGTGGCAACAGAGTAGGTATATGTACTTTAGATGACCGTTCTGGACGCTTGGATATAATGTTATTTTCAGATACCTTAGAAAGGTATCAACATCTACTTGTAAAAAATAAAATATTAATTGCAACAGGTCAGATTAGTTTTGATGATTTCAATGGTAGTAATAAAATGTCTGTTCATAAACTAATGGAACTTAGTGAAGCACGTAACAGGTACGCTAGAGGTATTGCTATTTCATTGATAGATAAACAAATGAATGACCAATTATTAAATCGTCTTCGTGACACATTAGAACCTTATCGTTCAGGAACAGTACCGGTTCATTTTTATTATCAAAAGAAAGATGCTTTCGCTAAAATAAAATTAGGCATCACTTGGCGGGTTATTCCAACTAATAATTTGCTAATCGAACTGCGAACTCTACTAGGCAATCAGCAGGTAGAATTAGAATTTGATTAAATAGGAATATTATGAACCTTAATTTTTTAGATTTTGAACAACCGATTCTAGAGTTAGAAGCAAAAATAGACTCATTAATGGCAATAAATCGTCAGGATAATGCCAAGCTAGATATTGACCTAGATGAAGAGATCGATAGACTTCGTGAAAAGAGTTTAGAGTTAACACGCAAAATTTTTTCTGATTTGGGTGCTTGGCAAATAGCACAACTTGCTCGTCACCCGATGCGACCTTATACTCTGGATTATACTCAACGCATATTGACGCATTTCCAGGAACTAGCAGGTGATCGTGCTTATGGTGATGATAAAGCTATTGTTGGTGGATTAGCTCGATTAGATGGACGTCCAGTAATGGTTATTGGTCATCAGAAGGGTCGTGAAACAAAAGAAAAAA
>JBQMRR010000112.1:0-608 GCA_052174495.1 Arsenophonus sp. NC-TX2-MAG3
GTGCTAAATAATATTATTTAATTAAGTGGTCAAAGCAATACAATTAATTACATTATACGAAGTAAAATGTAGGGACAATATAAAATAAACTTCTCATTTTTATGTTTAGTCCTGTTTTAAAATAACCTTAGGTGTGTTTGTTTTCTTCTGGCCTAAGACTTCCACAATCCAACCTGAAGTTGTATTTTCAATGACAAACTTTGCCAAGTGTGACACAGGATCTTGAAGCATTGCATTTCTCAAATAACTTTTCACTCCTTTTTAGACACTAAAGGACCAATCTTCCGATGAAGTAGATACAGGGATAGCTAAAATCAACTTTAAAAGCTTGGAAATACATTCTGATTGTGGATGTTTTAAGAATTAAATTGTAGCACTAAATGTGATATCAGTTTACGATCTGTTAGTTTAGGCTCTTTCCTAGAGAATACATCAATTTCTGCAGAAAAAGTGACACTTTCAATCCTAAACTCTGAACAAGCTTCTTGAACTAGCAGGTGATCGTGCTTATGGTGATGATAAAGCTATTGTTGGTGGATTAGCTCGATTAGATGGACGTCCAGTAATGGTTATTGGTCATCAGAAGGGTCGTGAAACAAAAGAAAAAA